>JAAWCE010000082.1 GCA_022793065.1 Lachnospiraceae bacterium
ATCTCATGAAATTTGCTCTCGTGCGCCTTCACAACCTCACCTGTCCAGCTTAACATTTTTAATAAATGGATTGACATTTCTTAGCTGGACTATTCCAGTTCCGCATCCGCCCTACAATACCCTCTCATACGGGAAGCAATTCTCTCCGCGATGTGATTGCGGACATAATTGCTTCCGGGTATCTTCGGGCGGATGCTGTTTTTATATTTCAGTTCCGCATCCGCCCTACAATACCCTCTCATACGGGAACTTGTTCCGTCCCTACTCTTCAACACCTGGCACTCATGCAAAAAACGAAATAATCAGTGCCACCAAAAATCCAGTTCCGCCCACCAAAGTCTCCATAATTGTCCAGGTTTTCAGATTCGTCTTTTCGTCCAGTCCCACCAATGATTTTACAAGCCAGAATCCCGAATCATTAAAGTGAGAACAAACCGTTGCGCCGCCTGCCACCGCCGCTGTCACACAGGCAAGGTATAGGGGGGACAATTCAGAGATTCCCGGCATTGCGGCCACAATGCCGGCAGCCATGGTCATAGCCACCGTGGCGGACCCAACACAGATTCGCACCAATGCAGCCACAATAAAGGCCACCAGAACCAAAGGCAGACTGGCCGACGCCACCGCATTGCCGATTACCTCACCCAAACCGGAATACTGCAGCATATAACGCAGTACACCGCCGCAGGCAGTTACCAACAATATCAAACCTGTAGGTTCCAAAGACTTTGTCATTATCTTTTCCAACTCAGGCAGCGTATATCCGTGTCTGGTACCCAAAGCAAACATCGCTACAATGGTAGCAAGCAGCAGCGCTACAAAAGGTTCTCCCAGGAATCCGAAAATCGGCTGCACCGGAGCAAGGGCCGGAATCACACCCGCTATGGAATCCAATACAATCAAAACCAACGGAATTAATATAATTCCCACAATTAATCCAAACCCAGGCAATTTAGATTCATCAAAATCCTCCTGTTGCGCCACATGGTCCGGAACCGGCACATTATATTTTTTACCGCAATAAGCACCCCATATGGGTCCGGCAACTATCATTGAAACGACGCCGCAGAATACGCCAACCAAAATAACCCAGCCCAATTCCACATTCAGCATTGTAGCCACCAACACCGGTCCCGGCGTGGGCGGAATAAACGCATGCCCCACCGCCAAACCAGCAAGCAGAGGAATGGCATAAAACAGTGACGAACGCTTTGTTCTCTTGGCAAGAGAAAACGCCAACGGAATCAGAATAATCAGGCCGGCGTCAAAAAATACCGGCATTGCAATTACCAGACCCGTAATTCCCAGCGCCCATGCAGCCCTTTTGTCTCCAAATTTATTGACCAAAGTAACCGCTATGGATTGGGCTCCCCCTGAAGACTCCAGAATGGCTCCAAACATGGACCCCAGCCCCACCAACAGGGCAATTCCTTTTAATGTATTGCCTATACCATCGTTCACCGCTAAGATAATATCTTCAAAGGGCATTCCTGCAATAAGCCCTATGGACAATGCTCCTAAAAGAATGGAAACCATCGCATGAATTTTAAATTTAATAATAAGTACTAACAAAATCACCAATCCCAACGCTGCCGCAATAATCAATCTTGTAGGATTTAACATAGTTGCATCAGCTGCCATACCTTATACCTCCTTTTTGTTTTGTATCCATAAGGACACCACTTTATTCATTTTTGCTTTTGTTATGTTAGCCTTCGTTATTTTCAGTCAGGCTATTCACGTATCTTTTTGGTAGTTTGCTTTTTTTATTTCCGATACATCAGACGTCTCATGCTTTATGTATATAGTTTATAATTTCTTGGTCAAAACGTCAATACATCTGATGTATATTTTCCTTTTTCTACCTTTTCAACAAAAATATAGACAAAAAACAATGTATTTGTCTGATGTTTTTGGTTATATTTTCACTTTGGTATTTTAAACTGATTAGGAAATGTGTTGCAGTGAAAGTCATCCGATGTTTACAAGATAGGATATGGCAAATCAGGTGTTTTTTCCTTTTTCTGCCAAATGTTCCTCATATATCTGAAGTATTCTCTGTCTGTTGTAATTCAAGTGCATCACCATAGCCGCTTTTGCCCCTACGGCATCCCCTTTTTTTATAGACTCGGTAATAGCCCTGTGGGTCTCCAGCGTTTCTTTCATCAGTTGGCGCTGGGTCAGATTCACAAAGGTCAAAACTGCGGTATTGATGATTGGGATCAGTACCTCCACCACCCTGTTCCCGCTGCATTTTGCTATGTGTGTGTGAAACTCCACATCCTTGCCTGCATGATTTTGCCCGCTCAGATACAATTGCTCCACTTCATTGCACAGTTTCTCTAATTTCTCCTTCTCTTCCTGCGTAATATTTCTGCAGGCCATAGCCGCAATATCCGGCTCCAACATCATACGTACATCCAAAAGCTCCAAAGCCAATTTATAACGATCTCCCAGTCTGGTAAGCCCCAGCGGATCTACATCCGACGTAGTGGTACTGATTACATAGGTTCCGTCCCCTCTGCGCACTTCCAATATCCCCCTGGTAACCAGCCCCTTTACAGCTTCCCGAATTGTACTTCTCCCCACACCAAATTTCTCCGCCAGTTCAAATTCGTTTGGAATCTTTTTCCCCACTTCCACCGGTTCATGAAGGATATACTTCATTAACTCTTCCTCCACCTGCGGTCCCAGTAACTTTTTGTTCATCTTCTCAAAATGGTACATAACAAGCCTTCTTTCCCATCAGACTTTTTTATAATATAAGAATTAAGTCAAGCATATCACGGAATACCTTATATGGCAAGCGGCAATTCAGCGCCAATGCCCTCCTCTGCCCAACAAATGCCCCCGCTTGTACCGACATCATTCCCATATAACTTTCCTACTTACATCAAAAGTCTGATTGACCTGCGCATACTTAAAGGTTATAATGTAGTTACGGCCCAAAAGCATGAACCTTATCATATTCACAGCATATTTAGAAAGGATGGATTTTCAGTGTTTGAATTCACAGATGACTGCAAAATAGGAATAGAAACAATCGACCAGGAACACAGGCATCTTTTTGAGATTTTAAACAGAGCCTATATTCTTATAACTACGGATTATCACAGCGACTATTATGAACATTTAAAGGAAATCATTGCGGAGCTTGATCAATATGCAGAACAGCACTTTGCTCACGAAGAAGCATATATGACCCAAATCCGTGACCCTGAACTAATATTGCAAAGAACACAACATGCCTTTTTCCGGGAAAAAATACTCTGTTTTGAAATGCTGAACATAGACGACTTCCAGGAACAACAGCAAGTCCTGGCAGATTTGGTGACTTTTCTTGCAAAATGGCTCTACAGTCATATCCTTGGCAGCGATATTATGATTGGAAAGCTTCCGCCTCTGGAAGAATGGATGATCAAGGAAAATCCTTGCGAATTCTCAGATGAATATCTGACTGGCATAGCTTTAATTGATGGGGAACACAGAGAACTATTCAACATTGTTGACAGAGCAAACCGATTGGTCAAAACATATGACGCCGTATCAGGATACGACAAAATCGTAGATATTTTACTGGAATTAAAAGCGTACACCATAGAACACTTCCGTGATGAAGAAGAATATATGGAAAGTATACATTATGAAGGCATTGACGCACAGAAACGGGCTCATGCCGCCTTTATTGATAAGCTGGAAAACATTGATTACAATGAAATGGATGAAAATCCTCAGGAATCCCTTCAAAAATTATTGGAATTTTTGCTGGGATGGCTTGTAAACCATATTTTATACGTGGATAAGAAGATATCCCAATAGGAAGCAATACATACTCTTCACTTTCTAAGGCATAAATTTTGCAGAGGAATGACCATATCCCCTGCTTGCCGGACAGTCAGCACACCGCTTTAACGGCATATTTTCTCAGCAAAGTCTGCACATAAGTTAAGGCAGAACCAGCAAACCTGGTTCTGCCCATTTTCACTTTAATCCTATCTGCTCATTCTCCTAATCGGCAGTACTCACAGAAATTCCGCTGTCTGCAGATACATTTTCCAAAATCGTATTCCTTCCGCAACTCACCATTCTAAATTGTTCCAATGCCTCCAAAGGCTTCAGACTTGTGACATTGTTATCCGTTATATCCAGATATTCCAGATTGGGCATATTTTTCACAAATTCAATACTATCCAACTGTAAAGACTTCAAATACAACTCTGTCACATTGGGGAAATTTTCAAAAAATTCATAATGTGAGGATAAATAAATCTCCGTCCGGTTCTGGCTGGTAAACGAAGGATCTTCCATTATTGTTAATTCACTAAGATCCAGCATAAGAAGCATTTCATTCACAGGCACACGATCAAAGTCCAGCCCTATCTTACAGTCTTTCATATTCAAATAATACAGGCTGGGAATCCCGAATATCTCTTCCACATTTCCATAAACATTTGTCCCCTCCAAATCAAGCAGCATAAGATTTGAAAACTGCGTCAAAGGTTCTAATGTATTCAGATGAGAATTTGTCAATTTCAAAGACGAAAGATTCTCCATGGAAGTAAGTACATTCAAATCCCACCAGGAAATGTCATCCAATTCCAGATACTTCACATTAACCGCATCTTTTAAGGGCGTGGGATCATCCACATTTTTCAATGAAAGCTGCAACAGTTTGGTCAATTTTGCAAAGGATGGCAGTTCAAAAAGGTGTCCCAGGGAGATTGTCAAGTCTTCCAGCATCTCCATTTCTCCTACAACTGAATAATCATCATTCACGATACTATAATTGTCAACCAGAGAAAGCAAACGCAGATTTGGGCAGCTTCGCAGCGCCTCCAGCCCGGTAATTTTACTGTCTTCAATGCGCAAATGTGTCAAGTTCGGCATTTGTTTCACAAAATCAATGGACTTAAGCTGTGAAGACGCAATCTTCAGTACTTCCATATTGGTCAGCGCCATCAGCGGGCTGTAATCGGTCAGACTGTCGCATCCTTCCAGCGTCAATCCACGCAGATCAGGATATTGTTCAAGAATTGATATGTCTTCCAAATCATCATAGTCCACAGACAAATACTCCAGATTTGGAAATGCCTCCAACCCCTCTAAGGATTTTTCAAAAAAAGTAGATTTTATTCCAAGTTCCACAATACTTTCCGCATCCGGAATAATATCGACCATCTCCGTGATACTGTTCTCCGCATACACTGCGTTCAAATGATTTAACCCGTCCAAATCTCCTTCATATAACTCATCGTCAATGGAGAGGAATTCCAGCCCAGGAAAGGACGCCAAATCCGCCAAATTCTTATCCTTATAATTCTGGAAAATAAGTACCTGTGTATTGCCATGATCCAGTTGGAAAGAAATGGTTTTCTCATCCGTGTCAATTTTAAGCGCCGTCAGGCTGGCATATTCTTCTGCCGTAATGGTCCGAAATCCTTTTCCCCAAATGGCCTCCGCCGCCTGAATAAAAAAGGTTGACCTGGGAATACGCCTGCTTGACGAAGTTTCCGGCTCGGCAGAAGAAGACCCGGAAACGTTCTCTGCACTACTTTCTACGGAACCCACAATATTCTCCAACATGGCATTGGAAGAACTGGCCGCACTCTGTGCATAACTGTCCTGACCAATGAATTCTGATATATCAGATACCACCCCATCGATATATACCCCAACCACTCCCAATATAATACTCACTATAACGCCTATCATAATTGCAACGGCAATGGCCGTGCCTGAATAATTTTTGCCGGACGACCGTGTACCGCCGGACTTAGAATCACCATTTGGCTGATTTAAATTGCCGTAATGATTTGTATTTCCCGACTGATAGGGATATGTATTCTGGTATCCCCCATGGACTCCCTTTGTGTTATCTTTCTGTTGTTCCTGATCATTTCTGAAATAATACCCACAACTTTTACAAGTCATGCGGCCGTCTATCATTTTTAATTTAGTGCTGCACATTGGGCACTTTTGATTTTCATTTCCCATATTTCCTCTCATTCTGCCCCACGGGCCACAACTTCGATTTTTACACCAACTGTGCGCTATAGCGCACATACCAATCAATAGTTGAAAGTTTACTTTCAAACTTACACCAACTCTATGTAAAATATTATACACTCTTCATGCTCATTTTTCAAGAAACCTGTTCCATCTTCTGCCAATACCAATACTTGAATTTGCCTTCTCTCAAACAAAAAACTTTTTGGTCTTGTATATTAACGACAAATCCTCTAAAATGGGGTTATTACATAAAAGAAGAGGAGGCAGAAAATGTTAGAAAAAGTAACCCGTTTGTTCGGACAGGTGGACATGACCCAGGGACGGCCCTGGGAAAGAATCGTAATTTTTACTATTCCAATGCTCATCGGCAACATTGCCCAACAATTATATAATACGGTGGACAGTATAGTGGTTGGCAAATATGTAGGTGATAATGCACTTGCGGCAGTGGGCAGCGCCAGCCCTATCTTCAATCTCCTGCTGGTTTTGTTCGTGGGTATCTCCATGGGTGCGGGCATTATGGTTTCCCAATATTACGGTTCCCATGACAGAGAAAACCTGTCCAAAACCATCGGCAGCACCATAACATTAACCGCCTTTGCTTCCATCCTGCTGATGATAGCCGGCTCCTTTGCCATCCGTCCCGTGCTGGTACTATTGGACACCCCGGAGAGTATCCTTGACTGGTGCACTTCCTACCTGATGATTTTACTGTGGGGGATTGCCGGTTTGGCCTACTACAATATCCTCTGCGGAATTCTGCGTGGGCTGGGAGATTCTCTATCCGCATTGGTATACCTATTAATTGCCACTGTAATCAACATCGTCCTGGACATATGGTTTGTAGCTGGTTTTCACATGGGCGTGGCCGGTGTGGCGCTGGCCACTGTAATTGCTCAGCTCATTTCCGCCGTATTGTGTGTGCTGAAACTGCGCAAAATGACCGATTTCTTTGACATGAAAATGCAATATCTAAAGCCTGACAAGGAAAATATCATGACCGTAATTCGGTTGGGACTGCCCTCAGGTCTTACGCAAGCCATCTTTTCTTTGGCTATGGTGGTAGTACAATCCCTCACCAACAGTTTTGGTGAAATGATTATTGCCGCAAACGTCATTATTATGAGGGTGGACGGATTTGCCATGATGCCCAACTTCTCTTTCGGCACTGCAATGACTACCTATGCGGGCCAAAATGTGGGTGCAAAGGAATTTGACAGGGTAAAACTGGGCGCAAAACAGGGCACCATTATTGCGGCTGGGACTTCGGCTGTCATAACTGGATTGATTCTACTCTTTGGACCTTTATTGATGGGAATCTTTACCAATACCCAGGAGTTGGCACAATTGAGCGCCGATATGATGAAGATTCTGGCCGTGGGTTACATTGCAATGGCCGTAACCCAAAGTTTATCCGGCGTCATGCGAGGCGCGGGCGATACTGTAACCCCTATGTGGATCTCTCTATTTACCACCGTGGCGGTCCGCGTTCCCTTAGCCTATGGACTGGCATACCTGACCAAAACTCCGGAACTTCCCCAGGGACGCTATGAAAGTCTGTGGATTTCCCTGCTTTCTTCCTGGGTTCTCGGCGCAGTTATCACCTTCATCTTCTATCGAGTAGGAAAATGGAAGAAAAAAGCGCTTTAGTGCTGTCGCGCTGGACAGGTGAGGTTGTGAGAGCGCACGAGAGAACTTCATTCTTTAGTGCTGTCACGCAGCGACTTAATGAAGGCTCGTAGGCGCACGAGAGCAAATTTCATGAGTTTACTTACGAATGAAATTTATCTCTCCTGTGTGTGCGCTGAGAGAACTTCATTCTTTAGTGCTGTCGCGCAGCGACTTAAAATAGGAGGACACATGAATCAGAACAAAGAAACTACAACTGAAATTACTTTTAAAAATACTGCTTGTACATCAAACTGTACTGTGAGAACACAGGAAATTGAAGAACAAAACCCTTCCTGGAATATGGTAAAAGAATGTCTCCAAACCATGTTCGAGTATGAGGACGAATTCGTTGTCCTCACTGTTGCCGACGCCCCTGACGGCATCCGTTTCATCCAGGCTGCCCAGATAAAGGACGGTATCACAGTGCAACTGGGCATAGAAGGAATAACCAGTACAAGACTTGTGGAAAAGACATACACCGAAGAAGAATGTTTGGAGATTTTTCAAGAATTCTGTCAGTCTTCCCATGTACAAAATATAGAAGAATATCATCCGGTAGAATTTATGAAGTAATACAAACTTCCAAACATACAAAACATTCACATTTACCTTTTTGCCTTTTTTCCAAACATTTCTCTATAAGTATCGTTTCAGGAAACTTTTATAAAATAACTCGCATAAAGCTCCATTGAAAAAGATACATATCTGCTGTAAATTATAGGTATCATATTGCACAGAAAATAGTTTCTTTGCAGAAAAGCAGCCAAACAGGTATGGACGGCGTATGCTC
The DNA here is from genome assembly GCA_022793065.1 of Lachnospiraceae bacterium. Classification (GTDB taxonomy): domain Bacteria; phylum Bacillota; class Clostridia; order Lachnospirales; family Lachnospiraceae; genus Acetatifactor. The sequence goes on from JAAWCE010000082.1 coordinate 8,471, forward strand.
ATAGCCCGCCCATACCAGAACAGGAGATGGAGAATGTTAGAAATAAAAAATATAACCAAAACTTATAAAGGTGGAAAAGCAGCAGTTTCCAACTTGTCCCTCACCGTTCACAGCGGGGACATCTATGGATTTATCGGCCATAACGGCGCCGGTAAAACCACAACCATCAAGGCAATTGTAGGAATTCACGGTTTTGACTGCGGTCAAATACTGGTGGATGGGAAAGATATTACCAAAGAACCTCTTGTCTGTAAGAAAAATATGGCATATATCCCAGATAATCCAGATTTGTACGAATATCTCACAGGAATACAATATCTGAATTTCATCGCTGACCTTTATGAGGTATCCCAGGCAGACAGAAAGGAACGAATACGACAGGAAGCGGAGGATTTTGGAATATATCAGGCCCTTGGTGATTTGATGTCCACTTATTCCCATGGTATGAAACAAAAACTGGCTCTCACAGGCGCCCTCATCCATACCCCCAAACTATTGATTCTGGATGAACCCTTTGTAGGACTGGACCCGGAAGCATCTCTGATCCTGCGGCAAAAAATGCACGGACTTTGTGAAAAAGGCAGCGCTATTTTCTTCTCCACCCACGTATTAGAAGTGGCAGAGAAACTGTGCAGCCGCATCGGAATTATTTCGGAAGGAAAGTTAATGATAGAAGGCACTACCGCTGAATTGACAAAAGAAAAGTCCTTAGAAGATATCTTTATGGAGGTGGCAAGGCATGGGAAAACAGATTAAATTGCTGACAAGAATTGCTCTGTGTAATCTAATGGGCTTCAATGAATTTCGATATACAAAAGACCGGAAAAAGAAATTTCGATATTACATGATGGGATGCCTATGTTTTTTCCTGATCATAATACTCATGGGATATGTGAGCGGTATAAGCTATGGACTCATCTATATGGGATTGGGTGCTCACGTTCCCGCAATCCTTTCCATGTGCGTCGCTTTATTTGTATTTATCTTTACAATGTTAAAGGCTGGAACTGTGCTTTTTGACCAGAATGCCTATGAAAAACAGATTACCCTGCCCGTAACCGTCCGTGCAATGATTATCAGCCGATTTCTGCCAATGTATATCAGCGACATGCTTCTTGGACTGCTTGTTATGGTGCCTGGAATTGCGGTATACGGTATCATGGAGCAGCCAGATCTCTCTTTCTATTTATACGGATTCCTTGGAAGTCTGTTTTTGCCCTTTCTGCCGTTAACTCTGGCTTCCGTGGTCGGAGCAGTAATTACCGGCATTAGCAGCAGATGGAGAAGGAAAAATCTTGTTGCCATTCTGCTTACAATGCTTTTTGTCTGCATCCTTTTATTGGGAAGCTTTACATTATCCGGCATGGAACCGGAACAATTGACAGATATCATGCAAAAAATCACCTCCTTAATAGATACACAGATTCGGAATGTTTATCCCCCTGGTATCTGGCTGTCGGAAGCTATGGTGCAAGGCAATCTCCCCTCGCTGCTTTTATTCCTGGCCATATCCACAGGATGTTTCCTTCTATTCTTGGAGCTGCTGCGGCCCTTTTATGTAAACATCTGCAATCTGCTTGCAGCTCATGAAGCCAGAAGAAACTATCAGATGAAAGACCTGAGTGTCCGATCTGTTTTATGGAGTATGATTGACAGAGAACTGCGCCGCTATTTTGCATCGGTAGTGTATGTAGTTAATACCTTGACCGGAAACATATTAGCGCTGTTGCTTTCCATTGCCATTCTTATCATGGGAAAAGAAACCTTGAATGAAATCATTGGAATACAGGGAATAGCAGAAAGGGGACTGCCCGTTTTGTTAGGTATGATCTTTTCGCTGATGCCCATGAGTTCCTGCTCTATTTCCATGGAAGGAAAGCAATGGTGGATGATGCAGACCTTCCCCGTGTCAGAAAAGGATATTATGAAAAGTAAAGTAGGTGCAAATCTGTTGGTGGCCCTTCCTTTTTATCTTGTTTCGGAAATTTTATTAATCATTGCCTTAAGGCCGGCGGGCTTAAATTTCGTTTGTCTCCTGGCAATACCTGCGGTGTACATTATATTCTTGGCCGTAACCGGTTTTGCTGTCAACCGCAAATTTCCTCTTTTGGATTGGGAAAACGAAGTCAGAGTAGTAAAGCAAAGTACCTCCACCTTGCTCACTATGCTGATCGGTATGACATCCGGTATGGTTCCCTTATTTGTACTGGTGGCCTTCCAAACTATCCCGGCCTATGTGATATATGGTGTGTTATCGGTAATTTTACTGGGAATTGCCGGAATCCTTTGGGGGATTCAAAATAATTCATCCAACAAAATATAATACCGTATTTTCTCCCAGTCAGGTTCCAGCCCCAGTTTTTGAAATAATAAATCAGAAGAAAAGTCCTCATATTTTCTGCCGCCATATTTTCCGCTAAAATTATGCAGCAGACTTCTGTAGCAAAGCGCAATATCCTGCCATTTGTCCCCAACACCCATTCGCCCCAAATCAATATATCCTTTCAGTTCCTCTCCCTGATAGAAAAGATTGGGTAATGTAAAATCTCCATGTGTCAGTACCCAATCTTCCTGGGGCTTATGTTCCACAAGCCATTGATACAATTCTCTGGGAGAACGAAACCCGTTCTCCCCATAGGTATCCGGCTCTACATTTTCCATACTTACCATACCATGCTCCACCCAATACCGCGCCATTTCCAGTTTTCTGTCAATTCCCCATTTACAAGGGCAGTCATTGATATCAACTTTCCACAAGAATTTCAACGCCTCCGCAAGCAGACCGATTAATCGCTCCGGATGACGCATATATTCGTTGTCACAGGCCATTTTTCCCATCACTTTCGTCATTAACAGATAACTTTTTCCCCCTTCACATACATAGGAAATCACTTCCGGCACGGGTAATTTCCCCTTAAGCCATCCCATAATATCATACTCATTTCGTGCTTCTTCATTGTCCTCTTGAATTTTAAGCACCTGCTCCGAAAACAAATAGATTTTACTTCCAGACATCCCTATACCGTCCATCTGAAAATCAGCATCCCTAATTATATTTTGAATTTCATAAGGCAACTCTATCATTTTTATACCCTCTGTGCGATAAAGCGCACATACCAATCATGCTTTTACTTTCTCACGATTCCCTGAGTCCCGTACCCTGACGCAACATTCCGTCGAATTCCTCCCAGGAAATATATCTGCCTCCCATACTCTCTAAATGTTCCGTATGAAACTGACAGTCTATAAACAGAAAGTTCCTTTCCTCTAAAAATCTGGCAAAGGCAATCAGCGCCGTCTTAGACCCATTCTCTTTTTCCGAGAACATACTCTCTCCAAAAAAACATTTTCCAATGCAAACCCCGTAAAATCCCCCTGCCAACTGTCCGTCCTCTTGTACTTCCACGCTTACGGCATATCCAGCCTCATGAAGCCGATAATACGCTTCCTCCATCTCATCGGAAATCCAGGTTCCTTCCTTCCATTCTCTTTTCACACGGCACCGATGCATTGTATCCGCAAAATCCCGATTCAATACCACATTCAGTTCATGCTTTCTCATATATTTTCTCATGGAATGTGATACATGAATCTCCTTTGGAAATATTACAAAACGCTCCTTGGGACACCACCACATTATCTCATCCCCTGGATTATACCAGGGAAAAATCCCATGAGAATATGCCAATAACAGCCGCTCAACACTTAAGTCTCCCCCCACCGCCAGCAATCCGTCCCCGCGGCCATAACACGGATTTGGAAAGGACACTTCCTCTTCGTCCAAACGATACACAGGCATAACAACTTCCCCCTTTTCCTCATCAGTCTTACAGAAATTAACCGTTTGCCTGTTCTGTGCCAAAAGCAAACACAAATTTATCACCATCCGCTGTTAAACTGCAGTCTCCGCCCTCTTTCAGCGTACCGAACAAAATCTCATCCACCAAAAGGGGTTTGATTTCACCTTGTATGACACGTTCAATTTCCCTTGCGCCGAACTCCGCACTGATACCTTTCTTTTTGACTAACTGTTTTGCGGCGGTATCCGCCGTCAGCGTGACAGATTTCCGAAGCAGCATTTTCCGAAGCTCCCCTATCTTTTTCTCCACAATCTGCTCCGCCATACGCTCATTGATCCCATGAAACACTACAATTCGGTTCAGACGGTTGCGGAACTCCGGCTGGAAAATCCGTTTTACCTCTTCCAGAATTACATCCGCCCTCACGTCCTGTCCCAGGAAACCAATTCCGTGTTTTCCAATCCGGCTTGCCCCTGCGTTGGATGTCATAATAATAATCACATTCCTGAAATCGGCCTTTCTGCCCTGATTGTCCGTCAATGTGGCATAATCCATTACCTGCAGCAGTATATTATAGATGTCCGGATGTGCTTTTTCAATTTCATCCAGCAATAAAACCGCATGAGGATTTTTGCGGATTTCCTCCGTAAGAAGTCCTCCTTCTTCGTATCCCACATATCCCGCCGGCGCGCCGATTAATTTTGCTACCGCGTGCTTCTCTTCATATTCGCTCATATCAAAACGAATCAGCTTAATGCCCAATTCTTCCGCCAGACTTCTCGCGATCTCCGTCTTACCTACCCCTGTAGGTCCTACAAATAACAGGCTTGCCAACGGTTTTCCCTCATCCAAAAGACCGGCTCTGGAGAATTTCACCCCATTTACCACCTGGGATATGGCTTCTTCCTGACCAAACACCCGCCCTGTCAGCCGTTCTTCCAATGTAGAAAGAGCAGCAGTTTCATCATTTTCCACAATTTGTTTGGGAATATGACATGTCTTTGACAATATCTCATCAATTAATTCTTTATCTACCGACTGTTTGCTCCCGTCAAGGGGATGCAGCCGACGATATGCCCCCGCTTCATCCAACAAATCAATGGCTTTGTCCGGCAGATATCGTTCATTCACATACTTTGCGCTCATTTCCACCGCATATTCCACCACACCGTCTTCATATACAACACCGTGAAATCCTTCGTAATCCTTCCGCAATCCTTCCAGTATATGAATGGATTCCTGTATGGTGGGTTCTTTAATGTCTATATTCTGAAACCGTCTTACAAGACTCTTACTTTTTTCAAAATGTTTTTTGTATTCCTCATAGGTGGTTGCGCCGATAAAACGTACATGCCCCGACGCCAGATATGGCTTGAGCATATTGGAGATGTCAAAAGTTCCGCCGTTTACCGCCCCGGCGCCTACAATATTATGAATTTCATCAATGTATACAATGGGCTTATCTTCATCTTCGATACTGTCCATAATTCTTTTAAACCTTTTTTCAAAATCTCCCCGATATTGCGTGCCCGCCAGCAGACTTCCCAAATCCAAAGAGAAAATTTTCGCTCCCATCAAAGGCGCCGGAACCTTCGCTTCATTTAAAAGCCTTGCAAGACCATATGTAATCGCCGTTTTACCCACACCCGGTTCCCCTAAGTGCAAGGGGTTATTTTTCTCTTTGCGGCAAAGGATCTGCATGGTTCTCTCTAATTCTTCCTCTCTGCCAATCAAAGGCCCCACTCCGTCCAGTTCATCATTCAGGCATTGGGCATATTCCTGCCAAAAGCCCCCCTGTGAGCCTTCCTCTTCCATATCTTCTTCCCAGTCATTTTCCGGTCCCTCGTCTCCAGGCATGGCGCCGTTGCCGTGATTTCTTTTCAATGGCCCCATACCCATATCATTCCCGTTCCTTCTTTCTTCTGTCTCTCCCACTGCCCCGGCAAAAGGATTATTGTCAAACACCCCCTTACGATCTTTCTTCCCGCCGTCTTGCTTTTGATTGTCTTCCCTGCGGCTATCTTTTATCCGTGCATTTTTATTGTGTCTGACTTGACCTGATTCCGCATCCCCATGATCCCCTTCCGCTTTGGCAGCTTCTTTTCCATAACCTATCTTGTCTTTCTCCTGTGCTGTTTCATTCTGTTGTCCTTCCTCTTTCTTCCCTGTACGATTCTTTGCCTTCCTCTTCTCATGCCGCTTTTCCTCATAAGCGATTTCTTCATATGCAATGGTCATTTCCTGCAAAAGCTCCGGCGCTTCCACTCTCTGCAGACGCATATAATATGCCGCATAGCTTTCCTCCAGTCCATACATTGCATAAATAATATGGGGCAATTCTATGGCGTCCTTACCGCTGTTCACTGCCGCCTCCCAGGCAAATGCCAGCACATTTCCCAACCCCTGGGACAACTCCGGCTCTTCTTCGGCCTCTTCTACCTGCTCCATGTATTCCTCAATATATTCTCTGAGACGATAATCCAATTTTTTCACGTTTCCGCCACAATTTTGAAACGCCTTGACAAATACTTTATTTCGACATATCACATACAGCAGCAACTCCGGCGTTATAAATTCAAAATGCCCACTTTTTGCCAGAGTAATTGCCATATTGACAATTCCGGCCACTTCCTCCGATACTTGCATCATTATGCCTCCTCCACTGTCATCCGAAACGGATAACCTTCTTCTTTTGCTCTTGCGGCAGCAGCCTGAACCTTTGTAATCGCAATGTCATAAGGATATGCCCCAACCGCCGCCCTGCCGCCTTCATGTACCATCAGCATCAAACGTTCCGCTTCCGCTTCATCCTTATGAAATATATCCATCAATATTTCCACCACAAACTCCATGGACGTAAAATCATCATTGTGCATTATCACACGGTAATGCCTTGGTTCACGCAAATTTATCCTGGTTCTTTCTCTTGTTTCTCCCTGTACGGACATAATTTCCCACCTCTTAATTTTTAATTCTGCAATGTTCTTTTGTGTCAATATTATATCACACAACTTCTTGTCCTACCACCAAATTTTAAAGGCATGACTATTGCCATGCCTTCTGCCTGTCTCTTATTCTTTTTATGCCGTCTGCAGCAGCATACGGCCACTGAAAATATTACCGCTATTATAAAAAAGCCCCCTCAGCACAAAGTATTCCTTAACTGAATTCTGACAATTTCCTCCACAGGAAATATCATTTTCCCTAATCCAATGGACACAAATTGCCCTTTTATTTTCCGAAACTCCCGCAATACCAGCTCGCTTGCCCTGAAAAATGCCTCTTCATCATCATCCCTGGTAAGCGCCACTGTACAGTGCGGAACCCATTCGTCCGGACAGTACCACTCACAGCCGCTTTTATCAAACCCATCCAGACATTCATGTAAATCACTGTGCAGTTTATACATACTGCGATTCATAGTCGGAGCCAGAAAAATTGTCCTTGTATCATTAAACATTCCCACAGAATCCAGATACGCCGGTACGGCTTCATGCTTGTCCGCAAAATTTCTTAATTTTTCTATACATTTTACTTCATCTATATCATGAAAGCATCCCAATGTAATATGGGGTTTGGTATTCCATTCCAACAGCTTACTGCTGATTCCAGCATCCGCTATTTTCCGGGCCAAAGATTCAATTTGCTGCTCCGTATCTTTATCATAATATAATCCTACCACATATTGCATTTCATCCCTCCCCTCCTCTGCCACGCTGCAATTAGTCTTATTGTATCACATCTCATATAGTTTATCCACAGTATGTATTTACCTGTCAAAAAATCCATCTGGCCTCATAAGAATTCAGAAAATACGCATCTGTCCTTCTTTGAAGCTGCAAAATTTCCTTTTCACAAGTATATGTATAGTATCTTGTATTCCCTGCTCCATTTTGGGCCGTATAATTAAAAAGTTTATCCATTGTTTTCTTTGAAAAAACAATATGGGTATCACCATTATTCTCAAAATTTATGCTGTCTATGCTCTTTTTTGTCCATATGAAATGAAAGATAAAGCTCAAATTCTTTGTAATAAGAAGAAATGTCAATTTCCGTTCTGCATATCCACTTTGTTTCCGGTTGCCACATTCTGTTATATTTTGTTATGAAACACAGCAACAGAGCGTATAGAAAATTAATCTATACGCTCTGTTTTTATGCGCTGGCCCGCATGTGGAAGTTTGCCGCCAATGCGGCATGCGGGCCGCAGAGAGTGGTGGAGAGGGACATTCCCCTACTCGATCGGAAAGGCATATGGTAAGCCGTCACATTGGTAATAGGTTTTGGGGCCATTAGATATAATGGTATCTCTTTCTTTTGGCAAACAGGAAAATCACCGTCACGATTACCGCCATCACTTCCGCCGCCACAATGGACCACCAGATTCCATCCAGCTCCCAAAAGATAGGAAAAATAATGACAGCCGCAATTTGAAATACCAATGTACGTAAAAATGAAATTAATGCGGAAGTCAAACCATCGTTTAACGCGGTAAAAAAAGAAGAACCAAAAATGGTAAAACCTGCAAATAAAAAGGAAATGGAAAACACCCCAAAGGCGCGTATGGTGATCTGCAGCAGATTTTCATCATACCCCACAAACAAATGAGATAATGGTCGGCTAAGAGTTTCCCCCGCAATACACATTGCCACAGAGAAACCGCCGATTAAAATAGCGCTTTGCCTCAACAGCCCCTTTAATTCATCATTATTCTGCGCCCCGTAATGATATCCTACCACCGGCGCCGTTCCAACCGCATATCCGATAAAAATTGCCATAAAAATCATACTCACATACATCAATACACCGTATGCGGCAACCCCATCCTCTCCGGCATACTTCATCAACTGGGTATTATACAGCATGCTGACAATGGACATAGAAATATTGCTCATCAATTCCGACGCGCCATTGGTACAGGTTTTCAGCAATGCCGTTCCATCAAACCGGCATTTCACCAGACGAAGCAGACTGGTATTGTTCCGGCCAAAATAAAGCAGAGGAAGAATTCCTCCCACAAACTGGCTGAACGCCGTCGCCGCTGCCGCGCCCACCAGTCCCCAACGGAATCCCGCCACAAACAATGCGTCCAAAAACATATTGGTCACACCGGAAGCAATGGTAATGTACAATCCCAAATTAGGCTTTGCAGCCGTGGCAAACAAGCACTGAAATTCAAACTGCAAAATAAAAAAGGGCAGCGCGGGCAAAATAATCCTTCCGTATATGACGCAGTTTTCCAGCATTTCACCTTCCGCCCCCAAAAGGACGGCAATAGGGCGTATGAAGGAAACTCCCAGCGCTCCAAATATGATTCCCAACACAATAGAGACATAGACAATCAACGAAAATACTTCGTTTGCCTTCTTTTCATTCCCCTCTCCCATGTTTTTTGAAATCAGCGCGCTGCCTCCCGTACCAAACATAAATCCGATACATCCCAATATCATCAGCACAGGCATAATAAAATTAATTGCCGCAAAAGGCGTCTTTCCTGCAAAATTAGATACAAAGAAACCATCCACCACGCCATATATGGATGTAAAAACCATCATAACAATGGACGGCAAAGTAAATCTCAACAAACGTTTATAGTTAAAATGGTCGGATAATTGTATCATTTTCTCTCCTCCTAAACCAGGCTGCCGCATATTCTGCAACCATGGGTATCAATTCTTTTATATTCCACCCCGATGTATTTACAGTCAGGTGATAAGCATATTTGTCGCCCCAGGGCACATCCGTGACAACATCGCGAATCTGCCCACGGCTTTTGTCAACACTGCGGATTTTCCGTTCCAACTCCTTACGTGATACTTTTTCATGTTCCCCTGCCCTCTCTAAACAGCGCTGTATTTTCGTATCCATATCCGCACAGACAAATAGTTTAAAGGGCATATAATCCTGCAGCAATACATCCGCATTCCGCCCTACAATCACACAGTCTTTCCCCCTCCCGGCAATTGCTTCAATGACTTTTTTCTGTTCCAACAGCAAATCCGTCCTTGTATACCCTATGGCCCTGCTGCCGGAAAGGGAACTTCTAAAATGAAGCGGAATCTCTTTCCAGGGCTGATTTTCTAACATATGCTCCACATAGACTTCATTCATGCCTTTGTTTTCAGCAATGGCCATTATAATTTCTTTATCATAATATTCAAAGCCAATCTGCTCGGCCAGCCGCTTCCCAAGCTCTCTCCCGCCGCTGCCAAATTCACGGCTAATAGTTATAATCTTTATCATACTCCATACTCCCTTACATTTCCCTGATATTTATTTTGTTCCGCTTCAACTCTACCTTTTTTAACATCTATTTTTTACTCTCTTTGCTTTTCTATTGCTTCATTGCCTAATTTTTTTGCTTTTTCTTTCATACAAAGTAAATACTTCTCAGTCAAATCCAAATATGCTTCTACATCTTTCTTTTCCCATGTAGCAAAGATATCGTTCTCTGCCTGTAATATTCGATATGCCGTTTTTTCCGCCAGCCCCTTTCCTTTCTCTGTCAAAAACACCTTTTTTGACTTTGCGTTAAAGGGCTCCAGGTACAAAATACCTTCTTCCTCCAGCTTGCGAATAGCAGAATTAACAGTCTGTTTGCTAAGACCTGTATAAAAACAAATTTCCTGCAGCAGACATTCTTCCCCTGCGTCGCATATGGCATACATAATCTTCATTGCACTGTCCGACAGCCCAAGTTTCAAGGATACTTCGTGATAAACGGCATCAATTTCCCCCAGCAAATAATTAAACCGTCTCATTTCTTTAGAAACATGCTTTGGCATACAATATCTCCTCTCGGTACGAAATCATACCTTTGCAGTATAGTATGATTTCATACCAATGTCAAGAAAAATTTGATATTGCCTATAAAAATTGGATCGTTTCGGGTCATGGAGCAAACCGTAACGCTTAAAATTCTGAAAGGACTTTTCCTTTTAAAACGTCATATGGACAACGCAAATAGTGTATGTTATAATGTCATCAACCACGTTATCTCTCTTTCTTTTGAACTGGAGCCTGAGTGCTGTGGTGAGGAAAACGCATCCCCTGGAAATCTGCCGCAAATTCCTATGGAAGGAATTTTAGACGAATTTTATGTATATGTTACCGATTCCTACGACGAACAAAACCAAGTAAGTGAAAAAATACACTATGATAATAGAATAACTTCGATTTTATAGAAAAGAAACAATGTAAACTCAGAAAGGAAAACAACATGGAAAACAACGAGAAACAAGCAGCCTCCGTTCACGACGGAGTATCGCCGATTATTGTTACAGAAACCGAACAAAACGCACAGTTTCAGCAGCTTTGGAACTATCTTGTTCCTCCCTGCGGACGGGCAAAAACCGCACAGGGAGAAATCATCCGCATTGCGGGCAGAGTACAGCATGAATTTTTGGATAACGGCGGCGTGAACTGGGATGATAATTACCGAAAAATGTTGTATGCTTTTCCAAACTATCTTCGTCTGGGCAATTCTTTTAGTGAAGATGATATAAAGTCAGCAGAACTGTTGGCAAATCTTTTGATTACTGCCGGAGATGAAGGTCGTATTGACGATTTCCTGTGCTCCGCACTCTGTTCATGCGCCGTAGCCTGGGTACAACAAAATTCTGAGGTAATCGCACCTTTGGAAGCGGATTACAATCGGTAAGTGAATCTCCCCATGAGGACAATACAGTGAATAACTCATATACTTTTATCTTCCACCCATAGGTTTTATTACCGCAGCCTTTACTAAAAGCATCATTGGACGACGCATTTCATCTTCCATTCCAATGATATTCATCATTTCTTTTGGCGGCTTTGCTTCTTCTACTGTCTGGATCTCAAAGCCGCTATTTAATAACCCCATTAATATTTCAGTGAGGGTATGGTGCTGTTTTACCACATCACATCCTAAAAACCTGGTTTTTCTTTCTCCTGAAACAAAGTAATCGTCTACGGGCCAATACAGGGGCTTTCCCTCTTTTGTATAAATCCAGTCCTGTCCAACGCCCGCTGTAAAAACCGGATGTTCAATATTGAAAATAAATATGCCGTTCGGCTTCAGTGTTTCATATACTTCTTGAAACACCCCTTCTATATTTTGGATATAATGTAATGCCAAATTTGAAATAACGCAATCCCACGCATTTTCAGGATATTCATATTCCTCTATTCCACAGACCCGGTATTCAATTCTATTCTCCATGTTCCGTCTATGGGCCTCTTCAATCATTTTTTGGCTTAAATCAATTCCTAATACCTTCATCGCCCCTTTTTCTATGGAGAATTTGCAATGCCAGCCATACCCACATCCCAAATCCAAAACGCTTTTTCCTTCCAGCGGCGGAAACAAGTTCCTTAACTGACTCCATTCTCCTGCAGCGCTTAACCCCTCTCTGCTTCTGGGCATCTTGGCATACTCTTGAAAAAATTTCTCATTATCATATTCATTTAACATAAGCAGCCCCTCCTAAATTTCCATTCCTATGATGAATATTTATTTTGTTTTTTCATATTCCATTACATAATTCGTCAGCGCAATTCCACCCCTGAATACCTGTTGCTCCTTAATTACTATGTATCCTCTGTGCTGGAAAAACGGTCTCGCCGTAATGGACGCATGGGTGATTATTTTACTCGTCTTCACCCAATGTTCTAACCCATCGCATATTGCAGCGGCAATTCCCCGTCCCTGATACTCTTTGTGAACATATAATCTGTCCAAATACCCTGATTCCGCAATATCCCCAAATCCAACTATCCTTTCATCCATCACTGCAACCAATGTATAGTGTTCGGAAAAAGAAGCATCCCATTCCTTGAGATTCACGCTGCCTGTTGCCCATACGTCTAATTGCTCTTTTGTATAATCCTTACCATTTACGGTATGAACTGTCTGATAAAACAGATCTGCTAACTGCCGGCAGTCAGAAGACATATATTTCCTAATCAACATTATCCTAACCTCTGTCTATTCCTGTCCATACACAAGAATAGGATCCATTCATCTAAATTTTTTTCAATCTTCTAATCCTTTCAATTTCTTTTATTATTTTATCTGTCCAGGCATCATCCTGCTTTCCCACTATAAAAACATAAAATCCATATGTTTTACCATTTTCAGCAACTCTGAGCGCTTGCTCCGTTTTAAAATTTTCTTCCGATACAAATAACGTATCGTCTAAATCAAATGAAATTCTCATCTTGTTTTCAAAAAACCTTTCCCACAACAATGTCTTTACATAAAACGGATATCCTTATATCACAACAAGGGCGCTCACAGATTAAGGCGCCCTTGTTATTTCCGTATATTGCTATTCTACTTTCGGCAGTTTGTCACGAGCAGCCGCAAGCTCTTCGTCAGTAGGAATATAATCGCTCATCTGACCATCATGAAACTTTCCATAAGCAACCATGTCAAAATAACCCGTACCAGTCAGACCAAAGACTATCGTTTTCTCTTCACCGGTCTCCTTACACTTATTTGCTTCGTCAATGGCAGCCCGGATCGCATGAGAACTTTCCGGTGCGGGCAAGATGCCCTCCACTTTCGCAAAATATTCTGCAGCCTCAAATACCTCTGTCTGCTTTACGCTGATTGCCTCCATCAACCCCTGATGATACAATTCTGACAATGTGGAACTCATGCCATGATAGCGAAGCCCGCCCGCATGATTGGCCGAAGGAATGAAATCACTGCCCAACGTATACATTTTGGAAAGGGGACAAACCATGCCTGTGTCACAAAAATCATAAGCATACACACCTCTGGTAAGGCTCGGACAAGATGCCGGTTCCACAGCGATAAAACGATAATCCGCTTCCCCACGAAGTTTTTCACCCATAAACGGCGAAATCAGACCGCCCAAATTAGATCCGCCTCCGGCACAGCCAATGATAATATCAGGCTTAATACCGTATTTATCCAGCGCCGTTTTGGTTTCCAGCCCAATAACCGACTGGTGCAGAAGTACCTGATTCAACACGCTCCCTAATACATAGCGGTATCCCTCGCTTGACACTGCCTTTTCAACCGCTTCCGAAATGGCACAGCCAAGGCTTCCCGTAGTCCCCGGATGTTCGGCAAGAATTTTTCTTCCCACTTCTGTCTCCATAGACGGAGACGGTGTTACCGATGCGCCATAGGTGCGCATCACTTCCCGACGAAAAGGTTTCTGTTCATAGGAACACTTTACCATATATACCTTACAGTCAAGCCCCAGATAAGCGCAAGCCATGGAAAGCGCAGTACCCCACTGGCCGGCTCCGGTTTCGGTTGTCACGCCTTTTAGTCCCTGATTCTTAGCATAATACGCCTGGGCAATGGCAGAGTTCAATTTGTGACTGCCGCTGGTATTATTTCCTTCAAATTTGTAATAGATTTTGGCCGGCGTATTCAGCTTTTCTTCCAGACAGTATGCGCGGACCAGCGGAGACGGCCGAAACATCTTGTAGAAATTTCTGATTTCTTCCGGAATTTCAAAAAACGGGGTATCGTTGTCCAGTTCCTGCGCCACCAGCTCCCGGCAGAAGACGCCTTCAAGTTCTTCCGCTTTCATGGGTTTTAAAGTGGCGGGATTTAAAAGGGGCGCCGGCTTCTGCTTCATATCCGCACGCAGATTATACCATGCTTTGGGCATCTCGTTTTCATTCAAATAAATTTTGTAAGGGATTTTTTCAGCGTTCATTGTAATTACCTCCATCTTTTTATAATAAAATGCTTTCTGTCAAAGCTGCATTTAAATTTCTATCAACACAAAAATGTCCTTGACAGAAAGATACACTCTGTCAAGGACGAATAAACACTAATCTATCCGCGGTGCCACCTTGATTCACGGCATAACCCGTGCGCTTAGCAGGATACTGACATACCCCCGGCATTTATACGCTTGCCTGCAGCGTCGCAGAATACTCTGTAAAAATCACATTTGACTGCGCCCTCCGCGGTCCATTTGACAACTTGTTTCTCACCTGATTCTCAGCATCACAGGCTCTCTGTAAAGGCATCATTGCCGTTATCTCCGCTTCAACGGTTTGAAGTATCAAATTTTTCATATTGTAACACTATTCTATGTGTATGTCAATAGTTTTGTTCCAAATTTATCTCACATTGATGATACTATGTATTAGTTCAGCGCTCTATCTGCACTGTTGCTGCACTTCTTCCCCTTCTAATCCACCAATATACAATCAATACAATTGCTTCTATCAAGGCCGTAATTACATATGGAGAAATATCGCCGTTATTGTCAGAAGGATTTATTGCAAATACATGCAGCGACAAATTCCATGCAAAGTGATACACCATAGCCGATACTATATTGTTGTCCGTATCCTCCATTAAAAAACTATAGATGTAACTTTCGATCATGCAGCTAATACAAAACAGCCAAACAGGCACTTGAATTCCCCTCTGCAAAAAATAGTGATAATGCCACAGACACCATATCCCCCCCACAATAAAAGGAATCCGTCCTTTGCAGACACCGCTGCGCCTGAGCCAAAGATCCAAATACCCCCGCCAACCTATTTCTTCTGCCAAAAGCGCCCATGCTATCATTATAAATTGAACTGCCGGCAGACTCCCTAAAGTAAATTCTCTCCCAGCCCAGAAACAGAAAATTGTTTTTGCCAAAAACATTGTAACGCCCGCAATCATTACCGGAAGAGTGACCGCCCGCCACAAATGCTTTTTATGAAACATATTTGCCCAAAATGTATTTCCCTCTCCATTCATATAAACCACTGCAATAGCAGAAATCGTTGGCGCTGCCGCCTGAATACCATAAAGGATAAAACAAATGAACTCATTGGATATGATTGTTTGGGCAATCACACATACAAAAGGCAGCAAAAATGCAATGACTAAAAACAAGACTAAATTACTGTATTTCTTGATTCTCAATTTCCCCCCGCCCCCAATATTTCATCCGAATGTATCACTCCATCCGCTTAATTACAGCCTTAAAACTTTCATAAATGTTTGCAGAAATTGTGAAACACTGTTTCTTACCATATTTCATATTCAAAATCCAGCATTTTGAAGTTCCGCTTTCAGAGTTCTTTCATCATGCGTGTGGACATAAGGCAAGTTTCTCCATTGGTAAAATAGACAATTCGGTTTTTAGCGTCTATTTCTTTTATCTTATTTTTATTTACCAGAAATGACCGATGACAACGCACAAAGTTATCGCCTAACGTCATTGTCAGTTCTTTCATGGTACCAGAAAATTCAATTTGACGATCTTGTGCATGGAGAATGACTTTATGGATACTGCTGGAAGTTTCAAAAAAGAAAATCTCATCGTAATCTACGCTGATTTTTCGTCCTCCCACTTCAATAGTATAGACCTTATGGGTCTTGTTGGTCTGAAGGGTATAGCGTTCCATTGCATTTAACAGACATTCTCTGATTTTCACTTTTACTTCTGCCGGGTTATCTTTTAAAACAAAATCCATTGCCTCCACCCGATACTGAAATGTCATAAAGCTTAGTTCTGAATGTGCGCTTATGAATATGATGAAACCACGGGGGTCAAATAATCTGATTTGCTGCGCCAGTTTCATTCCGTTCATATTGCTGTTTAAGTCGATATCAAGGAAATAAATGCCTGTATTCTGACTGACCTTGACCTTTTCTATCAGCGCATACGGATCTTCTGTCTCTAAAACAAGCTTTAGATCCAGTTCTTCTATCAGAATGGTATTTTGAATGATTTGCACAATAGCACGCCGCTGCACAGCATTATCTTCACACACAAAGACGTTCAGCATATAATGTCACTCCTTCCTGGCGGCAAGTTCCATATGCTGCATGAAACAGCCACACTGCATTGTTGTTTCCAGGAAGACATTATCATAGGAACTGATGATTTTCTGAGCATTGGAAAGCCCAATCCCCTGATGTCCAGCCTTTGTACTAAAACCTTTTTGTTTCAGCCTATACAGCGCCACGCCGTTATCCCGAAAACGATTGCTTATAATGATAGATACGCCAGCCTTATTCTGAATGATATTTAAACCTATTTGCGGCTGTTCCGTCTCCAATGTGGCTTCAATCCCATTGTCCAAAAAAATTCCCAATATTCTAGCAAGGTCTACAGTGTCTATAAGAAAACTATTCACTCTATCGGGAATATCAATTGTGACGTCAATCCCTGACTCATGGGCATAAATCATTTTGGCAGAAAGCAGGCTTTTGATTTCCAACACGCCGATATTACTAAGTTGATTCAGCTTGTAATCGCCTTGCGCAATCAAATTTTTTGTTGGAAAGATTTTGTTATCAAAAAATTTCTTTAATTCGTCCATATCGCCATTTTCAATATAGCCGGATATAGAGAGTAAAATGTTTACATAATCATGCTTAAAGGAGCGCAGACCGTTATACAGGACTTCCAAATTGTGTGTATAATCCTGTAAATCCCGTAATTCCTTCTGCTTTGCCTCTGTCTTCATTTGTTCCAGATAGGAACGGCGCATCGCCAGAAGCAGAAAAAGCATAACAAGCAGATATCCTAAAATATGTAAAGCATTATTATATATCATTTTACCGATAGATCCATCCTGTCCCGGAATGATATTATCGAACAAATAAATGGTAATAAGAAGCAGTAATGCGGCGTCAATCACATACCATGTCTGCTGAAGCCCCAAAATACCTTTCCCCGATAGTAATAGTTTTTTTAGCAATCTGCCGCAAAACAACGTGCTGAAATAAAACAATACAATGCGAAGCAGACTGAAACCAAAAGAGAAAAACTGCTGATTTGATAACGCGGGGGGAATCAGCATATGAAGAAGCCCAGCGAGTAAATTATCCGTCACAACAGCAAGCACAAAACCAATCATGCCCATACATACATTCTGGGATGCAGTATTCCGGCAGACAACCAATCCATAAATACAAGCTGCCGCCAAAATCCCGAACAAACCATATGGTATACAGGATAGGAACGTTACAGGGATTCCAGCAAGCAACAGCAATATATAAAGCGCCATAAACGCTTTTAAACTCATACGTTGAGGCCATACATTACGAACGGCAAGAGAAATCTGAAAAAAAGACAACAGCATTTTAATATATTCCCCCTTTTGAGGTTTTGAAGTTTCCCCCTGATTATACTGTATGTAACTCTTTGTATCAAGTGCTGCTTTGCAAAAATGATGAATAAATGCGTGCTTCGCAGAAAAAAAACACACTTATTCAAGATTTGAAGCATTTCATGACTGTTTTGAGCAAACCATCCTATTCTTTGCTATACTTATCCTATGATAAATACATATTTATTTGGGAAGGAGATATAAAGTTATGAAACATTTTTTAAAAGGGGCTGCAGTTGCAGTAGTAATATTGATTGTTTTAATGGCAATCAACATCATCTGCAGTATGAATGGAATTGAGTTCAATTCTGTATGCACTGGTACGGTATCAGGAATCTGCGGTATGTTCATTTATCAAAGATTGATCAAGAATGAAAAAGAGAAAGAAAATGCAAATGCAATGTAATAACTGCTGATTACATGTCACAAAGACGCTTTCATAAAACAACGTTTCGTGAGCGCTGCAACTCCGATTACTAAAAGTTGCGGCGCTCATTTTAAAAATTGGGATACATGAAAATTAATATGCTGTCCTTCCATTTTTTCCATCCCAAAACCGTCGAAATGATTCCCACAGCCAAAATAATACACCTACTATTATAACAGTTTCTTCACCACAAATAGAAAGTGATTGGTTTTGCCCAAATGCTCCGGTTTTTCACAATAAAACAAATGCAATTTTAAATATTGCAAATATCCCTCGTCATCAAGCGCATTAATTCTATTTTGCAATAATTCACTCATACCATCCGATGCTATTTGGTGAATTATATCAAGCTTATTTCCAGTAAGCATTTCACGACATTGACTCAAGTTAAAAAATACAAAGGGAAAATCCTCTGTTTTAAAAGTTTCTTTATCATAATTCCCGTTCAAAAGATAGTCCTTATCGTGACCCCATTCCGTATAGGGAATCATGTCATTATTGATAAAAGCGACAAACATAGTCCCATCTTTTTTTAAGACTCTTTTGGCTTCCCTAATTGCCGTAGTTCTGTCCTTTTCTTCATGTAAATGGTAAAGCGGGCCAAAAAGTAATACAACATCAAAAGTTTCATCCCCAAAATATGAAAGGTCCAGGGCGTTTCCCTGTCTTAGCTCAATATGAACATTGTCGGTAATTCTTTTACGAAATTCCTCAACATTTTTGTCCGCAAGTTCAACAGCGTTCACGCTATATCCCTTATTTGCAAAATAAAGACTATACTCCCCGGCTCCGGCTCCTATATCCAGGATTCTCATTCCTTGTTTCAAATATTTTTCAATATACTTTACAGTGGTGGTAAACTCAACTCTTGCCGCATTGCTGCAATTCAATCTGGATTTTTCATCAAATAAATTGTAAACCTCATTCACCAGCTCCGTGTCACTTGTTATTTTTTTCATCTCATTCAAATCCATATCATCCATCTCTCTAAGTCTTTCCGAAAATATACTCCTGTTGATTTTTCTTAGTTTACCACTTCTGCATAACTTTTTCAACCACAACACATCTTATATATTTTTCTGTTTGTACTTGTGGGCACGACTGTTGATTTAAGATATGCCGCAGCAGCCGGTATCCTTGTCATTTTGCTTGTTCTGGGCGCATTAGTATTCCGTATGACCGGCGTTGCATTATCATTGATGAAAACAAGACTTACAAGACATGAAAAATGGTTTTGCATGATTGCATATACGCCCAACGCTACCGTTCAGGCAGCCATTGGCGCAATCTGCATAGATAACCTATATAAAAAATTATTATATACCAAAGAAGAATAAAATCTTATTTTACTGCCCCATACCAGCGCTGAACTGGAAGGTAACACAGTATTTTATTGACTGAAACTGATAGATTATGTTATACTTTATATAATTTATTACGTTAATTGAATCATTATAGTGGAGGAATCACATATGACAAAAAGTATAGAAAACTTAGTCTCTTTCCCCATAAATGCACAGAATAGCACATTTTTTGGGGCACTCTCTTCCATACTTCTATATCGGAACGGTTACACAGAAGACACCCCCTTTTACTGCGGCAAACACCAACGAAGCTGTGTACGATGCGGCGGTTGTGCTGACGAACCTTTTCTCAATAAACATCACCTTAAAATATATCAATATTTGATTACAATTACAGGCTGCGCATATTTTTGGACAGATAAGGAAATTGGTAATCCCTACGACAAACCATACATAGCAGACGACTTTTCAGAAACCGCCCTTGATCGGCTATCCTTATCTTTGTATGCTTCTGGTTACCACTATGAGTCAATGAACAAACATACAGAAGCAAGTATCCTATTTGATAGAATAAAGCAATCTATTGAGAAAAAACAACCTGTCCTAATCAAATTAGGGGGCGGTGATGTGTGGGCGGTGATTACAGGATACCATGATGATAAAAATCTTCCATATTTAATGAAGTATCGCCATTCACCACAGCTTAATAAGGATTGGTATGATAAGCTTCGCAATATCGTTTTCATAACTGATAAATATGATAGTACTATTTCCTTAACTGAATCTCTCAATCACATGGTTCATCACCTTAGTACTGGCAGCCGGGATAAACTGGAACAAAAGGTATTTCAAAAACTGGAAACGGAACTGGATGGAAAAAAGCTTGGCCTGTGGTTAAATAAATTAAATGGCCATGCCATAGAAATCAGATGGCATGCATCTGAATGTTATCGGAACACTCTAATACCCATGCTTGACAACAATAAATGTAAGGACTTCCTTATAAAAGCATCCGATTTACATCTCCATTTTCATGATCAGGCATGGAAAATTTGGGCACTTTTGGGTGTTTCACCCAAAACTAACTATGGTTTGCCCCACAACGTTGCTGAATTGTTGGATAATTCATCAACTAGAGCAGAACTCAAATCCTTATTTCAGGAACTATTTACCATAGACCGTCAAGTGTCTGAATTACTACAGGAATGTTTATCTTTGCTGTAATCATGTGTAGACAAGGCTGTCGCACTACTGATAATATCAGTCAGCGCGACAGCCGCCCATATATGTTCTATTTTATTTCATACCTATTCCCTGCAAATTTCTCTTCAAACACTGCTTATCTATCTTTGCCCTTGTCCTTGAAACAATTTCCCGCTATTAAGTCATCTAATTTATTTTCATTACAAGAAACGATGCCCATTATTACTGTCATTTATTTTATCTCTGATTTAAAAATAATCATAATAAAATATTTAGTGTAACGTAAAGATACTTGTACTGAGTTTTAAACAATCTTAATGGAAGCTCGTTTGCATTTGTGGTAGAATAGTGTCATTGAACAGTTCTATAAACCAAAAATGGGACTAATAGCAGAAAAAACAGCAGTTGCAACTAATAGTTGCCATATAGTTGCCCATAATTTCCATATAGTTAGTAGACTGTAACTGGATAAATTGGTATATTATTGCTATCGAAATCAGACGGAGGTTCGTAATATGAATGAAATTCAATTAGCAGAAAATCTTATGTACTATCGTAAAAAGAAAGGACTGTCACAGGAAAAAGTTTCTGAATATCTGGAAGTTAGCCGCCAAGCTGTAACCAAATGGGAATCGAATACTTCCAGGCCAAACTCTGAGAATCTAATCAAATTAGCGCAATTGTTTGAAGTTGATGTTGATACATTGCTAGGGAATGGAGACGGGGAAAAATCATCAACACCGGAAGAAGTGTCCATAGGAAAAATGCCATGGGTTTTTATAGGAATATCTGTTTTATGTATATTGGCATATTTAATCCACAGTTCATTAACGGATATTTTTAGTATTGGAATATTCATCTGTATGTTTATTCAATGTATCCCAATACAACTGTTTCTGCATATTTATTTTTCTAATGCAATAAAAAATAATTCTTTTCATGGGATTGCAGGCCTTGACAACAGGATAGAGTATAACTTGTGCGAAGTAAAGAAACTGCTGGTACAGATTGATTTGCATATTGGAATCTTGTCTACTGTATACATTTTTCTGCTTTGTGTGATAAATGGCGTAAATTTAAAAATGCAATGGTTCAATGGCGTTCTGATTGTTGTATATATACTGAATTTTATCACAAGCATAGAAATGAACAACTACAAAATGATAGATAAAATCTATCGCAGAGAAGATGATAAGAAACGTGCCAAACGCAGTATTCCAGTTACTGCAATATACGCCTTGATATTATGTATGGGAATAGGAATAACAGGTATCATATTTGAAGCAAAAGGATTTGAGAATAATACACTGCCTGCAATAAAAATATGTGGATTATTGATTTTAGGTATCATGAGTGCGACAACAGGATTTTTATTTGAAAATCACAAAATAAAGAAATGGAATCCTGCAAATACAGACTATAAAACAAGTAAAGCAAGCATTATCAGTTTATTTATATGTGTAATAATGTATGTACTTATGTGTGTTGTATAAGAAGTTTGGGTATCGGCCACAGTAAAATCGGTATGACACTATCGCTATGTGGGAAAAGAAGCCGCGGCAGAAATTCAGGAGTGTACAATTTTATTGGCTGGTAAACAAATAGTGGAAGAACAATGTTATAATATGTAAGGTTTCTTTTACATTTGCGCTGTCCATAGGACAGCGCAAGAATTGGGGGTATTATCATGGAAGAATTGTTGGTTTATGCGATTTTGCTTTATGAGGGATTCGTAACAGAAAACGAGTACAATAAACGGCTTGATGAATTGTTTCTCAGCAATCCCGAAAACGATGACTTGCTTAATTTGGAGTGGGAAACAGACATTAAAAAAGCTATAATTTATATGAGGACACATATTGATTACAAAAATCTTGACCTTGAACAGTTTGGCAGAATCTTAATGAGCAAATTAAAGATGATTTACGCAAACTGCTCGGATATTAAATATTTTGCAAATCGAATGTATCGCTTATGGGAAAGTCTTCCCGGAAACATTCAGGTTATAGAACCATTTTGGACTCTATGCTATGCAGATGAACCTTTATCATGGGGGGATGAAACACAGACCAGAAACATTTATGAA
This sequence comes from Lachnospiraceae bacterium, assembly GCA_022793065.1. Taxonomy (GTDB): domain Bacteria; phylum Bacillota; class Clostridia; order Lachnospirales; family Lachnospiraceae; genus Acetatifactor. The sequence continues at coordinate 31,388 of JAAWCE010000082.1, forward strand.
CATATGCTGAATTACTACAAGGATTAAGCCAATCTACCAAAAAATGGTACTTGCTATATGATATCCAATCTCAAATACTTCTCCCAATGGACATGCTTGAACGTATCCAATATTTATGTTTTCATTCGTAAGTATTGGATATACAAATGGTCCATTTGAGACAGAATATGATTTAATCAGCCCCCAATTATCTATCCTAAGTTCTATACCCTACTTCCTATCCTTCATATTAACTATCCTGCATGATTCTAATTTTTTACACAATAAAGTGCCAACAGAGATTACGATTGCTAATACAACAATGTTGTATTGCATTTGTGCTAAATAGCAGATATTAAAGGTTGCGTGCAGAACAGCAATAAACAATATATTTCTGCATTGATAATAGGTTATTCCCAAAACAACAGAAACAAGCAGCGTCCATATATAAAGACAAACAATTTGTTCAACGCCCAATGAATTTCTGATTATCCACATAGGCATATGCCACACTGCCCAAACAACACCAACAAATATAACACTACTGATTTTTTTCTGAAAAGGAAGTCGTTTAAGCAGAAATCCCCTCCATGCTATTTCTTCAACAAATGCTGTTATTAGCAGATATATGCAACTTGTTAATAGTGATGTTACTGTCAAATACATACTTTTAAATACGTTTGCTCCTACTATAAACGAATAGCAATAAGATCCGAATACTCCCGCACCCATATATATAGCCCATAGCAAAATATATTTGATAGTTATTTTCCCTGAAAACATTTGGGCAAAGTATGCCTTGATGTTTTGCTCGCAAATCAGCAGAAAAATAGTAACTATGGCAGGAATACACACATATAAGTATTTTAAGTACAATAATATGTTGGGAACGACAATTCCGTTCTGTTCTAACAACGCAGGTACATAACATATAAACGATAAAACATATACGACAGAAACCCATAACGTGATTTTCATCTTTTCTGATAATTTCATTGTCACACCTTCTATTACTGATTGTACTATACAAAATAACAATACTGTTTACCCTACTGAACTTAAATCTAACGAACCTTTTCCCTTTTTTTGATACAAAATCCATTTTTCAAATACAGCTTCATAGCATTTTGATTCCATTCAGCTACATGTAAAATAATTTCTTCATATCCCTGTTCTTTTATATGGTTCATTCCCCATAATAACAATTTTTGCCCTAACCCTTTCCCTTGAAACGATTTCTCCACAATTAAATCATCTAACTCATTTCCATAGCAAGAAACAGCGCCTACAATTACTCCATTTTGCAAATACAGAAAAATATCATTTATCTTATCTTTGATTTGAGAATAATCTGAATAAAAGTTTATTGGTTCAACTTCTAATGTTTTCCTCATTTCATAAAAACATTCATTATATGTTTTCATATATTCATCCCAATATTGTTCTTGAAATGGAACACAACTTACATCATTCGGATACTGGAATATTTTATCAAACGACATCTCATACGCAATTATTTCTTTCATCAACACTTCCTCATAAAATCAAAATATAGCAATTCAATATTTATAATTATTTGTAAAACTCAAACCAGAAACCCCATCTTTCGATTTATAAAAAAAGAGCTTTCTTGCAATTCTTTTACATATTACAGCTCATCATTATAATTTGCAAGAGCAATTTCCATTTTTTCATTATAATACAAGCCAAAATCTGGCCGGGGAATATAATCAGATTGAGCCTGATTACCGGGAGGGAGTGCGGGCGCAGTTGGAGCGTATGAAAAAACTCTGCAAAAAGCGCAATAATTTGTATGAAAAGCAGAACGATTTGAAAGAGCAGAAACAGAAGGTTGAGAAATCGTTGGAACGACATAAAATGTGTGGCGCGGCGATTTCTATGCCCTATATTATTGTGGTAAATGAAGAGACCGGATGTTATGAGAATTTTGCAAGAACAAAAAAACAGAAAAAATACTGGAGAAAAATGATATTCCCATTGTGCCAGCTATGGTAATTGGCGGCAATAAGATGCAAAAGATAGATGATCAGTTTTTCTAAATCTATTGACTTCATTTTATCAATTAGACGATGAAGCACGAAAGGAAGTAATAGAAACGATACAGTTCAATTACAGTATCACAAGGACAAAGAACGGTCAGAACAGATAAACCAAATAAAAGGCTGATAAAGGCAAACTCCGATGAAAATGGTGCCAAGTTTCATCGAAGTTCTTTTATATTTCGTATTAAAATGTATATTCACATAGACATTCAAAGCATAACCTTGATTTAATGTTTCTTCCAATATGTCCATTTCTCTGCCGGTTTGTAACCAATAGCTTTATAAAAACCATTAAATCCTCCTGTCATATGCGTTGCACCCAAAGGTTTCATTCTTCGATACAATTCAGACAGTGCCGCCGAAGCAAGTCCTCTGTGACGGAATTCGGGAATTGTACAAAGCGGTTCCAAATAAGCCAGTTTATTTTCTGGAATCCACCACATTCCTGCATAACAAACATATTCTCCCTTTTCATCAGCAATGATAACTGCCAGATCCACCGTTGCATGTGGCGCTACCTCTAATAAATAATTATTCTGCTTGTATTGGTGATTCCATAAGCCCTCATTTTGTTCATTATCAAACCCTTTCCAACAGCATTTACTTATCTTGTCCATATCATACTCATCGGGACTAACGAAATGAAATCCCTCCGGCAAAGGATAGTCCAATACCTCATTAAAATCAAACTGCATATCCCAATTTTCTGATTTTTGATGATATCCTGCCTGTTTTGCCGCATCCATCAAGGCATCCTGTCCGCCAAAAAGCATCAATTGTATTTCCCCGCCGTTTACAGACATATGTGCATCAGCATATGCAATCATTTCTGATGCCAATTCCTCATATCCAGGTTTCAAACTGAAATAAATATCCGTCATAGGATTTTCGTAAAAGCAAAATGCAACGATCCTGCCATCATCCTCCCAAATGCGGTTTTTGTAAGAATAAGTGATATCCATCCAATAAGAAAAAGAGGAAAAAGCATATTCAAAAAATGGGGCAGGTACACCGTTTCTCCAATCACGTTCATAAATATCCAACATAAATTGATAGATTTTACCGCAGTCTGCCAGTACACTAAATTGTCTTGTTGTTATATGTTTCATTTTTATCTCCTTTCGCATGAAATTTAATGTTTAAAATTATTGTAATAAAGATAACGCTGTCATGCAAGCAGCAAGAACAGTTATAATTAATCTGGAACCCAAAAGACGCCTGCCATTTATGCAAGCGTCTTAAAATTATCCATATATTATTTTTTTAATTGTACTATATGCCAGTCCATATTGCTCAGCTAAAGCATCTATAGAATAACCTTCTTTAAACCGTTTTTGAATTTCTCTATTTCGCTCCTGATAAAATATACGGGCACCACTCTTTGTTCCCCACGCTTTCTTTGTCGAAACTTTTGGAACGTAGAGTACACTCCCATCAACATAGGTCTGAAGCTCTTTTAATAATTGTTTTGGCAATATTTCCGCTGCGTTTATATATTTCATATCTGCCACTCCTTATTTATATATTCATAAATAAAGTGCAGAAACAGCAGAACATATAGTGTTATTTGCCCATACAGAATTCTATATGCCTGCTATTCTGCATGGGCAAAAATGTTCTCCCCATTTTTATTTAATGCACGCATTTTTCGCCTCATAGCCTTACCCCCTGTCTGTCTATCTGTCTTTCTATCTTTTTATAATAAAATAAGCTTATTCTTTCCACTACTATCACATTAACCAGTCAAATATGACTTTTATGGCGCCATTTTGGCACCAAGACCATCCTTTTCCTTAAAAACTTTATTTACATGGTGCTGGCACCATGTCTAAGTAACCATCAAGGAAAAGCTATCTCCTTACCATCACTAAGTGATAAACTGAAATTCGTATGTTTCCTTAATATCTATAACCATGAAGCATTTTCACATATTCTTATTCCCACCAACTTTAAATTACCTTTCAAATATATATTTTCTTAATTCCCTGTTTTTGCCTTGATATTTATCAATGCCTTTAAAAACTAATGTAAAACCATTCTTCTCTAAAACTTTATGTGAGGCAATATTTTCTTCCAAAACTACGCCATATATTTTATCAATTTGAAGCATATCCATTATCACCGGTAAAAACACCTTTACAGCTTCTGTAGCAAATCCATTGCCCGTATAACTTTTTGCTATATGATATCCAATCTCAAATTCTTCTCCCAATGGACATGCTTGAACGTATCCAATATTTATGTTTTCATTCGTAAGTATTGGATATACAAATGGTCCATTTGAGGTAGAATATGATTCAATTAGCCATTTTAAAGTTCTCTCAGCATCTTCCACAGTTTCACATACTTCATCCGGCACGAAACGTCTATTATCAGCATCTACAGAGTTTTTCTGATAATTACTACACATATCCATAGTTAATTCTGTTATAATAAATCTTTCTGCTTTTATATACATAACTACATTCCTCCATATCCAATTTATATCTGCTTCATTAACTATTCCATGTTTTCCCTATGCAGAATCATAATTTCTATATCTACTTCAGAATGAGCACTCACATATGCCGCAAGCATATCCATTAAGTTGTTTTTAGACTTCATATAATTGTGCCTGTGGCAGTGCATGCGTGTTTCTTGTTGATTGTAATAAAGAACTCATTTGGATAATCCCCCCACATATGATTTTTCAATTATAACACTTTTGAATCCTATTTACCACCATAAAATATAATGCATAGCAACCGCCATGCCCTACATTTCTTATCATTCTAATAACCTCTCAATTTTTTCTTTCTACCCTTTCAATCTGTTCTGTTTTTCGTACAGCTTACTGCGTTCTTTGCAGCGTTTTTTCATGCGTTCCAACTGCGCCCTCACTCCCTCCCGGCAAATCCGCTTATGTATTTGTTTGACAAAAACAGTATGCCCGATGTGGATAATCTGTTGACTTCATATTATCAGCTAGACGATGAAGTTAGAAAGGAAGTAGTGGAAATGATACAGTTCAAATTACAGTATCACAAAGACAAGGAACGGACAGAACAGGTAATGCAAATAAAAGTTAGTAAAAGCAAACTACGATGAAACTTGGCACCATTTTCATCGTAGTTCTTTTTACGGCACCGTTTTGGCACCAACATCATCATTCTTCTTAATAACTTTATTTACATGGTGCTAGCGTAATCATCAAAGAAAACCTATTTCTTCTTGCCATCACCAAGTGAAAACTGGGATTTGCTATAAAAATTTATCCAACTCTTCATTTCATGATGCTGGGGTCAAAACATAGTGTTTTCTATGTTTGAACCTCCACATGAACCTTGAAAATTTAATATTTTACAGTATATATGCCATAAGAGGCTTCATTAGCTTAGAATCATTGGCGCACTTCTGGCTTATATCTACGC
>JAAWCE010000113.1 GCA_022793065.1 Lachnospiraceae bacterium
GATGATTCCTATGCATATAAGGTTTGTTGTTTGTGGTGAATTAACAATACCTCATTTAGGACTTATTTACTACTGCTTTTATAAAAGAAAAATCGCTATGCGTAACCTTGGCAAGCCATCGCGCAGCGATTTTGTTCAATGCACATTGCGGATATTGAACTTTACCTTGTTTTTCTTATTCGCCATTGTTATTTACCTCCAGTTCAAATTGATAAAGGACCGCATACAGCTTTTCTGACTCGATCCAGGTTTCAGACTTGTTATAAAAAATAGAGGCTGCATCAAGTGCCTCCTCCAGCTTTGCTTCTACCGACAAGTCCTTAAAATCGGTATAAAGCTCAATATGATAATCATCAATTTTAAAGTAGACCTGCCCATCAGCAGCAAAGTTATCGCTTCCGGGTGTCAGATAACAAATAAAAGGCGGCTCCGGACTTTCGCCTTCTGCAAAATGATCGTATGCAAAAGGTAATCCTACCGCCTCCAATACTTTAATTAGCTTTTCCATCCTTAACCTCCCAGCGACCTTTTGATATCTCTTTCGAGCTGACTAATTGCTGCTTCTTCAGCAGGTGCTATATGAGGTTGGGCCTTTGTACGACCTCCACCTCTTTTTGCATGACCATATTCTAGCAAATGTGCAAGCTGATACTTCTTTGGTGAATACACAGTAAGTTCCAAAGTATTCGATGTTTCTTTTGTGGTCTTTACTGACCAACTTTTCGAATAGGCACCTGTTTTCTTTGGCGCATTCGCCTGAATGTCCTTCCTTACGTTGGAGCCGGCTTTTCTTACTGATGCCTTCAAATCCGATGTAGCAACCTCAGCGTACTCCTCCAGTCCCTTCATAATTGCGGCAGCCATGCCATCAATCTTTACCCGATCACTTGCCATGATTACCTCCTCACCTTCTGACACCAGATTTTCAGCGATTTATGCTTGTAGTTCATATGGTCAACTGAAGTAATGTTGTAAATCTCGCCATTAAAAAGAATGCGATGTGTTGTAGGTTCAATCTTTGCAGTTTCACTACAATACCTAACCGTCACAGCCATGTTGTGATTTTCTAAGGTCTCCCCAGCTCGGTTTGCTTCGCTACCACTCTCACCATTTATTGTTGCATAGCAGGAAAAATAATCCTCCCACACATTTTTATGGTTTCCTATCTTATCACTGGTTATAGCATTTTTCTGAATTATTATTCTGGTGTTTAGCAACGCCACATTCATCAAAACCCCTCCTTACGCACTCCAAATAGAAGCGAGCGAAGGGATAATGTTAACGCCTTATGGTCTGCCTCCTCACGATGCTCATACATATAAGCAATCGCATAAAGCACAGCCAGCTTTGTACTTGCTGCTTCTTCTAAAATTTCATCTGCATTAAGCCTTGCAACATCAGCACACAACTTTTCAGAAGTTTGTATGATCTGCTCAATCAGACTATCTTCATCTGAACTATCCACACGCAAATATGTTTTTGCTTCTTCAAGTGTGACTAACATATTCTCCCTCCTTAAAAGTCTACGGGGAGATTTTCACTCCCCGCATTAGTTCTCTTAGGATGCAGAGCCAGACTTCATAGCAAGCACCTTGATTGCTTCAGGAAGGATAAGCTTTCCATCCACTCTCTGATTTGCAATGAAGCCAACCTGACCTGTTGCTGCATAAAGCTCGTTAAGGCGTTTGAAGCTTCTACCCTGACGATCTGCAATCCAGTAGTAGTTGAAATCACCAAATGCAATGACCTTCTTGCCTGCTGCGATAGTAGGCATATAAGAAGAAGTAAACACTGGTCTACCAAGGATTGTTCCAGGTGCACCGGCAGTTAAAGATTCCTGCCATAAGTAGTTACCGTTGTTGTCCTTAAGCTTTCTGATTGCCTTAATTGTTGCATCATTAAGCACCCATACAGCGTTCTTACGATACGGTGCATTAAGGCTGTAGAAAAGGTCGATAAGCTCGTCGGCAGTAATTGCAGTTGCAGAAGCTGCAGTTACACCAAGCTCAGCACCACCTTTTGCCGCAAGGATACCAAGTGGCTTACCAGAGCCATCGCCATTGAAGAAGGAATCCTCTTCTCTGTTACCGATACGTCTTGCAAACTCCTTAGAGATATAACCCTCAAGGTCGAATACAGAGTCATTGATAAGCTCTTCAGAAACCTTGATGGTTGTTCCAAGCTTATATGCCCCGATAGAAACCTGACCGAATTCATCATCAGACTCTACATAAGGACCTTCTTCATCGATCCAGTTTGCGCTACCCTTAGCTGCAACAACAGGAATCTTTCTTTCACCAGATTCTGTTTTTACGATGTGAGCAAGCTTTCTAAAGATATTCTCCTCTTCAAGTGCCTCCACCAAAGTATGCTCGAATTCATCAGGCACTAAATAACCACCCTCAGAATCAGTACCCTCCTGAAGCGCATTGATTACTCCAGGCATTGGTGCCTTAGAACGCATAGCGTTCCAGAAATTGCTGCGGTATTCATCGCTCGCACGTCCCATCTTTTCATCCTCCTTAACAATTCCCGCTGTCATAGGCTTAGCGGTAATAGGTTTATTCACCGGCTTTGCAAGCTCGGCATCCATAGCCTCCTGGCGCTCAAGTCTGGCGATTTCCTTACCAAGGTCAGCAATCTCTGCCTCCATCTTTGTATAAGCAGCATCGTCCTCTACAGAAAGAGTGCCCTTTTCGTTTCTATGGGAATTCAAAAATTCTTTAGCAGCCTCCCACTGTGCTGCACGCTTCTCGCGAAGTTCATTAATAGTCATGTCAAATCCTCCTAATATTTCATGAGATTAAGGCGATCCATAAGCTCGTCTACGGATCTGCCAGTTACTTCTAGTTCAACTTTTTTAGGTTCAGAAACCTGTGTCTTTTCTGTTATCTTGTTTAACAGTGCGTTTTCTACCTGCTTTGAAGAGAACTGATAAGCACCAACATCAGCACTCATCTTCTTCTCGTCCTCAAGCATTCCATCGGCGAAATGAAGCTCAATTGCCTTCTTCGTATTCATCCAAGTTTCGTCCTCCATAAGATGGTCTAACTTAGCACGCGAAAGTCCAGTCTTAAGCTCATAGGCATTGATAATGCTTTCTTTTACTTCTGAGAGCATCTCGATTGCCTTCTGCATTTCGTTGTGGTCACCAAATGCCATAGTTGCAGGGTTATGAATCATCAAAAGCGCTGTCGGTGCCATAAGCACTGTGGTACCTGCCATAGCAATAACGGAAGCAGCACTCGCTGCAATACCGTCAATCTTGACTGTGACATTACCTTTGTAATCCATCAGCATGGAATAAATCTGGGAAGCAGCAATACAATCACCTCCCGGCGAATTGATCCAAACGGTGATATCACCCTCGCCAGCAAATAGCTCGTCCTTAAACATTTGTGGTGTCACATCATCGTCAAACCAACTCTCTGAAGCAATCGTGCCATTAAGTTCCAGTACTCTTGCCTCTGGTGCGTTTTCGTCTGCTTGATTCCTCCACACCCAGAACTTCTTGTTCTTCATTGGATGTTTCCTCCTTTCCGTCATCACTTGTATTTGCAAAAGCACCCGCGTCTTTTAGCGGAAGCATGTTGCCATTTACGAGATACAAATCTCCGCCTTCTTCAGCCGGGATCATATCCAAGTTTTCAAGTTCTCTAATGTCATTTGCGCTCATCCAGCCATTCTGTCTTGCGGTCGCATAACCGTTCATTCTTGACTGATAATCACCTCGAAGTAATCCATCCACATTGAACTTGACGAAGTATGTGGTTTTCTCTGTTTGCAAAAGTAAGCATCTTACGATTGCCTGTTCCCATCTGGATACCCAAGGGTCCAGGGTGTATTTCACAAACTCAAGTGATTGCTGCTCAATATTAGAAAAGCTCGACTTTTCAAGGTCTCCTACCATGTGAGGAGGCACCCTAAAAATTCGAGCTATCTCATCAATCTGAAATTTTCTTGTTTCCAAAAACTGTGCTTCATTCGGACTAATGGAAATAGGTGTATACTTAAGTCCTTCTTCCAAAACAGCTACCTTATGAGCATTTCCGCTTCCTCCGAAAGCTGCATTCCAGCTATCTCTAACCCTGCCCGGATCCTTTAAGGTTCCAGGGTGCTCTAACACACCAGAAGGGTTCGCACCATTAGCAAAAAACTTAGCTCCATACTCCTCACAGGCAATCGCCATACCAATAGCATTCTTTGCCATTGCAATCGGTGAATAACCTACAAGGCCGTCGAACCCAAGACCCTGAATGTGAAGTACATCACTTGGTTTTAGAATTACGGTATTTCCTTTGACCGTCGGTGCATCATCTTTGCTTACCTGATATTCGTAGTAAAGCTGGCCACTTGTGTCTCTGTTAACCGTCATCCTATCTGGCATCAGCGGATACAACGCTATGATTTCACCTTTTCCGTTTCTAATAACCTGTGCATAGGCATTTCCCCACAAAAGCAAATGAGTCATTAATGTTTCCCTGAAAACAAATGATGTCATCTCCGGATTAGGCTCATCGTGAAGTAAAAAATACAGCGGGTGATCCACTGCCTTTTCTTTACCACCGCTTTCGTTGTATTTATATACATGAAGCGGTAGGCTTGCTATCGCCTCAGACAGAATACGAACACAAGAATATACAGCAGTCATCTGCATAGCACTTCGCTCATTCACTCTTTTACCGGAAGTTGAACCTCCCATAAAAAAGCTATATGCGCTACCCGCTGTTCGATTTGTGGGTGCATCTCTTGTACGGAATAGTCCACTAAACAAACCCATCTATATCACCATCCCTTCTTAAAAAATGAGAAGCCCACGACTATCGTAGACACTCTCTGATGTATCGTTACCACAGCGGATTGCTCTATCAAGTGCCATAATCATTGCTATGGCTCCATCGATTTTTTCAGTTGATTTTGCCTTATCCGCTTTTATATTGCCGGCTGGATCAGTTCTAATGAAAATGTTGTCCATGTTCCATCTAAGAACCGGATGCCCGCCATGAGCTATCTTCTTTTCAAGCGTTAACTTCATAAGTTCCTTTGTTGGAGGCGACATGGAAGCAAATCCCTGGCCCATAGGAACAACAGTAAATCCCATGTTCTCCAAGTCCTGCGACATTTGTGTTGCTCCCCATCTATCGAAAGCTATATCTCTTATATTGAACCTTTCACCCAGTCGTTCAATGAACTTCTCAATATAGCCATAATGGACGACATTACCTTCTGTGGTTTCAAGATAACCTTGCCTATTCCAAACATCATATGGAACATGATCTCTTTTCACTCGTAGATCCAAGGTATCTTCTGGAACCCAGAAATAAGGAAGCACGTAATATGGCTCGTCATCATCTTCTGGTGGAAACACCAAACAAAACGATGTAAGGTCCGTCGTACTTGAAAGGTCGAGTCCTCCATAACAAACTCTGCCCTCTAGCATTTCCTCATTTACAGGAACTGCACATGCATCCCATTTTTCCATTGGCATCCATCTGACAGCTTGCTTCACCCATTGATTAAGTCGAAGCTGCCTAAACGAATTCTCCTCTCCAGGATTTTGCCTTGCTGAGTCACATGCTGCTTGTACCTTATCCATACCAATTGTCTCCCCCAGTGATGGATTACTTTTGAGCCATACCTTAGGATCTGTCCAATCTTCATCTTCACCTGCACCATAAATCACCGGATAAAACGTCGGATCGATTTTTCTTCCTTCCAAGATATCCTTTGCTTTCTGGTGCGTTTCATAACAGATAGAATTTGTATCTGTTCCTGCAGTCGTAATAAGGAAATAAAGTGGCTGCATACGGGCATCACCTGAACCCTTTGTCATAACATCAAATAGTTTTCTATTAGGCTGCGTATGAAGCTCATCAAACACAACTCCATGAATATTGAAGCCATGCTTTGAGTATGCTTCTGCAGATAGCACCTGATAAAAACTATTTGTAGGTGTGAAGAGGATACGCTTCTGAGAAGTCAGTATCTTGCACCTTTTATTAAGTGCCGGACACATTCGAACCATATCGGCTGCAACATCAAAAACGATAGTTGCCTGGCCCCTGTCTGCAGCGCAACCATATATTTCAGCACGCTGCTCTCCGTCTCCACAGCAAAGTAAAAGAGCGACCGCCGCAGCGAGTTCGCTCTTTCCATTCTTCTTCGGAATTTCAATGTAGGCTGTGTTGAACTGCCTATACCCATTCGGTTTTACTATTCCAAACAAGTCCCTTATTATTTGTTTCTGCCAATCTAATAGCTTAAATTTCTTACCCGCCCAGGTTCCTTTGGTGTGACACAAGGACTCGATAAACATCACTGCATAATCTGCAAGCTCCTCATCGTAGTAGGAGTCCTCTAACATGAACCTGGTCGGTACATATTCGTATTCTTTTTTCAAGTTAAAGCTCCTCTCTTAAGGTGTATACGAGAAAGAGGCCAGTTCCCTGGCCTGGCCGCTTTCCCATGCACGCCTTAGTTGTATTCGTGTAATAAAATGCTGTATGCTACCTGCACCGCTTCGTTGTTTTCATCTGGCTCAATGTCCCAGCCTCTGTCATAATTGGCAACCCATTCACCATCCATCTTGATGCTTAGCTTGCTAATCTTTCCTCCGTTAATGCCCCACTTGCTTTTTTTTGTGTAAGCCTTAACCCAGTAATGTGCTATCTTGCTGCTTCCATCCTTCTGCGGAATTCCGATCGTCCCTTCATGAAACATTTCTTTGCCCTCCTTATCTGATTTTCTTTAAGAATGTATCTACTTCTTCCAGGGTGCTAAAGAAATCTTCGTAGGCTCCAAGCCCGCTTTGCTTTATTACTCTGTAGTAGCCTTGTCTTGTTTTTAATAATCCAAGGCCTCTGTTTTCAGCAATCTTTGTTGCTGCCCTTGTAAGTTTTCCGAGGCTTTTGATTTCCTTGTCTGCTCCTTTTTCAAATGCGCTTTTGCAACCTGTCTTGTCGATGTATCTCATTTTGCTATTCTCCTTTGCTTTTGGTATGTACATATATCACTCTAAAAGCACATAATAGCAAGTTATTTATCTGTAATTTTTCGAATAATATCTACACCGAAAATCACATGCAGGTGGCTGCCATTATCCCAGGAAACCATAACGCTTCCTGAATCATCAACCCCATAAACTGTACCCTTTGTTCCAATCGGTGGAGCCTGCATATCGTCCATTTCTACAAGCTCAACTCTAGTGCCTGAAGGGTACTCTTCTCTTAGGCGTTTTACTTCATCCGGTCTTGCAAACCTCATTATTCCTCACCGCCTTTCTTGTGTCCGCTTTTAAATGCTGCGGAACCTGAAAGATTCTTCAGTAGGAACTTTCTTTGTGCTTTGTACTCATCTCCGATAAGGCCCAAGCGTAAAAGGAAGCATCTGAATTCATATTTCTCGTTGACTATTTCCTTTTGCTTTGCGCTAATTCTTTTCTGGGTGATGGCCATCTCGCAAATCTTCTGAATGAAAATCCCGTATGCGTCTGCACAATCCGGCTCTACTATAAACCAAGGGAACCCAACTGTCTCATTAGTGATCTCAATTGGAAGTTCATCCGCAAGAAAGGCTCTTTTAATAAGTTCCTGTTTTGCTTCCACCAAGTTCTTTAGGTTCTGAATTGCCGCGTCATCAAACATGTTTCTTGGCATGCTAACCGCAATGCCTGCTGCTGTTTCCATTCCTGGATACTCTGCTTCAAAGCCTCTCTCCAAAAGCTGTTCAATAAGGTATTCTGTTTTGCTTAGTTGTTCAGGATCTGCATCATTCAAATCCGGCCAGCTCAGTGTGCCTTCCTTGTCAATGTTGAAGTCGCCAATCTGGTATGCCATGCTTGGTGCTCCTAAGTATTTGCTTTTAATTCCTGTGAGTTCCTCGATTGCTTTCACCAGCTCTTTTCTCTCTGAGCCTTTCCTGTTGTAATAAAGTACCATGTGTGTACCTCCTTCTTTTTTGGTATGTACATATATCACTCTAAACCGACATATTATCCAGTTATTTCTGCTATAAATATGCACAATTATTTAAGGTAATAATGTACTAATCACTCCATCAGCTATCGTAGTTGTCGTAGAAACTTTTGATAGCAAAGGAAAGGGCCACACGTCCTATGAGAAGTATGGCTAACAGGGTGAACGCAACTATAAGCCCTACCTTCATAAGAATTCCCATGTTAAACCTCCAGCTCTTTTACCAAATCTGAATACATCATCTTCTTGCCGTCTCGGATTACGAATACATTTTCTGCATCCCCTGTATCCTCAACATATCTGCGAAGAATAACTGAAGCATACTTTTCATCCAGCTCCATCGTATGGCAGATACGGTTTGTCTGTTCACAAGCCATAAGCGTTGATCCTGAACCGCCAAAAGTGTCAATTACAATCGCGTTTTCCTGACTTGAATTGCAGATAGGATATGCAAGTAAATCCAACGGCTTTGATGTTGGATGGTTCTTGTTCTTCTTTGGCTTATCAAAATTCCAAATCGTGGTCTGGCTTCTTCCTGCTTTTGAACTCCAGAAATGTTTTCCATTCTGGAGGAATCCATAAAGCACCGGCTCGTGCTGCCACTGATAATCACTTCTTCCAAGTACGAGTGAATTCTTCACCCATATACAGCAGCCTGCCAAATGGAACGATGCATCAATAAATGCTTTTCTAAAATTAAGTCCTTCGGTGTCAGCATGAAATACATAAGCAGCTCCACCTTTTTCCAGGTTATCTGCCATGTTCTTGAATGCTGCAAGTAAGAACTCATAGAACTTACCGTTTTCCATTTTGTCATTCTTAATAGATAAGCCGTCGGAGCTTTCAAAGGCTACGTTGTAAGGAGGGTCCGTTACGATTAGGTTTGCCTTCTTACCATCCATTAATGTTGCCACATCCTCTGCGCTAGTAGCATCACCACACATGAGACGATGACGACCTACCGTCCAGATATCGCCACGTTCTACAAAGGCTGCTTTTTCTAATGCATCGGATAAATCGAAATCGTCATCCTCTACCCCATCGCTATCATCAGCAAACAGATCTGCAATTTCCTGATCCTCAAATCCGGTAAGTGCAATATCAAACGCCTCAGCCTGTAAAGCTTCAATTTCAATTCTCAAAAGTTCTTCATCCCAGCCTGCATCCTGAGCGAATCTGTTATCCGCAATGATATAAGCTTTCTTTTGTGCTTCTGTCAGATAATCAACAAGAACACAAGGAACCTCCTCGATACCTTCTTCCTTAGCAGCCATGAGTCTGCCATGTCCTGCAATTACTCCATAATCCTTATCAATAATGACTGGATTAATAAACCCGAACTCACGAAGAGAAGATCTTAGTTTATTGACCTGCTCTGGGCTGTGGGTTCGGGCATTATTTACATATGGCACCAGCTTATCAACTGATACCATTTCCATATGAGTTGTAGTTTTAGCCATTCTCATTATCTCCTTCAAACTTCCAGACATGCCGGGCGGCATGCCCTCCTTACGTCGTACCTGCCTTCCGGCACAAACAATGCATGAATCCAGCCAGTTTACAGTTTCGTTTATCCCTTTCTCGTGCTATACTATCCATGAGGATATCAGTA
>JAAWCE010000061.1 GCA_022793065.1 Lachnospiraceae bacterium
CTTAGGGAAAAGCGGGCTGTTTCATTCCCCTTTCAGTCCGCTGGCCTTCCCTTGTATGTTGGCAAAAGGTATGGAAGGACATAGACATATTTGTTGGAGAAATTATGCTAATGGGCCAAATTTAACCGCAATTTAACATTTTGTGTTGTAGTTATTGCTATATTTTGTCAAAGTTGTGTGTAATATATTTTCAAGCAATGTATCTACAATGGTATAAGATTTTGAGTATAGGCAAGTTTCAATTGCTTATTTCAATTGCTTATGGCCAGGAAAGGAAGGGATGTTTATGGGTATGTTTTTAAATAGTAGGATAACATTTGAATCTGATCGGCTGGTTAAGAGGGATTTGGAAGAAGAATACTTAGATATAGATTTTGGTTTTGGCAGGGATTTGTGGGATATGTTTCAGAATGCTTTTGATAAGACAGGGCAGGACTTTATATTTGTAATGGATGATTGGGACGCAATTTTTCATAAAGATTTTATATTAGAGAAAGACAGGCGGGATTATCTTGAATTTCTCAGAAATCTGCTGAAAGGCCAGGCATATGTGGAGCTTGCCTATATGACTGGAATTCTTCCAATTGCAAAGTTATTCCGGGGCTCTGAACTAAATATGTTCGTGGAGTACGATATGGTGACCAAAGTAAAATTTGGTGAATATTTTGGGTTTTTAGATGGAGAAGTTGATCAGCTTTATGAAACATATATCAGCAAGATATTGAATCCACAGATTACACGGGAAGAATTGGCCTTTTGGTATGAATGGATACCATACTGTGGCTGGAGACAGAATGTAAAACTCCAGATCGGTAGTGTGTGCCCTGGGGATAACCAGATTAGTAACTATTGGACTGGTTCGGGGCCGTATGATGAGCTGCCGCAATCGCAAAGCTGATTTGAATTAATTTGTTTGCCAAATTCATACCACTTCCATTAAATAAATTTAGTAAATGTCCTATGCCAAAGGTTTCGCTTGAAACGATAATTGCCTGTAAGATACCCATCATGTCACTTGCAGAATATGCAATCCTTATTTTAGGGTTTAGCCAATTTGCTATGGATTGCAGAACACGATAAATTACAATCCAAATAATCCCAAGGGTTATTTCGCTTTTCTCATATAATTTTTTCAGTTTGTGATCTTACAAATAATATAAATTGGTAATATGCATAACCAAAATCTGTAATTTTTATCTCTTTTTCATTTTTTTTATTTGTTGTAACTTTTAATATGCCTTTTTGCAAGTATATATTTGTATAATAGTCGTATATGATTTGATTAGATTTTTGTGTGTAACCATTAATATAAGCATTAATATATCTGCAGAAGAATGCATTTGCGCTTATATCTCTTTCCAGTTGAAACATATAGTTTTCAAAAAAAGGATATAAAGAAATAAGTTTTTCTATAAAGTCATAATTATTAATATTTTTAGTCCATCCGGTAAGATTATATTCATGAATAAAGTCATTTAAGGTAGTATGTATGGCAAGTTGGATATCCTTGCAGTCATTAACAGTACGAATAATTTTTGTCATAACTAATTTTTTAAATGCCTTGTATTTATCAGTATGTTCTATTACATTGCATAAACCAAGGGAAAGTATCTTTTTCTCTAAAAATGTTTCGCTCAATACAATAGCAAACACAGGCATATTTTTTCTTAAAGCATACTGATATTCAAGCTCAGTATAACTTAGTCCGGATTCTTCTTCAATAGAACCATATCTGCCGCCTAGAATCAGCATATATATGTCAGATTCATCTATCCATTTTCGGATAGTTTCCATCTGAGATTTTCCGGCCTTAAATAATTCCATACCTGCCGGAATGTGACCCGCGTCAAGAATAGCCTGAACAGCCGCTTGACGTTCTTCTTTTAAATCTGTATATGTGGACGAGACAAAAACCTGTAATTTCTTATTCATAACAAATTCACCCTTTTATCATGATGACAGTATTGTAACATATTTTCTTCTCATTGAAAACCACAAAATATAAATATTTTCCATATTTAATAATTTTGTTATCCTCCCATTTTACGGCGTCCTGTTGTTTCTTCCGCTCCTGGTCCTCCCGCGTTTTCATGCCTTCCTCGATTTCTTTCCTTATATACTTATATTCCTGCTCGGACAGACACGCTCCAGTTCTGCCTTACAGTTGTTATTTTGTATAATACATCAAAACTAAAAACATAGTACATCTCAAGATAAAACATAAATATAATTGCCGCAAAACTCCAGTAGATATTGCGTTTTTATATTGACAAAGCAGAACTTATGTTCTATAATGCTCTTATAAAATAAAAGCAAGTTAGTATTTACGATAAGTATTGACGGAGTTGGCGTGGAAGTTCAGGCTGATATAATACGGAAGAAAAGGCATGGGTCCCACATGAGATGTGAAAAAAGGACGTTTTGAGAGACGGCCTTTTTTGTAATATGGGGGTGGCGCAGCGGGCAAGGAAAGGTGATTTTTCTGTTGGAGTTCATTCTGCTTTTGGAAGGAAAATAGGAAGGCAAACTTGCTGTGATTGTATGTAAATGGCTATATGTAAGGTTTAATACGATAAACAGGTGGTATACTCTTAATACCTAAGGGAATGAAAGCAAATAAATTGCCAAAAGAAGAGACGAACGTATGATAAAAATCCATGAAAGAATTAGAAAAGTGGAATATATATCAAAAGAAAACAAAAAGAATCTGAGAAAGGATGATTAAAATTTGGAAGAAGACATGAAGATAGGGGAAAAAAATAATCATAGTTTGGATGAAAATCATCCATATGATAATGTATATCCACAGCATGAGCCATATGGAACAGGAATTGGTGTTATGCCTGGGCGCGTGGTATGGGCATATAATCCGGATTCAGTGGAATGGGATGGCGAAGGCTATTGGTGGCAAGTGGATCATTTTAGGGAAGATGTCATTAGACGCATGGTAGACCAAAGTATTGCAGCATTGGGAAATCAGGAGACGGCAGAGGCAGGTTGGTGTGCTTTGTTTGGATACGCTAGGAAAAGTTTTGGGGAAACAGGAAACTATGTTAAGGGAGAAAAAATTGCAATCAAAACCAATATCAACGGTTGTGCCTTAATGGATGATGATACTTCGGGGGAGACAAAGATAAGTTATACGAATCCTGTGCTGTTGAAGGCACTTTTGGAGTCATTGGTGGAATGTGCTGGCGCTGCGCCGTCGGATATTACGGTGTATGATGTATCCCGCCTTTTTCCGGATTATATGGTAAAGTTGTGTACAGAGGGCATACTACAGGGAATACATTTTGTGGGCAGGGATAACGGCGTGGCGGATAAAGGAGCACCCATTCATTGGTCGTCTTCTTTTGACGGTCAGGTTGCTTACTTACCTTCCTGTGTTACGGAAGCTAAGTATATAATTAATTTGGCAAATTTAAAGGGACATAATTATGGTGTCACACTGTGCGGTAAAAATCATTTTGGCTCGTTTCTCAATGAAAATGCTATGCGCCCGCCGGAAGGAGCAAATTTACACAGATGGCTGAAGAAAAATGAGATGGGGATTTACAGTCCTTTGACCGATTTGATGGCAAATGCCGAATTGGGAAGGAAGACAGTTCTTTATATGCTGGATGGCATCATCTGTGCGCCGGATGAAGGCGTTTCTGTGACAGGAAGCAATTCTGTGTGGCAGCAAAAACCCTTTTGTGGTGGTTATACTGCCAGCATTTTTAGCTCACAGGACCCTGTTGCGATTGATTCGGTGGGGGCAGATTTTCTGGCCAATGAACCCACTATAGTACAAAATAACAGCGTCGTAAGAAAAGTCAGCAATGAGAATTATCTGCATGAGGCAGGATTGGTGACTAATCCGCCATCTGGTACGGTTTATAGGGATGGCAAAGGAAATAGAGTGAAAAATATAGGAGTGCATGAACACTGGAATCATTCTGATACAAAATTATATGGTCGGAATTTAGGAAAGCCGGAGGGGATAGAATTGGTTTGTCTGCAGACGCAGTTGTAAACATGACTTGCCTGAATTTTCATCTGCGGCGTTGATGTTGGCGGGCGTGTCCATCAAACGCCTCCCGCATCTGCTTTGCAGACTGAAAATACATTCCGCATTATTTCATTGAAAATAAACAAGTCAGCACTTAAAATAAAAGCGGAGGACAGGCAGCAAAAAACTGAAGGAACAAGCAAAATCAGGAAAGATAATACTCTGAAAACTGCCGATTTTCCAGAGGAGGTAAGAAGTGAAGCTTTACTTAATACGTCATGCAGAAAGTTATGGAAATATAAAAGGAAAAATAATTTCCACCACAGATTTTGAACTGACAGAAAAAGGGATTGCACAATCACAACGCATTGGACAAAAAATTTGTTCAGAATTGAAAGAAAAACCCATATCAGCCTATAGTAGTTCGCTTGCCAGATCCAGGCAGACACTCAAAGAGATTCTGCGCTGCATTGGACAAGAAAATCTGAAGGTGATAGAAACGGATTACTTAAAGGAAATGGATTTGGGATTGCTTGAAGGAATGACTTGGGAAGAACGTCAACAGAAATATCCGGAAGTAGATTTGGATGAAAAACTGTCGTTGCTTCAAGCACCTTTGGGAGAATCTTATCAGGATGTAAGGAATCGGTGTCAACTATTTGCAGAAAAGTATTTAGAAAAAGAAACAGATGAAAAAAATATAATCATTGTTTCCCATGGTATTACATTAAGAATATTGACAAACTTCCTTTTAAAACGTCCGGACGAAGATATTAATTATCTGAATTGGATGGAAAATACTGCGTTGACAGAACTTATGTTGAAAAAAGAAAGCAATACATATCAATTGGTTCGATTGAATGATTATTCCCATCTTAAAGAACTGCAGACAATGGGATATGAAACATGGGGGTTATTTGCGTCGCGTGATTATTGGGTAAAATCCCCCAACGTTTAAAATGACGCATTTTAAATGGTTGAGGGAAAAAGACTTAGGAAAATTTTGCCGTTGTTGGATCTTCAAATAGTTTTAAATTTGGAGGGTAATACGTAAAAACAATGAAACTGATAAAGAGGATACATACCAGGCAGATGAACAAAAGGGTATAAGAGTTCCAGCCGCAGGACAAGGTATATTTATAGGAAAGTAAAAATGCTAGAATGACGCTGAAAACAAAGATAAGAATGTCTAAAATAAATATATCTTTTCCTAAGAAGAATGTATAGGTATAGAACAAGAGTGGTATGGAAAATGTGCCTGTCAGTATTCCAAAACAAAGCGAAGAGACAACACAGGGGTAATCTTTTCCGAAGTGATACACCATAAAAAGCTTATAGAGCAGCATGGGAAAGAATAGTAATTTCATGTGTTCCCAGATGGACTCGTTGACAGGAGTAAAAAAACCAATTATCTGTTGCTGCCCTGACCAGTCATATAAAAAATGGGAGAGAGTGCCCAGAATAATAACAAAAATGATTCCCATAAAAGTGTAGTATTTTAATTTTTTCATGGATGTACCCTTCGTCTGATTTAGCAGATACCACTGATTACTTTCTTAGTATATGTAATTGAAAACAGGTTATGTGTAAAGTTTGTAAAGTGGAGCATGTATGCTTTAACAAAAGCACATTGTGTCAACTTTTGATTCCATATGCGCTGAAAGAGGGGTGTTTACACACCCTCTTGCGCATGAGATTATGGTGCAATGGTCAATTCATTTGTTTTACAATCCGATAGTAGGCCATGGATGTGCGGAAGTAACTTAAGCCATATACAATGGCGAAGATCAGGCATCCTCCTACGGTACAGGTGTAAAGAAGTTCTTTTTCAAAAAAGCCAATGGCGCCCAGAAGTATATACACCATCTTTATACCCACGATGGTATGAAAGATGGCAGCTACCAAGGGTAAAATAAATACCATGCTAATCTGCTTTTTGATAGTACGGCGTATTTCACCGTCTCCCATGCCCACCTTCTGCATAATTTCAAAGTTCTTCTGGTCTTCAAACCCTTCGGAAATTTGTTTGTAATACATAATAATCAGCAGACATATCAGGAAGATGGAACCGAAGAAAATACCAATAAACAATAGTCCGCCGTACATGCTTTCCTGATCCTTCATATTATCCCGGTAATCCTTATATTGTGCAAACCCGCTCAGTTCATTGGCATAAGTTTCAAGATTTCTGGAAAAGTTGTCTACATTTGCCTCTGTACCTTCCGGTAAAAAACCGTAAAAATAAGTTACATTCTGAAAACCATCCACACCATAGAGCTGACTAACTCGATTCAATTCATCTCTATTGGCGAAAACGGCCAAATAGAGTTTTGCAAAGTTGTTTTCCGGCAATTTCCTGGCAAGTTTACTTTCCTGTAGTTCTCTATGGACAGAATATCCCTGATCTTCAAACCATATACTGTCAGCGCCGAAATCTGCTCCGTCAGAAAAGAGTAGGATTTCATCCGGCTGGAGCGTTTCCTGGGTCCCTTCCAACAGGTTATATTCTTCCTGGGTCATCATAAGCAAATCTTTCCATCCAGAGTAGTCGTATGAAACGCCTTCACGCTTTAACGTGTCTCCGTCAATATAAATCTTAGCTTTCACATAAGAGTATGACAATTCATCCCGCAGCGTAACCTGTTCCTGGGCAGCCAGTTTGGCAGTTCCTTCTTTTAATTCATTGCCATCCACTCGCTCGCTCCCGATATAATAGAGTTCAAATTCTCTGGTAAAACCGGAAGAAAGAATGGAGTTCATTCCCCAATAGACTGAAACGGTACACACTACCGTGATAATTACCATGGTAGAAAAAATACAGATATTTGACAGGCTTGCTGCGCTTTTTTTCATACGGTAAAGCATGCCGGAAACGGTAATAAAATTATCTGGACGATAGTAAAATTTTTTCCTTTTTTTAAGAAAGCGTAGGATGGCAATACTTCCCGAAGTGAATAAAAAGTAAGTGCCTATGACAACCAAAAATACCGCAAAAAAGAAATTTGCGAATATCATACTGTTGAGTTGAGCGTTGACTGCCATACGGTATCCCAATAGTAACGCTGCTGTGCCGGCTAAGCTCCAAAGGCCAATCAGTTTTGGTTCTTTTTCGCCTCGACTTGTGTCACGCATCAGTTCCACAGGATTTGATTTTCCTACCTGTATCAGATTTACGAAGAGGTTTAAAACTGTAATAAAAGCATAGTAAATTATGGTATTCATGATAGCGCCTGGACTTACTTGAAACTTCACTTCCACAGGAAGTTTTGCCAGATTTAACAATAGAACGAAAATCAATCTGGAGAAAACCAGGCCCAATACAATAGCTGCTGTTAAAACAATTACGTACACAATTACGCTTTCATAAAACATCATCAGGCCAATATGTTTCTTTTCCAGGCCCAATATACTGTATAATCCCAATTCCTTTTTACGGCGTTTGATGAGAAAGCTGTTAGTATAGGAAAGGAAAGGTATCATAATAATTCCCAGCAATGAAAAACCTATGGATATGAGAATGATTGTATAAGCCGCCCTGGGAAGGGTATACATGAAATCATTTTTTATAATCAGGTCAAATACAAAATAAGTGAATATGGCGAAGATACTTACGCCAATATAGGGGAAATAGACCTGACCGTTTTTACGGATATTGTTGGCTGCCATTCGTGGCAGAAGTGAAAATGTCTTATTCATTTATGGATTTCCTCCTGGTATCATATTCCTCTTAATCTTCTCCTGGAAGGCTGTCATTTTTTTCTGTCTGCAAAATTGTTAACGTGTTGGAGATTTTACGATACATGTCTTCATCTGTGAAGTTGCCCCGGTAGATTTGGTTAAACACACATCCGTCTTTGATAAAAAGCACTCTGCTTGCCCGGCATGCCGCTTGGATACTGTGCGTTACCATAAGGATTGTCTGTCCATCCTCATTTACTTCCGCGAAAATGCGCAGTAATCTGTCCGAAGCCTTAGAATCTAATGCACCTGTAGGCTCGTCTGCCAACACAATTTGGGGTTCTGTGATTAATGCTCTTGCAACTGCTGCCCGCTGTTTTTGGCCGCCGGACACCTCATAAGGATATTTGTCCAGAAGCGTTTCAATGCCCAGTCTGGAAGCAAGAGGTTGTATTCTTTCTTCCATTTTCTCATAGTTGCGGCCCGCCAATACCAGAGGCAGAAAAATATTGTCCTTCAATGACAATGTATCCAGAAGATTAAAATCCTGGAATACAAAACCTAGATTATCACGACGAAAAGCGCATAATTCCTTTTGCTTAATGTCTGCCATATTTTTGCCGGCCAGAGTGATTTGACCGCTGGTGGGGCGGTCGAGGGAGGCCATAATATTTAAAAGCGTTGTTTTGCCGGAACCGGATTCTCCCATGATCGCTACATATTCTCCCTGTTCTACGGAAAAGTTTACATTGTCCAATGCCTGTACTTTATTACCACCAAAACGTGTGGTATATACTTTTTTTAGATTTTTTACTTCTAAAAGTGCCATTTTTTCCTCCTATTCCAGTTCCCGCAAGCGGGAACTTGTTCCGGTCTCTACACTACAGCGCCCCTTTAAGGGAAGAAAATTTCATCTGCAAAGTACGCAGCTAAAATTTCCTTCCGGGCGCCTTCGTTCCGAGACTGTTTTTAATATCTTCTTGCCATTTCTTAACTGGACTATTCCAGTTCCCGCAGGCGGGAACTTGTTCTGGTCTCTACACTACAGCGCCCCTTTAAGGGAAGAGAATTTTATCTGTAAAGTACGCAGCTAAAATTTCCTTCCGGGCGCCTTCGTTTTGAGACTGTTTTAAAATTTTGACTGCCATATTTTAGATGGACTTTTCTGTAAAGTTGTTATGATGTAAGCATACTAAAATCGAAAATATGTTGCAATAGAATTACCTTACATTTCCTTTTGCTATCTTACAGTTTGGTAAGGTAAACCAAAATGAGGGTTTTTATGTTAAATATACGGTTTTGAAATATAGATTGGATATTTATTGTTTTTTTTCAGCACATATCTTATAATATAAAAGCGTTGGTTTTATTTGCTATTGTGTATAGATATGTTTTTTACATTCAAAATTTGTGATTATAATGAAGGATAAATAGGACGGAATTGGATGGATGAAGAAGAAAGTGCTGGTGGGTATGTCGGGAGGGGTGGATTCTTCCGTGGCAGCATACCTTTTAAAAGAAGAAGGCTATGATGTAATAGGCGTCACCATGAGGATGTGGAAAGAATGTGGCCTTCCCCATGGGGAAAGCGGGAGCTTGTGTGAGAATACTGGGGCGGAAGACGCGGCTAGAGTGGCAGAAGCGTTGGGAATTCCATTTTTCGTGATGGATTTTAGTCAGGAATTTAAAAGGAATGTGATAGATTATTTTGTAGGGGAATATCTTCAGGGACGAACACCCAATCCCTGTATTGCCTGTAATCGGTATGTGAAGTGGGAGGCATTGTTGTCGCGAGGATTGTCCTTAGGGGCGGATTATATTGCAACAGGACATTATGCCAGGATTGCCAGGCTGCCAAACGGACGATTTGCAATTCGTCGCTCTATAACAGCTTCCAAGGATCAGACATATGCTTTGTATTGTTTGACCCAGGAACAATTAGCCCATACGTTAATGCCGGTAGGAAATTATGAAAAAAAAGATGTTCGCGCCATGGCGGAGCGGGCGGGACTGCCGGTAGCGGATAAGCCGGACAGTCAGGAGATTTGCTTTGTGCCGGACAATGATTATGCTGGTTTTATAGATAGGATGGCAGGTGAAAAGGTTCCCAAAGCAGGAAATTTTGTTGACCCTTATGGTAGGGTATTGGGAAAACATAAGGGCATTACCCATTATACCATTGGGCAGAGAAGGGGGCTGGAGCTGCCGATGGGGGAAAGGGTCTATGTTACAGGAATTTGTCCTGACACCAATGAGGTTGTGATAGGACAAAATGAAGATTTGTTTACAAAAAAGGTTCTTTGTCAAAACGTAAATTTTATGTCCATAGAGGATTTGACACATCCCATGAGTGTATTTGGAAAGATACGTTATAATCATAAAGGGGCGTACTGTACCATTGAGAAGATGAAGGATGGCTCTGTGTGTGCTGAGTTTGAAGAACCTGTCAGGGCCGCGGCACCGGGACAATCCATTTGTTTTTATGAGGGGGAATATGTATTAGGCGGTGGAATCATCATCAAATAATAAGGGGCGTAACAAATGGGTTCCCATTGGCATATCATAGAGTGACAGATGATATCATGTAGGAGAGATCATGGATTTTGTGTTTGAACAGAACAAGCCTTTTAAGCGTAATCGCTTTGGCTCCGTAACGGGAACCATTGTGGATATGGTACCCACCAAAATAGGCAGCCGGCGTGCCAATGGCTGTGTGATTTTTGTGGTTTTGGAGGACATGGATGGCAATACGGTCAACTTTATTCTGACCCCTTCCACGTATGTGCTTGATTTTGATACACTTTCCGCTGGGATGCTCTGTACGTTCTGGTATAATGCGGACGCACCCATGCCGTTGATTTATCCGCCGCAATATAATGCGGTGGTGGCAGCCCAGGAGAAAAACGGACGAAATGTAAATGTGGATTTTTATAATACTGCTATGGTAAATGATAGCAAGACTTTGGAACTGAATATGGATGGGAGCGTGGATGTCAGGACTACCAATAACCAATATTTTCAGGGAAGTCCCGGAAATCACAACCTGGTAGTTGTATACAGCAGCTCTACCAGAAGTATACCGGCACAGACTACGCCGTCTAAAGTGGTGGTATTGTGCGATTAGTGTAAGAAGGTTTAGAGGCTGTTTTGCCGGTTAAAAATGGAAACGTAACTGTGCCGGCAATGCCTGATTATAGGATGACTATGTGATTTTGCCGTAATAAAATAAAGATAATTGGGTATTGTCGGGCGGTACAAGTATTCTTCTGAATATTAGAATTGATGTCCGCTTTCGCGGATAAGGGGTATCACGATAACAAAGAAAAATACTTACATAAAGGAGTGGAAGCGGTACTATGATTTTTAAGTGTAAAAATTGCGGAGGGAATGTGGTATATAGTCCGGAGAAACACGGTATGTACTGTCCTTTTTGTGAAAGTGAGAAAAGCCAGGAACGGCAGGACAGCCAGGGCCGGGAATTGACAGTATGCCCTAATTGTGGCGGGGAGGTGCCGGTGGGAGTGCATACATCTGCCACACAATGTCCATATTGTGACAGTTACTTGATTTTTAATGAGAGGGTGGAGGGAGCCTATACGCCCAAAATGATGATTCCATTTCAAATTGGAAAAGAAACCTGTAAACAATTTATTAGGGATAAATTTAAAAAATTCCGATTTGCCCCTGTAGATTTTTTGTCGGAAGTGCGCCTAAACAGTATGCAGGGGGTTTATGTGCCCTATTGGTTTTTTGACTATGAGACGGAATGTTATTTTCAGGGAGAAGGGACAAAGGTTCGGGTTTGGCGCAGCGGTAATACGGAGTATATGGAGACTTCCTTCTATGCTGTTTATCGGAATATGGAAATTAATTTTCGTAAAATTCCAGCAGACGCTTCCGAGCAGATGCCCGATGATGTAATGGATCTGGTTGCGCCGTTTGATTATGGTCAAATGGTGGAGTTTTCGCCGGAATACATGTCTGGATTTTACGGGGAAAAATATAATGTGGAGGCGGGGGAGGTGGAGAATCGTGCCAACCATCTGATGAAAACGGATGCTATGAAGTTTTTAAAAGAGAGTTATGCCGGTTATCATTCCGTCAGAGCGGCGCGACAGGATGTTGCGGTTAAGAAAAGCCAGGCCGAGTATGGCTTGCTTCCAGTGTGGAAGTATATATATCGGTACAAGGAACAGGATTATCCTTTTTATGTAAACGGACAGACAGGTAAAATTGTAGGGACGGTGCCTGTTTCCACCGGAAAAGTATGGGGGTATACGGCGACATTGTGGGGCTGTTTGACAGCCATCATGGTCATGCTGAATCTGTTGTTGGGATAATAAATTTTAATGGATTTTGGGTTGGGGTAGAAAAATGGAAACAGATTGGAAAAAAGAAGCGAGAAAACAATATTTGAGATATTTCCGTATATGGTTTTTGGCGGTAGGTATATTTGCGGTAATTTGTATTGTATTTGGTTTGACAAAAAAAGAAAATCAGGAAGCGCCTACCGAGAGAGTATATGATTATGCGGAAGTGCTTACGGAAGAGGAAGAAGAAAAACTTCGGGTGCATATTGCCCAAATGGAGCAAAAGAAACAGATTCATATTGTCCTGGTGACGATTAATTTCTCTGTGGAAGGGGAAGACGCTAAGAGAGAACATGGGTATCGTTTTACGGATTGGGAACGGAATATGCAGGACCTTGCAGATGACTTTTGGGATGAAAAGCATTATGGTTACAACAGAGGATTTGAGGGAGATGGGGTGTTGTTGCTCCACAACTGGTATCCAGGACAAAACGGAGAGCATTTGTCTACCAGCGGAAGCGTGGAGAGAGCATTTAGCGTTTATGATATTGACAGAGTGTTGGACGCAGTGGATGCCTATTATGAGACGGATCCTTATAGAGCATATATGGCATATATTGATACGGTATGTGCGCTGACAGATACCGCTGCAAGAGGGTTGATACCATGGATGGCAGTACTTATTCTTCCGCTTGTGGCGGCGGGAGGATATGCTTTTGTCAATCTGAAGCAGAAAAAGGCTGAAAATACCACTGCTGTAAATGCTTATGTAGCTGGGGGCAGACCGATACTGCGGGAGAAAACCGATGATTTTGTGCGGAAAAGCGTTGTTACCAGGAGAATTCAGACTTCCAGCAGCAGTGGAGGACATTCCCACAGCGGGGGCGGAGGTCATCATCACAGCAGCAGCGGGGCCAGCCATGGCGGCGGAAGCCACAGGCATTAAGACGGAGATTACAAATATTTATATATTGAAAATATAATAAAAATCGAGTAGGGGAATGTCCCTCTCCACCACTCTCCGCGTGGCCCGCATGCCGCATTAGCGACAAACTTCCACAGGCGGGCCTGCGCATAAAAAAAGCACCCACATGACGGTATGGGTGCTTTTTATTTATGTACAACCCTGTGCAAAGGATATATGCCCTTAAGGCAACGCACAGGGGCGCAGCGAGTAGAAGAAAATGAAGATTCTCAACTCGATTTATAGTTAAAGTTAAGCCATTTTGTTTACAGCAGTGCTGATACGGGAAACCTTGTGGGCTACGTTGTTCTTATGATAAACGCCCTTGCTTCCGGCCATTTCGATGACTTTGGTAGCTGCTGCCAACTGTGTCTTTGCAGCGGCTTTGTCACCGGTTTCGATAGCTGCGTAAACCTTCTTAATTGCGGTCTTAACACTGGATTTGATCGCTTTATTCCTGTCGGCTCTTGTACGGTTTACCAGGATTCTCTTCTTAGCGGATTTAATATTAGCCAAGTCTTACACCTCCCATTTATTGTATTCATGCCATACACAAGCCAGACACGGAGGGCTTATGTAAACATACTTCTATAGTTTAGTAAAATATAGAAATTTTGTCAAGACATATTCAAAGAAAAATTGGATAAAATGTAATTATTCGTTACTGTGCACGGGCAATAACATCTATTTGGGCAATTTAAAAATGTCTGAATTGTCACGAAAAATGAAGGAGCAGGTGTAGAATATGGGAAATTTTCAGATGAGAACGGATTTGGCGCTTGAGGCTAGAGAAAGTATCAGCGAAGCAGACAGCGAGCTGCGAGGTGTCAGAGTGGAGGAATATGACCTGGAAGAAGAGGAAATTCATGTGACAAAGGTGATGATTGACACAAAAAATGCAGCGAAGGCTATGGGAAAACCTATCGGAATTTATGTGACAATGGAAGCACCGGCTTTGGTAGAACCGGATGAAGATTATCACAGGGAAATATCAGATTGTTTGGCACAGGAGCTTTTGGGGCTTTTGCCCAATGGGGATAAGGAACAGTCTATTCTTGTGGTTGGATTGGGCAACAGGGAAGTAACGGCGGACGCATTAGGACCTCAAGTGGTTGATAATCTGTTTATTACCCGTCATATTGTAAAGGAATATGGTGCTGCTGCTTATAACTGTAATAAAATGAATCAAATCAGTGCTTTGGAGCCAGGTGTTATGGCGAAGACAGGTATGGAAACGGCGGAAATTGTCAAGGGTGTGGTTACAGAGACCGCGCCGGATGCCTTGATTGTGGTAGATGCACTGGCGGCACGCAGCACAAAAAGGCTCAATCGTACCATTCAGATTACCAATACAGGAATCCAACCCGGTTCCGGGGTGGGGAATCACAGAAATGCGCTGACGGAGGAAAGTCTTGGCGTGCCGGTGATAGCCATTGGTATTCCAACGGTGGTGGATGCGGCTACCATTGTGGGAGATGCGTTGGAAAAGCTTTTGGAAGAAGAAAAGGATGTGAGCGGTATTCGGTATATGGAGAAGCAAAAACTAAATTTTGCAGATTTGAACAACATGTACATGACAGGTAAGGATATTGATGCGGTTATTAAAAGGGTTAGTTTTACAGTATCAGAAGGAATTAATATAGCCATTGGAGAGGCATTTATGGAAAAACAGGCAAAGGGATCATGAAATATTTTTCCCAAACAAGATCACAGGAAATGTTCATGGATTTAAAAACGCCGGCATATATTAGACATGGAATTGGGGTTGGCCGGAAAGGAAGTGTGTTGCCGTAAACAGAAATGTATTTACAGGGAATATGATAAAGCGGATTATGATTTTGGCAGCTTTATTTTTGGGGGTACAGGCATTGACAAACCGTTGTGGCGTCGTTACGGCGGAGGCAGAGAATGAGCAGGATTCTTTTGTGGATACAATGGTAAAAAGTTTGGCTAAAGAGGCAGAATCAATGGTATATGGGCAGTATCTGCCCGGTGTTGCCTTTTCGGATGAAGGCGGCAGCAATACGTGCTGGCTGTTACAGTCACAGGTGGAAAGCCTGTTGCCTTATTATGGTTTTATTGTGGACAAATGGGCGGAAGAGAAAGAAGCGTCTACGGATTTTAGGACTTTATTGTTGGCAGAAGCGGATGAGGGGGGACACGGACAGGAAATCGAATCCGAAGTCGGCAATGAGATATATCAGGGAGAAGGAACTTTAGAAGGTAATGGGCTTACGGAAATGGGAGAGATGGTGTCGGAGGGCGCTGGGAGTGTTGCAGGAACGGTTCCCAATGGTAATATGGGGGGAGCGGAAGGCGCTGTAAGGGAAGAGACATTGGAAGAGCTTTTACGTGCGGAAAATGATGCGGTGCTGCAAATGCAGTTATCTACGTTTGTTCCTCATGGGATACAAAATCATGTAAATCTGGAGTCCTTGATGGATTATGATACGTTAATCCAGCAGTTTTATTCCATTGATGCCAACACCACTGCCGGCAGCGATCGTCTGAATGTGGAGAAGTTTCTGGAAGCGGATATGACCATTCCCAAAGATAGTCCGGGGCCGCAGATTCTTATTTATCATACACATTCCCAGGAGGCGTTTTCTGATTCGGTGCCTGGAGAAGAAGCTACGACGATTATGGGAGTGGGAGATCGGCTGACGGAAATTTTGACGTTGGATTATGGTTATGAAGTCCTTCACCACAGAGGGAAATATGATGTGAAGTCCAGGGATAATGCCTATGCAAATTCCTTACCGGATATTGAACAGGTATTGGAGGATAATCCTACCATACAGGTTGTAATTGATTTACATAGGGACGAAATGCCGGAAGGTACCAGGCTGGTTATGGACTTGGACGGAAGACCCACGGCACGGTTTATGTTTTTCAATGGTTTGTCCCGCACGAAGAAAACAGGTAATATTGCTTATTTATATAATGAAAATTTGGACAGCAATCTGGCGTTTTCTTTTCAGATGCAGTTAAAAGCAGCGGAATATTATCCGGGACTTACCAGAAGAATTTATTTGAAAGGCTATCGCTACAATATGCACTTAAGCCCCAAATATCTGTTGATTGAATTGGGGGCGCAGAATAATACGGTGGAGGAAGCTATGAATGCGTGCGATCCCCTGGCCCATATTCTGGATTTGGTGCTTTCGGGAAAATGATATTGATTGTAAACTATCAACTGGACAATCCTGTAAAATTCTGCTACAATCATTTATACAATTTAAGGTTCAATGGGCTGTTGCCGATGTCCCATTGAAAGTTAAGGAATGAGGATTGGAAATGGAAGGTTCAGAACAGAAAATAGAGCAGGAAAAAATTCGTAATTTTTGTATTATTGCCCATATTGATCATGGAAAATCAACATTGGCTGATCGAATTATAGAACATACGGGATTGTTGACCAGCCGTGAAATGCAGGCGCAGGTATTGGACAACATGGAACTGGAACGGGAAAGAGGCATTACAATCAAAGCCCAGGCGGTCCGGACGGTGTATAAAGCCAAAAATGGAGAAGAATATATATTTAATCTGATAGATACGCCGGGACATGTGGATTTCAACTATGAGGTCAGCCGCTCGCTGGCAGCCTGCGACGGTGCGGTTTTGGTGGTGGACGCTGCCCAGGGAATTGAGGCCCAGACATTGGCAAATGTCTACCTGGCCCTTGACCATGACCTGGATGTGTTTCCGGTAATTAACAAGATTGATTTGCCAAGCGCGGAACCGGAGCGCGTGATAGAAGAAATAGAAGATGTGATTGGATTAGAGGCCCAGGACGCCCCTTTGATTTCTGCCAAAAACGGCATCAATATAGAAGAGGTGTTGGAGCAGATTGTGGCGAAGGTTCCGGCGCCCAAAGGAAATCCACAAGCCCCCTTGCAAGGACTGATTTTTGATTCCCTTTACGACCCTTACAAGGGTGTGATTATTTTCTGCCGAATTATGGAGGGAACTGTGAAAAAAGGTACCATGATTCGGATGATGGCCACAAATGCCAGGGAAGAAGTGGTTGAAGTGGGGTATTTTGGTGCGGGGCGTTTTCTGCCTTGTGAAGAGTTGTCCGCAGGTATGGTGGGGTACATTACGGCGTCCATTAAGAATGTAAAGGATACAGCCGTGGGGGATACCATAACCGATGTAAACAATCCCTGTGAAAATCCTCTGCCAGGCTATAAGAAAGTACAATCCATGGTTTACTGCGGCTTATATCCGGCGGATGGGGCTAAATATCCTGATTTGCGGGATGCTTTGGAAAAGCTGCAGTTAAACGACGCTTCTTTGCAGTATGAACCGGAGACTTCCATTGCGCTGGGGTTTGGATTCCGCTGCGGATTTCTGGGACTTCTGCATTTGGAGGTGATACAAGAGAGGTTGGAGCGGGAGTATAACCTGGATTTGGTTACCACTGCGCCCGGTGTGGTGTATAAGGTGTACAAGACAAATGGGGAGATGATTGAATTGACCAATCCATCCAATTTGCCCGATCCATCCGAAATAGAACATATGGAAGAGCCGGTGGTTAGCGCGGAGATTATGGTTACCAGTGAATTTATCGGTTCTATTATGGAACTTTGCCAGGAAAGGCGGGGGCGCTATCTGGGAATGGAATATATAGAGGCCAGTCGTGCACTTTTAAAATATGACTTGCCCTTAAACGAGATTATTTATGATTTCTTTGATGCGTTGAAATCCCGTTCCAGGGGGTATGCTTCTTTTGATTACGATATCAAAGGATATGAGGCTTCCAAACTGGTAAAGTTGGATATACTAATTAATAAGGAAGAGGTAGACGCTTTGTCGTTTATTGTTCATGCAGATTCTGCATACGAGCGGGGACGCAGAATGTGTGAAAAGCTCAAAGAGGAAATTCCGCGGCACTTGTTTGAAATTCCCATACAGGCTGCGGTGGGAGGCAAGGTGATTGCCAGAGAGACTGTGAAGGCCATGCGCAAGGATGTGTTGGCAAAATGTTATGGCGGTGATATAACCCGTAAAAAGAAATTATTGGAGAAGCAAAAAGAGGGAAAGAAACGTATGCGGCAGATTGGCAATGTAGAAATTCCTCAGAAAGCTTTTATGAGTGTGCTGAAATTAGATGATGATTGAGGCGGTATAGGATAATTACTGGGTATGAAAAAAGAATTAGAATTATATTTTCACATTCCATTCTGTGTTCGGAAGTGTCTATATTGCGATTTTCTTTCCGGAGTGGCGGATGATGAGACAAAGCATAAGTATATGGGGGCGCTTCTTGCCGAAACGGCAGGAAGTGCTTTTCAGTATGGGGATTACAGGGTGGTTACAATTTTCATAGGAGGAGGGACGCCTTCCATTGTCTCTGAGGATGATATAGAAGAATTACTTACGACAGTGAAGGAAAAGTATGTATTGGCGGAAGATGTGGAAGTAACCATAGAAGTTAATCCTGGTACAGTTAATTTGGCAAAACTGTCGCATTATTTTCAGTGCGGCATCAACCGTTTGAGTATCGGCTTGCAGTCTGCTCATAATGACGAACTTGCATCTATTGGGAGAATACATACATGGGAGCAGTTTCAGGGGACATACAGGGATGCAAGGAAAGCAGGATTTACGAATGTGAATGTGGATATTATGAATTCTTTGCCGGGACAGGATTTGGCAAAATATCAGAAGACGCTGGAAAAAGTTCTGGCATTGGAACCAACGCCGGAGCATATTTCTGCATACAGCTTGATTCTGGAAGAAGGGACTTTGCTATATGATCATTATGAGAAGGGACTTTTGGAACTTCCGGATGAAGAGACGGACAGGAAGATGTATCAGGAAACAGGACGCATCCTTTCCCAAAAAGGATATGACAGATATGAGATATCCAATTATGCAAGAAAAGGCCGCCAATGCCGCCATAATTGCGGGTATTGGCGTCGGAGCAGCTATGCGGGATTTGGCATTGGGGCGGCTTCACTGGTGAACAATGTACGTTTTAAAAATAGTACGGATTTGAAGCGCTATATTGCGCATCCATTGCAGTGCAGAGAGGAAATTCAGGTTTTGAGTCAGCGGGAGCAAATGGAAGAATTTATGTTTTTAGGATTACGAATGACGGAAGGGGTGAGCTGTGAGGAATTTGAACAGTTATTCGGATGTACTATGGAAGAGGTATATGGTCAGGTGATTCATAAGAATATTTGCGATGGCTTATTAAAAGAGACAGGAAAAGGCCGGATTTTTTTGACGGACAAAGGGGTGGATTTAAGTAATTATGTAATGGCCCAGTTTCTGAATTAGATATGGATGAAACCTGTAGCAGGGTGGAGAAAACGGACAGCGGCGTGGGGAGGTGTAGAAGGCAGAATAGAAAAGAACAATTTATCAAATAGAATGAGTATATGGCAGTGATTTGAGATACGGCTGGAATAGGGACGCCATGACAGGCACGAGTATGAAAATGTCACATAAAATAGATGTAAGAGTAATCCATGGGGGTTTGCTTTGGAGACATTTCAAAAGCCGTTGACCCAGGAGGAAGAGGCCGAATATATCCGTTTGCTGCGGGAGGGTTCTCCTGAGGAAGCCATACAGGCTCAGAAAATATTGGTGGAACGGAATCTGCGTTTGGTAGTACACATTGTTAAAAAGTACCAAAATGCGGACGAGGATATGGATGATTTTATTTCCATTGGCTGTATCGGACTGATAAAAGCGATAAAGACTTTTGATGATAAGAAGGGTAGACTAGCCACTTACGCTTGCAGATGCATTGAAAATGAGTTATTGATGTTTCTGAGAGGAAAGAGGAAATCTTCTCGCGAAGTATCATTATTTGAACCAATTGGTCAGGACAAAGAGGGAAATGAAATACACCTGGTGGATGTAATAGAGCAAAATCAGCCGGATATTGTAGAAAATATGGAGCTGACAGGAAATATTAAACGGCTGTTTGCCTTGATGAATACCAAACTGACGGAACGTGAGCGGCAGATTCTCACTATGCGTTACGGCCTGTATGGAAACCGTGAAGTGACACAGAATGAGATAGGGGAAGCATTGGGCATTTCGCGAAGTTATGTGAGCCGGATTGAGAAGAAAGCGCTGAATAAACTGCGGGAGAAGTTTGAGCAGGGATAGACGTCGAATGAGATGAAACGTTGATTTTAAAATGGGACAGAGTTGGTTTAGCTAGAGCAGCTACACTGACTTTGTCCCATTTTGCTTGATGAGACTATATAGTTTTTACGGAAATTTGATGCATTTTTCTGTGGAAACATGTATAATAAGATTAATTGGAGAAGTGGGGAGGACACATTATCATGGCGAGAACCGTAGGAATAGGGATTCAGAGTTTTGAGAAACTGATAATGGAAAACAGTTTCTATATTGATAAAACAGATTTTATCAGGCAGTGGTGGGAAAATAGAGACGATGTGACATTGATTGCCCGTCCCCGTAGATTCGGGAAGACTTTGAACATGAATATGTTGGAGAGATTTCTTTCTGTAGAGTATGAGGGTCGGGGAGAGGTCTTTCATGGGCTATCCATATGGAAGAACGAGAAGTATCAGAATATCCAAGGAACTTGGCCGGTTATATTTTTGAGTTTCGCGGATGTAAAGGCGAATACTTTCGCTATGGCAAGGGAAAAGATTTGTATGCTTATCAAAGAAGTGTACCGTAAGTATGATTTCCTGCTTTCAGGCGGGAGCCTGAAAGCAGGGGAATCAGAGCTTTTTCACAAAGTTTTGGGAGAAATGACGGATTCTGAGGCAGCGTATTCCTTGAAAAATCTGTCAGGTTATTTGTCGGGCTACTATGGGAAAAAAGTAATTATTTTGCTGGACGAATACGATACACCTCTTCAGGAGGCCTGGATGTATGGTTATTGGCGGGAGATGATGGAATTCATAAGAGGACTGTTCAATTCCACGTTTAAGACAAATCCATATCTGGAGCGGGCGGTTATGACGGGGATTACGAGAGTCAGCAAAGAGTCCGTTTTTTCTGACCTGAATCATCTCACTGTGGTGACGGCAACATCAGATATTTATGCCGATTGTTTTGGCTTTACAGAGGAAGAAGTTTTTTTGGCTCTGGACGAGTATGGGATGCAGGATAAGCGTATTGATGTCAAAAGATGGTATGACGGCTTTACCTTTGGAAAATGCAGGGATATATATAATCCTTGGTCAATCATAAATTATCTGAGAATGGGGAAACTTTCCACCTACTGGGCTAACACTAGTAGCAATGGGTTGGTAGATAAGCTAATACGAGAAGGAAGCACAGAAATCAAAATATCTATGGAGAACCTGCTGAAAGGGGAACATTTGTATAAGGGAATAGATGAGCAGATTATTTTTGACCAGTTAGACAATGATGAGAACGCCGTTTGGAGCTTGTTTCTGGCAAGTGGATATTTGAAAGTGGAAAGTTATATGTTGAATGAAGATACAGGAGAAGATTTGTATGAACTTGCGCTGACGAACAAAGAAGTACAGATTATGTTCCAAAAGATGATAAAGAAATGGTTTGCATGTTCGGGGACAGTCTATAACGGTTTTATAAGGGCAATGTTGCAGGATGACGTAAAGTCCATGAATGCTTACATGAACCGTGTAGCCCTTGCCACGTTCAGCTACTTTGACAGCGGAAAAAATCCTTCTATGGAGACACAGCCGGAACGTTTCTACCACGGATTTGTGCTGGGACTGGCCGTAGAGTTGGCAGACCGCTATATCATTACCTCCAATCGGGAAAGTGGCTTTGGAAGATATGATGTGATGATGGAGCCCAAGAACAGAACAGACAATGCTATAATTATAGAATTCAAGGTGAATGACTCAGGCGAAGAGAAATCTCTGGAGGATACTGCGGATGCGGCACTAAGGCAGATTGAAGAACAGCGATACCAGGCAGATTTAGAGAACCGGGGAATCTCTGGTGAACGAATTCGGAAATATGGTTTTGCTTTTGAAGGTAAAGAAGTCTTGATAAAAAGCTGAAAACTTTTAGCCCTAACTTGACAGGAGAGTATGTGAGCCGGATTGAGAAGAAAGCGCTGAATAAACTGCGGGAGAAGTTTGAGCAGGGGTGAGCGGAGAAAAAAGGAGATTTTTGGTAAAGGAGATAGGGTCAGCTTTATGTAAAAAGCGGAGACACTATCTCTTTTTTGATTATGATTTAGTGGGGTGTCTGAAAAGCAGCAATGGGATATTCTTTTGCACAGAATATAACCTCAAAGATGAAAAAATATTTTGGAAAAATTATAGTTTCCTATTGACAATCACTGTATTCTGAGGTTACAATGTTTATGTACATGAGAAAATAAGAAATAAAAGGTTTTAATATATAGAACTGCGTTTAGCAGTGTGTATATTTAGCGATAGCATATTTCTCAATGACTCTCTTGTACAATTCAAGCGAGTCATTTTTAGTTCATGACGATAAAAGATTCGTGAACCATGGATTTTATTGCTTAGGAGGAGCTATATGGATGCAGCGTTTATGAGGAAGGCATTTGCTCTGATCGCAAAGGGGTTGATAGAAAAAGAGCAGTTCCTGCAAAAAGAACCTACAAGATATCCCTATAGCAAAACACTACAGCACGGGATAAATATGTTCTTATCGGCAAGTTGCCAGGTGGGCTGCACAAAGGCGGCAATGGATTACGCAGATGAGTCGTCCTTTCTTGCGCATTATATTACTAAGCCGATCTCGGATTGGTTTTGTGAGTGGGATTCGGAAATGATGGAAAGGCTAAAACTCAAGGAAGAGTCTTTTTATGCTTATGAGGCTTTTGCCTATCGAAGGAACGAAAATACATATACACCCAGTTCTGAGTGTTATGAGTTTTTAGAAACGCAGGACAGTGATATTTTAGAGGGAACTGACGAGAGTGTTCTTTATGAGAAAATGATTGTTTTGAAACAGGAGACGTATTGCAGAATCAGAAGATACATAATTGAAAATCCGATCATTTCACTGGATGACAGGCGAATCATGTCTCTTGAACTGGCGGAGGATCAGGCAGCCAGAGACGCCTTTCAGTTTGCCTATGAAGAAATTACGGAGGATTGCTATCGCTGTCCTGGCTGCGGTTGGACTATGACTAAAGGAAAATACGGATACAGTTGCCACTCATTACATTGTGTGGATACTACACCTGAACTTACGGATAAAATGAAACTGGATATTTTGGCTGGCGATTACTACCGTTTGAAAAAAGGAATTATGCGCTATTTTGCTGCTCCCGGAAAATGGGAACTGGATATTGCGAAATTCTGTGAGAAGAAAAAAATCCAATGGGTTTTGTGGCCGCAGATGGATCGTTATGATGTGGAAATTCGTTTTTCGGACGGCGAAATCTGGGAGATTGATATCAAAGCATACCGAAACCCCATTGCGCTGCGCACAAAAATTCAAAGTGACAACGGCTTCCCGGAGGGTGAATATGCAAGAGGATATTTTGTCGTTCCCGGTGAGTATATGGTGAACCAGCGAAATTATATTTCCATTATTAATCGGGTATTGGTGAATCAGGAGAATGTAAAGTGTGTGACTTTAAAGACATTGAAAACGGAAATCACGCGAAAGGAGGCATCCTGTCATGCAGAAAAGCAGTGAGGACATGCTATACGCACCGCTTTGGGCTCAATTTCAGATGATCGTCAATGCCATGCCGCTCTCTCGTTTCGCGGCGATTGAGGCAGTGTTATATCTGCTTGCACTCTGTGAGCCTGAGGCTGATCCCATAAAAGCCTATCTGCTGTTTACTCAATATCAGTTGATCGGTACAACAGAGTGTACGGTTATGGAGCATATTTTACAGCAGGCGCGGCACAGACTCGGATACTACCGTTCTCAAAAATATTGGCAGGATAATTTGCGAGAGTATCGGGAGAGCCAGTATGACGCAGTTCGGGCGTTCTCTTTTGGGGAGAACGGAAAGGCTATGACTTTTCTCAAAAGAGAGGGTGCATATCCATATCCGTTTGAAGAACGTAAAAAAGAATGGGGATATTTCTGGCCGGAGTATCTGGAGCGTTCTGATTCTTTCTCATATGCGGAAACGGGTACATACAGATATATATATCAGAACCTGAAAAGCGGGGAGGTAGATACGGTTTCGGTCAAATTAGACAGGGACTGTGCGCAGAGTGCTTTACCGGTCGTTTTGGATAAGGAATGTCGGGCACCGATTGTAATCTCCCTGGATGAGCTATTGGCTGC
The DNA here is from genome assembly GCA_022793065.1 of Lachnospiraceae bacterium. GTDB lineage: Bacteria > Bacillota > Clostridia > Lachnospirales > Lachnospiraceae > Acetatifactor. The sequence goes on from JAAWCE010000061.1 coordinate 24,170, forward strand.
CGCAAAGGAAATGGGGGAGATTTGTCCCGGCGATCCCTGCTATGAGATTTGGAAGTCAAATATCCTAAAAAAAATTGAGGGCTCTTCCGTCCGGTTATGTACGGAACTTACAATCCGCGAGGTAGTCAATATTGTGGGTATGGTGGGGGCAGGCAAATCGACACTGATAAAAATTTTATCTTTCTGGTGTTTTAAAAACGGTATTCGCGTTGCTGTTGTTGTGGATACGGTTGCCGAAGTGCTGAATCTGCAGAGATATTTGTGTACTCTCGGTGTTGTATGCAGTCCATTAATCGGACGAAATGAAAGGCTTAAATATATAAATCAGGTCTCTCAACCGAATGAAACCTGTCTGCATGTCGATTTTTCCTCGTATTTAACGCCTTTATGCCTGGTAGACGGCATGGACGAACAGCATGATGAGGCAATCGCTTTCGGTAAAGAGCCCTGCTATTCTCTAAAAAAGGGCGGTAAAAATTTTCTGTGTCCTTATTTTGAGCAGTGTTCGGGTACAAAGATGCTGCGGGAATGTTATACGGCCCCAGTTGTACTCACTACGGTTGCAGGTTTTGCGGCGTCCAGGGTGGGGCATGTGAGAGAAACATTTTTGGAGTTGGCAGTGCGTGATTTTGATATAGTGGTTTTTGACGAGAGCGACAGGGTTCAGAAGACGCTTGACCACTTTTTTATGCCGGAAACCAGCTTTAACGAGTATATTCGAGAATGTGCCGAGGACTGCAGCGCATATATGAAACTGAGCAGTAAACGCAGAGAAGAGAATCCGGCCATGCAGAGATATGATGAGATGCAGCGTCAAAGCGTTACGGTTCTTAGCTGCCTTGTAAAATCCCTACATCATGAGTTGGGTGGCTGGAAGAGGATTGCGCATGGAGACCCTTTCTCGGCCCTGACTCTGTTGGAGGATCTATATAGGGAGGAATTGAAATATCAAATACCACATTTTGTCTATGAGGCAATATACAATCTGATTGATATGCAGGATGAGGAGCGTATTCGGCAAAGCACTCTATGGGCCGTGTTGGAGAGTTCCTGCAAGAGCACAGATGAGTCCTTTTTTCATCAAATGTATCAGGTCTGGCGGGAAGAACTTGGCGATAGTTTCCCGCGTCCAAAGAAAGATAAAACCAAAAGGATTCAGGATGCTCGAATTCAATTGATTTTGAGGCTGATTTATTTTGATCACTTTATTCGGGGGCTCAGTGACGCGTATGAAGCCAGTCATGAAACCGCTTACGGCCAAAACGAATTATTTGGTTTTTTACAGACCCGTTTCCGACAGCAACAGTTTTTTCTTCCCTCTGCGCTGTGTGGCAATCTGTTTGGCCTTAAAAAGACGGATGATGAAGACATTGTCTTGTTCCGCCAATTTGCCTTTGGCAGGAGTTTGATGAAGGATCTTCCGTATTTGCGCACAGATATTCAGGGAAAGCCCGTAGGCCCCCATGTGATTCTGTTATCTGGTTCCAGCTGGGCAGAGGGTTCGTATGAATATCATGTGAATCGCGCGGTGAACTATATTTTGGAGGCGGATCGTGAAAAGCGGATGTTTTTAGAGAAGACCAGATTTTTTGAGTCGGGTTTTCCGGAACGTGTTTCCGGAGCCCCAGAGGGTCAGCGCATGGCGCAGTTACAAGCTGTGACACAAAAAGCGGTCGAACTGATCGTGCGGGAGCATCAGCGGAAAGCAGGAAAAATCTTGTTGGTGGTCAACAGCTATGCGCAGGCTGAAACAGTACAACAGGTTTTAGAAACGGCGCTGCGAAAAGCGAGTTGTCCTGCTCGTGTATGCCGTATGGTCTCTGACGCCATCAATATTCAGAATGATGTGGGAACCGTAAGGCGCGGTGAAGTCGGACGATTTGCGAAAATGATAGAGGACATCTTAATCGCACCTGCGATGGCAATTGAACGCGGCCACAATATCGTGGATGAGTATGGCCATTCCGCACTCTGCGCAGTGTTCTTTATGGTGCGTCCCATGGCTGTTCCTGACGATATTCAGCAAAAGGGGGGCAAGCTTAACGGACTCGTGGAGGCGCGTTGTAAACGAACTCCGGAGGAATCATTGTTTACATACAATGCAAATATCCGCAGGCTTGCTACAGAGCAATGGGCAAAAATGAGTAAGAGTAAGGCGTTTGGTCTGGCTGAACTGGAGGAGGATGAGCGGAAAGATGTGGTAGCTACTTTATTTGTTTTGATTTTACAGATATTTGGCCGTTTGGCTCGTGTTACGGATGTGACAAAACCGGAACCCCACGTCTATTTCATGGACGGCGCATTTCGGGGACGCGAAGGGAAACCGGGTGATTTTGACTGTCTTTCTGAACTGGGTAGATATTTAGAGGATTTGATGACACAAGAGGAAAGCGCGGAAATTGCGAGGACGCTGTATGAGCCATTTTATAAGGCGTATGGAAAGGATATTCATTATGAGTAATAAGATTTACCCCCTGGCTTATAAACTATCTCCTGAGCAGATATGTACGCTCTATTATCTGGGCTTTCCTGACACATGGAAAGCGTCCTTGCTGGAAATCGCGAAGAATCATAATCCGCGTTTTAAGGACGAGTATGGACTTCCCACAGATCCGCTGAAAAAAATGGTAAATAGCTGGATGGAGGGAATTATTGCGCTGGCTCCGTTAAAAAAAGGCAGTTGCGATGAGCATTGGCTTACATCCAATCAGGAGTATTCGGAGAAAGATATTCAGGTCTTATGTAACATTATCAAGGTTTGGGTAAAGGCTACCTATGTTACATCTTCGAAAGCGTCCTCTGTTGTCAGGAAACAGGCCAATGATTTTTGTGACGGGATACAGGCGGAAAGTCTCAGAGTACTTCAGACTAAGGCTGAGTGCCGTCTTACTCTGGAAGACGGCACTGTCTGTGGGGAGGCCTATCAGGCAATTCCCCTATTGGCGGTCAACCGCCTGCTGGGAAGGGAAATCGTTTTAAACGGGCAGACCCTGCGGTTCTGTTATGGTGCCAGGAACCAGTTGATCAGTCAGCCTATCACTGCCGCTGGAAACCAACATCAGTATTCTTTTGTATTTGAGTTTTCGGTGCAGACGACTCCGCCGAAGAGGAGAGTTCTGTTGTTGTGTCAGATGAGTATACGGCGCTGGATTTACGATGTTAGCAGGGATGATTGTGTGTCTTTTCTTTCCGAGAACGTAAATGCTCATATTAAAATCTCTCAGGACAAGTATTGCCAGGTGCCGATTGCGTATGATTACAGTGCCGGACAGATCGATTGGAAGGAGCCGGACAGAGAATGCTATAATATCTGGGGATATGAGCAACTGCCGACGGCTAAAGAAGTCATAGCGAATCCGGCAGCCCATGCGGCCCGTATTTTACTTCCCTATAAAAACGGTATGAGTGGATTTGCCACACCGAAAATCAAAACAGGGGTATCAGTGGTTGACAAAGCGCTCTTGTATCAGGAGATAGACACATTGCTTGGCGGGATGGTTTGTGAACGGCCGGAGGCGGAAAGGGTTTCCCGACGAGGTCAAAAATTCGCTGTTTATAAGTCTCCGCAGGAATATGAGAGCCGTGAAGAATTTCGGAAATGGGTAAGCAGTTGTGCGGAAACGGATGAGATTGTTTTTGAACTGTACGGATTATGGAGTGATTCGGAACAGCGGGATCTTTTGAATCGAATTCAGGAGAAGATTTGGAAGGATTTTGGAAAGGACGAGAGTACATCCAGTTTGCACATTAGGTGTTTGCAGAAGGAAGTCGGAGATTTTGCCGATGGCATGCCCAATAATCGTAAATCTACTAAAATTGATCGATGTGAGGAAATTGTAGAGAAGTTAGGTCAGGCAGATTTTGTAACCGCCTGTGTTTTTGTCTTACCTGCCCCAGAGTATTACTATGGACAGGGAGATCCGAAACAGGTTCTGAGAAACGCATTTGCCAGAACCGGGCGGATCGTACAGTTTATCAATCCGGATGGGGATATAAATCAGAATAAGATTGAAAATACAGTATATGATTTATACCGTCAATTGGGGGTGGTAACCCTGTTGGATTTCCGGAAACGGATGCCGGATCTGGCCGCCGTTCCCTGCGTAGGTATGCATTTAAGCAAACAAGTCATGGGAATTGCAAATAAGGGACGTTTTCTTCCTGTTTATGTTACTGTTGATGTTTTGGCGGGAAAGACCAGAGTCCAATGTGACGCGTTTCCCAGGCGGATGGTTTCTTATCGGGAGGCCTGTCTTGAAATGGCAAAGCTCTTTTGGAAAAATGATCTGGAGCAATGTTGCGTTAACGCAAGCCGTTTGCCGGCAAAGCAAAAGTTGATAGAGTTGAAAAGCCGTTATTATAGGAAAGAAGACAGCGTACTGTTGATCGTCCAATCAGACGGTGATACTCGTTCTGTATGGGGTGGTATTTCAGATAAAGAAATTGGCGAATATGCCATGGCGGACAGATATTGTCCGGAGCAGATCAATGCTGGAGAGTCCAAAAAACCTTATATGATGTCCCTGGCAGATTCTGGAATAAGAATCATGCGAATTAGGAGTAATCAGGAAGTTCCGGATTATTATACCGGACTCAGTGAGAAATCGACAGATGAATTATTGCAATATTCTTCTACGTCAGGGATGTTTAAATATGATGACGTTTACTGGGGGATACATGAGAGAGCCAATGATTTCCAGTATATAAACAGTTTCAAAGAGTCGAAGATCAACTATCCGGAACACAGATTCGCGGAAAGGGATATGGTTGAATTGTATCCTTTGCAGGTTCAGTCAGGGGACGATGCGGTTGATTGGGTATTTCATACTAACGCATTGCGGCATATTTCCATTCAGTACAGCCAGTCAACGGTTTTGCCGCTGCCGCTGCATTTAGCGAAATCTCTTGAGGAATATCTTTTTGATGCGTGAATAGCCTCTCGTTCCGAGATAAAGTACCTTGCATTTTTATACTATGCTGAACAGCCTGATAGCCAATATTGAAGAAACTGTAATGAAAGCAAAGGAAAAACTGGCAAGTTCGGTGAACAGTACTATGACAGAGACGTATTGGCTGATTGGAAGATATATCGTGGAGTCTGAGCAAAACGGGAATATAAAAGCGACTTATGGAAAGCGTCTTTTGACCACACTATCAAAAGAGTTAAGTCTGCGATTGGGGAAAGGATACAGTCGTCCCAATCTCAACAATATGAGAAAATTCTATTTGACATATCCGGATTGCCAGGTGGTGTCTGACAAATTGAGTTGGTCTCATATTTGTGAACTTATTAAGATTGACGATGATCTGGAAAGAAGTTTTTATGAAAAGGAAACTGTGAAAGAAAGATGGGGAGTGAGAGAATTGCAGTGGCAGATGGATACTTCTCTATATTTACGTCTTGCAGTGAGCAAAGACAAAGAAGGGATTCTGTCTTTGGCGAAACAGGGAATAGAGATTCAAAGGCCAGAAGATGTAATAAAGAACACATATACTTTAGAATTTCTGAATCTTCCGGAATTAGATCGCTATACGGAGGGAGACTTGGAGCAGAGAATCATAGATAATCTTCAAAGTTTTTTGTTGAAACTTGGAAAAGGATTTACTTTTGTGGGACGCCAATACAAAATCACAGTCAATAATGTTCAGTATCATGTGGATCTGGTATTTTATCACAGAATTTTAAAATGCTTTGTATTAATTGAGTTGAAAAAGAATTCTGTGAAACATGAAGATATTGGTCAGATGAATATGTATTTGGGTTATTTCGCTATAGAAGAAAATATGCAGGATGACAATGCGCCTATTGGTATTATTTTGAGCAAAAATAAGGATGAACTGCTCGTGGAATATGCTACTTATGGGATGGATAGTAATTTGTTTGTTGCAAAGTATGAGTTATATCTTCCAAACAGAAAGGATCTGGAAAGACTGGTTGCAAATATTTTGAATAATAATGATTAATTTTTAGCCCTAACTTGACAGGAGAGTATGTGAGCCGGATTGAGAAGAAAGCGCTGAATAAACTGCGGGAGAAGTTTGAACAAGGCTAGTCAGTGAAGAAGATGGAGAAGACCAGAAAATGGGATAGAGCCAGTTGGGCCATGGGGACGCTGACTCTATCTTATTTTTGAGATGAAACTAATTCAGAAGACAAACAGTGATGTGAGGATACATATCAAACTATGTATAAGAGAACAAAAAGGAGCTTATGAATCTAATGTATGTTATGTAGTAAACGTATATAATAAGTTCAGGTTTAGCGTGAGAGGACAAGGGGGAATGTAGGAAGGGAGCGGGCATGGACAATTTTTGAATTGGTAAATAATGAAGAGCTGGAGAAGAATGATATTGTCGGTGTGAAGGAATTGACAGAGAAGGTCTTGCCTTGGAAATTTTAGAAGAAATGATGAAAAGAGGTGTAAAGTTGGAGTAAGAAATAGTATCTCTGATCTTGCTGGAAGAACCGGGGAAGCAGAAGCAATACTTTTGATTGGAACATATCAATGTAGTTAAAATAATTTGCAAAGGAACAAAAAGAATGAATTTAAGAAAAAAGTTAATCGGGGACAGGGATTTCTATCGAATGGTGCTCACCGTGGCAGTCCCCATTATGGTACAGAACGGAATTACTAATTTTGTAGGTTTGCTGGACAATATTATGGTTGGAAGAGTGGGAACGGAACAAATGTCCGGTATTGCCATTGTAAATCAATTGATGATGGTCTTTAATCTCAGCATTTTTGGGGCTATTTCGGGGGCGGGAATATTTAGCGCCCAATTTTACGGATGCGGGGATCATAAAGGGGTGCGAAATACGTTTCGATTCAAAGTGTATATTAGTTTGGGTCTCTTGTTGTCAGGTGTTTTTGTGCTGTCAGCCTTTGGAAAAAATTTGATATTAATGTATTTGCATGGCGAAGGACAGGAGGCATCTTTGGAAGCGGCCCTGCAATATGGGCAGACCTATCTGTGGATTATGCTTTTGGGACTGTTGCCCTTTGTTTTGGAGCAAATCTATACCAGTACGCTGAGGGAATGTGGGGAAACCATGGTGCCAATGAAGGCTGGCGTAGCTGCGGTTTTGGTGAATTTGGTGCTGAATTGGCTGCTAATCTTCGGGTCGCTGGGATTCCCCAGACTGGGTGTGGCCGGCGCAGCCATAGCAACTGTAATTTCCCGATATGTACAAGCGGCGATTGTGATGGTATGGACACACAGGCATAGTCAGCGTATGCCTTTTATTGTGGGAGTATATAAAAGCGGTAGAATTCCCGGCAGTTTGGCAGGGAATATTTTACTGAGAGGGACGCCGCTTATGGTGAATGAGATTTTATGGTCCGCAGGGATGGCGGTGCTGATGCAGTGCTATTCGGTGAGAGGGTTGTCTGCCGTTGCTGCGTTGAACATTTCCACTACCATTTCCAATGTGTTTAATGTGGTTTTCATTGCCATGGGCAGTGCAATTTCCATTATTGTAGGTCAGTTGTTGGGGGCGGGAAAAATGGATGAGGCAAGGGAAACGGATACCAGACTAATTGCGTTTTCCGTATTTTCTTGTTTTGGGATCGGAACCATATTGATTTTAAGCGCGCCGCTGTTTCCTATGATGTATAATACCACGGCGGAGGTGAAACTCCTGGCGGCGGACTTTATTCGGATTGCAGCGTTGTGTATGCCTTTGGCGGCTTTTATACATGCTTCCTATTTTACATTGCGGTCAGGCGGCAAAACAGTGGTTACTTTTTTATTTGACAGTGTATTCCTATGGTGTGTCAGTATTCCACTGGCATATTCCCTGAGCAGATATACGGGTATGCCCATTATCCCTTTATATTTTTGCTGTCAGTTGGTGGATGTGATAAAATGTGTGATTGGCTTTGTGCTGGTCAAAAAGGGAGTATGGATACATAATATCGTGGAGAAAGCTAAGTAAAGTTGAGGAAAATGCTTTGTTTGGGTAAAATTTAACAAATATGAAAAAACTGTTATTTTTTATTTGTCTTTTACCGATGTATCATATATAATAATCTGTGTGGGCAGTTGGGATTCGTATGTAAAACAGACGAAATTGTCTTACAGTGTCACATATAAAAATGAATAGTAGCGTTGGAAGATAATTTCCGTTTGGAATGTATGCGGTCTGAGTTAGGCCGGATACGAAACCGTCATGTCCAGAAAGGAACGCAGAAAAAGGTAGGGGAGCATATGAAGTTTATTGAAGTATCAGATTTAAAAATAGGAATGCGTCTGGCGCGGCCTATCTATAGTGAAAAAGGTGTCCTTTTGTTTGAGCGTGATTCCAAGCTGACAAAACAGGCTATCGAAAGTGCCAGAAATTTTGGTTTACTGGGCGTATATATTCTGGAACCAGCAGAGCCGCTTCCGCCGGTTTCCGAAGAAGATTTGGAATTTGAGAGATTTCAGATTATGTCGGTTTTTTCGATTCAGGCGGAATTAGAGAAAATCGTTACAACCAAAAAGCAAAGCAAGATGGAATCTATTGTGGGCACTATTACCAAAAAGTATGGACATGTTAATGGAAAAGTCAATTTCTATCAAAATCTTCGCAGTAAGGATGATTATATCTGCAGGCATACCTTAAATACTGCGATTTTGTGTGCGCTAATCACACATACCATGAATCTTATGCCGGAAGAACAGGGGCAGACAGTTCTGGCAGCGCTGGTACATGAAATTGGAAAAACGCAGGTTTCTAAAGAAATGCTTTTTGATCGCGAGGATGTGGCGGAGAACAGAGAGAGACTTTACCAGGTGCAGCTACAGGGATTGGATATTCTTGAAGAGGCGTTTTCCGAGGGAAAAACTTTAAAGAGGATTTGTATGCCCGCACTCCGTTCCCAGTATGATTTTTCGGTATATAATAAGGTTGATACCAATGTAAGACTGTCAAATGCAACAAAGATTTTGATGGTTGCCAATCGTTATGATGAGATGACAGCTATGAATCTGCAGGGAAAATCAGAATCAGAGATTAAGGCAATCTGGGAGTTCAGAGATCATCCGGAGCTGTATGATGTGAGAGTGGTGGATGCACTGTTAAAATCCGTCAATATTTTGATTCCTGGGGTGAGCGTGGAGCTGAGTTCAGGGGACAAGGCTTTGGTTTTGGTGGAGAATGAAGCAGATGTTCTGCGTCCTATGCTGTTGAATTTCCGTGATAATTCTATTCTGGATCTTTCTTTGAGAAGAAACAAAGATATTCGGATTGTAGATATTATGAAAACTCTTGACAATCGTTATGTAATGGATATGGAAGCGATGAAAGAGGCTATGGAACAGGCAAAGCTGGCAAAGACCGAAGAGAGTTAAGGGATTGCAGGATGGTATATCGTCTTACAGGACACATATTTCTTTATGCCATGGTGGTTTGGTCTGGGGAAAGCGATGGGAGGAGTAAGGATGCCGGCATCCGATTACATATTAGAAGAGATATTGTGCACAGCCAGGCGGGCGGGCGCCAGCGATGTACACTTGACCGCAGGCAGTCCGCCCAGGATGCGTGTGCGCGGTGAATTGATGATAATGGAATATGCCAGATTGGTTCCGGCTGAGACATTGGATATGTTGCTTAGGATTTTGCCGGAGGGACAGAGAGAGCTTTTTGAAGAGAGAGGAGAATATGATTTTTCATGTTCGCTTGTCAAAGGCGGTCGCTGTCGCGTTAATGCTTACAAACAGAGGGGAAACGTGACGCTTGTAGTGCGGTTGGTGGATGCGGAGGCTCCTTCTGCGGAGGCGTTAGGATTGCCCAAATCCGTGATAGATTTGTTTCGGCTTAAGCAGGGGCTGGTGTTGGTGACAGGCGCTTCGGGAAGCGGCAGGTCTACCACTTTGGGGGCGTTAATTGATCAAGTCAATACACATAGAAGCGCCAATATTATTACTTTAGAAAATCCTGTTGAGTATTTGCATACTCATAAGTTATCTATGGTGAATCAACGCGAGATCGGTATAGACAGCAGGGATTATGTCAGCGCCTTGCGGGCGGTGTTAAGAGAAGATGCGGATGTAATTTTGGTGGCGGAGCTTGTTGACCATGAAACGGTCAGAGAGGCAATTGTCGCAGCGGAGACGGGGCGTTTGGTATTTGCGGCCGTATGTGCGCCTGGAATTACAGATGCGATAGAGCGTGTGACAGAAGGCTTTGAAGCGAATGGACAAAAACAGATTCGTATGAGGCTGGCTAATGTGCTGCAGGCGGTAGTATATCAGGAATTATTACCTTCAGAGGAAGGGCGGACTGCAGTGTTTGAGGTTTTGCATATGGGCGATGCGGAAAGGAAAATACTTTGCGAGGGCAGGTATTGTGCATTGAACAGGTAAATATGTTTCCGGGCGCTGGGCGCCCGGAGTAGTTTATGATAATTCTGTTTTATAAGTTCTTATAGATTTTCTGGTATTATCAGATTTTGGCAGAAAAGTAATCTTCTTTATTCTGCAAAATTTCCCCAATTTTTAACATATGAGTGATAATGTATTTAAAATTAAATCTTATTTTTCTGTGGTAAGTCTTGTTATCGTAGTAGTTATCTTATCATCGGCATGGTATACATAAAGGTATCTTGCTTTTCTTCTATAGTATTTCCCATAATGTGATTTTAGATAGGGTAATGTGTATGGCTTGCTTATTTTATATAAAGTTTTTGTGCTTTTACAGGTAAGGTGCGTGAGTGATTCATTGCGCCTGGTTTCAAAATCCCAGTGGCTTCATTTTGGGGAGATAAAGGAGGTAGTTTATGTATAGTACTATTTATTCAGGTGCGCTTTTAGGAATCAAGTCTTATCTTGTTTCCGTGGAAGTGGACATTTCCAGAGGACTTCCGGCCTTTTATATGGTAGGTTTTCTGAGTACGGAGGTCAGAGAATCCAGAGAACGTGTGGTTGTGGCGTTAAAAAATGTAGGATTGGATCTTCCCCCTTGCCGAGTTACGGTAAATTTGTCTCCGGCGGACAGAAAAAAAGAAGGGACGGCTTTTGACCTTCCGATTGCTGTGGGAATGTTGGAATCGTTGGAAATGATTTCTCATGGTGCGGCAGAAAATATTTTATTTTTGGGTGAATTGGGCCTGGACGGAGAAGTGAAGGCGGTGAAAGGTGTGCTTCCCATTGTCCGGGAAGCGGCCGCAAAGGGGATGAAAGAGTGCATTGTTCCGAAAGCCAATGTGAGAGAAGGGGCGGTAATTCCAGGGATCAGAGTGAGAGGTGCCGGTAATATATTGGATATTATTCATTTCCTGACGGCGAAACAAGAAGAAAGAGAAAAAATTCTTCCGGTGAATTGGGTAGATACGGCGGGCCTTTTTGGGGAAGATGTCAGTACAGGGGGAGAAAAGCCTGATTTCAGTGATGTCACAGGGCAGGATATGGCCAGAAGGGCAGCGGAAATTGCAGCGGCAGGCTTCCATAATTTGCTTATGGTAGGACCACCGGGCGCGGGAAAGTCTATGATTGCCAAAAGAATTCCGGGGATTCTGCCGTCTCTTACATTGGAAGAAAGCCTGGAAGTGACATCCATAGCCAGCGTGGCAGGGTTAATGGAGGAAGGGGAGGCGCTGGTGACGGAGCGGCCTTTTAAAAGTCCCCATCATACTATATCTCAGCCGGCTTTGATTGGTGGAAATGCCATGCCAAGACCAGGAATGATATCATTGGCACATAGAGGCGTTCTTTTTCTGGACGAGCTGCCGGAATTTCAGAGAACAGTATTAGATGCTTTGCGTCAGCCTATGGAAGATAGGCGGGTGAATATTGCACGTGCAAGCGGCAATGTAACGTATCCCAGTGATTTTATGTTGGTTTGTGCGATGAATCCCTGTCCGTGTGGGTATTATCCGGATAAAAACAAATGCCGTTGTACAGGGCCTCAGGTGAGAAGGTATATGGGGAGAATATCGGGGCCTATTTTAGACAGGATTGACTTATGCGTAGAATTGCAGTCGGTAGATTTTTTCAGTCTGAAGGAAAGATATAAAGAGGAAAGCAGCGAAGAAATCAGAAAGCGGGTCAGCAGGGCAAGACAGTGTCAAAAGGATAGATTTGAAGGGACAAATTATCGTTTTAATGCGGATATTGAAGCTTCTGCTATAGGGAAATATTGTACGATTGGGGAAGAAGAACAGCAATGTATGGAACAGCTTTATTCTTCTCTACAGCTTAGTGCCAGGGCATATCATCGTATTTTAAGAGTGGCAAGAACCATAGCGGATTTAGAGCAAACGGATAAAATCAAGGTGGAACATTTGATGGAAGCTTCGTTTTACAGGCCTTCGCTGGAATATTGGGGATGTTGATAATATAGCAATGGAAAGGGGATAGGAGATGACTTTGGAAGAATGTAAAGAAAGGGAGAAAATATATGCCTGTTGGCTATGCAACTTTCCATATATTGGAAACGGGCAGATACATCGGCTGTCTGAACTCTGTGGAGGACCGGAAGGAGTTTATCTGGCAAAACCTGAAATTTGGGGAAATGTACTTTCACCACAGCAAACGGCGCGGTTGAAAGAATATACTGCAAACTGGCGCCCGGAGAAATCCTATCATGAAATACAGGCAAAGGGAATCAGGATCGTAACTGTAAAGGATACAGACTATCCTGACAGGCTAAGGGAAATTTCGGATGCCCCCTATTGTCTGTTTGTCAAAGGGAAGCTTCCCGATGAGGAAGCGCCGGCTGTAGCCGTCATTGGAGCCAGAGAATGTTCTGAATATGGTAAATATGTGGCAAATTTGCTTGGAAGAGTGCTTGGAAAATATAAAGTTACAGTGATTAGCGGAATGGCACGAGGGATTGACGGTATCAGTCAAATGGCGGCGCTGGAAGCAGGGGGCAGTTCCATAGGGGTGCTGGGATGCGGTGTGGATATTTGTTATCCGGCCCAGAATAAAGCGTTGTATGAAAGGCTGATAAGGGAAGGAGGGGTAATTTCTTCATATCCCCTTAGTACGCCTGCACGTCCGCAGAATTTTCCGCCGCGCAATCGTATTGTCAGCGGTTTGGCAGATGTGATTATAGTGGTGGAGGCCAGGATAAAAAGCGGGACATTGATTACTGTGGATATGGCGTTGGAACAGGGCAGAGAGGTATATGTGGTGCCGGGCCGTGTAACAGACAGATTAAGCGACGGTTGCAATCGTTTGATCAGACAGGGAGCGGGCGTGTTGTGGAATCTGGAAGAATTTGTGGAGGAATTATGGGCAATACGAAATAGAAAAAAGGGAAATTGTCATGTAAGAATGTCAAATAGTAATTTGTGCTGGGACAGTGGTATGAAAACGGAAAAGGAGCAATATAATCCTTACTGTGGAGGCGCTGAAATGGGGACTGCAAAAATTATAAAATTGTCTTCTGAACTGACTTCCATTTATGAAGTGCTTGATTTCAGTCCACAATCTGCGGAAGAAATCAGAGGAAAGCTTGCCGGGAAGTTTGAAGAACGACAGATAATGATGCTGCTCATGGAGCTATGCGTGGAGAAAATGGCAATACAGATCAGCCCAGGACGTTTTTGCAGAGGAAAAGGATAAAAAACGCACAAACAATCATAGGCAAGAATTGAAAATTATGATATGATGGAAAAAGCGATTCTAAGGGCGACGGAGAGCAGAAACGGAACTGGAATCAAAGAAACGGAACTGGAATAAAAAAACAGATTCGGAACGCAGAAGCCCGGAAGAAATTTTCAGATGTGCCTTAAACAGATGAAAATTGCTTCCCTGTAAGGGCATCGAAGAGCAGAAACGGAACTGGAATAGGAGATTAAAATGTACAGAGAACATACAAAAACAGTAAAAATAGGGGATAAAATAATCGGCGGCGGGAATCCGGTGCTGATACAATCTATGACGAATACAAGGACACAGGATATAAGCGCCACAGTGGACCAAATTCTTAAGTTGGAACAAGCCGGCTGTGAAATCATCCGATGTACGGTACCGGATATGGAAGCTGCGAGAGCTTTTGCAGAGATAAAAAAACAGATTCATATTCCACTGGTGGCAGATATCCATTTCGATTATAAACTTGCCATTGCCGCCATGGAAAACGGTGCGGATAAAATACGTATCAATCCCGGTAATATAGGCGGACCGGATAAGGTAAAGGCGGTTGTAGATGCGGCAAAGGAGCGGAAGATTCCCATTCGCATCGGCGTCAACAGCGGTTCTTTAGAAAAAGGTCTGTTAGAAAAATACGGTGGGGTGACTGCAGAGGGAATTGTAGAAAGTGCGCTGGATAAAGTGCGTATGGTGGAGACGGCAGGCTATGACAATCTGGTAATCAGCATCAAATCCTCGGATGTGCTGATGTGTGTCAGGGCACATGAGCTTTTGTCGGAAAAGACCAACTATCCATTACATGTGGGAATTACTGAGTCAGGAACGATACAGAGCGGAAATATCAAATCGGCTGTGGGATTGGGGATTATCTTATATCAAGGTATGGGCGATACCATACGTGTGTCGCTGACAGGGGATCCTGTGGAGGAAATAAAGTCGGCAAAGCTGATTCTGCGCACATTGGGATTGCGTAAAGGAGGCATTGAGGTGGTATCCTGTCCTACCTGTGGCAGAACCAGAATTGACTTGATTGGTCTGGCGGCCAAAGTGGAGAAAATGGTAGAGGATTATCCGCTGGATATCAAGGTTGCGGTCATGGGATGCGCCGTAAATGGTCCTGGAGAGGCAAGGGAAGCGGATATCGGTATTGCAGGAGGCGACGGGGAGGGGCTGTTGATTAAAAAAGGCGAAATCATCCGTAAGGTGCCGGAAGAACAATTGTTGAGTGTGCTGAAGGAAGAGTTGGATCACTGGAAATGATGACGACACAGAAACTTTTTTTTGATGTATTTCCTACTTTGAAGATTCAGGGGACATTACATGATATTTTGGAACAGGCAAAGATTGAGAGAGTGTCTGCAACAAAACAGAAAGACAGACTTTCGGTTTATTTATTCAGCACTCGTTTGATTTTAAAGGAAGATATCCGAATGACGGAGCGGGAAATAAAGAGACAATTGTTTCCCAACGTCTCCTTATTGATCAGAATACGTGAGCGTTTTGAGCTTTCTGCACAGTATACGCCTGAGAATCTGATGGATATATACAGAGAGAGTATATTGAGCGAATTGCAGGAATATAGTCATATTGAGTATAATGCCTTCCGCACGGCGGATATTTCTTATCCGAACCAGGAAAAGGTACTTCTCACTATTGAAGACACCGTTCTGAACAGAAGTAAAGAGGGGGAGCTTGTCCGCGTGCTGGAGAAGATATTGGTAGAACGCTGTGGGCTGAATGTTGGGATTGAGGTGGCTTATAAAGAGGCATGCACAGGAAAATATGCTCAGGATGATGCGCTGCGGATTCAGATGAGAGTGAATGAAATTTATCAGCGCACAAAGAACGCCGCTGGGAAAGCGGCGGAGGCAGACGGAAGCATAAATCAGAATCATGGAGAGCAGAATTCCGCATATGGCGGTATGGGAAGAACGGCGGACAGCGCACATAGTGGAAAACAGCGTTCCAATGGCCATATGGACAACCACAGGGGCAGCATGAAGAATTCCGGCGAAAATGGTGCCGCCGGTCAAAAAGCAGGTGTGGAAACAGCCGGTTTTGGTGGGAAGAACGTGGGGGGATATCAAGCAGGTAATAGTTCAGAACAGGAGCATAACGGAAGCAGCGGCCAATTAAGGGCTGGTTCGGCAAACGCTTCCGGTGCGGCGGGCAGCAGTATGCCCCAGGGCTACAGTAGTCTTAAAGGGAAGTCGGGCGGATTGACGCAAAGTTATGGCGCGTCAGGAAAGTCAGGGAACTTTAGGAGAGGAGAATTCCGAAGGAGCGGGGAGTATGGACATTCTTTAAAACAATCGGACAACCCTGATGTGCTGTATGGGCGTGATTTCGACGAGGAATGTATGCCCATTGAGGATATTGTAGGTGAATTGGGAGATGTAACCATACGAGGCTCCATATTAAAGCTGGACAGCCGTGAAATAAAAAATGAAAAGACAATTGTTACCTTTGATGTGACGGATTATACGGATACCATTACCATTAAGCTGTTTACAAAAAATGAATTTGTGAAGGAGCTGATGGGAAGTCTCAAACCAGGAACTTTTGTGAAGATAAAAGGCGTTGCCACACTGGATAAATTTGATCACGAGATTACCATTGGTTCGCTGACGGGTATTAAAAAAATATCTGATTTTACGACAATGCGCATGGATACGGCGCCGCACAAACGTGTGGAGCTTCATTGTCATACCAAAATGAGTGATATGGATGGCGTGTCTGAAGTGAAGGATATTGTAAAACGTGCGTATAAATGGGGGCATAGCGCCATTGCAATTACAGATCATGGCGTGGTGCAGGGATATACGAACGCCAACCATGTATGGGATGATTTATGGGGGGCAGAGAAGGCGAAGCGTAAGGAAGCGGGGGATGCCAATCCTGACAGACAAGATTTTTTTAAGGTAATATATGGTTTGGAAGCTTATCTGGTGGACGATTTGAAAGAAATTGTCACCGGGGACAGAGGACAGAATCTTGCCGAAGATTTTGTGGTATTTGATATAGAAACCACTGGCTTTTCACCTGTGAATAATCGTATTATTGAAATCGGCGCTGTAAAGGTTTCGGGAGGGGAGGTGACAGAAAGATTTTCCACTTTTGTTAATCCTCAGGTACCCATTCCATTTGAAATTGAAAAACTCACCGGTATCAGGGATGATATGGTGCAGGACGCCCCCTTAATCGAGGAAATACTGCCGCAGTTTTTGGCATTTTCCAGAGGATGTGTACTGGTGGCGCATAATGCCGGATTTGACATGAGTTTTATTATTGAGAATGTTAGGCGTTTGGGAATTTCCATACCAGAAATAGAGGGAAGTGAGGACAGACTGGCCAAGGGGCAGACACCGAACCTGGATATAGCAGAGAAAGGACAGGGAAATGCAGGAGGAATGTTTACATATGTGGACACGGTGGGAATTGCAAGGGTGCTTCTGCCGGACCAGGCAAAACATACTTTGGACGCAGTGGCAAAGACTTTGAATATTTCCCTGGAAAACCACCATCGGGCAGTGGATGATGCGGAATGTACTGCATGGATATTTGTTAAATTTATCAAAATGTTGGCGGAGCAAAACATTCATACATTGGCGCAAGTAAATGCGTTAGGAGCGTCAAGCGATGAGATGGTGAAAAAGCTTCCTTCTTATCATGCCATTATTTTAGCAAAAAATGATTTGGGACGCATTAATCTATATAGATTGGTATCGGAATCCCATTTGAAATATTTCCACAGGAATCCCAGAATACCCAAAAGTCTTGTGATGAAATATCGTGAGGGGCTTATTCTGGGAAGTGCCTGTGAAGCGGGGGAATTGTACAGGGCATTGCTGGACGGTCAGAGTGATATGCAGATTGCGAGGCTGGTGAAATTCTATGATTATCTGGAAATTCAGCCCACGGGGAATAATAAATTTATGATAGCATCTGAACGGATGCGGGATATTAATTCCATTGAAGATATTCAAAATATCAATCGTCGTATTGTAAAGCTGGGCGAACAATTCCGCAAACCCGTGGTGGCAACCTGTGATGTACATTTCCTTGATCCGGAAGATGAAGTGTATCGTCGTATTATCATGACAGGAAAGGGATTTGCCGATGCCGATGACCAGGCGCCTTTGTATCTGCATACCACGGACGAAATGCTGGAAGAATTCTCTTACTTAGGGAGTGACAAGGCATATGAAATTGTGGTAAAAAACACCAATATGATAGCAGATATGATAGAGACAATTGCCCCTGTTCGGCCGGACAAATGTGCGCCTGTGATTGAAGACAGCGATAAGACATTGACCAAAATATGCTATGACAGAGCGCATGAATTGTATGGTCCTGATTTGCCGGAGATTGTGAAGGCGCGTTTGGACAAAGAGTTGAATTCCATCATCAAGAACGGGTTTGCGGTAATGTATATTATTGCGCAGAAACTGGTGTGGAAGTCAGTGGAAGACGGTTATCTGGTGGGGTCCAGAGGAAGCGTGGGCAGTTCTTTTGTGGCCACTATGGCAGGGATTACGGAGATTAATCCTCTCAGCCCTCATTATTATTGCAGTAAATGTCATTATGTGGACTTCGATGAGGAAGACGTGAAAGCATATGCGGGAAAAGCTGGGGTTGATATGCCGGACAAAGTATGCCCCCAATGCGGTGAATGGCTGCACAAAGATGGATTTGATATTCCTTTTGAGACATTTTTGGGGTTTAAGGGGGACAAGGAACCTGATATTGACCTGAATTTCTCAGGAGAGTATCAATCCAAAGCACATAAATATACAGAAGTAATCTTTGGGGCGGGGCAAACCTTTCGTGCCGGTACCATTGCGACGCTGGCGGATAAGACAGCCTTTGGATATGTAAAGAGATATTATGAGGAACGGGGACAGCATAAGCGCAACAGCGAGATTGATCGTATCGTCACTGGATGTACGGGAATCCGCAGAAGTACCGGGCAGCATCCGGGCGGTATTGTAGTATTGCCGTTGGGGCAGGATATTAATTCTTTTACGCCTGTGCAACATCCGGCAAATGATATGACAACGGATATTATCACCACTCATTTTGATTATCATTCCATAGATCATAACCTTTTGAAACTAGATATTCTGGGACACGATGATCCCACCATGATTCGTATGCTGCAGGATTTAACAGGTGTGGACCCTTTGACCATACCCCTTGACGGGCAGGATGTAATGTCATTGTTTCAGGGTACGGATGCCTTGGGAGTTACACCGGAGCAAATCGGCGGTATTAGGTTGGGGCTTCTTGGAATTCCTGAGTTCGGCACCGACTTTGCAATGCAGATGGTAATTGATGCGAAACCCCAGGCTTTTTCGGATTTGGTGCGCATTTCCGGTTTGTCCCATGGAACGGATGTATGGATTGGAAACGCGAAAGATTTGATTATGAGCGGCACGGCTACCATATCTACGGCTGTTTGTACTCGTGACGATATTATGCTATATCTGATGCAGATGGGCGTGGAGCCAGGTCTTTCTTTTACGATTATGGAAAGTGTCAGAAAGGGAAAAGGTCTGAAAAGTGAGTGGATTGATGAGATGAAAGCCCATGATGTGCCTGACTGGTACATAGGTTCTTGTAAAAAGATTAAATATATGTTTCCAAAGGCCCATGCTGCGGCTTATGTTATGATGGCATGGCGCATTGGGTATTGTAAGATTCATTATCCACTGGCATATTATGCGGCATTTTTCAGTATTCGGGCAAAAGCGTTTTCTTATTCGCTGATGTGTCAGGGGCAGGCGCATTTGGAGGCTTCCATGAAAGAATATAAGCGACGGATGGAGGCTGCATCTAATAAGGAACCGGGTGCAGAACCTCTTTCCAATAAGGAAGAACTTTCCTATAATGATATGAAAATTGTGCTGGAAATGTATGCACGGGGATACGAGTTTACCCCCATTGATATTTTTACGGCCAATTCCCGTACATTTCAGATTGTGGAGGGGAAACTGATGCCATCCATTAACAGTATTGACGGACTGGGAGAAAAGGTTGCGGATTCTATTGTGGAAGCAGCAAAGGACGGCCCGTTTCTTTCAAAAGATGATTTCAGGGAGCGGGCGAAGGTATCCAAAACGGTAGTGGATTTGATGGCGTCTCTTGGGTTGTTGGGAAATCTGCCAGAGTCTAATCAGTTAAGTTTGTTTGATTTTTAAAGATCATGGAGCGTTTTGGGGCGAAGTAGTTTTTGACGCAGCCATAAAGGAAGTTTGTTCTCGAATATATAATGGCTTACAAGAGCCAGCACAACACTTATGGCGATACTGATAACCGTTCCTAAAAGAGCATGGGGCGTGCACACGGAGAAATCGAAAACCGCTCGGTCCAGCAGCATTACCGGGTAGTAATGCACTAAATATAAAGAAAAGCTGATATTTCCCAATTTCACCAAGGGTAAGGGGATTTTAGGCAAATAGAGGCCGGCTGTAAAGGTGCATAATACGATGAGCAGGGCTGGCAGCCCCCAAAGGAGCGGGCGTCGAAAGCCCAGAATGTTGATATCAGGTTTTGTGATAAGCAACCCCAAAAAACATATAAAGATCCCCGCAATACAAAGAGGGAGGCAGGCGGAAGATAATTTTTGCTCCTGTCTGAGCTGGTACAGTTTCCGGGCAATATAATAGCTGAGAATGCCAAAAGTAAACTCCAGCATTACGGGGCTGCCATAGAAGGCGAGAAAAAGGGGAGGGGCGGGCAGCAGGTTTGCGGAAAGGACAGTTCCAAGCAGCAAAATACTGCAGATAAGCCCCCTATAATTGTGATTGATTTTCAGAGCAATAAAAAACAGTAAATAAAAAAATATTTCACAATTTATCGTCCAGCCGATTCGCATAAGAGGTTGAATTGCACCGCCTCCCATATCAAAAGGAATGAAAAGCAGACTTTTTATGAGAAATATTGGATTGGCATGGCTTTGTTCAAACATTTGCGGAAAAACCGTCAGAAGCAAAAACGTTCCTAAGGTCATTAAAACATACAAGGGCAGAATACGGATCAGGCGTTTTCTTACAAAATATTGCGTATTTGTATGTGTGGAAAACATAATCATAAAGCCGCTGATACAAAAAAAGATATCCACGCCGAAAGCGCCGCAGTTTAAAAAACGAATATGTTCCAATATGATAAAAAGGGCTGTGATACCTCGCAATGCTTGAATACTGTCAAAATGCTGACGGTGAAATTCGTTGTCTAGTGTGTTCATTTTTCTCTCCCTGGTTATTGAAAAAATTATGACACGCAAATGCACAGATACGTACTATGATATAAGTGCGTAATTTAAGGATTTTACTCATAAGTATATTATGTTTCGATTTTTCGTTTCATCTGTATTAGGTGCAGGAATTATGTATCTATGCATTTGCGTGTCATAATTTATTATATAGATTGGACGAAAAAAAGCAATGAATTTTAAAATGAAATAAACACTTTACTTTGGCAGAAAGATATACTAAAATAAATTTAGAAGCGGACATGGAAGAAAAAGGCATGTCCGGATCAGTTTAGGAGGGCGGCGAGAGAATTAAAATATCGTTTAGGGAATAGCTTGCCATAACAGTTTGGATGAACGGTCTGGCATGGTGACAGGAGACAACGGGTTTGGGATAAGACAGGAGGGAATGGTATGAAGCTGATTTTTGTGGGTGCTGATCATGAAGTGACGGGAAGCTGCCATTATCTTGAGGCAGGTGGAAAGCATATTTTAGTGGATTACGGTATGGAGCAGGGGGTGAATGTGTTCGAGAATGTGGAACTGCCTGTGGACGAGGCACAGATCGATTATGTATTTCTGACCCATGCCCATATTGACCATTCCGGATTATTGCCGCTTTTGTATGCAAGAGGGTTTCGGGGACAGATATATGCCACGGATGCCACATCGGATTTGTGCAGTATTATGCTTCGGGATTGTGCGCATATCCAGATGATGGAGGCAGAATGGAAGAACAGAAAGGCAAAAAGAAGCGACGGGCTGAATGTGATGGAACCTCTTTATACTATGGAGGATGCAGAAGGGGTTATCAAATGTTTTGAACCTTGTCATTATGAACAGGAGATAGAAGTATGCGAGGGAATTAAGATTCGGTTTACAGATATTGGACATCTGTTGGGATCTTCGAGTATTGAAGTGTGGCTGACCGAAGAGGGGCGGACAAAGAAAATTGTATTTTCCGGAGATATTGGTAATAAAAATCTGCCTTTGCTGCGGGACCCGGCTTATACGGAAGAAGCGGATTATGTGGTGATGGAATCTACATATGGCAACAGGCTGCATGCGGCAGAGAACCCGGACTATGTGAAGGAATTGGCGGGGATATTGCAGGAAACCTTTGACCGGGGCGGAAATGTAGTGATTCCTTCCTTTGCTGTAGGGCGCACGCAGGAACTGCTTTATTTTCTGCGTAAGATAAAAGTGGGACGCATGGTGAAGGGACATGAGAATTTTCCGGTGTATGTGGATAGTCCGTTGGCTGTGGAGGCCACGGGTATTTTCCAGGATAATCGAATGGAATGTTTTGGCGATGAGGCGATGGAGTTGGCCAGGGAGGGGATTAATCCCATTTCTTTTGCAGGATTAAAGTTGGCGATTACCAGTGAAGAATCAAAGGAAATAAATTTTATTGATACCCCAAAGGTTATCATTTCCGCATCAGGTATGTGTGAGGCAGGGCGTATTAGGCATCATTTGAAGCATAATTTATGGCGGCCGGAGTGTACGATCCTTTTTGTGGGATATCAGGCGGTGGGAACTCTGGGCAGACTGATTGTGGAAGGAATTGATGAAGTGAAGCTTTTTGGAGAATCCATACATATTCGTGCGGAGATTAGAAAGCTGATCGGTATGAGTGGGCATGCCGATAAAAACGGACTCATTGAATGGCTTTCCGGGTTTGAAGAAAAGCCAAGAAAGGTTTTTGTCGTACACGGCGAAGACAGTGTGTGCATGGAATTTGCGGAATGTCTGAGGGTGGAGTATGGCTATAATACCTATGCGCCATACAGTGGGACGGAATTTGATTTGTTGTCTGGGAAGCTATTGTATGAGGCTGCTCCAATGCCGGTGAAGAAGAAAGTCAAATCCATTGCATCCAGCGTATATGCAAGATTGCTTGCGGCTGCAAAAAGGCTGCTTGCTTTGGTACAGAGGAGCGATGGTATGGCCAATAAAGATATGGGAAAATTTGCGGATCAGATTAATTCTCTTTGTGATAAATGGGAATAGAAACAGTTTGGCAAGGATTGATATATGGTCATAGGGGGAAGGTATGAATATAATTGCAGCGGTGGATAGTAATTGGGCAATAGGCCGAAAGGGACAGCTTCTTGTGCGTATTCCCAATGACCATAAACAGTTTCGGCTTGAAACCATGGGAAAGGTTGTGGTTTATGGACATAAGACATTGGAGACATTTCCTCAGGGGATGCCGTTGGAGGGAAGAGTCAATATTGTTTTATCCAGGACTGCGGATTATCAGGTCAAAGGTGCAGTGACGGTACATTCTTTGGAGCAGCTAATGAAAAAGCTGGGCGCATATCCAACCGAAGATATATATGTCATTGGGGGAGCAAGCGTATATCGGCAGATGATTCCTTATTGTGATGTGGCCCATATTACAAAAATAGACCATAAATACGAAGCGGATGCTTATTTCCCTAATTTGGAGGAAGATTCGGAATGGGAGCTTACGGCGGACAGTGATGAACAGACTTATTTTGATATTACATATTCTTTTCTGCGGTATGAGCGGAAAAGGAAAGGGTAATATATAAATTGAGAGATACTATGTAAGAATATACAAATAGAAAGAAGGAAGGAAAAATGGAAAAGAAAGATATTGATTGGAGCAATCTCGGATTTGGGTATGTAAAAACGGATATGAGATATGTTTCAAATTTTAAAGATGGAGCCTGGGATGAGGGAACATTGACAGAAGATGCTAATATTGTCCTAAATGAATGTGCGGGGGTTTTGCAGTATGCACAGACCATATTTGAAGGATTGAAGGCATATACCACCGAAGACGGACACATTGTAGCATTTCGTCCCGATTTGAATGCGGAGCGTATGGAGGATTCTGCAAGGCGACTTGAAATGCCGGCATTTCCCAAAGATCGTTTTGTAGATGCCATTACAAGGGTAGTAAAGGCCAATGAGGCGTATGTACCTCCTTATGGCAGTGGCGCTACATTGTATTTGCGTCCCTATATGTTTGGGTTTAATTCTGTTATTGGTGTGAAACCGGCAACGGAGTATCAGTTTCGTGTATTTGCAACTCCTGTGGGACCATATTTTAAAGGCGGGGCAAAGCCTTTGACCATTCGGGTCAGTGATTTTGACCGCGCGGCGCCTCATGGAACAGGGCATATTAAGGCCGGTTTAAACTATGCCATGAGTCTCCATGCCATTGTCAGCGCCCATGAAGAGGGATTTGATGAGAATATGTATCTTGACCCAGGGACACGTACCAAAGTTGAGGAGACGGGAGGGGCCAATTTTCTGTTTGTGACAAAAGATGGCGGGGTGGTTACGCCGAAGTCTGACAGTATATTACCTTCTATTACAAGACGTTCTCTGATGTATGTTGCGAAAGAATATCTTGGGCTGAAGGTGGAGGAAAGGGAAGTTCTTTTAAGTGAGGTAAAAGATTTTGCAGAGTGTGGACTCTGTGGTACGGCGGCGGTGATTTCTCCTGTGGGAAAGATTGTTGATCATGGGACAGAGATTTGTCTGCCAAGCGGTATGGAGGAAATGGGACCTGTGACCAGAAAGCTTTATGAGACGCTTACAGGGATACAGATGGGCAGAGTGGAAGCGCCCGAAGGCTGGATACATGTGATTAAGTGAGAGGTAGCTGCATGAAGAGAAGATTGCCATTTGGTTTCTTCAGCCGGTTTATGTGCAAAAAGGCAACATTCGGATGGGGTGGATCGTCGTTTTTTAAGGCGATGACGCTGGTATGTATGTTGTTAAGTGTGATGACATTGTCGGCATGCGGCGGTGAAGGAAATAATGCGAAGGTGATTTTTACCACAGGATTTGGTAAAGACGATGTATTCAGAATTGGAAACGAAGTGTGCACTGTACCAGAGATTATGGTATACTTGACCAATACCGGAAATCAATATGAGAGCGTATATGGGGATGAGGTGTGGAAGATTTCTCTGGAAGGCGTGACTTTGGAGGAAAATATTAAGGAAACTGTATTGGCCAAAATAGCACAGATTAAGACCATGTGCCTGTTGGCAGGAGAGCGTGGAGTTGTACTGGAAGAGGAAGAAAAACAACGTGTAAAGGACGCAGCAGCAGAATATTTTGATTCGTTGAATGAATCGGAAAAGGCGCTGATGGGAGTGACAATTGATATTATAGAACAACTTTATGGGGAATATGTGCTTGCCGATAAAGTGTATCAATATATCATTCAGGATGTGAGGCCGGAAATTAGTGATGATGAAGCGCGCACAATTACAATACAGCATATTTTACTACGGACCTATACAGTTGACCAGGAGGGCGGAAGAGAAGTCTTTTCGGACAAGGTCAGGCAATCCATATATGAAAAAGCCTGTGAAATACGTCAAAAAGTGGTGGATGGAGAGGCTGATTTTGTAGATATGGCTTCACGATTTAGTGAAGATTCCACAATTACGTATTCTTTTCGTAAGGGCGAGGCGGACGCGGCAATTGAAAAAGCGGCCTTTTTACTGGAAACAGGAGAAGTCAGTGAAGTGATTGAGACAGAGAATGGTTATCACATTTTGAAATGTGTCAGTACGTTCGACAGAGAACAGACGGACAGGAATAAGTTGGTAATCATAGAGGAAAAGCGTAGAGAAATATTTGGACAGGAGTATGATGCTTTTGTACAGGGATTGGCGCGCCAGCTCAATACGAAATTATGGGATGAGATAGTTCTGTTGCATGATGAAAATATCACTACGACAAGTTTTTTTGAGGTTTATGCAAAATATTTTTCACATTAAAATTTAGTTTGTTTTATTGCAGGTATGTCTGAAAACTTATATTATGAAAAGTAGTTTTCAGACACATCCTGGTCAGTGGTAACCTGACATATGCTCTATTTCTTCTAACAATAAATAATCAATCATATTCTTATAATTCATTGTTTCAACAATTTTATTTATTGTTCCATCCTAAAAAATCATATTTTGTAGTTTCATGCAATAACAATTTCTATTTCAACTGTTAATATGCAGCGATGTTCACATGAGGTTCTGTTTTTGTTTGAATGAAGTATTCCATTTCTCTATAAGATAATTCTATGATGCTGGGGTCAAAACATAGTGTTTTCTATGTTTGAACCTCCACATGAACCTTGAAAATTTAATATTTTACAGTATATATGCCATAAGAGGCTTCATTAGCTTAGAATCATTGGCGCACTTCTGGCTTATATCTACGC
>JAAWCE010000013.1 GCA_022793065.1 Lachnospiraceae bacterium
CTTATAAAATAGTCCAGCTAAGAAATGTCAATCCATTTATTAAAAATGTTAAGCTGGACAGGTGAGGTTGTAAAGGCGCACGAGAGCAAATTTCATGAGATTACTTAGGAATGAAATTTGTCTCTCCTGAGAGTGCGCCGAAAGAACCGCACCCTTTAGTGCCGTCGCGCAGCGACTTATAATAGGAGAAACGAAATGTTTGATAAATTGGTGGAAATTATATGTAATTATGTGGAAGTGGAGCCTGGACAGGTTAGGCCGGAATCGAAATTTATTGAGGATTTAGGATTTACTTCCTTTGATTTTATGAGTATGTTGGGGGAATTGGAGGATGAGTTGGATGTGGAAGTAGACCAACAGGAAGTTGTAAATATCCGCACGGTGCAGGAAGCGGTGGATTATTTGGAAAAAATTTCAAAATAATATGTGAAGAAGCCGAACCGGATTTGAGGAAGGATGGAATTGAGGATGGAATATCATACAATTCGTGAAATATTAGTGCAGGCAGAACAAAAATTTTCAACGGAGGATGCAATTCGTTATAAGATTGGAGCAAATGAAATCAGGTCCAAATCCTATGGGCAGCTAAAAGAGGACAGCGAATATTTTTCACTTGTTCTGGAAGCGATTGGAGCGTTGGGAAATCATGTGGCTATTACGGGCGCCACATCCTATCCCTGGCTGGTGGCCTATCTGGGGACGGTAAACAGTGGCAGCGTTGCGGTTCCGCTGGACGCACAATTGCCGGCGGCAGATATGTGTGAGTTGCTTCACCGGGCGGATGCGACGGTTTTTGTGGCGGATGAGGGTCACAGAGATGTGGCGGAACTTGCAAAGACACGTTGCCCGAAGCTGAAACATATTATTTTCATGACTACGGAAGTTTTTGAGGATGTCAAATCCCGCAGAGAGGGATTGGGAGAAACGGGACAGGATTTGGGATGGGAGGAAGTACAGGAACCGGAGGAAGTTTCGGAAAATACATATGTTACGGACGTATTTGAGAAAAGTTCTGCTGCGTTTGGAAGGCTTCTGAAAAATCGGGAGAATGGTTTTTCTTTTTCACCGGAACCGGACCAGCTTTGTACGATTATGTTTACGTCGGGAACCACGGGCATGAGCAAAGGCGTCATGCTGACCCATCGGAATCTGGCGGAAAATGCTACTTGTCTGGATATGGGGATACCGTCCCGTACTACATTGCTTTCTGTTTTGCCCATCCACCACGCCTATTGTCTCTCCATGGATATCTTAAAGGCGCTTTCTTTGGGAAGCATAATCTGTATTAATGATAGTTTGCTGCGTGTGGCAAAGAATTTGAAATTATTTCAGCCGGATATGATTCTGATGGTGCCGCTGATGATTGAAACATTGGCGAAAAAGCTGGAAAGTATTTCTTTGCTCCCGGCTGCAGTGATTAAGGCAAAGGTATTTGGCAAACATCTCCATACAATTTGCAGCGGCGGCGCATATTTGAATCCTAATTATCTGGATTTTTTTGCAAGATATGGAATAACTATTTTACAAGGGTATGGGATGACGGAATGTTCGCCGGTGATCAGTACCAATGTAAGCGGGAACAGCAAAAAGGGGTCGGTGGGAAAGCTGATGCCAAACTGTGAAGCTAAGGTAGTGGAGGAAGAGTTGTATGTTCGCGGCAGCAGTGTGATGCTGGGATATTACAAAATGCCGGAGGAGACGGCGGAAACATTGGCAGACGGCTGGCTTAAGACTGGAGACTTAGGTTATGTGGATGAGGATGGATTTGTATTTTTAACTGGCAGAAAGAAGAATTTGATTATCACTAAAAATGGGGAAAATGTCTCTCCGGAAGAGCTGGAAAATAAAATCGGAGAACACCGTCTGGTGCAGGAAGTATTGGTTCGTGAAAATGAGGGAGTGATAGAAGCGGAGATTTTCCCTGATTATGAATATGCAAAAAAGAAGAAAATATCTGATTGCCAGAGTGCGCTATGGAAGGTGATTGACGACTATAACCAGGGTGTTCCGGCGTATAAAAAGATTCATGGTCTGAAAGTGAGAGAGACGGAATTTGATAAGACAACCTCAAAAAAAATAAAACGGTTTTAGAATAATTCCTGTTTTGATTGGAAATTTGTGTGATTTATCTTGCAGTTTTCCCTGAAAGGTATTAAGATAGTGATACATTAGCGTTATTTCAGAAGAAGTAAGTATCCTGATGGATACGTGCGTTGAAGCGCACAGCGAGGTGTGAGTTTGAAAGTAAACTTTGATATATGCGCAAGAGGGTGTGTAAATATCCCTCTTTAAGCGCACAGGGAGGTGTAAGAATGAAAATCAGGACAAGATATGCGCCCAGTCCCACGGGGAGAATGCATGTGGGGAATCTTCGTTCCGCATTGTATGAATTTTTAATTGCAAAGCATGAGGGCGGCGATTTTATGCTTCGGATTGAAGATACAGATCAGGAGCGCTTTGTAGAAGGCGCTACAGAGATTATCTATCGTACCCTGGAACGGGTGGGATTGAAGCATGACGAGGGGCCGGATATAGACGGCGGATATGGTCCCTATGTGCAGAGTGAGCGTGTAAAAACAGGAATTTATATGAAATATGCCAAGGAGTTAATCGAAAAGGGAGAGGCATATTATTGTTTTTGCGATAAAGAAAGGCTTGCTTCCCTGAAGACCGAAGTGGTGGAGGGGAAAGAGATATCTGTGTATGATAAGCATTGTCTTTCCCTGTCAAAGGAAGAAGTGGAAGAAAATCTGGCGTTGGGCAAACCTTTTGTCATTCGACAGAATAATCCTGTGGAGGGTAACACTACCTTTCACGACGAGCTGTATGGAGATATTACGGTGGAAAATGCCCAGCTTGACGATATGATATTGATGAAATCGGATGGTTATCCCACTTATAATTTTGCAAATGTGGTGGACGACCATACTATGAATATCACGCATGTGGTAAGGGGAAATGAGTATTTGTCTTCTTCTCCTAAGTATGTGCGTCTCTATGAGGCGTTTGGATGGGAAGCGCCAAAGTATATACATTTGCCTCTTGTGACGGATGAAAACCATAAGAAGTTAGCCAAAAGAGGCGGCAGTACTTCTTTTGAGGGATTGTTGGAACAAGGGTTTGTGGCGGAAGCGATTGTGAACTTTATTGCGCTGCTAGGTTGGAGCCCGGATGACAACAGAGAGATCTTTTCTTTAGAAGAGCTGATAGCAGAGTTTGACTATCACAGAATCAGCAGGTCTCCCGCAGTGTTTGACATGGTAAAACTACGTTGGATGAACAGCGAGTATATTAAGGCCATGGATTTTGAGCAGTTTTACGAAATGGCGGAACCATATCTGAAGAAGGGCGCTAAGGGCGAAGCGGCGTCTCATATAAGGGAAATTGCCGCTATGGTGAAAACGCGAATTGAGGTATTCCCTGATATTGTGGAGATGGTTGATTTCTTTTGGGATTTGCCGGAGTACGATGCAGCGATGTACACGCATAAGAAAATGAAGACCAACAGTACTTCGTCTTTGGAAGTGCTTAGGGAGGTACTTCCCTTGCTGGAGGCGCAGGAAGATTACAGTAATGACGGGCTGTATCAACTGCTTGTGAAATATGTGGAAGAAAAAGGATGTAAAAATGGTTATGTGATGTGGCCCATCCGCACGGCGGTATCGGGCAGACAGATGACGCCCGCGGGCGCTACCGAGATTATGGAAGTGCTGGGCAAAGAGGAATCGTTAAACAGAATCAGAAAAGGAATTACATTGCTGGAGAATGTCTGACACTGGTAAAATGGAATGTCAGAAAGTGTGTCTGAGTAAAATGAATGAAGCCCAGCGTCAAGCTGTGACGCATGGGGAAGGGCCCCTGCTGCTTGTGGCTGGGCCCGGCTCAGGCACGACCTATACCATCACAAACCGTATTTTATATCTTTTGGAAAAAGGAATCCGGCCGGAACAAATTCTGGTGATTACCTATACAAAGGAAGCGGCCCTATCCATGGGGAATCGTTTTCAGAAGATGTCCGCATGCGCCAGTAATGTATGTTATCCCGTCAATTTCGGAACGTTTCATTCCGTGTTTTATCATATTTTACAAGAATCTCAAGTTCTTAAATCAAATCAGTTATTAAGATTGTCAGAAAAGAAAACTCTTATATTACCTATATTAAAAGCATATGGTATGAGCCGGCAGGCGGATGCTGAGAATCAGGAAGCCTTTTGGAACAGCCTGAACGAAGACGCGGTTCAAATATTGTCCGCCATTGGCTATTATAAAAATACAATGCAGATTTCTCAGGCAGCGGACAGGCTTCCCCCAAAGTGGCGGCCCTGTTTTGAGGCGGTGTGTGAGGAGTATGAAACAGCGGTGCGCAGAACAGGGCGAATTGATTTTGATGATATGCTTTATGACTGCAGAAAACTCCTGGCAGAAAATGAGAAGATAAGAAGTCATTGGCAGAAGCGTTTCAGTCATATTTTAATGGATGAATTTCAGGATATTAATCCGGTGCAATATGAAGTGGTAAAACTCTTGTCCGTAAGTCCTTATAATCTTTTTGCAGTGGGGGATGATGATCAGGCCATTTACGGCTTCCGTGGTTCTGAACCCAAATGCCTGAAACGGTTTCAAGAAGAATTTCATGCCAGGGAGCTTTTGCTGGATGTAAATTATAGAAGCAGACCTGATATCGTAAGGGCGTCTTTAGCGGTGATTGGAGAGAATCAAAATAGATTTGAAAAGCGGCTGCGGGCGGCAGGACAAGAAAAGAATGTTCCAGGTGTTGCACAGGAAAAAGATAATCAGGGCACAAACACAGCATTGTTGTACAAAGATACGGAGACTGTGACTTTAAGGGCGTTTGTGGACAAAGAGGGGGAATATAGCCATTTGCTGCAGACATTGTCCGCTTGTGCGGACAAAGAGGAAAGCATGGCAGTTTTGTTCAGAACCAATTCGTCCATGCAGGGATTTGCAGCCAGATTAAAGTCTGCCCATATTCCTTATGAAATGCGGGAGAAGGTTTCCAGCATATACGAACATTTTATTGCGGCGGACATTATGGCGTATCTGCAAGTGGCCCATGGAAAGGGGAATCGGGAACAGATGCTGCGCATTATGAATAGACCTTCCCGCTATATCAGCAGGGAAGCAGTGAGGGAAGGAATTGTGAATCTGAAGGACATAGGGGCGTATTATAGTCGGGTCTCTCTTCCTAAAAAGCAGAAGGATGCAGTATTGAATGTACTTATGCAGTTGGAGCGGCAGTTCTGCAGTATACGAAAACTGTCTCCGCTGCCGGCGGTAAGCTATATTTTAAAGGCAGTAGGCTATGAACGGTATCTGAAAGAGATTGGAGGGACAGAGGGGCGGCAAGAGTGGCAGGAGATATTGGAGTGGCTGAAAGAAGATGCGGCCAGATTTACAGGGTGGGAGGAATGGAAACTGTTTCAGGAAGAATATACCAAAGCCTTGAAACAGGGAGGATCCTGGACAGGACAGGCAAGCGGCGGAAAGCGAAAACAGGCAGAAGGAAGAGAAAAGAGCGTGTGTGAAAATCATGGGAAAAATTCGGTACATTTATTGACGGTACATGGTTCCAAAGGGCTTGAATTTGACAAAGTGTGGATTCCGGACTGTAATGAAAAGAATTTTCCTCACGGAAACATGCCGGATGCAGAAAGCGTTGAGGAAGAGAGACGGATTTTTTATGTGGCTATGACAAGGGCAAAGAAAAGCCTGGAGCTTTTTTACCTTACAGGTACCAAAGAACGCCCCAGGCAGCCTTCCAGATTCTTGCATCAGTTGGGAGAATTTCTGAAATAGGAAAAATGCAGATTATTCTATCAGCTCGTCAAATTCACAGTTATCCAGGTATTCGTCGAAGGCGTCGGCAACTTTTTCATATTCGTCGTCATCTTCAATATAATCCAATTCCGGTTCTTCGTCAGGGTCGTCAGGGTTTTCGTGGTAGCGATAAAACCATACTTCCCCGCCTTCGGATTCTTCGTCTTCACTGATGGGAAGCAGTACGATATAGTCTTTGGATTCTACCGTCAAAATGGTGACAATGGCACAGTTTACAATACTGCCGTCGTCAAGTTCCAGTTCTACTGTCATTTCTTCAGATTCAAAATCATTGTTGTTTTCCATAATTATCCTCCTATTTTAAGTCGCTGCGCGACGGCGCTAAAGGGTGAGGTTCTTTCGGCGCACACAGGAGAGACAAATTTCATTCGTAAGTCATCTTCTGAAATTTGCGCTCGTGCGTCTTCACAACCTCACCTGTCCAGCGAAATATTTTTAATAAATGGATTGACATTTCTTAGCTGGACTATTTCAGTTCTCGCTTTCATACGGTTCTCATGATGATTGTGTCTGCGTTCCGAGACTGTTTTTAATTTGCTTCTAATAGTTCTGTGGGACTGGTTATATCTTTTCGTTCCAGTCTATTATATCGGTTTTTATGCCATAAGGCAAGAGGTATTCCATATTCTGTATGATTGCCAATCAAGGATAGCACATGTATTTTGGCAATTCATGAACGACTGGGCTGAACTGCCACATTTGTTTAGAAATTGTCCTTATTTGCAGTAGAAAAAAATCAGGTTATTTGATATAATATTTACGTATTATTTCAGATTTCAGCATTGTACCTGTTTGGTGGTATGGAAGGTAAGATGGGAAAAAGTTGATATGATACATGGTTGGTAAGGTGTAGTAAGTATAGTAAGGTTTGTGTGTCCCTGCGTTGCCTGGCACAGTGAATCGGAGTAAGGCAGCGCAGAAATGAGGGAAAGGATGCAGGTAGAAGATAAGAAGGACACAAAAAGTAAAACGAAACAGAACAGCCAGTTTATAGGCATAGAGAAGAAGATTTCCAAACGGTTCGGACAGGTAATTATATTTTGTTGCATTATCCTGGGAGTGATTACTTCCATATTGAGCTATATTTCTTCCATAAATGCTATTTCAGAGACAATAAATGATACTTCCAATGTGGCGGCGGCTTATGTGGCGGCAGCGATTGACAAGTATGTTTCCGTGGCGTATGAGACGGGAAGCATTGCAAGACTTGCCGATCCTGACAAGTCCGCGGCAGAGAAAGAGGCTATTTTGAGGCAGAGGATTGATGACCATGATTTTGAGGGCGGTTTTCTGTTAGACAGTACGGGCGTGGATATGATTACCGGAGTAGATTTATCCGATAAGGACTACTTTAAGGAAGGAATGAAGGGAAATACATATGTATCTACTCCGGCGTACAGCTCCGTCACTGACGCCGTATCTTTTGCGGTAGCGGCGCCTTTGTGGGAAGGCGGAATCCCCGGTACGACACCGGTGGGTGTGGTTGTCTATGTGCCCAACGGAGAATTTCTAAATGATATTATGCGCTCCATACAGGTAGGAAAGGGTGGAACGGCTTTTATGATTGATTCCAACGGAATCACCATTGGAGATATTAACTCAGAAATCGTGGGAGTGGAAGATTGTATTGCTTTGGGAGATACGGACTGGAGATTAAAAAAATTCAGTGAAATTTGTACGAAAATGGCTGCGGGAGAGAATGGCACCGGATCTTATTCTTATGGCGGGGTAACAAAAGTAGTGGCTTATTCACCGGTGCCCGGCTCCGACGGATGGAGTATCGGTGTAACTGCGGTGCGGAATAACTTTTTGGGGATGTTTTATCTTGCTTTATTGATTACTGTGATTCTTGTAATTTCTTCTGCCATCTATGGAATCAAGAGCGGAATTCAGTTGGGAAAGGCGGTGGCGGAACCCATCGGGGCATCTGTAGAGCGCCTGAAGCTTTTATCGGAGGGAGATCTTCATTCTCCAACACCTATACCGGATACAAATGACGAGACGGCTGTACTGATGACATGCCTGGCGGATACGGTCAGAGACTTGAAGATTGTGATTTCCGATATCAGTGAACAGCTTGCGGAACTTTCTGAAGGTAATTTCAAGATATCTATTGATACCACTTACAAGGGAGATTTTGCCCAGATCAGTGAATCATTCCGGGGTATTGTGTCTGCATTGAGCGGTGCAATGAAAGATATTGACAGCAATGCGGAATGTGTTCGCAGAGGGGCCACGGATTTGTCCGGCGCGGCGCAGTCTCTGGCTGAGGGAGCTACGGACCAGGCCAGTGCAATTGAAGAGCTGACGGCCATGGTTTCGGATATTTCCGATAAAATTCAGATTAATGCCCAAAATGCGGAGAAGGTCAGAGAAATTGTTGACAGTATGAATCAACAAGTCATTGAGAGTAATGAGCAAATGAAGTATAATTCAGAGGCTATGGCGAGAATCAGAGAGGCGTCGGACAAAATTGCACAGATTATCGGCAGCATTGAAGAAATTGCGGATCAGACCAATCTGCTTGCACTGAACGCATCTATTGAGGCTGCAAGGGCTGGCGAGGCCGGCAAGGGCTTTGGCGTGGTAGCCACCCAGGTTGGGACATTGGCGGATCAGAGTTCCGAAGCGGCAAGGAATACGAAGGACCTGATACAGAGCGCCCTGACGGCAGTGGAAGAAGGAACCAGGCTGACAAAAGCTACGGCAGATTCCTTGCATGTGGTGGTGGAAAATGCCAGGATAGTAAATAAATCCGTTGCCGAAATTGCAGAGGCGTCCGACAGTCAGGCCACTGCCGCCGCACAGATATCAGAAGGGATTAATCAGATTGCGTTTGTTGTGGAATCCAATTCTGCAACCTCCGAAGAAAGTGCCGCTGCTTCCGAAGAATTGTCCAGTCAGGCAGATTTGTTGAAAGAACTTGTGGGAAGATTTCAGTATTACGGCTAAATATATTTGCGGGATGAAAAATGCGGCAGACTTTGGCAAAGAAAAGTATAAATTACAAAAAAAGAGAGATGTAAGAGGAAAATGGAAAACAAGCGGATGAGCGTTGCCTGTATCTGCGTATTGACAGGCAGTTTATATTGTATGAACAGTTTTGCATGGGAAGAAATTGCAGGAATGAAGGTGGTGGAAGCAAAAGACTATATGGCAAAAGCACCCAGAACCCATGTTGACGGCGGAGAGGATGTTTCTGTCAGTGGGGAGAAGGAACAGGCGCTGCCTATAGTTGTGGCAGATGTGAGCGGTTCACAATCGTCGGAAGGTGTAAATAATATGGAGGCAGACAGCGGCGACAGACTGATAAAAGTCTGCCTCAGCGGAGGTATCCAGGAATTTTTCGAGCGTGGAACTGCGTATGTGAATGAAAAAATAGAATACTATGGTCTGTCAGAGGAAGACTTAGGGCAGTATGGAGCCATGGAACTTTTGGAAGAAGAAAACGAATATGCAGATCTTGCCATTGCCAATGTTGACAATTATGTCAATGTGCGTGCGGAACCCAATACGGACAGCGCCATTGTAGGTAAGATTTATCGTGGGGCGGTAGCGCATGTTTTGGCGCTGGCAGGGGAAGAGAAGGACTGGTTCCAGATTGCGTCCGGAAATGCCCAGGGATATATCAAAGCGGAGTATTTTTTCTATGGTGAGGATGCTTTGGCGGTCATTGACGATTATGTCACCCGATACGCAGTGGTAAAGGCAGACAGATTGAATGTGCGTGAAAATCCAGGAACAGAATTCGACAGAATCGGTTATATTGATAAAGGAGAACGTGCGAAGCTTTTGGAACATACGGCGCTGGATAACGGAGAAGAATGGATAAAAGTTCAATATACCGATAATTCTGTGGGATATGTGTCTGCGGAATATGTGAATATCGTAGAAGAATTTGTCTATGCTAAGACGTTGGAGGAAGAAGAAAAAGAGTTGGCGGAGAAAAGAGCGTTAGAGGCCAGAACTCAGATTCCCGAAACTCAGGCTGCGGAAAATACCACTGTCAATGTAACGCCTCCCAATACAGATTATTCCACAAATGAAGAATTGCGGGGAGAAATTATTGATTACGCCATGCAGTATCTTGGAAACAAATATGTGCATGGAGGACAGACATTGGCAGGAGGGACGGATTGTTCCGGCTTTACAAGTTTAATATATGCGGAATTTGGATATTCTCTAAGCAGAACGCCCGGAGGACAATTATCCGGTGCGGGAAGAGGCATAGATTACAGCGAGGCACAACCAGGGGATATTATCTGTTATGGGTCCGGCAGTACATGTACTCATGTGGCGCTTTACATAGGCAATGGGCAGATCATACATGCGGCTAATCCCAATAAGGGCGTGGTGATTGGCAATGCGGGTTATACGACGATTCTGGGCGTAAGGAATGTTGTAGATTAATTTAGATTAAAAAAGAGTGTCTTTTGTTCTACCATAGGCAGCATTAACAGCTTCCTATGGTAGAATGGGAGCAAGACATAGTGTAGATCTTCATAAGATATCAATGGGGGGAGGACAGGATATCCGTACCGGAGAGAATTAGACTGCCGAAAGTATTTTGACTTTGGGATTGCAGATCGGTAAGGTGAAGGGGGACCTCACCATAGTTCCAGATTCCGTGTTTTAACGCCATTTCTTCCGTATATTCTTCCAAAGGGTATACGCCCACCAGTCTGACCGGTCCGCTTTTGTAGTGGCATACCAAAGGGAGTACGCCTGTGCTTTCTTCTGCGATAGATACGTTGGTCTCCGTGACATGGAAAGTAACCCAGGCCATTCCGCCAAGCATACATTCAATTTGCTTCTGTGTAGACACATAGTTTCCAAGGGAATAATAACAGAGGGCGCGGTTGCCGTTTTCTGCCGTGACCCATTCAATGGGCTGCGGGACATGGGGATGGGCTCCAATAATCAAGTCCGCCCCGGCTGCTGCCATTTCTTCGGCAAATTTTTTTTGGTACATGGAGGGAGTGGATTGATATTCTGTTCCCCAGTGGGGGAAGACAATGACAATATCTGCATTTTCCTTTGCCTCTTTGATGTCTTCCGTCACTTGTGGATGCAGAGTTGTGAAGCTGATATGTCCCGTATTGGCGTCATAATTGCAGAGCATATTCAGATGTCCCATGAGGCCGGAGGGAAGGATTTCCATATTGGGGCCATATGTATAGTTTAAAATGGCAAAGGTAATGTCTTTTATGTTCAGGTAGGAGATACGGGAAGCTTCCGCATCCGCAGAAATACCGGTCATCAGG
Organism: Lachnospiraceae bacterium; assembly: GCA_022793065.1. Classification (GTDB taxonomy): domain Bacteria; phylum Bacillota; class Clostridia; order Lachnospirales; family Lachnospiraceae; genus Acetatifactor. The sequence continues at coordinate 11,124 of JAAWCE010000013.1, forward strand.
ATATCCGGGTATTGTTCCCAGAAGGAAGTACAGTTTTGAATCCCGGAAATTCCCTGGTCTGCGGAATGATTGGTTGCATGGAGTACGACATTGAAACCGGCCGCGGCAATGGCGTCTCCCACCTGTGTAGGGGAATTGAATTTGGGAAAACCGGAAAATCCAAGTTCGTTTCCGCCGAAAATTGTTTCCTGATTAATGGCTTTGATATCTGCAGCCTCAAGATAATCGGAAATAGTTTCAAATAGGAAGGTGTAATCATAGGTTCCGTCTTCCTGTCTGCCGGTATTTACAATGCCCATGTGCATCAGGTTATCCCCCAATGCCATTAGGGATATGTCATATTCCTCAAAGGGCGGTATTGGCGTGGGTGTGGGCGATGGTGGAGCCGTGGCCGGAACTTCGGGAATCACATTGTTCCCCGCTTGTTCCGGGAACTGGTCAGGGGGAATTTTGACGCCGCTGACGGACTGGACCATTTCCGAATCGCTTAAGGGAATACTGACGGACAGGCCCAGACATGTAGTAATTAGAATTAAAGTAAAAAATATCCATAAGAATGTGTGTTTTCTTTTCATAAAAGCCTCCTTTTGGGTAATACAATATGAAATTACCCTATGTCTTGTATCATACCGTTTTTTCCGTATTTGTCAACTTGAGATTTTGCCGTATTTTTATTATAATATAACCGTGGCAGTACGACATTTCTTAGAAACGTCAGGGATTGTCCCATTGCCAGATTGGAGGAAAAGCGATGACAGAAAAAATTTTGCAGAAAAAGCCTTATCCCTTGGGAGCCCATATTGAGGACGGTGGAGTTCGTTTTTCCTTTGTGTGTAAAGCAGCTATTTGCGGAATCCTGCTGTACGACAAAGCAACCGGAAAAGAGTTGCAAAAAATTTATTTTACACAGGAGGATAGAATTGGTAATGTTTATTGCAAGGTAGTTCGGAATATTGATCCGGAGAGAATTACGTATCATTTTTTTGAAGAAGATCGTCTTGTGGCAGATGAACGGGCGAGATTTTTTCCTGTAAAGGCAGTTTATGGGAAAGAAAGAACAATGGAAAGTTTGAGAGCCGGTTTTCCGCCGGAAGCGTTTGACTGGGGACAGGATCGGTTTCCAAGGTGTTCTTATCAGGAGATGATTGGATATTGTTTGCATGTAAGGGGGTTTACAAAACATTCTTCTGCTCAGGTCAAGCATAGAGGAACCTTTGCAGGAATAGTGGAAAAAATACCATATCTGAAAGAAATTGGTGTGACTACCATTGAATTACAGCCCGCATATGAATTTACGGAGATTCCCACAGAGGAAGAGAGGAAGCAAAGCCTTCCCACCAGTACCTCACCGGGAGATGCGGGGGCGTTTTTAAAACAAAAATTAAATTACTGGGGATACAAAAAAGGGTATTATTATGTGCCAAAGGCTGCTTATGCCGCTTCAGGTGATCCTGTGACGGAATTTAAAGAGCTGGTGAAGGCATTGCATGAAAATCAACTGGAATTGGTAATGCAGTTTTATTTTCCTGATTCGGTCAGGCGCAGTGAAATCTCGGATATATTGCGATTTTGGGTGATAGAATATCATGTGGATGGATTTCATCTGATGGGGGAAAAGCTTTCAGTGGATTTGCTGGCCTCCGATGACGTACTGGCAGATACAAAGCTTTGGTATTATCAGTTTGATACAGGATATCTCTACGGAAAAAGTGAATTTCCTAAGTACCCCCATGTGGCGGAATACAATGATTCCTGGTATTATTGTATGCGCGGATTTTTAAAGGGAGATGGGAATTTGTTGGCCAATGTGCTTTACCATATGCGTCACATTCCCGAAAAAGCAGGGTTTATTCATTATATGACAAATTACTATGGGTTTACGCTGGCTGATCTTGTGTCATATGACCATAAACACAATGAAGCCAACGGAGAGGATAACCGGGATGGAAATGACCATAATTGCAGTTGGAATTGTGGGGAGGAGGGACCTACAAGAAGACAAAAGGTTAGACAACTTCGGAATAAACAGATAAAAAATGCCATGTGTATGATATTGCTTTCACAATCTACGCCTTTGATTTTTATGGGAGATGAGTTTGGCAATTCACAGAAAGGCAATAATAATCCTTATTGTCAGGACAATGCCGTAGCGTGGTTGGATTGGAGCGGCATGACAAAGAATGTTGGGGTGTTTAAATTCTGGAAAATGCTGGTAAATTTCAGAAAAAATCATCCGATTTTGAGACCGGAGAGAGAAATGCGTCTGATGGATTATATTGCTTGTGGATATCCTGATTTATCATACCATGGGCAATATGCGTGGAGACCTCAATTAGAAGGAAATTTCAGGCATATCGGCATTATGCTTTGTGGAAAATATGCCAGAGTGGCTCATATTCAAGAGGACGATTTTTTATATCTTGCCATGAATATGCATTGGGAAGGCCGCAATTTGGCGCTTCCGAAGCTTCCCAAAGGGATGAAATGGGAGAAGGTATTTTCAACAGATGAGACGGAGAGAGAGAAAAACGCAGCAGAGGATATGGATCTGGAATATCTGAGAAGAGTTCAGCCCAGAAGTATTACAGTGTATATCAGTGTTATGGCAGGGTGTGCCGATGGGGGAGAGCGTTCGGAAACGGCACGAAAAGGTAACGATAAATCCAAGACAGAAGGAGTATTGCATGAACAAGATGTGGAGTCACTTAAAGACAATTCTATATCATAAATATTTAGTGGCGAAGGGGTGTTTTCGTGTTGGATTGTATTGGCAGGGTATTTTTCATGATATGTCTAAATTTAGCCCAGAGGAATTTGGGGTGGGGGTAAGGTATTTTCAAGGTAACAGGAGTCCGAATAATGCAGAGCGGGAAGCCTATGGGTATTCGCGGGCATGGATGCATCATAAGGGACGAAATAAACATCATTATGAGTATTGGAATGACTATGATAAGCAGGGGAATACGGTTCCGGTTCCCATGCCTGACAGATATATTGCAGAAATGATTATGGATAGAATTGCCGCCAGCAAGGTGTATAAGGGAAAAGCATATACGGATGCTTCTCCCCTTGCATATTATCAAAAGGGTAAAACAGCAAATAAAGTAATGCATTGGCATACAAGGTCGGTATTGGAACGGATGCTTAAGATGCTGGCGGAAGAAGGAGAGGATAAAACTTTTGCTGCTATACGGAAGGAGCTTTTGGGACAAAAAGCGTCTGTGAGACAGAGAGGTTGTGTGGAACAGAAAAAGGCTGTGAGACAGAGAGGTTGTGTGGAACAGAAAAAGGCTGTGAGACAGAGAGGTGCAGTGAAAGAGAAAAAATCTGTGTGTTAGAAAGGCGCAGTGAAACAGAAAAGGTCTGTGAGCCAGAAAGGCATTGTGGAAGATAAGAATGTTTTGGCAGAAGAAAATGACCTGGGATTTGGTACCTTTTGAAAACGGCTGCATATGATACCATAAACATATCATATGGAGAAGTTTATGAATTGTATTATTTTGCTGTTGCTGTTAAGTTGCTGCGGCGGATGGGGAAATGGCGGATGCTGTAACGGATGGAATAACAATGATTGCAACAATGGCTGCGGAAACAGAGGATGTGGACGCAGAGAAACAGGATGTATGCCCAATGACTGTTGCTGCGAGGAAGCAAGGCATCCCCGTAATGACTGCGGCTGTGGGGAAGCAAGGTGCGGCTGTAATAACTGCGGCTGTGAGGAAGTAAGATGCCCTCGCAATGATTGCGGTTGTGAAGAAATGAGATGTTCCCGTAATGACTGCTGTGAGGAAGAAAGACATTCTCACCATGACCGGGGATGCGGAAACGGTGAAAGAGAGCGCGAAAAAGATTGTGACGTATCCGGCATGGTACCGCCTCCCTGGCAGGAATATCCAGGATTTCCACGCAGAGACAATAAAGGCGGGGATGACTGCGATTGTGAATCGTAAATAATTTTCGGCTGTAAAGGACTGGCGGTCCCTATGAAGGTTGACCGCCAAGTTCTTCTAATTCTGTTTCTGCTTCCAACATTCGCTCCAATAGAGTTTCCTGTCTGTGTTCTTCTTCATCCAACTGGGATTGCAGTTCCATTAATTTCTCATAATCTGTACTCAAAGAGGGGTCTGCAAGCTGCAGTTTCAGTTCATCGGCGCGCTGTTCGCTGACGCGCAGTTGTTCTTCATATTTTTCTAACTGTTTCAGCAGTCTGGATTTGATTTTACCTGGATTATAGTAATTCTTTTTATCAAAAACATCTGATAAGGTGGGGGCGTTTGGCGTAAGTTTGGCATTAGCGTCAGGTTTGGCTTTTACGGTGTTACCCCGCAGTCGCTGCTTTTCCAGCAAATATTCTTCATAGGAACAGGCATATTGTGTCACGGCATTTTCGCCGAATTCTAAAATGCCTGTGGCAGTCTGGCGGATGAAGTAACGGTCATGGGATACGAACAGCACCGTTCCGGGAAAAGAAGCCAACATTTGTTCCAGGGCTTCTTTACCCACAATATCCATGTGGTTTGTGGGCTCGTCCAGAATCAGAAGATTTGGTCTGGTCTGGAACATTTTACACAGAGCCAGTCGTACTTTTTCTCCGCCGGAGAGTTGACCAAGCTTTTTTTCCACATCTTCCTGGGAAAATAGAAAGCTTCCCAAAGCGCTTCGTACCTGTTCCCGCAGGAGACCAGGGTAAGACTGCCAGAAATTGTCCAAAACGGTCTGCTCAGGGTCCATATTCCCTTTTACGGCTTGCTGTTGGTCAAAATATCCCCACGCTACGTTTGCGCCATAATTGTAGTTTCCAGTCAATGGCTGTAAGATGCCCACCAATGTTTTCAACAATGTGGATTTTCCCTTGCCGTTTTCACCTATAATGGCAAGTTTCTCTCCTTTTCTCAGGGAAAAAGACACGCGGCTTAATTCTTTTTCGTAACCGATACCAAGATTTTTTACTGTCAATACATCTGTATAACTTTCTATCCTGGGTGTAAAAAGGGCATGGAAAGCTTTGGTGTCAAAGCGTCTGGGCTTTTCAATTTTTACCATGTGCTCGATAGCCATACGTTTTGACCTGGCGGCAGATACTTTGGTAGGGGTGTTTTTCCATTTTTCAATCCAGTCAGTCAGACGTTTGATTTCTTGCTGCTGTTCTTCATAATCCTTTTCCTGTTTGATGAATTCTTCTTCCTTACGTTTTATGAAGGCGGAATAGTTGCCGGGATATCGTTTTATTCTATGGTATTCAATTTCATAAGTGACGTCTATGACTTTGTCCAGGAACATGCGGTCATGAGAGACGATAACTACGGATTTATCATAATTTTTCAGGTAGTCTTCCAGCCATTCAATGGTGGGAAGATCTAAATGGTTGGTGGGCTCATCCAGAAGCATGATATCCGGACGGCTTAAAAGTAGTTTGATAAAGGCTATTTTGGTTTGTTGACCGCCTGAAAAGCTTCCGATAGGGCGCGACAGATCGTCCAGACAGAAGCCGAATTTCTGAAACATGATTTCCATATCCTGACGCCAGGTGTACCCTCGCAGCGCTTCCATTTCTTTCTGCAGATGGTCATATTCATTCAGAAGCGTTTTGTGGGTTTCAGATTTCAATAAAGTCTCAATTTCTTTCATTCGGGTTTCACAGGTGAAAATGGGGGCAAAGGTTTTCTTGATTTCTTCTTCCACGGTTACGGCACCATCGGTAAAGCTGACTTGACGCAGGAAGCCAATCTGCTGCTTTCCGGCCATGGTAATGCCGCAGGTTTCATCGCTGTCCAGGTTGTTCATCTGAACGTCCCCCACAATCAGTTTTAGTAATGTGGTTTTACCGCAGCCGTTTCTGCCGATGACAGCAATTTTCTCATTGTCATGAATCTCAAAATTTACATCTTCTAATATGGTGTCCGCACCGTATTGCACCAGTGCGTGTTTGATTTGATATCGCATAATAAATTTCTCCTATTCCAGTTCTGTCTCTACACTGCGGCGCCCCTTTAGGGGAAGAAAATTTCATCTGCAAAGTACGCAGCTAAAATTTCCTTCCGGGCGCCTTCGTTCCGAGACTGTTTTTAAAGTTTCTCTTGACATTTCTTAGCTGGACTATTTTAAGTCGCTGCGCGACGGCACTAAAGGGCGCGTCTGAAATTGCGCCCAGGTTTCCACGAGTTTGCAACAGAAAAAACCGCGGCAGAAATACCACGGCTTTGTAACATATCCACTTATTTGTTATGATTGTTTACACAGGCGTTCCTGCAAGCAGTATCATGTAATGAATTGATCATAACATAATAAAATGAGAATTGCAATATCACATTTATATTGATATCCCCATGTAACTGTTATATAATTATCGGATGATACATCCATGGGGCGTATGCCAGTACTGAGGATGAAAAAGAAAACCGGGGTAAGAAATTATGGCGAAGCAAAAGGAAATAAAAACAAATGCCATGCGGATTTTGGAATCTATGAAAATTCCCTTTACACATTACACTTATGAATGTGATGTGTTTGTAGATGGTGTAAAAATTGCCGATCAGCTTTCTTTGCCGTATGAGAAGGTCTACAAGACATTGGTAACTGTGGGGAACAGCGGAAATTATTTTGTATTTGTGATTCCAGTCGCGGAAGCGCTGGATTTAAAAGCGGCAGCAAAGAGTGTGGGCGAAAAAAATGTGGAAATGATTGGGGTAAAAGATATAAATCGTATCACAGGGTATATAAGAGGGGGATGTACGGCAATCGGCATGAAAAAACAATATGTAACCAGGATTGACAGCTCGGCCCAAAAGCAGGGAAAAATTATGGTCAGCGGAGGGCGCATTGGTTCTGAGCTGGAGCTTCTTGCAGAAGATTTGGCGAAAGCGGCTGGGGCGGAATTTGCCCATATTATCAGGCAAGGCTGATTTGCGGAGGGGGACTGATGTTAGTTGGCTCCGAAGACTTCCTAAAAAAGTATTTTATTATCAGGGTATTTATGGTACAATGTTGACACAGAAAAGCATTGTGTCAACATAAGAAAACAGTTTGAGTGTGTGAAAGCTCAATTATGAAATCATGTGAAAGGGACCAGCGGCAGTGCGCTGTCTGCCGAACAATGACTGATATATTCAGCGGCGCAGAAACGGAGATTTATATGGAAAAAGAGAGATATGTGGCATATGTGTCCACTTATACCCATGGAGATAAGCATGGAATTAAGATATATGATGTGGATATGGAGAAGGGACGCTTTGTGGAGAAAGATAAAGTGGAAATTACGAATTCTTCTTATGTAAGTATTTCCCACAACGGAAAATATTTATATTCCATTACAGATTTTGGCGTGGAATCTTATTTGATTTGGAAGGATGGGAATTTACGTTTTTTGAATTACGCCCCCATTAACGGCATGAGAGGATGCTATCTTTCTACGGATTATACTGACAGTTATCTTTTTGTAGCGGGATATCATGATGGAAAATTGACGGTATTGAGATTGAAGGAGAACGGCTCCATTGGAGAGATTACAGATGAAATTTTTCACAAGGGACTGGGAAGCATTGCAGAGCGTAATTTCAGGCCTCATATCAATTGCGCCAGAATGACTCATGATAACAAATATTTGCTGGTGGCAGACCAGGGGATGGATCATGTAAATGTGTATCGTTTTGACAAAATTACTGGTAAAGTGCTTCTGGCGGATGTAATCAGAAGCAATATGGAATCGGCGCCCAGGCATATTAAGTTTTCCAGGGATGGCCGCTTTGTCTATATTATTCATGAATGGAAATGTTATATTGATGTCTATTCCTATGAAGAGAAAAAGGGGCAGCCCATATTTGAGAAGATTCAGACCGTTTCAACTTGTAGAAGTGAAGAGGGAAGTTCCAATGCTTCCAGCGCCCTGAGCTTTTCGGAAGATTACAAATATCTTCTCAGCACAAATGCGGGGGATAATTCGGTGGTAATGTTCCAGGCGGATGAAAATACAGGCATGCTCTCAGAGATTTTCTGTCTGCCTGTCAGCGGAGAGTATCCCAAAGATGCTGGGTTATTTCCAGACAATCGAAATCTTGTATCGTTGAATCATGAGTCCAATGATTTGACATTTTTCCGGGTGGATATGGAGAATGGAACTATGATAATGAATGGCGCGCCCATTCATGTAGATGTGCCGAACTGTATCGTGTTTCATAAACTGGTGGAAGAAGAGGAAGTGTAAAGATACGTTTCGTGGAGCTGAGGATACAAAGGCAGCGGGGCTGTCTCGTATCCTCTTATAGAAACCAATGATGAAAGTATGTCATTTGTGATAGAATGACACAATAGAGTCCATTTTTGCGGACATATTAATGAGCAGCGCGTCCAGAATGGTAATGGCGGTCATACATTCCATGACCACAACTGCCCTGGGGACGATAATAGGGTCGTGACGGCCTTTGATATTGATACTGATTTCTTCTCCGGACTGATTGACAGTCTGCTGTGTGCGGAAGATGGAAGGGGTGGGTTTTACATAGGCACGCAGAACTATGGCGTCTCCGTCGCTGATGCCGCCTGAAATTCCGCCCCCATGATTGGTTGCCTTTTTGACGACGCCGTCTTCCATGCGAAAAGCATCGTTGTTTTCATGTCCCCGGCGGGCGGCTACTTGATGACCATCTCCAATTTCTACCGCTTTTACGGCGCCTATGGACATAATTGCTTTTGCAAGATTTGCATCAAGTTTTTCAAATACGGGGTCTCCGATTCCGGCCGGCATACCTTCTACGATACATTCCATACATCCGCCGGCGGAATCCGTCTCCTGCTTTATTGTTTCCAGATAATCACGGGCGGCTTTGTCCGCAGACAGGTCCGGCATTGCAGTGGGAGTATTTAAGATGGCCTGTGGGTCGAATTTGGATAAATCTGCTTCTATCGGGCCAATGGAACGAGTATAAGCACAGACCGTAATACCCAGGGAGAGCAGTATTTTACAGGCAATTGCTCCCGCAGCCACACGGCCTATGGTTTCCCGGCCAGACGAGCGTCCGCCGCCCCGATAGTCGCGAAAGCCGTATTTGGAGTCAAAAGTGTAATCGGCATGGCCGGGGCGGTAATAGGAAGCGATTTCACTGTAGTCTTTGGAAATTTGGGAAGTATTGTGTACAATCAGGGAGATGGGAGTGCCGGTGGTCCGGCCTTCAAAAACGCCGGAAAGGATTTCCACGGAATCCGCTTCTTTGCGCGGAGTTGCAATATTGCTTGCGCCGGGCTTGCGCCTGTCAAGATAACATTGGATATCGGCTTCATTCAGCGCAAGGCCGGCAGGGCATCCGTCAATGACCACACCCAAAGCCTTTCCGTGGGATTCTCCCCAGGTTGTGATTTTGAATATAGTGCCGTAAGTAGATCCAGCCATAATTTCTCCTTTCGATGTATGGTAGTATTAAGTGTCCATATGATAAAATTCATTATACAAAATCATTGGAGAATTGGCAATGGCTGACTTTGGGGAATTGACGGGAACAGGGTGATGTAAAAAACGGAGTATCAAGAAATATAGAAAGAAATGAAAACGAGGTATACAAAATATGTATCGGATTTTAAAGCAGGAGGGAAGGGCGAAAAGGGCGGAGTTTCAGACGGTTCACGGTACAGTGCAGACCCCTGTATTTATGAATGTGGGTACTGCGGCGGCAATGAAAGGCGCCGTGGGCACAGAGGATTTGGCACAGATTCATACGCAGATAGAACTTTCCAATACGTATCATCTTCATGTTCGACCGGGTGATTTGGTGGTAAAACAACTGGGAGGACTGCATAAATTTATGGTTTGGGATAAGCCCATTTTGACAGATTCAGGGGGATTTCAGGTGTTTTCTCTGGCGGGGCTGCGCAAAATCAAGGAGGAGGGCGTATATTTTCACTCCCATGTTGACGGGCGTAAGATTTTTATGGGGCCGGAAGAAAGTATGAGGATTCAATCCAACCTGGCGTCTACGATTGCTATGGCGTTTGACGAATGTGCGCCCAGCAAGGCGGACCGGGCATATGTACAGGCTTCGGTGGACCGTACTGTCAGGTGGCTGGAACGATGCAAGAAGGAGATGGCAAGGCTGAACGGATTGGAAGATACCATTAATCCGCGACAGATGTTGTTCGGCATTAATCAGGGAGCAATATATCCGGATATCCGAATAGAGCATGCAAAACGTATTGTAGAACTGGATTTGGACGGTTATGCGGTAGGCGGATTGGCTGTTGGAGAGACGCATGAAGAAATGTATCACATTTTAGATGAAGTGGTCCCTTATCTGCCCCAGGACAAGCCCACGTATCTGATGGGGGTGGGGACGCCGGCCAACATTTTAGAAGGGGTGGAACGGGGCGTTGATTTCTTTGATTGTGTGTACCCCAGCAGAAATGGCCGTCATGGACATCTCTATACCAATCAGGGTAAGATAAATTTGTTTAACGCCAAATATGAGCTGGATGACAGACCTATAGAAGAAGGATGCGGCTGCCCGGCGTGCAGACGTTATTCCAGGGCATATATCAGGCATTTGCTGAAAGCAAAGGAAATGCTGGGCATGCGTCTGTGTGTGCTCCATAACCTGTATTTTTATAATACTATGATGGAAGAAATCAGGTCTGCATTGGATGAAGGCACGTTTGCTGCATATAAAAAACAAAAGCTGGCAGGGATGAGTGGGCTTATGTGAGCAGGAAAAATTAGATTTATGGGTCATGTAACAGTTCGGCTGCCTGTTTGGACTGTTACATGACCGAGGAAACAGGAAGGCGTTTTCAATCGTTCCCCTTGACCGATAGCGCTTTTTTGTGTATTATAGTTATTTGAGACGACTTAGAGGCGAATACGCCGGAATGGAGGAAAAATGGGAATTTTATTGACGGGAGGCGAAGCTGCAGGCGGAACAGGCGGATTTTTAGGGATTTTCCTGATTTATGCCGTTATGATCGGTGCAATGTGGTTTTTCTTTATGCGGCCTCAGAATAAGGAGAAAAAGCGGGTGGCTACCATGCTTTCGGCGTTGGAAATCGGTGATTGCGTCCATACGACAGCAGGATTTTACGGTATTGTGATTGATATTGCGGATGATATGGTCATTGTTGAGTTTGGCAATAACAGAAATTGTCGTATTCCAATGGACAAGTCTGCAATCAGCCGTGTGGAGAAACCCGGTGAAAGCCAGTGAAATGTATGAGCGGAAAGAGATGCCAAGAAAGCGGACGGATGCTGTAACAGTATCGGTTCGCTTTTCCTTTTTTTTCTTTCTTGATTCTTTATAATATTTTGTTGATATTTATCCGCATATCAGTTATGATAAAAGGAAAAGTTTTTAGACAGTGTTCTGTGTGAGCGCATGTGATATCGGAAAGGGAAGGGATTGTTATGGAATTACATATTACATGTATCCCCGGCGATGGAATCGGGCCGGAGATCGTAAAGGAAGCAAAGAAGGTTTTGGAAAAAGTGGCTTCGGTTTATGGCCATAAGATGATTTTTGAGGATATTCTCATGGGCGGGGCTTCAATTGACGTACATGGAGTTCCTTTGACGGAGGAAGCCATTGCAAAGGCAAAAGCGGCGGATGCAGTATTGATGGGCTCCATCGGCGGAGATACCACTACGTCTCCCTGGTATAAATTGCCCCCTAATCTGCGGCCGGAAGCGGGACTTCTTAGCATTAGGAAAGCGTTGAATTTATTTGCAAATTTGCGTCCGGCAGTGTTATATGATGAGCTTGCAGGCGCATGTCCTTTGAAAGAAGAGATTAGTAAAGCCGGGTTTGATATGATGATTATGCGGGAACTCACCGGAGGATTGTATTTTGGCGAACGTAAAACCGTAGAAGAGAACGGAATCAGAAAAGCTGTTGACACATTGACATATGATGAAAATGAGATTCGACGTATTGCTGTGAAAGGGTTTGATATCGCTATGAAGCGCCGCAGGAAAGTGACCAGTGTGGACAAGGCAAATGTATTGGATTCTTCCAGGCTTTGGCGCAAGGTTGTGGAGGAAGTGGCAAAGGATTATCCGGAAGTGAAGCTGGAGCATATGCTGGTGGATAACTGTGCGATGCAGCTTGTAAAAGATCCGGCGCAGTTTGACGTCATTTTGACGGAAAATATGTTTGGAGATATCCTTTCCGATGAGGCCAGTATGGTCACGGGGTCTATTGGGATGCTTGCCAGCGCAAGTTTAAATGACAGTAAATTTGGGCTTTATGAACCCAGTCATGGTTCAGCGCCTGATATTGCGGGACAAGATATTGCAAATCCCATTGCAACGGTTTTGAGCGCGGCCATGATGCTGCGTTACAGCTTTGATTTGGATAAGGAAGCGGATGCCGTTGAGAAGGCGGTAAAGCAAGTACTGCAGGAAGGGTACCGCACGGGAGATATTATGTCGGAAGGCTGTACAAAAGTAGGATGCAGCAGAATGGGAGAACTATTGACGGAGCGTATTGTATAAGTAAGCAGAGTTGTTGCGCAGTGATTAAAATTAAGAAACGGAAGTGGAAAAAACAGTTTCGTAACGAAGACGCCCGGAAGAAATTTTCAGATGAGTTCTTAACAGATGAAAATTCCTTCCCGGTAAGGGCGTCGAAGAGAAGAAACGGAACTGGAATAGAAATTAGGAGGCGTTTTATATGAGAAGTGATTCAGTAAAAACGGGGACGGCACAGGCGCCCCACAGGAGTTTGTTTAATGCGCTTGGATATACGGAGGAAGAGAGGCGGCGTCCATTCATTGGCATTGTATGTTCCTATAATGAAATTGTACCCGGTCATATGAACCTGGACAAAATAGCAGAAGCAGTGAAAATGGGGGTTGCCATGGCGGGCGGTACGCCGATTATGTTTCCGGCCATAGCGGTTTGCGATGGCATAGCCATGGGACATGTGGGAATGAAATATTCTTTAGTGACCAGAGATTTGATTGCGGACAGCACAGAATGTATGGCGTTGGCCCATGGGTTTGACGGCCTGGTATGTATTCCAAACTGTGATAAAAATGTACCTGGTCTTCTGATGGCGGCGGCGAGGGTGAATATTCCTACAATTTTTGTATCAGGAGGCCCCATGCTTGCAGGCCGCATTGGCGGACAGAAGAAAAGTCTTTCTTCCATGTTCGAGGCGGTGGGCAGCGTGGCTGCAGGCACAATGACGATGGAGGAACTGTGCGAATATGAGGAAAAGGTATGTCCCACTTGCGGCTCCTGTTCCGGTATGTATACTGCCAATTCCATGAATTGTCTGACAGAGGCAATCGGAATGGGATTGAGAGGCAATGGCACGATTCCGGCGGTGTATTCCGAGCGTATCAGATTGGCAAAACATGCGGGAATGAAGATTATGGAGCTGGTGGAGAAGGATATTAAGCCCAGGGATATTATGACGGAAGAGGCGTTTATGAATGCGCTGACGGTGGATATGGCGTTGGGATGTTCTACCAATACTATGCTGCACATTCCGGCCATAGCTAAGGAGGCGGGCGTTGACCTGAATCTGGATATTGCCAATGCGTTGTCTGCAAAGACGCCGAATCTCTGTCATTTGGCGCCGGCGGGTCCTACCTACATGGAGGATTTGAATGAGGCTGGCGGGGTTTATGCAGTTATGAACGAGCTGACGAAGAAAAATCTGCTGAATTTAAATTGTATGACCGTAAATGGCACTACGATTGGAGAAAATATTAAGAATTGCAGAAATATGAATCCGGAAGTGATTCGGCCAGTGGAGAATCCATATTCCGAAACCGGGGGCATTGCGGTGCTCAAAGGAAATCTGGCGCCGGACGGGGGCGTGGTAAAGCGTTCTGCAGTGGTGCCTGAAATGTTGGTGCATCAGGGGCCGGCCAGAGTATTTGACTGTGAAGAAGATGCCATTGCCGCTATTAAGGGAGGTAAAATTGTGGCGGGGGATGTGGTAGTGATCCGCTACGAAGGACCGAAAGGCGGTCCCGGCATGAGAGAGATGCTGAATCCCACATCCGCCATTGCAGGTATGGGACTTGGCTCCAGTGTGGCATTGATTACAGACGGACGTTTTTCCGGTGCTTCCAGGGGGGCGTCCATTGGACATGTGTCTCCGGAAGCGGCAGTGGGAGGAACCATTGCATTAGTGGAAGAAGGGGATATGATCAGTATTAATATTCCGGAAAATAAGTTGGAAGTATTGGTATCGGAGGAAGTATTGGAAGAGAGGCGTGCAAAATGGCAGCCCAGAGAACCCAAAGTAACAGGGGGATATTTGTCCAGATATCGCGAACTTGTCACAAGCGGTAACAGGGGGGCAGTGTTGGAGATACCTGGCGCTCAGACAAAATAAAGGTTTGACAGGCTATGAAATGGGCTGTCGGAACGGTTCCTATTGGACGACACAGAATACAATGGAGGATTGATTTATGCAGTTAAATGGTTCCGAAATCGTTGTGGAATGTTTGAAAGAACAGGGTGTGGATACGGTGTTCGGGTATCCGGGCGGAACAATCTTGAATATTTATGACGCACTCTACAAACATAGCGACGAAATAAAACATATATTGACATCTCATGAACAGGGGGCTGCGCATGCGGCGGATGGGTATGCCAGGGCGACCGGAAAAGTGGGGGTGTGTCTTGCTACCAGCGGGCCCGGCGCTACAAATCTTGTCACAGGTATCGCTACAGCATTTATGGATTCCGTTCCTATGGTTGCCATTACGGCCAATGTGACGCTTCCCATGCTGGGAAAGGATACCTTTCAGGAGGTTGACATTGCCGGCGTGACCATGCCTATTACAAAGCATGGATATATTGTAAAAAATGTGGCTGATCTGGCAAACACATTGAGAAGAGCGTTTACCATTGCAAAAAGCGGACGACCGGGGCCTGTGCTGGTGGATATTACCAAAGATGTAACTGCGGCAATGTGTGAATTTACACCGGCGGCAGTGGAAGAACCAAAGCGTACCGTTTCATATACGGAACAGGAAATGGAGCAGGTTATCAATTATTTACAGGAGGCAAAGAAACCGTTTATCTATTTGGGCGGCGGCGCAATTCTTTCTGATGCCTGTCAGGAAGTGGCTGAGTTTGCGGAACTGATGGATGCGCCAGTGTGCGACACCCTGATGGGAAAGGGTGGGTTTGACGGCAGAAGCAGCCGGTATACGGGCATGATTGGTATGCATGGCACAAAAGCATCCAATCTGGGAGTGAGCCAGTGTGATTTACTGATTGCCCTGGGGGCGAGATTTTCAGACCGTGTGATTGGCAATCCGAAAAAATTTGCAGAAAATGCCAAAATAATTCATATTGATGTGGACGCAGCCGAGGTCAATAAAAATATCCGCGTGAATGCCAGCCTGGTTGGTGATTTGAAGCTTGTGCTTCAGAAGTTGAACAAGAGGCTGGAAAAACAACATCATGAGGAATGGATGGAAGAAGTGAGCGCGCTGAAGGAGAAATATCCTTTGAAATATGATACTGACAATCTGTCCTGTCCTTATGTCATAGAAACCATTGATAAGATTACAGGGGGAGAGGCAATCATTACAACGGATGTGGGGCAGCATCAGATGTGGGCGGCACAGTATTATCATTACACAAAACCCCGCACTTTTCTATCCTCCGGCGGTTTGGGAACCATGGGATATGGTCTGGGGGCTTGTATCGGTGCTCAGGTAGGGCAGCCGGACAAGTTATGCATTAACATTGCCGGAGACGGATGCTTCCGTATGAATATGAATGAACTTGCTACTGCAAGCCGATACAATATTCCCGTTATACAGGTAGTTATCAATAATCATGTCCTGGGGATGGTGCGTCAATGGCAGACACTTTTCTACGGAAAGCGTTATTCTCAGACAGTACTTAACGATAAAGTGGATTTCTGTAAAGTGGCGGAAGGATTGGGATGTACGGCCATCCGTGTGACCACAAAGGAAGAAGTGGCCCCGGCACTGGAGAAAGCCATAGCATTAAAGGCTCCGGTGTTGATTGAGTGTATGATTCCGGAGGATGATAAGGTATTCCCTATGGTTCCGGCAGGCGCTCCAATTGCAGAAGTTTTTGACGGGGATGATCTGCAGGAAAATACCTGAGGTAAGGTGTAAAGAGTGTGTATGGTATGCAGTCCATGACGGATGGGAAGAAAAAAATTGACGGTTGCAGCCGGATGAAGAAGCATGGAATTTTGAAAAAATCAATTCGTTTTTGTGTCATATTTTTGTTGTTTGGAGCGGCTCCGGCCATGGGGGTGTTCTTGTTGTTGGCGCAGTATTACCAGGAACATTTTCCCGTCAATACGTGGATTAACGGGGTGTACTGTACCGGGAAGACTGTGGCGGAGGTCAATGAAGAGTTGGCTTGTGCACAGGAGACGAATCTGATACATATTTTGGATGCAGAGGGGACGGAGTGGGTTATCCCTATGGAAGAGGCAGAGGTGCGGCCGGATTACACCCAGGCGCTAACGTCCTATCTGAATCCAAAAGATATGTTTTATTGGCTGAAACAGTTGCAGATGCCAGTGTCGGATTGTCTGGCCGTATCAAATTATGTGGCGGACGAGGAAAAACTTAGAGTTTGTTTTGAAATGCTTCCGTTTGTTGCCGGAGAACGGGACAGAGCTGCAGGCGTAAAGGTTGTCTGTACCGGAGAGGAATATTATCTTCAGGATGACAATACATATCGTCTGAATAGGGACAAAGCATTTGGATATTTAAAGGACAGTCTGTCACAGGGACGGTTGCAGGTGGATTTACTGGCGGCAGGATGTTATGAAGATCTTCCGGACAGCGGGGAGGACAAGTTACAGAGGACTTTATGGGCGCAGATTGTAAATTATAGGGACCAAAGCAGCCATATTGCATATGATATGGGGACGGAAACCATTGAACTGACCTTTGACGTCACATTTCATTTTCTGAAAAAGGACGAGGGAACAGGATTGCCGTTATTAGATGAGAATGGAAGCCTGGCGATAGAGGAACAAAATGTCCGGTTTTGGGTGGAGCAGTTGGCCGAGAAATATAATACTTATGGAACGGAGAGAGAATTTGCGGCTACCAGAGGAGATGTGGTAAAGGTAAAATATGGCACTTATGGCACAAAGCTTGACGTGGAAGCGGAAACAGCATATCTGACAGAAGTTTTAAGGGCGGAGGGCATAGAATCTCAGGTTCATGTTCCAACATATCTGAAACAGGGGTATGTGAGAGGGTTAGACGATATTGGAGGCACATATATTGAGATAGATATGACGGAGCAGAAAATGTACTATTACGTGGAAGGGGAACTGTCCCTGGAGACGGATGTGGTAACAGGGCATACCGGCGGAGGGCATGGTACGCCGTCAGGAATTTATTATGTCTACGCCAAGGAGAGGAATCGGATTCTGAGAGGACCCGGTTATGCGTCGTTTGTAAAGTATTGGATGCCTGTCAGAGGCGGAATCGGTATTCATGATGCTAACTGGCGCTCGGTTTTCGGTGGAACCATTTATAAGACCAATGGTTCTCATGGCTGCATTAACACGCCCACGGCTGTCATGACGCAGCTTTACGACGGGGCTGAAATCGGTACGCCTGTCATTATGTTTTATTGAGATGTTTATTTTAATTGAATTGCAGCAGGGAGCGACAAATATTGCTAAAATAATTTAACAATGTAGTTGACTAAAGTGCCTGGAACGTTTATCCTATATTTGTGTGCCAAAAAAGGTTTCAGAGTGATAGGAACAGGAGGAGATGTGAAATGTCAAGAGTGTATAATTTTTCTGCAGGGCCAGCGGTTCTGCCGGAAGAGGTATTAAAAGAAGCAGCGGAAGAAATGCTTGATTACAAGGGGACGGGCATGTCTGTGATGGAGATGAGCCACAGGTCCAAAACCTATGATGCTATTATCAAGGAAGCGGAAGCAGATCTGCGGGATTTAATGAATATTCCGGATAATTATAAGGTATTGTTCCTACAGGGCGGCGCCAGCCAGCAGTTTGCAATGATTCCTATGAATTTGATGAAAAATAAAAAAGCCGATTATATCGTAACGGGGCAATGGGCGAAGAAGGCTTATCAGGAGGCATGTATTTATGGTCAGGCGAATAAAATTGCTTCCTCAGAGGATAAGACTTTTTCTTATATACCGGACTGTTCCGATCTTCCTATCAGTGAGGATGCGGATTATGTCTATATCTGTGAGAACAATACCATTTATGGGACAAAGTTTAAGACGCTGCCCAATACCAAGGGTAAGACATTGGTTGCAGACGTGTCCAGTTGTTTTTTATCCGAACCTGTGGATGTAACCAAGTACGGACTGATTTATGGCGGCGTCCAGAAGAATATAGGACCGGCGGGCGTAGTGATTGTCATTATCAGGGAAGATTTGATTACAGAAGATGTATTGCCGGGAACGCCTACCATGCTGCGTTATAAGACCCATGCGGACAACGATTCACTTTATAATACACCTCCGGCGTATGGTATCTATATCTGCGGAAAGGTGTTTCAATGGTTGAAGAAAAAGGGCGGATTGGCCGCTATGAAGGAATATAATGAGAAGAAGGCAAAAATTCTCTATGACTATCTGGATGAAAGTAAGCTGTTCCATGGCACTGTACGCAAGGAAGACCGTTCTTTGATGAATGTGCCTTTTGTGACCGGGAATGAAGAATTGGATGCAAAGTTTGTCAAAGAAGCAAAAGAAGCAGGCTTTGAAAGTCTGAAAGGACATCGGACGGTGGGCGGTATGCGTGCCAGCATTTACAATGCAATGCCCATAGAGGGTGTGGAGAAATTGGTGGAATTTATGAAGAAATTTGAGGCGGAGAATTTGTAAACCGTTGAAATAGAGGCAACGATTAAGTGATTTGACACGGAAAAGAGGAGAAAATGTTTAAAGTCAATTGTTTGAATCCCATTGCACAAGTGGGGTTAAAGAATTTTACGAATCAGTATGAAATTACGGCGGATGTGAAAGAAGCGCAAGGAATTTTGGTAAGAAGCGCTTCTATGCACGAGATGGAGATACCCGAAGGGCTTCTGGCGGTGGCAAGAGCCGGCGCCGGCGTAAATAATATCCCTTTGGAGAAATGCGCTGAAAAGGGCGTAGTGGTATTCAATACCCCTGGGGCAAATGCAAACGGTGTGAAGGAACTTGTGCTGGCAGGTATGCTTCTTGCAGCCCGTGATGTGGTGGGCGGAATTGAATGGGTAAAAGCCTCAAAGGATAACGGGGATATTGCCAAGGCTGCAGAGAAGGAAAAGAAAAATTTTGCAGGTACGGAAATTATGGGGAAAAAGCTGGGCGTCATCGGTCTGGGCGCTGTGGGTGGCAAAGTGGCAAACGCAGCGGTTGCATTGGGGATGGAAGTGTATGGCTATGATCCGTATCTGTCTCTGAATGCGGCATGGAATCTGAGCCGTGCGGTTGTTCATGTGACAAATGTGGATGATATCTATGCACAGTGTGATTACATTTCCATACATGTGCCTTTGCTGGATTCTACAAAAGATACGATTAATGCGGAATCAATCGCAAAAATGAAAGATGGCGTTACCATTTTGAACTATTCCAGAGACCAGTTGGTCAATGAGAAGGACATAATTGAAGGAATACAAGGGGGCAAGGTTGCTCATTATGTGACGGATTTCCCAACGCCCAACATAGCAGGACAAAAGGGATGTATTGTGATTCCCCATTTGGGTGCAAGTACGGAAGAGTCCGAGGATAATTGTGCGGTTATGGCTGTGCAGGAGCTGATGGATTATCTGGAAAATGGAAATATCAGAAACAGTGTAAATTATCCGGCTTGTGATATGGGCGTATGTACCAAGGCCGGGCGCGTGGCAATTTTCCATAAAAATATTGCAAACATGATTACAAAGTTTACGGCGGAATTTGGTGAAAAGGGTATTAATATCAGTGATATGACCAATAAATCCCGCGGGGAAGTGGCATATACCATGCTGGATGTGGAAGAAGTGCCTACAAGTGAGATTATTGAAGCGTTGGAGAAGATACCGGGCGTGTTCCGTGCCAGAGTTGTAAAGGGATAACTTACCAACTGTCAGCGCAATGCTTCTGAAGGAAGTATTGCGCTTTTTGCATCCTTTGTAATAGAGGTTATTTGTTTGATTCCGGAAAACCGTCTGAGAGGTTTAACGGAATAACAGCGGGGAGCCGCCATCAGATCCGTCGTTTAAGTCCTGGAGACTTTCTTTGAGTTTTTCATTTGTGGCACAGGATGCTTCACTGGCAATGTCCATATAAAGGATAAACATGTCTTCTAAGCTTATGCCCTGTTCTGCAGCCATTTCTTCCATAATGGGTTTTAGTTTTTCAAGCTGTACGGAAACCTGTACTTTCTGTGGGTCAATTTCACCTAAGACATCGTCCGCATATTGATTAATACGTTCCAGCATTTTTCTATGTTCTTCTGTCATCATAAATACCTCGCTTTTCTCATATTTTTTTCGCAATTCCTGCTTCTTATGAAATTACAATATTTTTTCTTACAGTTTAGCACTATATGCTTGTTATGTATAGATATTTTTGTTAAAATAGGTTATATCATTCAAAAGAAATGGGGAGAAAACGATGGCAGATATCAGACCTTTTTCTGCGTACCGTCCGGCACCGGGACTGGAACGCAAAATTGCGGCATTACCATATGACGTTTATAACAGAGAAGAGGCTGTGAAGGTGGTAGCAGAAAATCCAGATTCATTTTTGGCTATTGACCGGGCGGAAACAGGTTTTGGGCCGGAAGTGGATACGTATGCGCCCAAAGTATATGAGCGGGCGGCAAGTTTGTTGCAGGAATGGATTGCCGAGGGAAAATTTGTAAAAGATGAGCGTCCCTGTTATTATCTGTATGAGCTGACCATGGAAGGCAGAAGTCAGACAGGAATTGTAGCGTGTGCTTCCATAGACGATTATTGTAATCAGGTGATTAAGAAGCACGAAAATACCAGGGCGGAGAAAGAACAGGACAGAATTCGCCATGTGGATATTTGCAATATGCAGACGGGGCCTATCTTTCTGGCATATCGTGCAAATGAAGTGTTGAATGACATAATTTTAGAAGCAAAACAGAATACGCCCACTTGTGATTTTGTTTCTCAAGATGGTATCGGACATAGGGTGTGGGTTATTGGGGAAGAAGACAAAATAAACGGTATACGTGAAGCGTTTGAAAATATGGGAGCCGTCTATATTGCGGACGGTCATCATCGCTGTGCTTCCGCAGTTAAGGTAGGACAGATGCGGCGGGAGGCGAATACTGATTTTTCCGGACAGGAAGAGTTCAATTATTTTCTCTCTGTTCTTTTTCCGGATGAAGAATTGCATATTATGGATTATAATCGTGTGGTTACAGATTTAAATGGATGTTCTGCGGATGAATTTTTGAATAAAGTCTCAGAGAATTTTTTGGTGGAAGTTGTTTCAGCAAAGGAATCTGCGGCGGAGAATGTGGAGTCGGAGCCATATGGTCCGGAGCGGAAGGGGATGTTTGGAATGTATCTGGGAGGGAAGTGGTATAAGCTGACTGCGAAAAATCATATCTTGTCGGAAGATGCGGTAGAAGGTTTGGATGTGTCTTTGCTGCAGAATTACTTGTTAGGTCCTATTTTGGGGATACAAGATCCAAAAACGGATAAAAGGATTGATTTTGTTGGGGGAATCAGAGGTTTGAAAGAATTGGAACGCAGGGTGCATACGGATATGAAGGTGGCCTTTTCATTGTATCCTACTTCTATTGGAGAACTTTTTGCGGTGGCTGATGCGGGCAGGCTGATGCCTCCAAAGTCAACATGGTTTGAACCAAAGCTCAGGAGCGGATTGTTTTTACATGATTTAGGATAGGTGAGCCTTTTAAATGAAAGCTTGCATTTTACAGAGCGTACATCCGTGGAAAGTTTTTTAGATACGCTATAGAGAAGTATTATTTATATTCATGTATAAGAAAGGATACAGGTGGTATGACAAAAAAATTATATGACTTGATGAACTGGCCCCAGATTGAAGAGATTATCTATTCTGAATGTGACAATCCTCATGGGCTTTTAGGACCTCATAAGGTGGGAAATCAGATGCTTGTACAGGCGTATTTTCCCGAAGCGGAGGAAGTAACTATCATTTTGGACAAAACTGGCGAGAAAATTTGCATGGAGCTTGCAGATGAGGACGGTTATTTTGCAGCGCTGATACCAGAAAAAGAACTGCCAGTATATCATTATAGTGTAAAATACGAGGATGGAACGGAAGATATTCATGGGGAGGCGTACCGTTATGAGCCTTTGATTACCAGAAAGGATACGGAGCAATTTCTGAATGGTATTCATTATACTATATATGAAAAACTGGGAGCCCATCCTATGACATTGGATGGGGTAAAGGGAACCTATTTTGCCGTTTGGGCCCCGGCCGCCTTGCGTGTGAGCGTGGTGGGGGACTTTAATCATTGGGACGGAAGAATACATCAAATGCGAAGGTTATGGGATTCTGGAATCTTTGAATTGTTTCTGCCGGATGCAAAAGAGAATGACAATTATAAATTTGAGCTGAAATTAAAAGGAGGACTTACCTATCTAAAGGCCGACCCATACGGAAACGCTGCGCAGCTTCGTCCTGAGACGGCGTCGGTAGTGGCGGATTTGGCAGATTTTGCATGGGAAGATGAGACATTCCTGAAAAACAGGACAAAATTTCAGACGGGTAATGTGCCTGTAAGCGTATATGAATTGTATCTGGGTTCCGTTGTAGAACCGGCTGAGGGTGAAGCTTATGCAAATTACCGTGAAATTGCGGACAAGCTGATTCTATATATCAAGGAAATGGGGTATACCCATGTGGAGTTGATGCCTGTAATGGAGCATCCCTTTGACGGTTCCTGGGGATATCAGGTAATCGGATATTATGCGCCCACAGCCAGATATGGCTGTCCGAAGGATTTTATGTATTTTGTAAATGAACTTCACAAGGCTGGCATCGGTGTGATTTTGGATTGGGTTCCGGCTCATTTTCCCAGGGATGTCTACGGATTGTCTAATTTTGACGGCACCTGTCTGTATGAGCATATGGATCCCAGGCAGGGCAGCCACCCTCACTGGGGCACTTTGATTTATAATTATGGCAGGCCGGAAGTATCAAATTATTTGATTGCCAATGCTCTGTTTTGGGTGGAAAAATATCATGTGGACGGTATCAGAATGGATGCCGTGGCCAGTATGCTTTATCTGGATTACGGAAAAAAAGATGGGGAATGGGTTGCAAATATGTATGGCGGAAAAGAAAATTTGGAGGCCATTGAATTGATTAAACATCTGAATTCCATTATGAAGAAACGTAATCCGGGAGTATTGTCCATTGCGGAAGAAAGTACGGCGTTTCCTCTGATTACAGGGGAGTTGGATGCAGGCGGGCTTGGATTTGACTTAAAGTGGAATATGGGATTTATGAATGATTATCTAAATTATATTAAATTTGATCCCTATTTCAGGAGCCATCATCACGGAGAGTTGATTTTCAGCATGATTTACGCTTATAGTGAGAAATTTATGCTGGTGTACTCCCATGATGAAGTGGTTCATGGCAAGGCCACCATGCTCGGAAAGATGCCTGGGGAGCGTGGGCAGAAATTTGCAAATTTGAGGCTTACTTACGCCTATATGATGACACATCCTGGCAAGAAGTTATTATTTATGGGGCAGGATTTGGGAGAGTTCGATGAATGGAATGAAAATCGTCGTGTGGAATGGGAGCTTGCGGAATTACCGGAACACAGAGGGATTGCCGCGTTGGTAAAGGATTTGAACTCTTTGTATCGCACGAGGCCGGAGCTTTATGCGTTGGATGATGGGCCGGAGGGGTTTGAGTGGCTCAATCATATTTCTGCAAATGATTGTTATCTGACGTTTATGCGGAAGGGGACTAAGGAAAATGAAATTCTGGTGGTCGTGGCTAATTTCTCAGGTTTGGAAAGGGAGATTACCACAGGTGTAGCATTCCATGGAAAATATAAAGAGATTTTTAATTCAGATGATGAAAGATATGGCGGGACAGGTATTGTAAATACCAGGGTAAAGAAAAGTAAAGAGAGGGAGTGGGACGGTAGAACCCATAGTGTGACGGTGAAAATAGCGCCGTTGTCCTTGAGTATTTTGCAGTACATTCCTTTTACCAAAGAGGAACTGGCAAAAGAGGAAGCGGAGGCAAAGGCCAGAGAAGAAGCCAGGATCAAGGCGGAAGCAGAGGCAAAGGCCAGAGAAGAAGCCAGGATCAAGGCGGAAGCGGAGGCCAAAGCCAGGGAAGAGGCAAGAGCGAAAGAGGAAGCACGTGTAAAGGCGGAAGCAGAAGCCAAAGCCAGGGAAGAGGAAAGAGTAAAGAAAGAAGCGGAAGTGGCGGAATCCAAAAAAGAGGCTGGAAGGAAACAGAAGCCGGGCACAAGGAGCAAGGAGGCTGTGAAAAACCAAAAGGCAGAAATGGGTGCTGAGGTGACAGAAGAGGTGGAAAGGCAGTCTGACGAAGCTGAGAAAAAAGGTGCGGAAAAAACCAAAAAGGCCGGGAAAGGGCAAAAGGATGAGGTGATTTCCACAAAGGCAAAAAAGAGTAAAGATGAGAAAAAAACAGACAAGTCTACAGGAAAGAGTAAAAAGGCAAAAGCTTCAAAGGATGAGAGTGTAAAGATCCAGGATGAGGCGCAAACCGCAGCGGAAAAGAAGGCGGAGGGTATTGTGAGAAGCGTATCCAGAAAAATTGCGGCGGGTGAAAAGGTGTCAGATAACAATGGGTCTGAAAGTGATAAGGAAACGAAGACGACGAAAGCAGTAAAGACGACGAAAAAGACAAAAAAGAAAAGCGGTTCTGAGGAAGAACAGCCGTAAGAAATGAGTTGTTATAAGAAAGCAGAAGGGAAGTAGCATTGTGATTATATCAGGAATAGCAACGAAAGGTATTGTATTGGGTGTAATGCAAAACATGACAACGGAAATGCAATATAATGCCATAAAGGAATTTTGGGGTAGTCTACCGGAAAAAATTTTGAATTTGAGCGTAAGGATTTTGTTTGCAGTAGTATTTTTCCTGATTGGGATGCAACTGATTAAGCTGCTTCGTAAGATTATCAGAAAGTCCATGAACCGGGCTAATGTGGAGTTGGGAGCTATCCAATTTGTGGATTCTTTTGTAAAAGCGGCTCTTTATGCAGTGCTCACGCTGATGCTGGCGTCATCTTTTGGGATGGATGCGGCAAGTATTGTGGCTGTGCTCGGTTCTGCGGGAGTGGCGATTGGGCTGGCAATTCAGGGTAGTCTGTCTAATCTGGCGGGCGGCGTACTGATATTGATGCTGAAGCCCTTTAAAGTGGGGGATTACATTAAGGAAGGTTCTGGAGGAAAGGAAGGAACGGTTGAGGAAATTCAAATATTTTATACCAAATTACTGACGCCGGACAACCAGACTGTCATTTTGCCAAACGGAAACCTGGCAAATAGCAGTCTGGTGAATGTGACGGCGCAGGAATTCAGACGTATGGATATTAAAGTAGGAATTTCATATAAAGCTGATTTAAAAAAAGCAAAAGCGGTTTTGTTGGAGGTGCTGCAGGAAGAGGAAGCAGTTCAAAAGGATAAGGATATGCTGGTTTTTGTGGATGAACTAGGGGATTCCAGTGTGATTCTTGGGGTTCGCTGCTGGTTGGCTCAGGAGGATTTCTGGCAGGGGAAATGGAGAATAACAGAAAATTGCAAATTGAAATTGGAGGAAAACCAAATTGAAATCCCGTATAACCAGTTGGATGTGCACTTGGATGGAAAATTGTAAAGCTATCAAAAAAGGAAATATAAATATATTCACAATTTTTCTATATGGAATGTCTTTTGGGATTCCCATGGTGATTTTACTTTTTGTATTTCAGTGCCAGGAGTTTTACCCCTTTGGCGGTAAGACTCTGTTTATTATGGATATGAAAGACCAGTATTTGGCTTTTTTCTCTTCTCTGCGCAATGTAGTATCAGGGGATGATTCTCTGTTTTTATCCTGGTCCCGTTCTATGGGAGGAAATTATCTGGGGCTATTTGCTTATTATGTAGCAAGTCCCTTGTCGTTTCTCACAGTGTTTTTTCCGGTTGAAAAGTTGACTTCTGCCATTGTGTTTCTTACTTTGCTTAAAATTGGTTTGGCAGGAGTAAGCTTTGCGTGTTTTGCAGATTATTTTTGGAAGCGTACCTGTATGGAGGGGACGCAGCGGAAGGCGGGCGTGGGAAAAAAGAAAGTATATTGCCCCAAAGCAATACAAAAAAAAGAAGGAAATGGTAATGGGAACTATAGGAGACTGCTGGCAGTGGTTCCTTTGGCGGTGAGTTATGCCCTGATTTCATATAATATGGTATATTCTATGTGTCTGATGTGGCTGGACGGGGTGATATTACTGCCCATGGTTTTGCTGGGGATAGAAAAGATACTGGATGGCGTGGGAAAAATTACATATGTGTTCGCTTTGACGGCATTGTTTTATTGTAATTACTATACCGGATATATGGTAGGCATTTTTACCGCTATCTATACCATTTATCGTATTTTAAGTCGGTTGGAGAAACAAAAGTTAAAAGAATACATTGGAAAGTTTTTTCATATAGGGATGAGTACCTTGTTTGCGTTTGGGCTTTCGGCACCTCTTCTTTTTCCGGTGGCCAATGATTTGATGCAGGGAAAACTGACAAGAAGTTCTTATATGCCTAATAAGGCAACTAATTTTGTATTTGCAGATTTATTTGGTAAGCTTCAAAATGGGGTATATGACAGTATTACCAATTCTGGTTTACCATCAATTTATTGTGGATATGCTGCGCTTGTTTTGGCGGCGGCATTTTTTGTGCTGCGGCGTATTTCTGTAAGAGAGAAATTGGGTGCCGCTTTGATACTTGCGCTTTTTTCTTGTAGTTTTTACTGGATAAAATGGGATATGGTCTGGCATGGATTTCAGTATCCTACCTGGTTCCCATTTCGCTATGCGTTTGTATGCAGTTTTTTTCTGTTGTATATGGCGTTGCGCAGTTTTAGCGTCATATGCAGTATAAAAAGAGTAGAGAACTGTAAAGTAAGACAGATTATAGCGGTGACAGGGTTTTTGCTTGTAGCAGTGTCTTTTGATATGGGGATCAATGGTAATGCTATGTTTAGGGGCTTGGAAGGCCAATTTGCATACGTAAAGGTGGAAGATTATGAGGCTTTTTTAAATAAAACACAACCTATCATTAAAGCGCTGCAAGAACGAGATGGTGGATTTTACCGTATCAATCAAGGGTTTGAATTTTCAAAAAATGATGCCATGCTGTTAGGGTACCATGGAATGACACATTATTCCTCTACATTTCACGGGGCAGTAAACACATTGACGCCAAAACTGGGAATTGCACAGAAGCATATCTGGAATTCTGGTTATGGGTCAAATCCATTGTTGGATAGTTTGTTTGGCGTCAAATATATTTTAGAGGATGGGATGGTTTCCACAGGATATTTGTTAGAGGATTCCAGTGAGGAAGGCGGAAACGAAAAGGTAGTTTCTGTGTACAGGAATCCCAATGTTTTGCCCATTGTATACGGGGCTTCCTGTGTAAATTTGAATCCGGACTTACGCGCCCCGAACCCTTACGTAAATCAAAATGTATTGCTAAATGCCATAACAGGAAAGAGTCATGCTTATTTTTCCGAATATGAATATATGACAGAGACGTTAGGTTCCGGTTGGGTATATACTTTTACTGCGGATTCAGCCAATCCGGTTTATCTATACATGAAACCAGTGAAGAACTCATGGGCAAATGTCTATGTGAATGAGAAGTGGGTGGGGAATTATTTTTCGTCTGAGACAAACTGCAGTTTGTACCTAGGGGAATTTGAACCTGGAGAACATGTGAGGGTGAGGGTATCGCCGAAAGGTGAGGCTGAGGTGAGCGCTGCCATGATTGCGCAACTTCATATGGACTTATTGGAAGAGACAATGGCAGAATTGAGTGAAAACGGAATGTGGATTGACAGGCATGAAAGTGGGAGACTGTCAGGAAGGATTTTGATTGGAGAACAGCAGAAGATTATTACATCAATTCCTTATGATGACGGCTGGACAGTTAGGATTGACGGCAGGAAAGTGGAGGCTGTGCAGTTTGCGGAGACCTTTTTGGCCGTCGAGGCGGAAAGTGGGGAACATTCGATTTCTTTTACTTATGTATCTCCCGGATTTTGGGAGGGAATGGCGGTATTTGGCATAGCTGCTATGGGTGCGGTGATTTATTTTTGGAATCAGAAATGTTTGGTACAGGTTTTCTTGAGAAAATTAAGGCATGCAGATGGAAAGCATGATTTTTCAACCACGCCCTAAGGTGGTGAAGGACAGGAAAAGCTTTGGTGCAGATGATAGAAAGGAAAAGTGGTATGAAGGATAGTTTATGGATGGGAAGTAAGGTAATACGGGCCAGCTATCGGGCGGTATTGGGGGAGGATGTCAGTGAAGAAAAGATTGCACAGGCGTTTGCAGCATGCGGGTCAGAGATGGAGCACGCATGGGGACGGAGGCGTTTATTGACAGCTTCCCTTTATCGCTATGGTCGTTTCCTTTTTTTGTATACCGAAGGAGTAGAAGAGAGGGTGATTCCGGAGGAAATGTTTCCATCCATGTCTTCATCCTTGCAAAATTGGCCTGGGGTAATTGAGAACGGGGCCAAAGGAAGAGTATGGGTGTATATGCAGCCTTATTATTATCACGCTGTTCCAAAGTATGTAGGAGAGTGGATGCGGGGCAGGAAGCCTAAATTGCGCCGGGGACGAATTGCATTGTTGGAACCCGGAATGTGGGAAGAATATATGGAACATCATCTTGCTTTGATGAAGGAAGGGCTGATTCAAGGAGACAGGTATCATTTTATCAGTGTACATGAGAATGTACTGTTTTCTTATTTTGAGGAACCAAAGGTTATGACCAATTTGCGTAGGGGATGGGATATGGATGGGAAAGGCGCCCGGCGTGGGGACGAACTGCAAAATGGGCATAAGATGTGTCAGGAACAGGAGATACAAGGTGGGAGTGGATCTCAAGATGACCGGGAGCTGAAAAGTGCCGCTTTGGAGGATTGGCTGCGGACTGACCCGGAAAGTCATTTTATGCGTTTTGCACCCGGACAGGGGCAAGGGCCGGACCAAAATTTTGTGTTTTTGCAATGTTGTGCAAGTATATGATGGAAAGAAGAAAAAATTTTGAAAATGACTTGACCTACTGTCAGGGGTAAGTAGTATAATAAGAATAATACAGCATGGTTGAAAAGCTATCTGCAACTTATGCAGTACATCAACGAAAGGAGCAAGAAATTATGTTAGTGAATACAAAAGCGAGGATCGGGGTATTTTCCATTGCCCTTGGGGCTTATCTGCCTCAGTTTCCATCTCTGGTGCCTGAATTTGAGGCTCAGTATGATGCGTTTAAAAAGACTTTGCCGGATACGATAGAAATTGTTGACGGCGGAATCGTGACGACAAAGGAGCAGGCCCAGGCTGCGGGGGATTTATTCCGTGGAGGGGATGTTGATTTGGTATTTTTGCAGCTTTTGACCTATGCCACATCTTATAATATGCTTCCGGCAGTCAAAGACCTGGATGTTCCGGTGGTTCTTGTGAACCTTCAGAAGATAAAAGCCCTTGATTACGATCATACGGATATTGCGTCATGGCTTGGGGAAGGTTATGCCTGCGGCGCTGTGGGAGAGATGGTAGCTGATTTGGAGAGATATGGTAAGAGACATGCGGTTATTACCGGTGTGGTTGAGGGCGGCGATCCCGGTGTGGCAACGGAGATTGAGCAGTGGTGCCGTGCTGCACAGACCAGAAGAAGATTCCGTGATACGAATATTGCTCAGATTGGCAGACCTTATCCTGGTATGATGGATCTTTATATTGACGAGTCCAATCTCTATCGTAGAATGCATCTGTATACAAAGCAGTTTGACTGGGAGAAAATGTGGGCCATTGCTGATGATATCACTGATGAAGAGGCAATTCGCGCAAAGGCCCAGGACATACTTGATACATTTGATATTGAAGGCGGCAGCAGTATAGAAGAAGTATGGGAAATGGCAAAATATGTTGTTGCATTTGAGCAGTGGGTGAAAGATGAAAAGCTGGGTTTGATTGCTTCTCACTATGACGGATTTGCAACAGGCAAGGCAGGAACTTTAGACAGCATGCTGATACCGGCGTTTTCCATGCTTATCAAACAGGGTACGGCTTGTGCAGTGGAAGGTGACATTAAAGTTGCTATGGCAATGAGCATCTTAAAGACCATTTCCGGAACCGGACAGCTTGCAGAGATGTACTCCATTGATTTTAATGACGATATTGCCATTATTGGACACAGCGGTTCAGGGGATGCGGATATCTCTGACAAAAAGCCCACGATGAAGATTGTAAAGGTATTCCATGGAAAAACAGGCGGCGGCTATCTGACGCAGTTTTATCCTTATACGGGACCTGTTACATATCTTGCGATTACCCAGGACGGCGACGGACATTTTAAATTTATTGTGGCTGAGGGTGTCAATGAAGAAGGAAAGATTCTTTCCTTTGGTGATACCAATATGAGGACGCGCTTTACCTGTGGAGCAAGAGAATTTGTAAATCGTTGGAGCGAATGTGGACCTACGCATCATTTTGCGGCGGCTACGGGCAGACATATTGATACCATATTGAAGGTTGCGAAGATTTTCAATGTACCGGTTGATATTGTGACCAGGTAAGTCTATGGTGTGAAGAGAAAAAGGCTATGAGGTGTAAACTTGTAGCCTTTTTTTACAAAAATCAAAAAAATTACTTGAAAAAAATTTAAAAACGTGTATAATAATATGTGGTCAGGCAAAATGGTTTTGGCCGCTATAGGCTTCCGTGGCTCAGTTGGTAGAGCGATTGATTCGTAATCAATAGGTCAGGGGTTCAAGTCCCCTCGGAAGCTTTATAAGAAAAGAGCCGCAAATCTAAGATTTTTCAGTAAAATCACAGGGTTTGCGGCTTTTGTTATATCTGATTTTATTAACTTAGTTTATTGCACATTAGATAAATTTATAATATTTTTTGTCCCAAATTTGTCCTGAATTTTTCCAAGAAAAAAGAGTGACCTGTAAGTATTTAGCAGAGTTTGTCTTGTGGTTGTGAGTGAATTGACTCTGGAAATGTAAATAGATATTGAAACGGATGACATAACCGCATATTTAGTGCAACTGAAATGAGAGCAGAAATAGTATGTAAGGCCGAAAAGCAGATGCTTTTTTGGCCTTGTGTATGCGCATACACGTATATAAAAAAATTACATTTTAAACTTTATCTTAATCTGGTGTTCGATGACTTGAATGGATTTATAAAAGCCCAGTGCAATGATGCAGAGGATAATAATGCTTGTAATTACCATGTCAAGCTGGAATACTTGTGACCCATATATTATCAGATAGCCCAGCCCTCTTCTTGCGGCAAGAAATTCACCAATGATAACGCCAACAAGCGCCAGACCAATGTTTACTTTTGCCGTACTGAGCAGGATGGGGACAGAGCCGGGGAGTACCACTTTAAAAAAGGCGTCCCGTCTGCTTCCGCCAAGGGTGTAGATCAAAGTAATTTTTTCCGAATCTACCTGTTGGAATCCCGTGAAAAAGCTGATAATGGAGCCAAAAACGGCTACGGACATTCCGGCTACAATAATGGTTTTGGTTCCTGTGCCCAGCCATACAATGAAGAGGGGAGCCAGTGCTGATTTTGGCAGGCTGTTTAATACTACCAGATATGGCTCCAAAATTTCCGACAGTTTTGTAGAGTACCATAGGAGTGTGGAAACTAGAAGACTGAATAGTAATACCAACAGGAAACTGAAAAGTGTTTCAAACAGTGTCACCCCTATGTGGGATAACATGGAATTGTTCCGAATTTGTTCTAAAAAACAGAGCGCTACCTGGCTGGGACTGGCAAAGAAAAAGCTGTCAATCCATTTTAATCTGGCGCTAATCTCCCATAGAATCAAGAACAGGATGAAAAGAATGGTACGCCAGGATGCAATTTCGTGGTGGTGTCTTCGGTGCATTTTTACAAATTCCTCTTGTTTGGTCAATTCTTTTTTCGTATTAGTCTTCATGTGTCAAATCCTCCCATAGCGTATTAAAATACTGTTGAAATTCGGGAGCGTTCCTGGCGGCTAAGGGTGAATCATCTGCAAGCGTCAGATTGACGGATACTATATTTTTAACCACCGCAGGGCGTCCGGACAGGACAATAATTCTGTCGGCAAGGCTGATTGCTTCCGACAGGTCGTGGGTTATAATGACCATAGTTTTTCCGGCGGCGCGTATCAGGCGGCATATGTCCGCAGATACGAATAATCTTGTCTGGTAATCCAGGGCGCTGAAAGGCTCATCCAATAAGAGTAATTGGGGCTCTAAGGCAAGGGTGCGTATCAAAGCCGCACGCTGTTTCATTCCGCCGGACAGTTCACTGGGACGTTTATCTCGGAATTTGTCAAGTCCATAGTCTTCCAGAAGGCGTTCTACGGCTTCCAGGCGTTCCTTTGTCATTTTATGATTTAATTCCAGGCCAAGTGTAACATTGCGATAGACGCTGCGCCACTCGAAAAGATGGTCTCTTTGAAGCATATAGCCTATTTTCGGGTAATGCAGGGAACCATCGGGATTGTTCACAACGATAGTACCTTCTTCCGGCGTCAGAAGGCCGGCGATAATAGAAAGCAGGGTGGATTTTCCGCAGCCGCTGGGGCCTACGATGGCGATGAATTCTCCCTCTCTGACTCCGAAGGAGATATCTTCCAACGCTTTTGTCTCACCATGCAGACTGTGATAGGAATAGCCGATATTTTTTAATTCCAAGATATTTCGATGCATATATGCCATTCTATCCTATTCTTTTTTATAATAATGTATGAAATGGGATAAGAAGAAGTTCCGATCAATCACAGAGCAAATGTCATCCAAAGGACCGGAGGCTTACCTTTTTCGTTAGACTTTTCTTGCATTAACAGTGTATTTATGGTAAGATAGCTTGACAGAAGAAAATGTGATCTGAATCATTATATTTGTCTGAGAGAAACAGACAGGGAGGTAATAATGGCACAGTTGTGGGGAGGGCGCTTTACCGGAGAAACGGACGGGCTGGCGTTTGCGTTCAATGCGTCTATTCATTTTGACAGGCGTCTTTTTCAGCAGGATATTGAGGGAAGTATCGCTCATGTGACCATGCTTGCAAAGCAGGGGATACTTGAAGAAGACGATAAAGAAAGTATTTTGCAGGGGCTTTTGGGGATTCGCAAAGATGTGGAAGAAGGCAGGCTGGAAATCGACGATACTTACGAGGATATACATAGTTTTGTGGAAGCCCAGTTAATATCCCGCATTGGCGATGGGGGAAAGAAACTGCATACGGGAAGAAGCCGTAATGATCAGGTGGCTTTGGATATGCGGCTTTACACTAGGAAACAGGTGCAGGAGACGGACGCATTGCTGAAGGAGTTATTGGAAGTAATCCTGAATGTGATGGAGGAGAATGTGGAGACTTATATGCCTGGATTTACCCACCTTCAAAAAGCGCAGCCTATTACGCTGGCCCATCATTACGGCGCATATTTTGAAATGTTTCGGCGAGACAGGCAGCGGATGGAGGATATTTATAGGAGGATGAATTACTGTCCTTTGGGTGCGGGCGCGTTGGCAGGTACCACCTACCCATTGGACAGGGAGTATACCGCTTCTCTGATGGGATTTGCAGGAGTGACACAAAACAGTATGGATTCGGTGTCGGACAGGGATTATCTGATTGAATTTCTGGCGGCCTTGTGTACGGTTATGATGCATATGAGCCGGTTTTGTGAGGAAATCATTATCTGGAATTCCAATGAGTATCAATTTGTGGAGATTGATGATGCCTATTCTACTGGAAGCAGTATCATGCCTCAGAAGAAGAACCCGGATATTGCGGAGCTGGTGCGCGGAAAAACAGGGCGGGTCTATGGTGCGCTGATGTCTTTGCTCACCACTATGAAGGGAATTCCACTTGCATATAATAAGGATATGCAGGAGGATAAGGAAGTCGCTTTTGACGCTATGGATACGGTGAAGAATTGCCTGATATTGTTTACGGGCATGCTGCGTACTTTGAAGTTCAGGAAGGAACGTATGGCTGAGAGTGCCATGAATGGGTTTACCAATGCCACCGATGCAGCAGATTATTTGGTGGGGAAAGGTGTGCCTTTCCGGGATGCACATGGTATCGTTGGCAGATTGGTGCTGTATTGTATTGAGAAAAATACTTCTATAGACAGGCTTTCTTTACAGGAATTACAGGAAATCAGTGACAAGTTTGAGGCAGATATATATGAGGCGGTTTCTCTAAAAACCTGTGTGGCAAAAAGGCTTACCATAGGAGCTCCCGGACCGAAAGCAATGAAGGAAACGCTAAAAAAGTATAGAGAATATATGGATAACTAGAAATATAAACAAAATTACATAGTATCAAAGAATAACAGTTCTATCAGTAAAGAAGATAGAACAGTCTTGGAATGAAAGCGCCCGGAAGGAAATTTTAGCTGCGTGCTTTGCAGATAAAATATTCTTCCCCTAAAGGGGCGCTGTAGTATAGAGACGGTACTGGAATTAGTCTGGCTAAGAAATGTCAAGAGAAAATTTTCTTCCCCTAAAGGGGCGCTGTAGTGCAGAAATGGTACTTGAATTAGGAGGAAAAAAGATGAGTGAGAAATTAAAAGTTGGTATTTTAGGCGGTACAGGTATGGTAGGACAGAGGTTTATTTCTCTGTTGGATAATCATCCCTGGTTTGAGGTAACTACCATCGCGGCAAGTCCTCGATCCGCGGGTAAAACTTATGAAGAGGCGGTGGGCGACAGATGGAAGATGGATACTCCCATGCCGGAAGCGGTGAAAAAACTGGAAGTCATGAATGTAAACGAGGTGGAAAAGGTTGCCTCACAGGTTGATTTTGTGTTCAGCGCCGTGGATATGACCAAAGAAGAAATCAAGAAGATTGAAGAAGAGTATGCAAAGACGGAAACGCCCGTTGTCTCCAATAACAGCGCACATCGTTGGACTCCGGATGTTCCCATGGTGGTGCCGGAGATTAATCCGGAGCATATGGATGTGATTCAATTTCAGAGAAAGCGTCTGGGAACCACAAGAGGTTTTGTGGCAGTAAAGCCAAATTGTTCTATTCAAAGTTATGCGCCGGTACTTACCGCATGGAAGGAGTTTGAACCGGTGGAGGTGGTTGCAACCACGTATCAGGCAATTTCCGGCGCCGGTAAGACTTTTAAGGATTGGCCGGAAATGGTGGGGAATATTATTCCTTATATAGGCGGAGAGGAAGAAAAGAGTGAGAAAGAACCTTTGCGTATTTGGGGTAAAATTCAGGATGGCGTAATTGTACCGGCCAAGAGTCCAGTGATTACCTGTCAGTGTATCCGGGTACCTGTGCTGAACGGGCATACGGCGGCGGTATTTGTAAAATTTCATCATAAACCTACAAAGGAACAGTTGATTCAAAAGCTGAAAGAGTTCAGCGGAGAGCCGCAGAGACTGCAGCTTCCAAGTGCGCCCAAGCAGTTTATTCAATATTTGGAAGAAGACAACAGACCTCAGGTTTCTTTGGATGTAGATTATGAGAGAGGAATGGGGATCAGCGTGGGCCGTCTCAGAGAGGATACGGTATATGACTATAAATTTGTGGGGCTTTCTCATAATACTGTCAGAGGCGCGGCGGGGGGCGCAATTCTTTGTGCGGAACTATTAAAGGCACAAGGGTATATTATAAGTAAAAATTAAATATCAGCAAAACTGTTGTATCGGTATCGAACAGGGGCATAACGTATTGACATAATTGCAGATATCGGATTCGGAAAGCTTTCCGGTGCAGTGAAAGCAGGGCGCCGGGCGAAGCGGCGGAGGCGTGTGGGGATATATGAATGAGTTAGACTATCAGTTGGATCATTTGAGAGCTGTCAATCAGGAGCTGAGGGAAAAGGAAAGGATGTACCAGTTGGTCAGTAAGTCGGCTGTGGGTGCATTTCTATATTGTTCCTTTGAAACCAGAAGAATTTGTTCATTGGGGCAGTGGGAAGAATTTTTTGATTTTGAAGTACAAGAAATGAATGATATTTTCAAGTTTTTGGAAGCTGTGGATGAATCATATGTATCAGGTCTCAGGAACATTCTTTTTCTGGAATCTCAGGGGAAGGATACCGCCACTGTAGAATGTCTTTTGAAAAACAAGCGTGTATGGGTAAGTTTCTGTGTGCGGGTATATTATGATGAAGGCGGTCAGCCCACGGATAAGGTAATATATATCAGTAATATTACGAAATATCGTTCTCAGAATGAAGAACTTACCTATATGGCTTATTATGACAGTATGACTGGGTTGTATAACCGCAATTATTTTGTGCGTCTGCTCAGCGAATTTGTCAGGGAAGCTTCGGAATATAACCACATAATCAGTGTCATGATCATTGATATAGATGACTTTAAAAATATAAACGATGGTCAGGGCATTATGATCGGTGATGAACTGGTACAGCAGTTTGGTTGTTTTATAAAAGAATTATGTAAGGAAAACGTGATAGCTTGTCATCTGCATAGTGATGTGTATTGTATCGCGATTCATAATCCCAATAAAAGAGCATGTGTTGGAGTATTGCATGATGCGATTCAAAAAAGGTTGAGAGAACCATTTAAACTCAGCAGCGGAAAAGAGTTTACCATTACAGTCAGCATAGGCGTGGCGGAATATCCGGATGCCGCCACATCCGCGCTGGAATTGATAAATTGTGCCGAGATAGCAGTGTTTAAGGGAAAAGCTCTGGGCAAAGACATTATCCATTATTTTGACGCCTCCATTATGGAAGATTTTATGGGAGCAATTGAGCTGGAAGATAAGCTGAAAAAGGCGATTGCAAACGAGAATTTTATCTTGTATTATCAACCCCAATATTTTTCGGGAACGAAAAAGCTTCGGGGTGTGGAAGCATTGATTAGGTGGCAGGATGAGGATTCTCATTTTATTCAGCCCTCTGTTTTTATCCCGGCGGCGGAAAAGAATGGTTCTATTATTCCCATCGGCAGGTGGGTGGTGGAACAGAGCATAAAGCAATATGCCATTTGGAGACGGCAGTTTGGATTTCCCTTTATTATGTCCATAAATATTTCGGCGCTCCAATATAAGAAAGATGATTTTGTAGATTCCGTTGTAAATAATTTGCACAAATATGATGTGTCACCCAATGAAATAGAGTTGGAGATTACGGAAAGTGTATTGATTGAAGACTTTAATGCGGTGTATGAGAAGATTAAAATCTTAAAAGAGTATGGTATCAGAATTTCTCTGGATGATTTTGGCACAGGGTTTTCTTCTCTTGCTTATTTAACCCGACTTCCCATAGACACGCTGAAAATAGATAAGACTTTTATTGATACAGTGTTGACGGATTCTGCTACCAGAGTGATTACAGAATCCATTGTCAGTATGGTGAAGGCGTTAAAATTTGAATCTATTGCCGAGGGTGTGGAAGACGAAGCACAATATCATTATCTTGAAACCATAGGCTGCGATGTGATACAAGGATATTTGTTCAGCAGACCTCTATCCCCTGTGCAGATGGAGGATGTGCTGAGAGAAGAGAAAGTCAGCTAGAAAGTACGGAATCAAGCTGTGGATAGCGTAAAGAATTTATATCAATTTTGGAGTGAGATTCATTGTGGGCAAAAATTTATTTATTGCTGAGAAGCCAAGCGTTGCAAGGGAATTTGCCAATGCTTTGAAAAAAAATATGACATCCAGAGACGGATATCTGGAATCAGGGGATACTGTGATTACCTGGTGTGTAGGACATCTGGTGACCATGAGCTATCCGGAGGTATATGATGAAAGGTACAAGCGCTGGAGCTTTGAGACGATACCATTTTTACCGGAAAATTTTAAATATGAGGTTATTGAAAGCGCAAAGAAGCAATATAATGTTGTAAGCTCCCTGATGAAACGTCCCGATGTGACAACAATATATGTGTGCACGGACTCCGGGCGGGAAGGGGAGTACATATACAGGCTGGTGGAACAAATGTCAGGCATACAGGGGAAAACACGTCTGCGCGTCTGGATTGATTCCCAGACCGAAGAAGAAATTTTAAGAGGCATCCGTGAGGCGAAAGATCTGAAGGAATACGACAGTTTAAGCGACGCTGCTTATTTACGGGCAAAAGAAGATTATCTCATGGGAATTAATTTTTCACGTGTTCTTACATTGAAATATGGATGGGCGGTAAAGGACTACCTGAAGCGTGACAGGGCTGTGATTTCTGTGGGAAGGGTAATGACCTGTGTACTGGGGATTGTTGTAAACAGAGAGAGGGAGATTCGTTCTTTTGTGAAGACGCCCTTTTACAGGGTATTGGGTAATTTCAAACTACAAAATAAGAAATTTTCCGGTGAATGGCGTGCGGTGGAAGGCTCCGTTTGGTTTGCTTCCCCAAAGCTTTATAAGGAAAATGGTTTTAAGGAAGAAGCGGATGCAAAAGGACTGATTGTACATTTGGAACAGGAGCCGGCGGGCGAGCCAACGATAGAAGACATTACACGAAAGAAAGAGAATAAGAATCCGCCGTTGCTTTATAACCTGGCGGAACTTCAGAATGACTGCTCCAAACTTTTTAAAATCAGCCCTGATGAGACATTGCGCATTGTACAGGAATTATACGAAAAGAAAATGGTGACTTATCCCAGAACGGATGCCAGGGTACTGTCAACGGCTGTGGCCAAAGAAATACATAAGAACATCGGCGGGCTGCAAGGCTATGGGCCTGCCGGTGTGTTTGCTGCGGAGATTTTAAAAAAAGGCAGTCATAAAGGGATTGCTAAGACCAGGTATGTGAATGATAAGCAGATTACAGACCATTATGCAATTATACCTACGGGACAAGGGGTGAATAATCTGGCAGGACTGCCTGCACTTTCCGCAAAAGTATATGAATTGATTGTGCGCAGATTTTTGAGCATATTTTTCCCGCCGGCAGTGTATCAAAAGATTGCGCTGTGTATTCGTGTGAAAGCAGAGAGGTTTTTTGTCAGCTTTAAGGTACTTGTGGACGAGGGATATCTGAAAGTGGCGGTTGTGCAGAAGGCAAAGAGCGATGGAAGTACGAATCAAGGGGAAAGCAAAAAAGAAGGAAGCGATGATAAAAAAGAAGAGGGAAATCAAAATCCGGGGGCGGATGAAAGCGATGGGGAAATAAAGTGTGATAAGGAATTTATGGAGCTTTTAAAGGCATTGAAAAAAGGAGATAAGCTTGCCATAGATTCTTATACGGTAAAAGAGGGTGAAACTTCACCGCCCAAACGTTATAATTCCGGCAGTATTATCCTTACCATGGAGAATGCAGGACAGTTTATTGAAGATGAAGAATTGCGGGCACAGATTAAGGGCAGCGGTATCGGTACCAGTGCCACAAGGGCAGAAATTCTTAAAAAACTGGTAAATATCGAATATTTGGCGCTGAACAAAAAGACCCAGACTTTGACTCCGACCCTGATGGGTGAGATGGTTTACGATGTAGTGGGAAGTTCGATTAAAGCGCTTTTGGACCCTGCATTGACTGCCAGTTGGGAAAAAGGGCTTACCATGGTGGCGGAAGGGGATATTACTTCTGGGGAGTATATGGACAAGCTGACAGGGTTTGTGGGACGCAGGACAGAATATGTGAAACGGCTCAATAACCAAAAGGTACTCTACACCCAGTTTCAGGAAGCGGCGGTGAATTATAAGACTTGAAGAAACTGACAGTGAAATTGGGGTGGAGGGGAAGTATAATTTTGGTATTTGTACATCGACTGTGGCAGAATGATAGATTGTCTGTGACGGGATAAAAAGGAGGCTGAGGAAGAGATGGAAGAGTATAATAAAGCCATAACGGTATCGGAGTTGTTCGACTTAAATGAAACAATAGCGGCAGAATTGTTCAAAGATGTGGTATTTCCCTGGGAAGTGCTTTCAGAAATTAAGGATTTTATCATAAAGCTGGGAAGCAGTCTGCCAACAGATCTGTACGAGGAAAAGGGGGAGAATATATGGGTGGCAAAAAGTGCAAAAGTTGCGCCCTCGGCGTGCCTGAACGGACCGTTGATCATAGATGAAAGTGCAGAAATTCGACATTGTGCTTTTGTAAGAGGAAGCGCCATTGTGGGAAAAGGGGCAGTGGTGGGAAATTCCACCGAGTTGAAGAATGTGGTGTTATTTAATAAGGTACAGGTTCCGCATTATAACTATGTGGGAGACAGCATTTTGGGATTTAAGGCCCACATGGGAGCAGGTTCCATTACTTCTAATGTAAAAAGTGATAAAACGCTTGTTGTTGTAAAGGGAGAAGGATTTGCCATTGAGACTGGGTTGAAAAAAATGGGCGCTATGTTGGGGGATAATGTGGAGGTGGGATGTAATAGTGTGTTGAATCCCGGAACAGTGATAGGAAGAAATTCTAATGTCTATCCAACTTCCATGGTCAGAGGAGTGGTGCCGGCGAACAGCATTTATAAAAAAAATACGGAAATTTCAGAAAAATGGCATTGAGCGTTTGGGTTAGTATTGGGTATGAAGATAAAACTTCTTTTCCGATTGATTAAATTATACTAAAATAATGTTGACGAATTACATTGTTTCAGAAGAATTTTTAAGGGAGAGACAGGAACGTGACGGGAAATAATGCAAATATCCAAAAAAGGAAAATAAGAAGAAGTGTCAATAGAAGGATATTGAGAAGTACTACGTTTAATATTCTGATCTTAGTTATAATATGCTGCACAGTTATGACGTTTTCCATGCAATCATTGGCAATTAATATTCTTTTAGACAGTATGCAGCCAATGGTCAGACAGTCGGCAAAAACAGTGGAAGCCAATATTCATATGTTGGCAGACCGGATGATGACAATTGCAGGGGACCCGCGTATGATATCATCTGACAGTGGAACGGAAGAGTTGTCAGATAATATGGAAATCAGGGAGAGCCGCAATGAGCTTCTGGAAGAAGCTGCCAGAGTTTATGAACTGTATACGATTGCCTTGTATGGATTGGATGGTCAATTGATGCAGGGGATTGATGGCGCACCGGAGCGAGTGGAAAGTAATTTTCTTCAGCTTCTTCAGGAGACGGATAATTTGACCATAAATGCTTCTACAATTTTTCAAAATAAATTAGGAATAACCATGGGGATGCCTGTGAAAGAAAACGGAAACACAATTCTGTATGTGGTAGGCGTTTACAAATATGATATACTCAATGATGTAATCAGCAGTATAAATTTGGGTAAACATGGGATGGCATATATGGTTAATCGTGAGGGAGTTGTGACAGGACATCCGGACCAAGGGCTGGCTTTGGAAGGAAAGACGCTGGTGCAGCTTAACAGTGGAAACAATGAGGCGCTCAGCCGTGTAACCACCGGCGAAACCGGCGCAACGGAGTTTCCCATTGACGGGGAGAAAATGTTGGTGGCTTTTTCACCTATCAGAGGAACCCAATGGTCTCTGGTGCTGCAGGTTCCAAAGGCAGACTATTATCCTTTGATAAGCGCTGCATTGTGGGTAGCAGTGTGTTTTACCCTGGCGGTACTGATACTCTCAATTTTGTTGGTTTTGCGTCTTGCGCAGTCTATTTCCCGACCTGTGAAAAGTGTTACAAGTCGAATGGTAATGCTTTCGGAGGGAGATTTGCACACAGAAGTGGCGCTTGTACATTCAAGAGACGAATTGGAGGTATTGACGCAGACGCTGGATGATACCGTTAAAAGCGTCAATCGGTATATATCGGACATTCAGCAAGTTTTGACACAGGTTGCGGAAGGGAATCTGGGTGTTGAATCCTGTGTAGATTATAAGGGGGATTTTGTACTGATCCAAGAAAGTCTTCATACAATTCTTCAATCCATGAATGAGACCATTGGAGGTTTTCGTGGCGCTGCCATCAGGCTTGTACATATGTCCGAAGAGTTGAGCGGACAGTCGGGACAATTGCACCAGGCTTCAGTGGAACAGAATCAGTCCGCTGAAGCGTTGGTGCAGGAGGTATCCCATGTGAAAGAACGATTGTGCGGAGTGACGGAGAGCAGCGGACAGACCCGTACAAAAGCGGAAGAAATTGCCTGGCGTGTTCGTGAAGCCAATGTACAGATGGCAAGTTTGTCGAATGCTATGGGAGATATTAGTGTCAACGCGCAGGAAATTACCAAGATAGCAAAAGCCATTGAAGATATTGCTTTTCAGACCAGTATTTTAGCATTAAATGCTTCCATAGAGGCGGCTAGAGCGGGGACTGCCGGGAAAGGATTTGCGGTGGTGGCAGACGAAGTGAAACAGTTGGCTTCAAAGAGTGCGGAAGCAGCACAAAGCGCTACTGAAATTGTCAGCAGTACCAGAGGAATCATTCAGACAGGTGTGGATTTGACTGCAGTTACGGCGGATTCCCTTTACGCCATTTCGGCTGTTTCCGACCAGATCAGTACCATTTCCGACCAGTTGGTAGAGGCGGTGCAGAGTCAGGAAAGTGCATTGACCATTATGGATGATAGAATTGCCAACATCTTAGCAATTGCAGACCGAAATCTGCAAAATGCCGGCGGCATGGAGCAGGCCAGCGGATCATTGGCAGAAGAGGCGGAAGTTCTTCAGGCAAAGGTCA
Organism: Lachnospiraceae bacterium; assembly: GCA_022793065.1. Classification (GTDB taxonomy): domain Bacteria; phylum Bacillota; class Clostridia; order Lachnospirales; family Lachnospiraceae; genus Acetatifactor. The sequence continues at coordinate 53,865 of JAAWCE010000013.1, forward strand.
GGAGATTTATTTTGAAAGGGGGGCGGGACCGATGAAACGGATATGGAGTTTGCTATTACTGTTGTTATTGTCTTTGACAGCTTGCGGTGACATTACAGGACTTCAGGACGGCTATTATACGGCGCAGGCTGCTCAGTTCAGTCATGGTTGGAAGGAATATGTTACAATTATGGTAAAGGGCGGCAGTATTGTGTCCGTAGAGTACAACGCTGAAAATGCCAGTGGATTTATTAAGAGTTGGGATAATGCTTATATGCAGAATATGCTCCAGGCCCAGGGAACATACCCAAATGAATACACCAGGTATTATGCCGGTCAGCTTTTGGAGCAACAACAGGAAGAAGGCATTGATGCTAAGACAGGAGCAACTTCTTCTTATGGCTCGTTTCAAAAGTTAGCTTCCGCGGTACTGAGTCAGGCTCGAAAGGGAGATTCCAGTATTGTAATTGTGGATACTTCCGAATAAAAGCTGACCCTAATTTTTCATAAAACACTGGATTTTTTTACATAAATATGAGAGAATAGAATGAATGATATTATTTTGTCAATTTGTGTCAAATTGATAAATAATAACTTATAGAATCGAAAGGAGATTTCACATGATTTATTCAAAGGACGTTGAAGAAATGTGTACAGTCGCTCAGGGTGTGCATCATGGTTGTGCGCCCATCCCGGAAGAAGCGAAGTGGGTGCAGGCAAAAAAGGTAGAAGATATTTCCGGTTTAACACATGGTGTTGGCTGGTGTGCTCCCCAGCAGGGCGCATGTAAGCTGACCTTGAACGTGAAAGAAGGAATTATACAGGAAGCTTTGGTAGAAACCATTGGCTGTTCCGGCATGACACATTCCGCAGCTATGGCATCAGAGATTCTTCCTGGTTTGACGGTGATGGAGGCATTGAATACAGACCTTGTATGCGACGCCATTAATACCGCTATGAGAGAGTTGTTTTTACAGATTGTGTACGGACGTTCTCAAAGCGCATTTTCGGAAGATGGTCTTCCTATTGGTGCCGGACTTGAAGATTTGGGCAAGGGATTGAGAAGCCAGGTTGGTACTATGTATGGTACTTTGAAAAAAGGTCCCCGTTATCTGGAAATGGCAGAGGGATATGTAACCGGTATCGCACTGGATAAAGACGACCAGATTATCGGTTATCAGTTTGTAAATCTTGGCAAGATGACTGACTTTATCAAGAAGGGTGATGACCCTACAACGGCATATGAGAAGTCAAAGGGACAGTATGGCCGTGTGGATGATGCTGTGAAAATCATTGATCCCAGAAAAGAATAAATCCGCTTCTCAAGGAACAAAGGGAATTGAGAAGTTTCCAGAAAATAAGGAGGATGAAGGAAATGGCTTTATTTGAATCATATGAAAGACGTATTGATAAAATTACGGCTGTACTGAACAGCTATGGTATCTCCTCTATCAAAGAAGCAGAGAAGATTACCAAGGATGCAGGCCTTGATGTATATGATCAGGTTAAGAAGATACAGCCTATTTGCTTTGAAAATGCTTGTTGGGCGTATACAGTAGGTGCTGCCATTGCGATTAAGAAGAACTGCCGTAAGGCTTCCGAGGCGGCAGCAGCAATCGGCGAGGGGCTGCAGGCATTTTGTATTCCCGGTTCTGTTGCAGATACCCGTAAAGTGGGACTGGGACATGGTAATTTAGGAAAAATGCTTTTGGAAGAAGAGACGGATTGTTTCTGTTTCCTGGCAGGACATGAATCCTTTGCAGCGGCAGAGGGGGCTATTGGCATCGCAGAGAAGGCTAACAAAGTTCGTCAGAAACCTTTGCGTGTTATTTTAAATGGTCTCGGCAAAGATGCGGCAAAGATTATTTCTCGTATCAATGGTTTTACCTTTGTAGAGACGGAGTATGATCCTTATACGAATGAAGTAAAGGAAATTGAGAGAATTGCTTATTCTGAGGGACTTCGTTCTAAGGTAAATTGTTATGGCTCCAACAGTGTGCCCGAAGGTGTGGCAATTATGTGGAAGGAGAATGTGGATGTGTCCATTACCGGTAATTCCACAAATCCTACCAGATTCCAGCATCCTGTGGCAGGTACATATAAGAAAGAGAGAACCGAGGCTGGAAAGAAGTATTTCTCTGTTGCTTCAGGCGGCGGTACAGGACGTACACTGCATCCCGATAATATGGCAGCGGGTCCGGCATCTTATGGGTTTACGGATACTTTGGGCCGTATGCATTCTGATGCACAGTTTGCAGGTTCTTCATCTGTGCCGGCCCATGTGGAGATGATGGGATTGATCGGCATGGGCAATAACCCCATGGTTGGCGCTACCGTGGCTGTGGCTGTTTTGATTGAGGAAGCGGCGAAGGAAGGGAAGTTCTAAGGAATAAATACAGTAAAATCAATAATTTTAAGCCTCCTTTGGGGAAATTCAAGGGAGGCTTTTCTATGTATTTTTTTGAACGTAAAATTGAAAAAGTGGGTTGAATATAATTTTGCGCCGCCATTGCGCCGCAATAAAAACTAGAGGATGGAGACGGAAAATTGGTGGCGCAGTATCATCTATAAAAGTCCCTCAACTTCGCAGAAAGTTGAGGGACCATGTCAAAACATTGCATTGAGAATATTGTTTCCTTGCTGTTTTATGGCATCTGTTAAGTGATTGGTATATACTTCAGTAGTGACCTTTTCTTTTTTATGACCCAGTCTCTTTTGTATATATTGTAAGGGTGCGCCTTGTTCGCTTAACATAGTAGCATGTGTGTGGCGGAGGCTGTGATAATCAAATTCAGAAAAAGTTAAATTATGGTGTATTATTGATGATGTATGCTGCATTGTCCGGGCAGTGATATAGGAGCCGTCTTCCCTGGAATTTATCAGGTGAATCTCAATAGGACCTGTACTGCTGATTTTATTCTGTGGCGGCTGCGTTTTTGGCTCTTTTCCTGAAAACTGTAAAGGGTGTTCAACATAGTAGCGTACAAAGTGTTCATCATAGTATGGTTCCGCCTTTTCACGTTTGGCTTTTTCTCTTTGCAAAAGGGCCAATATTTCATCATCTAAATTTATAATCCGATAGGATTGATATTTTGGCTCTGAAAAATACCAGAAGCCATTCCCAGCTGCATTGCTGTCATTATTCTCAAGTTTGTCATTTTTGGTACGGCTGTTGTCACTTTTCCATTGCACTTGGCGATTTATTTTCAGCAGCTTATTTTCAAAGTCTACGTCTTCCCAAACCAAACCGAATGTTTCTCCTAGCCGTAGTCCGCAGTGGTATCCAAGCATAAGCGCAACATGGTTCGGAGTTCCCTCTGGAAATCTTTTAAATATTTCGCTAAATCTATCTTGTGTGATATATACATGAGGTTCGGTACGGGTTGGTTTCTTGGGTGGACGGCCGCCTTTTTTTAATGATTTTATTCGGACAGCCGGAGAGAATGGAAGAAACTGCATATCCACCGCATAGTCAAAACTTTTTGTGATTATTCCCTTGCATACCGAAATTGTGTTTTGACTAAAGCCCTCATCATACATATGTTCCAAAAAATCACGAATATCAAGTTTGTTTATATTTTTAAGCCGTTTATCGCCCAGATTGGGATTGATATATAATCTGATTTTCTTTTTGTAGTTTTCTACTGTTATTTCCTTGCATGTATGGGACACATCTTCTTCAAGCCATTGTGAAAGGAAATCCGCATAGCTTATGTCACTCACTTTTGTAATTGTCATCCCGGTATGTTCATAATCATTTAATGCTTTTTGACCGGCTGTCCGGGCCTCTGTCTTTGTCGCAAAGCCGGATTGAGAGATTCTTTTTCTTTCTCCGTTTACGGATGCAGCTTCAAAGTAGTACTCAAATGATACCTTTCCGTTTCTATAGGTTCGTTTTCTGATATGTACTTCTGCCATAGATTAATCCTCCCTTTTCACAAATTCTATAAACATATCATATCCAAGTGCGTTAGCTATTTTGGTTAAATCATTTTCTCTGAAATTACCATGCTTTAAGCGTTGGCTGACATTTTGTGGAGTACTGTCAAGTTTTTTAGATAACTGGACTGCATTGGTATGTTCGATTTGCATGATAACCCTAATCAGATCACTTGTGGATATTTCTCTTGTATTCAAGTCCATAGATTAACACCTCCTTTCCTATAGGTAGAACGTATGTTTCTTGAGATATTGTATCATATTTTGTAAGTGAAATCAATATATTTAAAAAATAAATTAAGAGATTTAATATATAAATATATATATCACTCAATAATCAAAATGCACATAAATTCATACTTGGGAAAGCGCTTACAGAGGAAAATGATTTCTAGTTATTTGAGAAATGTTGTTAGTGCAATTTGCCATTAAATGAGTTTTGGGCACGAGCCTCACCGTGGCTTTTTATGTCGGTGAATATTGCACATATACAAAAAAGTGGTTATAATGTATTTGAACACATATTTATATAAAGGTGGGTGATGAAGTGATAGGAGAGGCAGAGCAAGGGCAGAAACAGGAAGTATTAAAATTGATTTCGGAAATGCGCCTGTTTGATGATAGCTTAATGACACTTGTGTTTGACAGGAATATTCCGGCAACAGAATTACTTTTGCGCATATTGCTGAAAAGGGAGGACTTACAGGTTTTGGAGGTTACGGCCCAGAGGGAGTATAAAAGCCCTGTTCCCAAAGGTAGGAGTATTACGCTGGATATTCATGCGGTGGACGCAAAAAAGCGGGAATACGACATTGAAGTACAGAGGGCCGATGCGGGGGCGGATGTACACCGCGCAAGATTTCACAGCAGTATGCTTGATTCCAAGATGCTGAAAGCCAGACAGGAATTTAAAGAGATAAAGGACTCCTATGTGATTTTCATTTCGGAGAATGATGTGATGGGCGCAGGACTTCCCCTGTATCACATTGAGAGGACGATCCGAGAGACGGGAGAGGTATTCGGGGATGGTTCCCACATTTTGTATGTGAATGGCAGCTATAAGGATGATAAGGACCCTGTAGGGAGATTGATGCACGATTTTCGGTGTGTCAGTTCAGTAGATATGTTTTATCCCTTATTGGCAGAACAGGTGAAGCACTTTAAGGAGACGGAAGGAGGCAGAGAAATCATGAGTAAGAATGTTGAAGATTGGGCGATGGGAAAAGTATTTGAAGATAGGAAAAAATTGGCACAGAAGATGATTGCCAGAGGAAAGCTTACATTAGCGGAAATAGCGGAAGATACAGAATTACCTCTGGAGGTTGTGGAAGAATTGGCGAATTTGCAGCCAGCATAGGCAAGGGCAATAGAAAGCATTAAAGCCCCGGTTTTCTTGTGAAAACGAGATTACCGGGGCTTTTTCTTTGCCTGGATAGTGTAAGAAGTGCAATTTACCCATTGAACAAATTGAAAAGGAGGTTCATCACATGGGTAAAACAATGGGTTATCCGGCAATATACAAAAGCATCCCATATTTGTGCTGTTATGAAGAAGCGGGAATGATTGAGACAGAGCAGGGGGTGTATTCAAGGGGGTATCAGATTGTACAGCCGGAAAAGGCAGCCAGGCACAGTATTACGGCGAAACAGGTGAGGGCAACCATGGAAAACATTATACGGAAGTTGTCAGAGAGATTCACGTTTCAGTTTTTTCTATGTAGTACCCATATGGAGCAGGAGGAATTTTTAAGGAGCGTGGAGATAAACAGGTTTCCGCAGGGCGATTCCTATGAAAAGGTAAGGGAGAGTTACAATGCGGTGATTCGGGATAACTGTGAAATTGGGCATAACAATTTTTCCAGAGGTGTGTACCTCATTATTTCTACCATAGCGGACACGCCGGAGGATGCGCATGCGGTATTTGAGTCTTCGGACACATGGATAAAGGAATTGTTTGCGTCACTATATGGGTATGTGGCACAGCCTATGAGTCTGGCAGACAGGTTGAGGCTACTGCACCGTCTTTTCCATTCGGAGAGGGATGCGCCGGAGTTTGGTAAAAAGGTGGATTATGATGGCAAGGGGTTCTCTATTGCGTCAATGTTGCGCATGAAAATGACTACAAAAGAGGTTATTGCGCCTGAGAGGTACGAATGCAGCAGGGACTATGTGAAAATCGGCGGAAGCTATGCAAGGCTCTTTTTTTTGAGCAGTATTCCGGCATCGGTCCCGGACAGCATATTAAATGACCTGGCAAATGTGTCTTCCCATGCCCTGGTGTCGGTCAGCTATGAGCCCCTGGATGCGCTTCTGGGCCTGGAAACTGCTGCAGCAAGGGTAAGGGCAAATACTTCCACAAGGGAGATTCCGATTCGGGATACTGTGGCAGACCGAAAAAGTCACCGTATACAGAGACAGGAGGAAACAAAACGGGATACGGAGGATGAATATTTTTATAAGGCTGCTATGGGTATATTTTTGCATGCGCGGGCTAGGCAGGAGCCGGTTATGCAGATAACAGTGTTGATTGCCTTGTATGCGGAACAGAGGGAAGACCTTGAGCGTGATACTAAGCTGCTGAAGCTGTCAGCCGCAAAGTATCTTTGCCAGATTCGCTGTATGGATTTACAGCAGGATAAGGCTTTTGAGTCTATGCTTCCCTTAAATAACATGTTGGTGAACGCAAAGCGTGTATATACGGTTGAGCAGTCCACCGCATTTCAGCCATTGCAGATACAAAGAGTCTTTGAGCGGGTGCGTACATTTTATGGGCTCAATGCAATCAATGACAATCTCATTTTCCTAGACAGAAATAACTATGTATCCGCTTTGATAGCAGGGGCGGGAGGAATGGGAAAAACCTTTGCCCTAAAACGTGAAGCGGCTAATACACTGATAAGCACTATGGATGATGTTGTTATCCTGACAGGGAATCCGGCGGAGTACCGTTCATTTACGGATGTGCTGCAGGGAGTGGTTTATCCGGGTCTATTCGTTGATATTTTTAATAAAGATGAAAGCTACAACTTGGATGAGGATAAAAAGGTTTTTCAGAAGATATTTCAGGAGGCGTGGCTGTCTATGAAATTGGAATTGGACCTATGTCAATACTTTGGACAAAAAAAGTCGAAAGATTATGCTTCTTTTTTTAGTTCCTCATCCTCCTTTTGCTGTGGTGTCAAATAACCAATAGAGCTATGTATCCGCTTACGGTTATACCAGCCTTCTATGTA
>JAAWCE010000075.1 GCA_022793065.1 Lachnospiraceae bacterium
GGCACTAAAGAATGAAGGTCTCTCGGCGCAAAGGTCAGGAGAGGTAGATTTCATGAAAAAGAACATTCATGAAATCTACTCTCATGCGCCTACGAGCCTTCATTAAGTCGCTGCGCGACGGCACTAAAGGGTGAGGTTCTTTCGGTGCACATACAGGAGAGACAAATTTCATTCATTCGTAAGTAACCTCATGAAATTTGCTCTCGTGCGCCTTTACAACCTCACCTGTCCAGCTTAACATTTTTAATAAATGGATTGCCATTTTTTAGCTGGACTGTTTAAAGTTCCCGTTTGCGGGGACTTCAGCTTTTTATGCTTTTGCTGTGCTGCGTCTAAGACACAGACAAATGATAAGAATAATGCCGTTAAATATTATGACAATTTTATTTTTTCAGAAGCAAAAGGCAGAATTGTAAGATAATCTATTTATTCTATGTCAATTATACTAGAAACTGGAAAAAATACAAGTGATGTTTTGGGGTTAAGGTAATAATGATGTAAAATCCCTATTGACATTTGTATGGATAAGAGTTATCATCCAAAATAGTTTGATAGTCAAACAAATTGAAATTCAAACTAAGTGATGTAGTATGGAAAACTACAAGAAGATTTCCGGATACAAAAGTAAAAACGGGGATAATAGTAAAAAAATTGAAAAAAGGAGAAAAAGAAATGTTAGAGAAGTTGAGAGCAGTAATTGAAGAGAAGTTGAATGCAGAAGGTGTGGAGATTACGGAAGAAACCAGTTTTAAAGAGGATTTGAATGCAGATTCCCTTGATTTGTTTGAATTGGTAATGGCTCTGGAAGAGGAATTTGGTACGGAAATCCCTTCGGAGGATTTGGAGAAGCTGGAGACGGTGGGAGATGTAATGAAGTATCTGGCAGATAAAGGTATTGAAGAATGAAGACAAGAATAACGGAGCTTTTGGGAATCACATATCCTGTGATCCAGGGCGGAATGGCCTGGGTGGCGGAATACCACCTAGCGTCCGCCGTATCCGAAGCCGGCGGAATGGGATTGATAGGAGCGGGCGGCGCGCCGGCAGAATTTGTGCGTGAACAGATCAAAAAGACGAAAGAAAATACAGAGAACCCTTTTGGGGTCAATATTATGCTGATGAATCCTGAGGCCGACGCCATAGCCCGCGTGGTGGTGGAGGAAGGTGTAAAAGTTGTGACCACCGGGGCGGGAAATCCAGGTAAATATATGGCAATGTGGAAGGATGCCGGAGTGAAGGTGATTCCGGTGGTGGCAAGCGTGGCCATGGCAAAAATGATGGAACGCGCAGGCGCGGATGCCGTGGTGGCGGAAGGCATGGAATCCGGGGGACATATCGGGCAGTTGACTACGATGGCGTTGGTTCCTCAGGTGGTGGACGGGGTGAAAATTCCTGTGATTGCCGCCGGGGGCATTGGCGATGGCAGAGGGTTGGCAGCGGCGCGGATGTTGGGTGCGGAGGCAGTGCAGATAGGAACCCGTTTTGTGGTTGCCAAAGAATCCATTGTCCATGAGAACTATAAGAAGAAAATTATTGCAGCCAAAGATATTGATTCTGAGGTTACGGGTATGAGCCATGGACATCCGGTGCGCCAGCTTCGCAACCAGATGACAAGGGAGTATCTGAAACTGGAAAAGGGCGGGGCTTCCTTTGAAGCGTTGGAACAGCTTACCCTGGGAGCGCTCAGAAAGGCCGTGGTGGAAGGAGATACCGTAAACGGTACATTGATGGCAGGACAGATTGCGGGTATGATTGGCAAAGAACAGACATGTGCGGAAATCATTCGAGAGATTGTGGACCAATGTGAAGGACTTTTTGCAAAGATGCAATGACCTGACGGAGTTCAGATGGGGAATGTTGGTTGGTATGCGTAAAGAGGGGGATTTATACCACCTCAAATGGAGCGCACAAGGGAGATAACTATGGGAAAGACGGCATTTATTTTTCCAGGGCAGGGCACCCAGTATTGCGGTATGGGAAAAGACTTTTATGAGGGATATGATACGGCGAGAAAGGTCTATGTCCAGGCAGGGCAGGCCGTAGGATTGGATGTGGCCCAGCTTTGCTTTACGGAAAATGAAAAACTGGATATAACGGAATATACACAGATTGCTATGCTTGCTACGGAAGTGGCCATTTTAAAGGTGCTGGAAGAAAAGGGAGTGAAAGCGGATTGTGCGGCAGGATTAAGTCTTGGGGAATACGGCGCCCTAGCCGCCGCTAAGGTAATGGAGTTAGAAGCGCTTTTTCGTCTCATTCGCTGCAGGGGGATCTATATGCAGGAGGCGTATCCGGTAGGCGGCGGGATGGCTGCTGTGTTGGGACTGGATGTGGATACCATTGGAGAGATTTGCGAACAAACGCAGGGAATTGTGTCCATTGCAAATGATAATTGTCCGGGCCAGATTGTGATTACCGGAGAGGAAACTGCAGTACGGGCGGCTTCTGCAAAGCTTCAGGAGGCAGGGGCAAAGAGGTGTATTCCTCTGAAGGTAAGCGGCCCTTTTCATTCCGCATTGCTTGCGGGCGCCGGGGAAAAGCTGGCCGGAGAGTTGGAGAGCGTCAGTGTGCAAAAGCCGCAAATCCCTTATATTTGCAATGTGGAAGCAGCATATGTGACGGAATGTGATTCTGTGAAGGAGCTTTTGGTCAGGCAGGTATCCGGTACGGTGAGATGGCGTGAAAGTATGGAACGGATGCTGGCGGACGGTGTTACCACCTTTATAGAAATCGGACCAGGGAAAACATTGGCAGGTTTTCTAAAGAAGATGAATCGGGAAGTAAAGGTGGTCAGTATAGGAACCGTGAAAGAGATGGAAACATTCCTGGGTGAATCTTCAAATGCGACTTAAATACGGTCTAAAGGTGGATGGACCTGGTTCAAAAGCGGTGATCACCCCTCACAGGTAAGGAATTGGAAAAGCGGACAACAACTGTCGGCGGATATGGAATGGAAAGAGGAGAGTGGGGACAATGGAAAAAGAGCTTGCAGGAAAGGTGGCGCTTGTGACCGGTGCGGGGCGTGGAATTGGCAGAGCCATTGCATGTATGCTTGCCCGTCAGGGGGCCATGGTAATTGTAAATTATAATGGCTCCAGGGAAAAGGCATTGGAGACAGTGGCGGAAATAGAAGCGTTGGGAGGTCAGGCAGAGGCATATGGCTGTGATGTTTCTAACTTCGGTGACTGTGGTAATATGGTGGAGGAAATTGTAAAAAAATACGCCCATGTAGATATTTTGGTGAATAATGCAGGAGTTACAAGGGATAACTTGATTCTCCGCATGGGAGAGGAAGATTACGACAAAGTGCTGGATACCAATCTGAAAGGCGCTTTTAATACCATACGGCATTTGTCAAAATATTTTCTGAAACAGCGGGGGGGCAAGATTATCAATATTTCCTCCGTATCAGGGGTACTGGGCAATGCAGGTCAGTCCAATTATTCGGCTTCTAAGGCGGGGCTGATAGGTCTGACAAAAAGTGTGGCAAGGGAGTTGGCAAGCAGGGGAATCTGTGCCAATGCGGTAGCACCGGGCTTTATTGATACGGAAATGACTCAGGCTTTGCCGGAGAAATCCAGGGAGGCAGCCATAGCGTCGATTCCCATGGGCAGAATGGGCAGTGTGGAAGATATAGCTCATATGGTGGCGTTTTTGGCAGGAGACAAATCAAACTATATTACAGGTCAGGTGATTTGTGTAGACGGCGGCATGACCTGAAAAGTGTAAGATTGCAAAGGAAGCGGAGCAAAAGGAGTAAAACTGCAACAAAAACAGTTTTACAGTTTTGCAACAGCACCAGGATAAATGAAACAGAACTGGAATCAAAAAACCGGAATTGGAATAGGAGCAAGTTATGAAGAGAAGAGTAGTAGTGACGGGAATGGGGGCGGTTACACCCATCGGCATAGGTGTGGAGGAATTCTGGAAGGGAATTTGTCAGGAGAAGATCGGTTTTGCGCCTATTACAAGATTTGATACCACAGATTATAAGTGCAAACTTGCAGCGGAAGTTAAGGAGTTTGCACCTGAAAAATATATGGATAAAAAGGCCGCAAGGCGTATGGAATTGTTTTGTCAATATGCCGTTGCAGCAGCAGGTGAAGCGATTGAAGACGCCGGACTTGACATGGGGAAAGAGGACCCATGGCGAATGGGATGCTGTGTGGGCAGCGGCACAGGGAGTCTGCAGGCAGTAGAAAGGGAGTACGGCAGGCTGACAGAAAAGGGGCCTTCCAGGGTAGGTCCTCTTTTTGTACCGTTGATGATCTCCAATATGGCAGCGGGAAATGTAAGTATTGCGTTTGGATTAAAGGGAAAAAGCCTGAATGTATCAACTGCCTGTGCTACGGGGACACATTCTATCGGCGAGGCTTTTCGTTCCGTCCAATATGGCGAACTGGATGTATGTGTGGCGGGAGGAACGGAAGCGGCAGTGACACCTATGGGAATTGCCGGATTTTCGGCATTGACAGCCCTTTCTGTCTGCCAGGATCCAACCAGATGTTCTATTCCGTTTGACAAGGACAGAAGCGGTTTTGTCATGGGAGAAGGTGCGGGAATTGTGGTTTTGGAGGAATTGGAACATGCCGTAAGACGCGGCGCTCATATTTATGCGGAAGTGCTGGGATATGGATGTTCTTCCGATGCGTACCATATCACATCTCCGGCAGAAGATGGATCGGGCGCAGCGAAAGCAATGCAGAATGCGTTGGAAGATGGTAATATAAATCCGGAAGAGGTTACTTATATTAACGCCCATGGAACGGCAACTCATTTAAATGATTTATTTGAGACCAGGGCGATTAAGCTTGCGTTTGGCAGTCATGCGGGAAAATTAAAAATTAATTCTACCAAATCTATGATTGGTCATCTTTTAGGAGCTGCAGGGGCTGTGGAGTTTATTGCATGCGTAAAGGAGATGCAGGAGAGTTTTATTCACAGAACCGTAGGGTTTCAGGAGGCGGAAGAAGAACTTGACCTTGACTATTGCAAGGAAAGCTGTCATGTGGAAATTCCTTATGCTATCAGCAATTCTCTGGGATTTGGAGGGCATAATGGGAGCCTTTTAATAGGACAATACTGATATAGTCAGAGAAACAGCGCAGGGACGGAACAAGTGCCCCAAAAGCGGGTACTGGATAGGAGGCAGAATGTCAGTCTATACGGCGAAAGAAATTATGGATATTATTCCCCACAGGTATCCGTTTTTATTGATAGATTCCATAGAAGAACTGGAACAAGGGGTGCGTGCACTGGGGAAAAAATGTGTAAGTATGAATGAACCTTACTTTCAGGGGCACTTTCCAGGGAACCCGGTTATGCCCGGAGTACTGATCATAGAGGCGCTGGCGCAGGTTGGAGCGGTGGCAATTCTTTCACAGCCGGAGTGGAAGGGAAAAACGGCATATTTTGCAGGAATTGACAAGGCAAAATTCAGACAGAAGGTGCTGCCTGGAGATGTGCTGATGTTAGAGACTACAATATATAAGGTAAAGGGCCCAGTGGGGGTGGGAAAGGCGGTTGCATCCGTGGACGGCAAGGTAGTGGCGGAAGCGGAATTGACATTTGCCATCGGATAATAAGGGGCGCAAGTGCGGCGGAATAGTGGAGAGATCGGTACATATTCCCGCAGGCGGGAACCGGAATAGTCCAGCTAAGAAATGTCAAGAGGATGTTTAAAACAGTCTCGAAACGAAGGCGCCCGGAAGGAAATTTCAGATGCGTACTTTGCAGATGAAATTTTCTTCCCATAAAGGGGCGCCACAGTGTAGAGACGGAACTGGAAATAGGAGGCATGAAGTATGAGTGGGCAGTGGAAAAAAGGCTTACAGGAAAAACGTGCTACATTTTTTCAAAGAATTTCCATCAAAAAGGGTATCAGAGAAGCAGAATATCGGGATGGGACGGAAGCAAAAGAAACGGTTATGGACGGAGAACAGACCATGGAAACGGAAGAGGGAAAGCTGCAGGCAAAGGAGGCGTATCTGATTCGTTGCCCTAAATGTGGGAAAATGGTGGATAGAGACCGGGTGGTAAAAAGAAAGTATATCTGTTATGAGTGTAACAGTTACTTTAGAGTGAAGGTGCATAACCGTATTCGTATGGTAGCGGACCCGCATACATTTGAACCCTGGTTTACGGAACTGCCTGTACGCAATCCTTTGGCATATGAGGGATATGAAGAGAAGATTGCGGAGGCAAGAGAGAAAACCGGACTGGATGAGGCTGTATCCGTTGGAAAGTGCAAGGTGTTTGGGGAAGATATTGTGCTGGGCATCTGTGATGCACGTTTTATGATGGCAAGTATGGGCCATACGGTGGGAGAAAAGATAACGGCGGCTGTTGAGCGGGCAATCGAAGAGAAACTTCCGGTATTCCTGTTTTGCTGTTCCGGGGGAGCCAGGATGCAGGAAGGGATTATATCACTGATGCAGATGGCGAAAACATCTGCGGCAATTAAAAAGCTGGGAGAGGCGGGACTTTTGTATTGTACCATTCTTACGGATCCTACCACGGGGGGCGTTACGGCCAGCTTTGCCATGCTGGGAGATGTGATTATGGCGGAACCCGGAGCGTTAATCGGATTTGCAGGACCCAGAGTAATCAAACAGACCATTGGTCAGGAATTGCCGGAAGGATTTCAGACGGCGGAGTTTTTGGTGGAGCATGGGATTATTGACGGCATTGTAAAGCGGGAGAATTTGAAGAAAACCATTTACTTTCTCATCAAAGCCCATCAGTGTCAGAAGGGGGAATATGCAAATTTTACACCGGGCAAAGATTTTCACTTTGTGTTAAATGAGATTATCAAAGAACAGGCGTGGCTGGTGCGTCCAAAGGATGCCTGGGAAAAGGTAAAGGCAGTCAGGAAAGTGGAGAGGGCTTCCGCTTATGACTATATGAAACATATTTTTGAGTATTTTGTGGAGGCCCATGGAGACAGGAGCTTTCGGGACGATCCGGCATTGATAGGCGGAATTGGTTTCCTGGATGGTCAGCCGGTAACGGTAATTGCGGAGATAAAGGGGAAAGACATTAGGGAATGTCAGGAAAGAAATTACGGAATGCCCATGCCGGAAGGATACCGAAAAGCACTGCGCCTGATGAAGCAGGCGGAGAAATTTAACCGCCCCATTGTGAGTTTTGTCAATACGGCGGGAGCGTTCTGCGGGATTGAAGCGGAAGAAAGAGGGCAGGGAGAGGCCATTGCCCGCAATTTGATGGAAATGTCCGCATTGAAGGTTCCTGTACTGTGTATTTTCATTGGGGAAGGGGGCAGCGGCGGCGCACTGGCTACGGCAGTGGGAAATGAAGTATGGATGCTTGAAAATGCCACTTACTCCATTCTGTCACCGGAAGGATTTGCTTCTATTTTGTGGAAGGATTCGTCCAGGGCAAAGGAGGCCAGCGAGGTTATGCACATTACGGCCCAGGATTTATACCGCCTCCATGTGATTGAAAAAATTATTCCGGAGTTCGGTGGAGCAGATAGTGTTACGGCAGAAGCCATTGGGGGCTATTTAAAGGAGCAGATGAAGGATTTCTTAAAGCGCTATCGGGGGATGACAGGGGACGAAATCGCGGACCAGAGATACAGGCGTTTTCGTAGCTTTTAATAAAGATAGGAAAGAGGCGGCTGTGGAACGAAACATAAGGATGGATGATATAAAATGTCGATAAGGATAGTTGGAACCGGAAGTGCGCTTCCGGAGAGAAAAGTTACGAATGAAGAGATTGCGGAGCTGGTGGATACTTCGGATGAATGGATTAGGGAGCGCACCGGCATCGGCAGCAGGTATGTATCTACCAAAGAGACAGTGGCGTCTCTTGCCGCGGATGCCTGTGTCCGAGCTTTGAGACAGGCGGGAAGGGAGGCTGAGGAAGTACAGCTTTTGTTGGTGGCAACCTGTACCCCGGAGGATGCGCTGCCCTGTATGGCCTGTCAGGTACAGGAGAAAATCGGTGCGGTAAATGCAGTGGCATTTGATGTAAATGCGGCCTGTGCCGGCTTCCTTTTTGCCCTCAACACGGCATGGGCATACATTGCGTCAGGTATTTATGAAAATGCCTTGATTGTGGGGAGTGAAGTATTGTCTAAAATGATTGACTGGAACGATAGGGGAACCTGTATTCTCTTTGGGGACGGAGCCGGCGCGGTGATGGTTGAGAAATGTACTCAGGGCGGCGTCCTGGGATTTGTGCAACATTCAGACGGAAAAAAAGGGGCGGTTCTGACCTGTGGCAGCAGACAGTTAAATAATCTCTATGTCAAATCTTCTGAGGGTGAAAGTTATGTGCAGATGGATGGCCGGGAAGTGTTTTCTTTTGCAGTAAAACAGATTCCTTTGACAATCCAACAGGCTTTGGAAAAAGCAGCACTTGCTGTAGGGGATGTGGATTTGTTCGTATTGCATCAGGCCAATAAGCGCATTATTGATGGAATTGCCAGGCGGCTTGGCGTGGATATTTCTCGTTTTCCCATGAATCTTGACAGAGTGGGAAATACCTCTTCTGCGGCAATCCCCCTTTTATTAGATGAACTGAACAGAGAAGGACGGATAGAAAAAGGACAAATCATTGTATTGTCAGGGTTTGGCGCCGGACTTGCCTGTGGGGCCTGCGTAATGGAATGGTAAAGGAATCCTGGGGACTTGACAATTTTTGCATATTTTTATAAATTATAAGATAAGAGGAGGACATCGGTAACAAAATGGCACGGAGTACAAAACGTTCCTTAAATGAATTGCTGGTGAGTTTGTTCAACCATGTCATGGATGTGGAAGCGAAAGCCATAATAACGGAGGAATTCAGCGATATATCCAATAACGATATGCACATCATAGAGGCGGTAGGCGTGGAGGAACCCAGGAATATGTCGTTGATTGCTCATAAGCTGGCTGTTACCGTGAGTACTTTGACTACAAATATGAACGGCCTTGAGAAAAAGGGCTATATCATAAAAGAGCGCAGCCAGGAAGACAAGCGGGTTGTGCATGTCATTCTCACTTCCAAAGGAAGAAGAGCATTTTTCCACCATCGGGATTTCCATAAAAAAATGATCAGAGCCATAGTTAAGGATTTAGGCAACGAGGAAATGGAAATACTATACAAATGCCTTAAGAACCTGGATCGTTTTTTAGAACCGGACAAAAGTGCGGAACTGGGGGAATAAACGGCATAATTCGGGATTGAGAATCAAAGAAACAGGTTTGCCGGAGGCAGGCATGGAGGTATATGGATGAGTACAAGTGAGAAAGAAAGCGGAAAATTCGGCAGGATTAAGACAGCTATCTATGGCAGGACGGTTATGATTCTGATGGGATTTCTTGCACAGTTAATTTTACTGATGGTAGGGTATTATTGGCTGAGAAGTTACAGTTTGTGGTTCTATGCCTTTTTTCTGGCGGTCAGTGCGGTTGTAATTCTGTATATGTATAATGCGGGCGGCAATCCTGATATGAGGCTATCATGGATGCTGCCCATGGCTTTTTTTCCGGTGTTCGGGTCTATTTTTTATGTTACTATTGTGTCCCAGCCAGGTACAAAAGTGATGTATGAGAAGCTAAAACGCCTTTCGGAGCATACCAAAGCGTATGTGCATCCAAGGAAGGAGAACAGGGACAGGCTTCGTGTGGAGAATCCTCATATGGGACAACTTGCCCTATATCTGGAAAAGTGTGATAATAGTCCGACATATGGCAATACAAGTATGAAATATTATCCTTTGGGTGACAGTCAGTTTGTGGATATGGTGCAGGAATTGCGGAAGGCGGAAAAATATATTTTTATGGAATTTTTTATTGTCCATGAAGGTAGGATGCTGGATGCTATTTTGGAGATTTTGAAAGAAAAGGCAAAGCAGGGGGTGGAGGTGCGGTTTATGTATGACGGCACCAATGTACTGTGGAATCTGCCCAATTATTTTCCGAAATTATTGGAGAAGGAAGGCATAAGATGCAAGATGTTTGCGCCAATTCGGCCGATTTTTTCACCCCATTACAATAATCGGGACCATCGTAAGATTCTGGTGATAGACGGCAAGGTGGCCTTTACCGGCGGAATTAATCTGGCGGACGAGTATATCAATGAAAAAGAGCGGTTCGGGCATTGGAAAGATGCGGGCGCAATGATTAAAGGGGATGCAGTGGAACGGTTTACCTTCATGTTTCTTGAGATGTGGGATGAATCGGAGGAAGAACCGGAAAATTATGAGAAATATATGCTGCCGGAGGATGCTGCCGTTTCCGGTGACGGATACCTGATTCCTTACAGTGTGACTCCTTTGGGGCCGGAGCGTGTGGGAGAGAGAATCTACCTGGATATTATCAATACGGCCCATACGTATGTGCATATTATGACGCCATATCTGATTCTGGATTATCAGATGATTATGGCGCTGACCTATGCGGCAAAGAGAGGGGTGGAGGTGATTATCATTATGCCCCATGTGCCGGATAAGAAATATGCTTTTGTGTTGGCAAAGACTTATTACAATCAGCTTTTGGAATCCGGTGTGAGGATTTGTGAGTATGTGCCCGGCTTTGTCCATGCTAAGGTATTTGTGTCCGACGATACAAAAGCGGTGGTGGGGACGGTTAATCTGGATTATCGCAGTCTGTATCATCATTTTGAGTGTGGACTTGTGCTGTTTCAAAATTCTCAGATCGCCGTGATGGAACAGGATATTCAAAATACCATTGACAAGTGTATGGAGATGAAGGTGGAAGATTATAAAAAACTAAAGCTCACAGACAGGATGCTTGGCAGGGTTATGCGCATTGTGGCGCCGCTGATGTGATCAGTGGGATAGGGTGCCTTTAAATATTTGGTGCTGGGTCATGTTAGAAATTCCCTTCGGGGAATTTTTTTTATTGAAGAGAAAACGAAAAAGTAGTATAATAATATTGGGGATTACAAATGTTTTAAATTAAAAGAAAGAAGGGGGTAATATGAAGGGTCAGAAAAAGGAAGTTGTGCGTCGGTCTGTAGACGGAGGGGCAGAGAACAACATGATAGCCGGGAAAAAGGGGATTAACCTGGTCATGAAACTTACAGCGGTGATTTTAGTGCCCATGGTTTTGCTGGTAGTGTGCGCTGTAATTGGATTGAGCCGGGTGGGCAATAAGACGGCGCTGAAAATGGCGGAAGAACAGCTTGTCACCATGAATTATTTAATGATGCGCAATATTGCTACGGTATCCGGCAAATATCATATGGTGGACGACCAGTTTTACATAGGAAGCAGGAAACTGTCCGGTGAGGATGGAATGCTTTCCACATATAAACAGAATACGGGAGTGGATACGGTCCTTTTTGTGGGCACGGACATTAAGGCTTCCAGCCTTCCAAATACGATACAGAGTACGGATATCAGCAGTAAGATAACTGACAGGGTATTGGCGGGAGAAGATATTTTTATTCCTTCTATAAAGCTGGCAGGCGTGGAGTACATGGCCTATCTTGCACCGTTGAAGTCCGGGGAACAGACTGTGGGCATGATAATGGTGGCATTGCAGGTACGCGAAACGCAAGCCGTTTATAAGGGGATTATCACTTCCAATGCGATGATAATGGTGTTAATTGTGATTGTATTCTGTATTATCGTGGGACTTATTGTTATGCTCATAGTAAAAGCGCTGTTGTCTGTGGCAGGAAGCCTTGACAGCGTGGCAGAGGGCAGGCTGGATTTGAGAATTTCCGAGAAGCTTTTATCCAGAAGAGATGAAGTGGGTAAAATTGCCAGGGCTGTCTATTCTGTTGTGGAAAGTTTTTCACAGACCATTGCAGGGATCTTTAAGTCCATGAAGGATATGAATGAGTGCACCACACAGTTCAGCGCCAATTTTGACAGTATCACGCAATCCATAGAAAATGTAAATATTGCTGTGACAGACATTGCGGAAGGGGCTACCAAACAGGCGGCTGATACACAGAACGTCAGTGAAAGTATCCATGAGATGAATAAGGCAATCAACGCCGCTTCAGACAGTGTAGGCGACTTAAGCAGCAGCGCGGACAATATGAAGAGAAATAATGAGATGGTGGACGAGACATTGAAAGAGTTGATAGATATCAGTGTCCGTGCCAGCGAGTCAGTGGATGAGGTTCAGAAGCAGACTAATTTGACCAATGAATCCGTTCAAGATATTCGTTCCGCTACAGATATCATTGCGGGAATTGCCAGCCAAACAAATCTGTTGTCGCTGAATGCCAGCATAGAGGCGGCCAGAGCGGGCGATATGGGAAGAGGATTTGCTGTGGTGGCTGAGGAAATCCGCGGTTTGGCGGATCAGTCCAAAGAATCTACAGACAAAATTCGGGGGATTGTTGAGAACTTGATTCAAAATTCCAATCATAGCGTGGAGATTATGGGCGCAGTGGTAGGGGAGATTCGTCAACAGAACGAAAAACTGGGTGTGACAAGGAATGCGTTTGACAGTTTGGACAGAGAAATTCAGCGCGTAGTAAAGGCTGTGGATGATATTACCGGTCAGCTTGAAAATATTGAGACATATAAGAACGGTGTGATAAATAGTATCAACGGACTTTCGGAAACTTCGCAAAATAATGCGGCAAGCACGGAAGAAACGGCAGCTACCATGGATCAGTTGGCAGATATCGTGGCAGAGTGCAAGGCTGCTACTGCAGACTTAGTGAATATATCCAGTGAGTTGACGGAAAGCGCCAAAAGATTTAAGCTGTAAAATTAGGATGATTCGTATGGAACTATGTAAGAAGGTGTATGTCATTGGGACATGCACCTTTTTTGTGCAAGGTTTCATAGAGAGGAAATATGCCGCTAAAGTCCTTTGTGTCCGGCATAAATACAAAAAAGTTGGATGAAGTGAAACTTTGATTGTATTTTGCCGTTTATAAGGTCAGAATATGAAAAAATTGGGCTGTATTTTCAACAAAATTGCTGTGATATGGCAAGCTTTCAGATAGAATAGCCGCCCATATGCACAGGGAGGAAAGGATGAGGGAAATTGAAAGATACGGAAATATTGGAATTATATTGGAAGAGAGAGGAACAAGCCATTGTGGAAACAGAGAAGTCATATGGCAGCTATTGTTATAGTATTGCGTGGCATATTTTGTATTCAAAGGAAGATTCGGACGAATGTGTCAATGATACTTGGCTGCGGGCATGGAATGTGATTCCGCCCAAATGTCCTGATCGTCTGGCATTGTTCCTTGGCACAATTACACGTAATTTGTCGCTGGATAGATGGAAGGGGAAACATACCATGAAACGAGGAAAGGGTGAGATGCTTTTGGCGTTGGATGAGTTGGCGGAATGTGTGCCTGACAGGCATGATACCGAAGCGGCAGTGGAAGCAGCCCAGTTGGAGTGTTTGCTTGATTCATTTCTTCATATGTTACCGGAGCGGGAGTGTAATGTATTCCTACGGAGATACTGGTATGTGGAGGAGTATGGAGAGATTGCGAAAAGGTATGGAATGAAGCTCAATACCGTGAAAACTTCACTGTTTCGCACAAGGGCGAAACTTCGTAAGTTTCTGGAAAAGGAAGGTGTGGTGCTATGAGAGAGAGCCATAATAAGATGGACAGAGGACAGGGGACGAGAAAACAGGAAAGCGCCCTGAGAATTATGGGAGCGTTGTCAGGTGTGGATGAGAAATTGTTGGAACGAAGTAATGTGCCTGGCAGAAGAAAGAATATTACATGGAGACAATATGGAATTTGCGCGGCAGTTGTCTGTGCGGCAGTTTTGGGGGCGGGCACATGGAGAGGGTATCAGTTGATGAAAGGAGCTGATGGGATGGGGGCCGCAGCATCCGACAATAGCGGAGGAAGTGCAATGCAGATGTCCGGCGCGGCTGTCAGCGGTGTGGAAGGAGGGGAGGAATATAGTTCCGGCACAGAGATATCTGCGTTGGTGAACTCTGACAGGGGAGAAATCCAGGAAGATACATCCCTTTCTGCAGTGTCAAACGGAAACGATATTCAGGATAGCGTTACCGAAGGGTGTGGCGGTACGTTATTGAATCATGGGGAAAAATTAACGGAAGAGGAAGCCAGGAATTGTGAAACATTGGGTTCTTATATTCCAGAGAAGATTCCCGGAGGATATGTATTTGAATCGGCATATTGGTATGAAGAAGCGCAGGAATTGACCATTCTTTGGTGCAAGGGGATGGACGACATTCATTTATCCATAAAAAAGGCGGAGGAATGTGAAATAGTTAATATCAATGAGCCGGAAACCTATGATGTTCGGCTTTATGAAATACCTTATGGAGAAACGGTTCCGCAAGAATATAGGATTGTTTTTGATAATCCTGTATTTGCCTGGGAAGATTTTAGTGTAGAAATCATACAAAGTCGTATGCGTACTGTTGAAGATAGGGGAGATACCAACACTCTCAGAGGAAATTTTGGTATTCTTTTTACGGATAATTATCTTGTGGAATTTCAGGGCAAGGCAACTATAAATCAGGTATGGGAAATGTTTGAATCTTTGGGGCTGTGATAAGCAGCCCCTTTTTTGTATTGTTAAATTGTCTGTGGTAAGTTTTGGAGGAATTTTCAGAGAGTTGATTCATATTCGTTTTCAAGCATACGGTAACCGACGCCTATTTCTGTGAATACATATTGGGGCTGGGCAGGATTTTTTTCGATTTTTCGACGGATATTTGCCATGTTGACGCGCAGGATCTGATTGTTATTGTCTATGTATGGTCCCCAAATGGTACTCATAATATAACGATAAGTCAGTACACGTCCCGAATTCCCGGCTAATAGGGAAAGCAGTTGATATTCAACCTGGGTCAGGTGGATCTGCCTGTGATTCAGGGTAATGATCCTTTTTTCAAAATTGATTTCCAGGTCGAGGGCTTTATAAATCCTGTCCTGAGGGTTGCCGTGGCTGTGCCGCAGGGAAGTACGGATACGAGCCATTAGCTCCGCATTGCTAAAAGGTTTGGTAATATAATCATCGGCGCCCATGTCCAAGGCGGCTACCTTGTCCGCTTCTAAGACTCTGGCGGAAACAACAATAATGGGCATTCGATTCCAGACACGCAGCTGGTGCAGTACTTCACATCCATCCATATCAGGAAGGCCCAAATCCAGAAGTATTACATCGGGGCAGAGGGACGCAGCAAGACTCAACCCCTCTTTGCCGGTTAGAGCTGCGGTAACATGATAGCTGTTTGCGCTTAAAATGGTGGTGATATAGGAGCAGATATTTTTATCGTCCTCAATCACCAGAATATTAATTTTTTTATTCATGTGTTTTCCTCTTTTGTTTTTGGCAAAGTAAAGATAAATTCTGCGCCATGAGTGTAATTCCTGGCTGTTAATGTTCCCTGGTGAGCATCCAGAATGGCTTTGCATGTGACAAGCATGATTCCCCATCCGGCCTGTACATCCATAACAGTTTGGAGGGTGGATTCGTCAAAAGGATTGTTCAGGATATCTTCCTGTATGGCGTGTCCACAATCTCTGATTGTAAAAGAGATTCTTGTTTCTTCTTCTGTTACGAGCATTTCCACTGGAGCTGTATTGTCGGAACGATTCAGGGCATTTTCTAATAAATTGATAATTACCTGTTCTATCAAAAGTGCATCCATGGGAAGAAAAATGTAATTATCCGGAATTCGGACATGGATAACACAGTTTGGATGACGCCTTTGGAGTTTTTGCAGCGCCTCGCCAATTACTTCTTCCACCAGTTCTTCGTTTGTACGTATGGGTGGAACGTCCTCCCTCATGCGTGTGACAGCCAGGAGGTTTTCCACAATTCCAATCAGCCAATCCGAATCTTCGTAAATTTTGGTGACACTGGCAAGCTTCTCCAGTTCGCTTAATAAATCCCAATTTTCCTGTAAAGTAAGACTGTTGCCGATAATGCTCGCCAAAGGATTACGCATTTCGTGGGAAATAGCACGGAACAGGTTGGAACACATTTTGTCATTTTCATATGTAGCATCTGTTTTGGAAGAATGATGATCATATTCCGGGGCTGTGTTTCTTCTTGTAGTTGCCATTAATGAACCCTCCATTTGTCGATGTATCACCTATCGTTCCTATTATATCTATTTCGACAGCAAAATACAACATAAATCGTATAAAGATGGTGTTAAGAAGTAATATTTTTGTTATTGTTTTTTTATCTTTCCCAACGTCCGGAAGCGCCGCAGGGAAGGATCAGTGAGTTTGTTGTTACTGGCAGTCCGATTTCTTCCGCAGCCACATGACCGCCGAATTCTTTTGTCAGTATAGTATTCATTAAATAAGAAAGAACTGCTGGCTGCAGCCCTGTGGTGTAGGAATTTATTAAGAAGAAAAGCGCATCCTGGGAAAGGAGTTTTGGCATTAATTGCAGCAGTGGCCAGAGGGTTTCTTCTATTTTCCATATTTCACCTTTGGGTCCTCGTCCATAGGAAGGCGGATCCATGATAATTCCGTCATACTTGTTGCCGCGGCGGATTTCTCTCTCTGCAAATTTTACACAATCATCCACCAGCCAACGGATGGGGGCGCCTCCTAATCCGGATGCGTCGGCATTTTCCTTTGCCCAGGTTACCATGCCTTTTGAGGCGTCCACATGGGTCACATGTGCGCCGGCTGCGGCTGCGGCTAAGGTAGCGCCGCCTGTGTAGGCAAATAGATTCAATACTTTAACGGGTGACGTTTCCGGGCGAGGGGCTTTGCGGATGATTGCCGAAAACCATTCCCAATTGGTGGCCTGTTCAGGGAAGAGACCCGTGTGTTTAAAGCTGAAAGGCTTTAGACGAAAGGTCAAAGCAGGAAAATTCTGACACTCGCTTTTACCGGAAATGGATTTGCCCAATGTGTAAGAAATGCTCCATTCGTCAGGCAACCGGAAGAATTCCCATGTGCCGCCACCTTTTGTACTTCTGTGATAATGACCGTTTTTGTTTTTCCAGCCTTTGTGGGTTCGGGGCGTATTCCAGATTACCTGCGGGTCCGGGCGTACCAGGATATAATCGCCCCATCGCTCCAGGCGTTCACCGCCGGAAGTGTCCAATACTTCATAATCTGTCCAGTTGTTTGCAATCCACATAGTTTAGTCCTTTCTTTTATGCAAAATTTTGAGTGTTTTTTGTGTCAACATTATACTTTGATTTTGTGCGCAATGGCGCACATGGAATCAGTAGTTGACACCATGCCTTTTGGTGTCAACATTGTACTTTGATTTTGTGCGCAATGGCGCACATGGAATCAGTAGTTGACACCATGCTTTTTTGTGTCAACATTGTACTTTGATTTTGTGCGCAATGGCGCACATGGAATCAGTAGTTGACACCATGCTTTTTGGTGTCAACATTGTACCATATTCTTTAGTTTTTGGGAAAGTTTTCATTGTAAAATTTTGACGGGTGATATGTATTGCGTGAAAAAGGGAATGGTAATGATAAAGCAGTATAAAAGTATTGCGAAAACTGGCAGTATTATGATATTATTTTGTCTGAAAAATGTTTTTAAAATGAGGGAATTTTTGTTGAAGGTTGTATTATGTGAAAAATAATGTTAAAATGTACAAAGTACAGGAAGCCGCAAAGGAAACAGTAATTAAAATACCTGGAGGAAATCATATGGACATGTTTAAAGATAAGCTGGTTCGCAAAATGACAGCACAGGAAATTATCAAAGCAAATACGGAAGCGGATACGAAGGAATTGAATACGTTGAAAGCCCAGGTGGCAGGGTATGATGAATGTCTGACAAAGCTGCAGAAGCTGATTGATGTAGGGACTGTAAAACTGGCAGGAGCCCATGTGAACGGAGAAGAAATCAATCGACTTGTGGCTAAGGCGCTGCAGCAGGATACAAATGGGCAGAAAGAAATCCGGCAATTGTCAGGACAGTTGGAAACTATGGGAAAGTCTATGCAGGGTCGATTGGAACATATGGACGCTTCTGTGCTGGGGAGACTGGATGGCATGGAAAAAACCATACAGGAACGGTTTGGCAGCATGGGGCGGACCATGCAGGAACAGATAGGCAGCGTAGGCCGGAACCTGGAGGTACAACTGGGCAGTGTGAGTCAGTCCATGCAGGAGCAGTTTGGCGTGATGGAAAAATCCATGCAGGCACAGATTGACAGCGTGGGGCGGAGTATGCAGGAGTGTTCCGACGGTACGGATAGAATTCCGGATGCAAAATTGCAGGAACAATTAGGGCATGTGGACAGAACTGTGCAGGAACGGCTTGCAAAAGTGGAGCAGTCCATGCAGGAACAACTTGCGGCTATGGACAAGTCCATGAAGGAACAATTTGTTGCTGTGGGCAGGGCGATGGAAGAGCAGCTTGGCAGCATGGACAGATTGGTCATGGAACAACTGGTGAACATGGGCAAGGCGATACAAGAACAAGTCGGCGGTATGGATGAGTCCGTCAGAGGGCAATTTGGCGGGATGAATGAATCCATACATGCGCAGATTGGCAGTATAAATGAGACTGTGGACGCGCAAATGGGCGGTATAAAGGAATCCATGCGTGCACAGATTGGAAGTATGGATGAAATGCGTGCGCAATTAGGCGGTATGGACGAGTCCATGCGCGCGCAAGCAGGAAGTATGAATGAAATGCGCACGCAATTAGGCGGTGTGGATGAGATTGTACGCACCCAATTGGGCGGTATGAACAGCGCAATGCGCGAGCAGTTTGTAAGTGTGAATCAGTCCATGCAGGAGCAGTTTGGCAGTACGCTTCGGACATTACAGGATCAGCTTGACAGTGTGAACCAATTTATAGAAGCACAGTTTGGAAATATGGATAAAGCCGTAAAAGATCAATTGGATGATTATTTGGGAATGTTGGCCAATACCTTAGACGAGAAGCTCGGTAAGCTGGGCGAACAGGAAAAAGGGCAGAATGAGGAAGAAGTGGCGGAGAATGTTCACAGAGAATGTGTCAAGGTATATCGAAATGTACAGGCAGTGGTAATGGAAGAGAGCAGCAAACAGAGAGATTCTTTGTCGGAAGCCAAAGCCTGGATTGTATCTTTGAGGAAAAGGCAGAAAATGATTGTGGGAATTTCCGTGACGGCAGTGGTGTTTGGTGTGGTAAATTTGGCGGCACAAATTCTCAGTTGGTTCAATATCTTTTAATTGTGTAAATATTTTCGCAGACAAAGTATTGGGATATAGGCCAATAGAATTTTGATTTGCAGTCCTTTCTGTGTATTTTTGGCGCTTTGAGCGTATGAATGGTCAAATTGTCAGGAATTGTGGGAGATAAGTATGGCGAAAGAAATCTGGAAACCTGGAAATATGTTATATCCGTTACCGGTAGTCATGGTGAGTGTGGCGGATAAAAAAGGAAAGTATAATATTATCACCATAGCATGGGCGGGGACGGTTTGCACCAACCCGCCCATGGTAAGTATTTCTGTCCGTCCGGAAAGGTATTCCTATCCTATATTGCAGGAGACAGGAGAGTTTGTTATAAATCTGTCAACGCGGGAATTGGCATATGCGGTGGATTTTTGCGGAGTGAAGAGCGGCAGAGAGATTGATAAGTTTGAGATGCTGGGGCTTACGGCCCTGAAGGCGGAACAAGTGAATGCACCTTTGATTGGAGAGAGTCCGGTGAATATGGAATGTAAAATTTCTCAGGTGATACCACTGGGATCTCATCACATGTTTTTGGCGGAAGTGGTTGCGGTGCATGCAGAAGATCAGTATATGGACCGGAAGCGAAAGTTCCATTTGGAATGGGCAGAACCAATTGTTTATTCCCATGGAGCTTATTTTGTCTGCGGGGAACAGGTGGGGACTTTTGGATATAGTGTAAAAAAATAGAGTAAGAAAATAGAGTAAGAAAAAAGGTAAAACCAGAATATTTTTACAGAATAAGGAAATAATTGTTGGCATGACAGCATAAGAGCTTTGGAAACTGACTTTACAAGTTAGAAAAATGTTGATAGAATAGATTTACTGTCAAATTATATCACTTTATTCTATTAGAGAAATGGTAACCTTATGAAAAAGAAGAGAAACAATCATAAAAAATACAGATTTACATATATTAAAGTTACGGCGTCCGTTTTGTTCTTAGGACTGTTATTTCTGAAGGGATATACGCCCTTTGAACAGACGGGAGAGAATTGTTTTCATATTCAGGTAAACGGCCGGGATGTGGGAACCCTGGGAGATAAATCTCGTATAGAAGAATTACTGCAGCAAGCCCGCAGAAATGTTGCTTCTGAGAGTGATGAGTTGGTATTTATGGAAGTGGACATGTCTGTTGTGGGTGAAGAGATTCTATGGGGAGAGACGGACAGGGAAGAAGAGGTCCTGCACAAAATGGAGGAAGCCCTGAAAGATGGGGTTTATGAAACGAGGCAAAGAGCTTATACGCTGAAGGTGAATGAATACATCATTAATCTGGCAAGCGTGGACGAGGTGCGCCAGCTTCTGCAGGCGGCGGTGGACAAATACGGCAGCGACGGAAAATTCAAGGTGGAATTAAACTATGATAAAGAGAGAGAGTTCAGTGTGCTTGCTGCTAAGGTTGTGACCGTTTCCAACATGGAAGATGAGGGGCAGCAGTCATATATGAAAGCCGGCGTGGAGAATTTCCTTTCAGGACTTACGGGAGAGAGTGTGCAAACGGAGAATGAGGACAGGGACTTTGAGGATTTTGAACTCGGAATTCGGTCCATGGACTTTACGGAAACCGTAGAAGCGGTGGAGGCATATCTTCCCCAAAGTCAACTGACACCTTTGGAGGAAGCAATTAATCTGGTAATTTTGGAACAGGAGATGCCGGCAATTTATAAGGTGGAAGCGGGCGATACTCTCTCTGGGATTGCTATTAAACTAAATATTCCCATGGACAGGATTGTAGAAATGAATGGCATGGAAGATATTAACGATATCATTAATGTGGGTGATGAATTGTTGGTTACGGTTCCGGAACCGGAATTGTCTGTCACAAGGGTGGAACAAAAGTTTTATGAAGAAATTTATGATGTGGAGGTTGAATACATTGAGAATCCTCAATGGTATACAAACCATACGGAGACGCGCCAAAAGCCTTCGGCAGGATTACGGCGGGTTGTCGCAGATGTGACTTATGTGAATGAGAAAGAAGTGGGCCGTGAGATTATAAAAGAAGAAGTGGTGCAGGAGGCTGTGGCAAAGGTGATAGAAAGGGGAACGATTGTTCCGCCCACATATATTAAACCTGTCAACGGAGGCCTCTTGACTTCCAGGTTCGGAAGACGCACGGCGCCAGCGCCAGGGGCAAGTACCTATCACAGAGCGGTTGATTGGGCTGTGCCCACAGGGACCACAATCTATGCTTCCTGCGGCGGTACGGTATCCAGGGCAGGATGGGGCGGAGGATATGGCTATGTGGTCTATATTGATCACGAAGATGGGAAACAGACCAGGTATGCCCATTGCAGCAGAGTAACGGTGAAGGTGGGACAGAAGGTAAACCAAGGGGATAAGATTGCAGTCAGCGGAAGCACCGGAATTACTTCAGGACCCCATCTTCATTTTGAGATGCTTGTGAACGGTACGCAAGTAGATCCTCTGCAATATTTAGAATAATTACTAATTATGATTTCACTGGCAATCTCATAATTCAAAAAAAGATAAATATATGTTCGATTTACAAATGTGGAGAAATGTGGTAACATTGCTATGGCTTGAAAGAATAAGAAGAAAACGCTGACCTTAAGCAGAGGTAGAGATAGATGCAACAATATGCAATCAGAGGCGGGAATCCGTTGGTGGGCGACGTGGAAATTGGAGGGGCAAAAAATGCTGCGCTTCCGATTCTGGCGGCAGCCGCAATGACGGATGAAACCGTATATATAGATAATATACCGGATGTATGTGATATCAATGTAATGTTAAACGCTTTGCAAAGTATTGGCGTGGTGGTAAAGCACGTAAATCGTCATAAGATTATGCTCAATGCTTGCGATATTAATAATCTAATTGTGGAAAATGAAGAGATTAAGAAAATAAGGGCTTCGTATTATGTATTGGGAGCGTTGTTGGGGAAATTCAGATATGCGGAAGTGGTGCTTCCGGGCGGGTGTGATATTGGTTTTCGTGCCATTGACCAGCATTTGAAAGGTTTTCGTGCTCTGGGCGCCAATGTTGTGATAGAACACGGTCTTATCAAAGCAAAGGCGGAACGTCTCACAGGCGGTCATATCTATATGGATGTGGTCAGCGTGGGTGCTACGATCAATGTCATGATGGCGGCAACGCTGGCGGAGGGCAGAACCATTATTGAAAATGCGGCCAAAGAACCCCATGTGGTAGATGTTGCAAATTTTTTGAATAGTATGGGTGCCAATATTAAGGGCGCGGGTACGGATGTCATCCGAATCAAAGGTGTGCCAAAGCTTTATGGTACGGAGTATGCCATAATTCCGGATCAAATAGAGGCGGGGACTTTTATGTTCGCGGCGGCGATTACCAAAGGGGACGTGACGGTAAAAAATGTGATTCCCAAACATCTGGAATCAATCACCGCAAAGCTTTTGGAAATCGGATGTGAAGTGAAGGAGAGGGATGACTGCATTAGAGTGGTATCGTCCAAACCGCTGATGCATACGCAGGTGAAGACTCTGCCGTATCCAGGTTTTCCTACGGATATGCAGCCTCAGATTACGGTGGCGCTTGCGATGGCAAAAGGCACCAGTATAGTGACGGAGAGTATTTTTGAAAATCGTTTTAAATATGTGGACGAGCTAACCAGAATGGGAGCGGGAATCAAAGTAGAGGGCAATACGGCCATTATTGACGGTGTGAGCAAATATACGGGGGCCAGTATAACAGTTCCTGATTTGCGTGCCGGGGCAGCGCTGGTAATTGCGGCGCTTGCAGCGGACGGCTGTACTATGGTGGATGATATTAAATATATTGAACGGGGATATGAAGACTTTCATATTAAGCTTCGGAATTTAGGCGCTCAGATTGAGCTGGTGGAGACGGAGAAGGATTATCAAAAATTTGTGCTGAAAACGGGATAATTGTGTCTGGTTGGCAGAAGACAGGATGATTGTATTATATGGGAAATATTGGAAATAGAAAATTTATTGTTGACAGCCTGGTGGGAATGTAGTAATGTATTATTGCAAGAAGAAATTACATTTCCGTACAGATTGGAATTTGTAAATGAAGTATAGTAAAAGTGAATAATAGTTCTCTTATTCAGAGTTGGTGGAGATACATAGGATCGATGAAGCCACGGCAACCCCATTGAGGAAGGTGCCCCCCTGAGCGAGTTATATTCGAGCAATAAGAGGATTGAATGTCGCAAGAATTTAGTCCGCTTATCTCATAAGCGGACTTTTTGTGCACAAATCCCTGTAGAGAAATCGGGCCGTTAAGGCGGCGCACAGGACGCACAGTCAGTAGAGGAAGAAATTTCCCTACACAATTCAAATTTTTACATAAGGAAGGAAGAAAATTATGGAAAAGCATTTATTTACTTCGGAATCCGTAACAGAAGGACATCCTGACAAATTATGCGATGCGGTATCGGACGCCATTTTGGATGCATGCATGGAGCAGGATGCTATGAGCCGTGTGGCTTGTGAAACTGTCAGTTGTACAGGTTTTGTTCTGGTGACAGGTGAAATTACTACGAAGGCAAACCTGGATATTCCGGCAATTGTTCGTAAAACCGTTAATGAGATTGGTTATAATGATGCAAAAACCGGTTTTGACGGTAATATTTGTGCTGTTATGGTGGCATTGGATAAACAGTCCCCCGATATTGCCATGGGAGTTGACAAGGCGTTGGAGGCAAGGGAAGCGGGCATGAGCGATGCGCAGATTGAATCCACAGGCGCGGGTGATCAGGGCATGATGTTCGGATATGCCACAAATGAGACACCGGAATTGATGCCCTATCCTATTTCGCTGGCTCATAAATTGGCAAGACAGTTGACAAAGGTTCGTAAGGACGGCACATTGTCTTATCTGCGTCCCGACGGCAAGAGTCAGGTATCTGTGGAATATGATGATAACGGTAAGCCTATCCGTCTTGAGGCAGTGGTACTCTCCACGCAGCATGATGAGGATGTGACTCAGGAACAAATCCATGAGGATATTAAGAAATATGTTTTTGACCCTGTTTTGCCGAAAGACATGGTGGATAAGGACACCAAGTTCTTTATTAATCCTACCGGACGTTTTGTCATTGGCGGTCCTCAGGGGGATGCTGGTGTGACCGGGCGTAAGATTATTGTGGATACTTATGGCGGATATGCTCGTCACGGCGGCGGCGCTTTCTCAGGTAAGGATTGTACAAAGGTGGACAGAAGCGCGGCTTATGCGGCCCGGTATGTGGCAAAAAATATTGTGGCTGCTGGTCTGGCTGAAAAGTGCGAAATTCAGCTTGCATATGCGATTGGCGTGGCGCAGCCCACTTCGGTTATGGTGGACACCTTTGGAACTGGCAAAATCAGCAATGAGAAATTGGTGGAAATTGTCAGAGAGAATTTTGATTTGCGTCCGGCGGGCATTATCAAAATGCTTGATTTGCGCAGACCCATATATAGGCAGACAGCGGCTTATGGGCATTTTGGCCGCGACGATCTTTCTCTTCCATGGGAAGCGACGGATAAGGTTGAAGTATTAAAGAAATATTTATAGTGCATGTTTTGTGATAATACATACGAAAGGTCTTGATGAAACAAATATTGTTTTACGGACTGTGAATGTGACAGCCGGGGAGGTATTATCCCCGGCCTGTCTGCATTTTGGAGAAGATGCAATATGTCAATAAGATATGTAAAATGGTGAACTTGTATCAAGAGAAAATATATGGCTTGTAAACAGGATGAAAATTTGTTACAATGACTTATGTTAGGTAATATTTGCCATAAGTTGGACTGTCGCCAATATGTAAAATTAGATTCATGGGGGATTTCACCCCTTGCCGTCAGGCGTAAAGTTATAATCTTATGTTCTGCCCAGTATCGGGCATTATTTTCTTTTTGTACCATAGTATAATAAAACGAAAAAAAGCTGTAAATAGAGTGGAAGAGAACTTGGACAAATCTGCCTGTAAATTGAATTGTATAAAAATGAAAAGCATTATATAATGTTTACAAAAGAGAGTATTAATGGAGACAGCCCTTATATGGCTTCTGTTGTATAGGAGGATATATGGGAAAAAGTAAAAATAAGCATGATGGAATGTCAATGCCAAAACAGAGAGAAAATCAGCCGTTAGAAGACCGTGTTATGAAATCGGCGGCATTATTTATGGGGGATAAACTGCTTTCGCTTTTGGGCATAAAAGGAAAAGTCAAGCGAATAGCGCCTACGGAACAGGTATATTTGGAAATGAAAGATTTTCTGGAAGATTTTAATTATGAAATGGAAGATGGAACATGGAAGCATTTAGAATTTGAAAGTGACAGCTTATCTGTGGATGATCTCAGGAGATTCAGAGCTTACGAGGCCGTTATCAGTTACCATTATAAAACAGAAGTGTCAACTTATGTTTTATGCAGTTCTGGAGTCACCAATCTAATATCAGAGTTGGCAGAAGGGCTTAATACTTATCGTGTGCAGGTGATTAGAATGAAGGATTGGGATGCCAGTCAAATGATTGAAACTTTGGAGCGGAAAGATTGGGACCAATGGGGGAGACATGGTAATCGGAAGGCATTGCTGGAGGTACTTTTGACGCCGTTGATGGGTGGCAGTATGCCTCAGGCGGAACGAATCAAAAGAAGTCTGGGAATCTTGAAGAAGGCGCAAACATATTTGGATACAGAAGAGTTGTCAAGGATGCAGGCAGTGTTATACGCATTGGCAATAAAATTTTTAAAGGAAGAAGAATTGGTAAAAATGAAAGAGGTGTTTTCTATGACGGTATTGGGAGAAATGTTGGTAAATGATGGGATGGAAAAAGGGATGGAAAAAGGAATAGAAAAAGGATTGGTTCAAATGATATGCAAGAAAATGAGGAAAGGCAGAACATTGGAAACGATAGCAGATGAGTTAGAAGAAGAAATTTATGTGATCGCGCCTATTTATGAAGTGGCAAGTAAGTTTTTTCCTGATTATGACAGTGAACTGGTTTATGAAGAGGTGGAGGCACAAGGGATTTTCATGAGGAAATAGATTTTCCGTTATTCTTTTTCTTTACAAATCTAACCATTTTCAGTAATATGAATATGGGTAAAGATTTGTATTCATAAGAAAGAGAGAAGCCAATCATGTCATTTGTGCATCTTCATGTCCATACGGAGTATTCCCTTTTGGACGGTTCCAATAAAATAAAAGAGTATGTGTCCCGAGTGAAGGAATTGGGGATGGAAAGCGCTGCAATTACGGACCATGGTGTTATGTATGGTGTCATTGATTTCTATCGAGCAGCCAGGGCGGAGGGGATAAAACCCATTCTTGGATGTGAGATATATGTGGCGCCAGGGTCCCGCTTTGATAAAGAACTTACCGGAGGGGAGGACAGGTATTATCATCTGGTATTGTTGGCAGAGAATAACGTTGGCTATGCCAATTTGATGAAGATTGTCAGCAAAGGATTTACAGAAGGGTATTATTATAAACCCCGTGTGGATATGGAAGTCTTGAACCAGTATCATGAAGGGGTGATAGCGCTGTCTGCCTGTCTGGCGGGAGAGGTACAGAGATATATTGTAAAGGGGCTGCTGAAAGAAGCCAGGGAGGCCGCAAAGAAATATGAGGCATGCTTTGGAAAGGGCAATTATTTCCTGGAGCTTCAAGACCATGGATATCCGGAACAAAGGCAGGTAAATACGGAACTGCTGAAAATGAGCCGTGAACTGGAAATTCCTTTGGTGGCAACCAACGACGTTCATTATACTTATGAAAGCGATGCGGATTCCCATGATATTTTACTTTGTCTTCAGACCGGCAAGAAACTGGCGGACGAGAACAGGATGCGCTATGAAGGCGGGCAATATTATGTCAAAAGTGAGGAAGAGATGAAGGCGCTATTTCCCTATGCATTGGAAGCATTGGAAAATACGGGACGTATTGCAGAGCGCTGTAATGTAGAAATAGAATTTGGAGTCACAAAACTGCCAAAATACGAAGTGCCGGAAGGCTATGATTCCTGGGGATATCTGAATAAGCTGTGCAGCGATGGTCTTGCCGAGCGTTATGGTGAAGTGGACCGGCCGGCAGGGAATACGGGCCAGACGCTGCGGGAGCGTTTGGAGTATGAACTTTCGGTTATTCGGACCATGGGGTATGTGGATTACTTCCTTATTGTATGGGATTTTATCAATTATGCCAGGGAAAATGGTATTCCAGTAGGGCCGGGCAGAGGGTCCGCGGCTGGGAGCATCGTTTCCTACAGCCTGAAAATTACCAATATTGACCCGATACAATATGATTTGCTTTTTGAACGATTTCTGAATCCGGAGCGTGTGTCCATGCCCGATATTGATGTTGATTTCTGCTATAACCGCAGGCAGGAGGTCATTGATTATGTAAGCAGGAAATATGGCGCTGAAAAGGTGGTGCAGATAGTGACCTTTGGTACATTGGCTGCCAAAGGCGTGATACGGGATGTGGGGAGGGTCATGGATCTGCCTTATGCTTTTGTGGATTCCATTGCCAAAATGGTGCCAAGGGAATTAAATATTACCATAGACAAAGCATTGGAGAAAAATCCTGAATTTCGGGGACAGTATCAGCAGGACGAGCAGGTACGACGTCTGGTAGATATGAGTAAGCGTTTGGAAGGACTGCCAAGACATGCCTCCATGCATGCTGCGGGGGTGGTGATTTGTCCTGAGGCGGCGGATGAATTTGTACCCCTTTCCCGGGGAAGCAATGGTACAATTACCACACAGTTTACCATGACTACATTGGAGGAATTGGGGCTGCTGAAAATGGATTTTCTGGGACTGCGGACACTTACAGTAATCCATGACGCGGTAGAATTTGTGCAGCAGAGTACGGGAAACCGTATAGATATTGACAATCTTGATTATAATGATGAAAAGGTTTACACATCCATAGGTTCGGGAAAAACGGATGGCATTTTTCAGTTGGAAAGTGGAGGAATGAGAAACTTCATGAAAGAACTGCATCCGGGGAGTCTGGAAGATATTATAGATGGAATTTCCCTATATCGTCCGGGACCTATGGATTCCATCCCCAAATACCTTAAAAACAGACATAATCGAAATTCCGTGTCATATGCTTGCCCACAACTGGAACCCATATTAAAACCTACCCATGGATGTATTATTTACCAGGAACAAGTAATGCAGATTGTACGTGATTTGGGGGGATATACCATGGGCCGCAGCGACCTTGTGCGCCGTGCCATGAGTAAGAAAAAACATGCCGTGATGGAGAAAGAGCGTGTAAATTTTATCTATGGAAATGAAGCGGAAGGGGTGCCGGGATGTATTTCTAAGGGAATTGATGAGAAGGTGGCCAACAGTATCTTTGATGATATGATTGATTTTGCTGAATATGCCTTTAACAAGTCTCATGCGGCTGGATATGCAGTGGTGGCTTATCAAACAGCCTATCAAAAGTATTATTATCCCGTGGAGTTTATGGCAGCGCTATTGACTTCTGTGATAGATAATCCGAAAAAGGTAGCGGAATATATTTTAACTTGCCGCAATATGGGAATCAAGCTGCTTCCGCCGGATATTAATCGTGGAAGAAGGGGATTTTCCGTTCATGATGGATGTATCCAGTATGCCCTGAACGCCATTAAGGGCGTGGGAGGGTCAGTGATTGAAGATATTGTGGAAGAACGTGAACAAAGAGGTCCTTTTGCCAATTTGAAAGATTTTATCACACGCACCGCGGAAAAAGAAGTGAATAAACGGGTGCTGGAAAACTTAATTAAAGCTGGAGCGCTGGACGGGCTGGAGGGAACCAGGAAGCAGTTTATGAGTGTATATGTACAGATTTTGGATCGTATCTCGAAGGATAAGAAGAGTAATCTGGCAGGGCAGTTGTCTTTATTTGATATTGCGGAAGAGTCACAGAAAGAGGAATTTGATATTCGGATGCCGCAGGTGGGCGAGTATGAGAAAGATATGCTGCTGGCATTTGAAAAGGAAGTGTTAGGAATCTATCTTAGCGGTCATCCATTGGAATCTTATCAGGCATTATGGCAGAAATATATCACCAATAACACAAATGATTTTATGCTGGATGAAGACACGGGCAGTACGCAGGTGGAAGGAAAGTATGAAGCCATAGTGGGCGGATTGATTGCCAATAAGACGGTAAAATATACGAAAAATGATAAAATTATGGCTTTTTTGAACCTGGAAGATATGGTGGGAAATGTGGAGGTTGTGGTATTTCCGGGAGAATATGAGAGATATGGAGCGCTGCTTTCAGAAGATGCCAAAGTATTTGTCAAGGGAAGGATATCATTGGAGGAAGAAAAGGATGGTAAGCTAATATGTGAGCAGATTGTCAGTTTTGAAGAAGCGGCCGGAAGAAATGAAGGGGAGCTATTTCGCAGTCGTTATGACAGAGATGGTTTCCGGGGAAGCAGGCAGAGCGGAGTGGGATCAAGAGGAAAAATGGACAGAAGGCAAAGTGGAATTGCCGGCGGGAGAACGGACGGACAACAGAGCGGCGTGCCCAAAGGCATTTGGATTCAGTTCCCAAATGCAGATGCGTATCGGTCCAGAGAACAGGAGCTTTTTTCTGCAATAGCAGATTCAGATGGAAATGATGATGTGGTGATTTATTTGCGGGATACCAAATCGTATAAGCCTTTGCCGCCCAATCGGCGGGTAAATGTGGATGATATCTTGCGGCAAAAGCTCACGGATCTATTTGGACAAGAGAATGTAAAACAGGTGGGCGGAGCAAAGTAAGGCAAATGAAGCAATCTTCTATTGAAAAGGAAAGAAAAAAGGAATAAAATAGAAAAATGTGGAAAGGGAATAAGGAGCAGGAGGTCAGGTTATGGCAAATCAAGTTAAGACAATTGCGGTATTGACGAGCGGAGGGGACGCGCCGGGGATGAATGCGGCGATTAGATCCGTGGTGAGGACCGCCATATTCAGAGGATTGAAGGTAAAGGGAATTAAAAAAGGGTATAATGGATTATTGAATGAGGACATTATAGATATGGAGCCTCGTCATGTATCCGACATTATTCAGAGAGGCGGCACGGTTTTAGGGACTGCCAGGTGTCTCGAATTTACGAAGCTTGAGTATCAGCAGAAGGGAGTGGAAATCTGCAGAAAGCATGGTATTGACGGCATTGTGGTAATTGGCGGAGACGGTTCGTATCGGGGAGCGCAGGCGCTTTCCAGGCTGGGGATTAATACAGTAGGACTTCCGGGAACAATTGATTTGGATATTGCGTGTACGGAGTATACCATAGGTTTTGATACGGCAGTGAATACTGCCATGCAGGCGATAGATAAGGTGAAAGATACTTCTTCCTCCCACGAACGCTGCAGTATTATAGAAGTTATGGGGCGGCACGCAGGATATATTGCCCTTTGGTGCGGTATAGCAAACGGTGCGGAGGACATTCTTCTGCCGGAGAAATATCATTATGATGAACAGGAAATCATTAATAATATTATTGGAAGCCGTAAAAAGGGTAAAACCCATCATCTGATTATCAATGCGGAGGGAATTGGACACTCTACATCAATGGCAAGGAGAATTGAGGCGGCAACGGGTATTGAAACCAGGGCAACCATTTTGGGATACATGCAGAGAGGAGGCAATCCTACTGCAATGGACCGTTACTATGCTTCTATTATGGGGGCCTATGCGGTGGATATTATGATAGAGGGTAAAAGTAACCGTGTCGTTGGATATAGGCATGGGCAATTTACAGATTTTGATATTGAAGAGGCTTTGCAGATGCAGAAGAGTATTGACGAATACCAGTATGAAATAGCAAAAGTACTTACCATTTAAAATTTTTAAAATTATAACAGTTCGGTCCTAGGCTGAACTGTTATTTCTGTTATGATATATATGGCTGCAAAATGCAGAGAACGGAGTGCAAATGATTACCAGCAATGCAAATCCCAGAGTGAAACAAGTGGTATTATGGCAGACGAAAGCAAAGGAAAGGCGCAGCGCCGGCGTTTTTTTGGCGGAGGGATTTAAGATGTTTGATGAGGCCCCGGAGGGATGGATTCAAGAGGTGTATGTTTCTGCCGAGGCATTGAATAAGATAGAGAGGAATTCCGAAGTTTGGGCAAAGTTAGAACGAGTGGGATATGAGACTGTGACAGCAGAAGTATTCCGGAAGATGTCGGATACGCAAACGCCCCAAGGAATCCTGTGCGTGGTTAAGCGGCCGGAATATGTGCTGGAAGAATTGTTGACGGCAGAAAGGCCGTTATTGCTGGTGCTGGAAGGATTGCAAGATCCGGGCAATTTGGGTACCATTGTCAGAACCGGTGAGGGAGCGGGCGTAACAGGGATAATTGTAAGCGCTGGAACTGTGGATATGTATCATCCCAAAACCATCAGGTCAACCATGGGTTCTATATACCGTGTGCCTTTTGTCTGTGCAGATGATTTGGGAGAAGTTATGGACAGGATGGGGGAAAAAGGCATCCGTACATATGCGGCGCATTTGAATGGAAAAAAGTATTATGACAGTTTTTCTTTTTGTGAAGGCAGCGCTTTTCTGATAGGAAATGAGGGCGCTGGTTTAGGGAGGGAATTGGCGGAAAAAGCAGATGAATTTTTGAAAATTCCCATGGAAGGACAGGTGGAATCACTCAATGCCGCAGTTGCGGCATCGTTGTTGATGTATGAAGCCCATCGTCAGCGGCATGTGACAGGAATGTAAAAAACGCAGGCCCACGCTTTGGCGTTGTCAGGCAGCGATTTGGAATAGGAGTAATAAAATGAAAATAGGGTTTATAGGTTTGGGGAATATGGCCACTGCTATGATAGGGGGAATATTGGGAAAGGGTCTGGCAAAAGCCGAAGACGTGATTGGATCTTCTATAACAGAGGCTACCAGGAACAAAATCAGAGAAAAATATGCAATTAAAACCATATCTAATAACAGAGAAGTTGCGTATTTAGCAGATATACTGTTTTTAGCGGTAAAGCCCAATGTGCTTTCGGATGTTATTGATGAGATCCGGGATGTGGTTGGATATGAGTGTCTGGTGGTCAGTATTGCAGCAGGTAAGGATTTGAAATGGTTGAAGGAAACTTTTAACAGGCCGGAACTTAAGATTGTCCGGTGTATGCCCAATACGCCCGCGCTGGTAATGGAAGGATGTACAGGAATCTGTGCCGGAAAAGAAGTGTCTCAGGAGGCGCTTGCCAGGGTTGTGAAGTTGACGGAAGCATTTGGGAGGGCGAGTGTGGTT
Source organism: Lachnospiraceae bacterium (assembly GCA_022793065.1). Classification (GTDB taxonomy): domain Bacteria; phylum Bacillota; class Clostridia; order Lachnospirales; family Lachnospiraceae; genus Acetatifactor. Next base: position 32,330 of record JAAWCE010000075.1, read on the forward strand.
CCGGAACATTTGATGGATGCTGTGGTGGGAGTCAGCGGCAGTGCGCCGGCTTATGTATTTTTGTTTATCGAGGCTATGGCAGACGGGGCGGTAGCAGCCGGAATGATCAGAAAGCAGGCGTATGAATTTGCGGCGCAGGCGGTGCTCGGCAGCGCCAAAATGGTACTGGAAACAGGACTGCATCCCGGACAACTGAAAGACATGGTATGTTCTCCCGGAGGCACTACCATTCAGGCGGTAAAGGTTCTGGAGGAAAAAGGGATGCGCGCTGCGGTGATGGATGCTATGGAAGCATGTATTGAAAAGTCCAGGAATATGTAATAAACATGTGGAAAATGATAAATTGAAATGGAAAAATATGGTTTGGAAGTTGCCATAAAAAAGAAATAAAATCCAATAAATTTGAACCAAATATTTTATTTGCAAGCAAAACTTGACAATCTCATTAACTTCTGATATAATCCGTGTAACAAATTTAATAACTTTGTAATATCTTTCTTAAGAAAGCTGAAAGATTTTCCAGAGAACTACAATTTGTTGAATGGAGGTAAATGAGATGGCAAAGAGCAAAAGAATGTCTGTAGCGGTGATGGGAGCTATGGTATTATCCCTGAGCATGCATGCAGGCATAGTTGTACAGGCGGGCGAAAGTGACGGTCTGGAACAACTTCGCGGAGGCGTGGCGGCCGTATTGAACCCTGGGACGTCTAACTCTGTTGACATTGTAAATGCTACTGCGAAAAAATTAAATCTTGAATTATTGGAATTAAAGGAAGAAATGCAGACAGGCAGACTTGTGATGGCAAATGTGTCAAATTCGTTGAATGTGCGTGCGGAAGCCAATGAGGATGCCGAGAAAGTCGGAATGTTATATAAGGATTGCGGCGGGACGATTCTTGAGCGGCGGGATGGCTGGACTAAGCTTCAGTCCGGAAATATCATTGGGTGGGCATCCGATGAATATCTGCTGTTTGATGAGGCGGCGGAGGATTTAGCGAACAGTGTGGGCAAGATGGTTGCTACTGTTGACACCGAAGCGCTTTATGTAAGAACACAGCCTAATACGGAAGCAGATTCTTATGGTGTCTTTCCCAAAGGTGAAGTGGTAGAGGTTTTGAATGAAGGGGAAGACGGATGGATTTGTGTGGATTATGAGGGAAATGACGGATATGTGTCCTCAGAATATGTCGTATTGGATTTTATCATAGATGCAGGAGAGACCGTTGGTGAAATTGAGGCCAGAGAAAAAGAAGAGGAAGAGGCAAAGCGACATGTAAATTATGGAGAATTCTCCACAGATGTAGATACAACAATGCTTTTGGCAGCATTAATTCAATGTGAAGCCGGCGGAGAGATTTATGAAGGCCAGGTTGCCGTTGGAGCGGTTGTTATGAATCGAGTGAGAAATTCCGCATATCCCAATACCATACATGGAGTCATATATGCTTCGGGGCAGTTTACACCGGCTATGACCGGCAAATTGGATCAGGTATATGCCAGCGGAAATATATATGAAAGCTGTATCAGAGCGGCGAAAGACGCTTTGGCGGGCACATCCAATGTGGGAGATTTGACCCATTTCCGTCGAAATAATGGTCGTGAGGGACTGGTCATCGGAAATCATGTGTTCTATTAATTATTCCTGAGATTTGAATATAATGTTATAATATAATAGTTGTGATAGACGGCGTTGCATGAGTGCAATGCCGTTTTTTCTGCTTTTTCAAAACTGGGAAAGCAGCAAATGAAAAGATTGTTGGGATGAAATGGGAGTGGGCTTTTTGGAGAAATACATTGCTGAAATAGTTTTTTTGTAGTAAACTAATATTGTACCTGAGAAAAGGCAAAGAGGAGTGATTGAATGGGTGAAATGATGATTTTCTGGTTGGTTTTGCTGATTGTATGTATTGTGATTGAGCTGCCGACCATGGGGCTTACCACTATTTGGTTTGCCGGAGGGGCATTGGTGGCAATATTGGCAGCCCTGTTACATGCGCCTGTGTTCTTGCAGGTGATTTTATTCCTGTTGGTTTCTTTGCTGCTCTTATTCTTTACAAGGCCCATAGCGGTAAAATACTTTAACAAAGATCGTGTGAAGACAAATGTGGAAAGTATGGTTGGCAGGCAAGCCATTGTTACCAGTGAGATATTTAACTTGCAGGCCACCGGGCAAGTTACAGTGGGAGGGCAGGAATGGAGTGCTAGAAGCTGTGATGATCAGATGCGGATACCGGAGGGAAGTGTGGTGACCGTAGTGGCAATTCATGGTGTGAAGCTGATTGTGAAAGTGGATGCAAGGCTAAACGACAAGATTTCTATGGAGCATGGAATGTGGGAAAGGGCCGATAAAATGTCTTCGGCAGGAGAGACAGTCCAAATAGAAGAAATGTCACAAACGGAAGCAGCCCAAACAGAGGGAATGTCTTCAGCAGGAGAAGCAGGCCAAACAGAAGGAATGTCTTCGGCAGGAGAAGCAGACCAAACAGAAGGAATGTCTTCGGCAGGAGAAGCAGACCAAATGAAAGGGATATCACAAGTGGAAGAAGCAGGCCAAATGGAAGAAATATCGCAGGCGGAAGAAGCGGACCAGTCCTAAGAAACATCACAAGAAGTTGAAGCAGAGCGTGTGGAAGGGGAATTTAGTTTATTGTGCGCTGTCGTTGATACAGTGCGGAAAGAGGTAAAATATGGGATGGTTGGTAGTTGTTTTATTAGTAATTATTTTAATGGTGTTTGTGTCTTGTTTGAAGATAGTGCCGCAAGCGCAGGCATATGTGATTGAGCGGTTGGGCGCTTATCAGGGAACATGGTCGGTGGGATTTCATGTAAAAGTACCGTTTCTTGACAAGGTTGCCAGAAGAGTTAATTTAAAGGAGCAAGTTGCGGATTTCCCGCCTCAGCCTGTGATTACAAAAGATAATGTTACCATGAGAATTGACACGGTGGTATTTTATCAGATTACAGATCCCAAGCTTTTTACTTATGGTGTGGAAAATCCTATGATGGCAATTGAGAATTTGACGGCAACCACACTTCGTAATATTATTGGTGATTTGGAACTGGACCAGACATTGACCAGTCGTGAGACAATTAATACGAAGATGCGCGCGGCGCTGGATATTGCAACGGATCCATGGGGAATCAAGGTGAACCGTGTGGAGCTGAAAAATATTATTCCGCCTTCTGAGATTCAAAACGCCATGGAAAAACAGATGAAGGCGGAACGTGAAAGACGTGAAGCGGTAACTCGTGCCGAAGGTGAGAAGAAAGCAAAGATTCTGGAGGCTGAGGGCGCTAAGGAATCGGCGATTCTTCGTGCGGAAGCAGATAAACAGTCGGCAATTCTTCGTGCAGAGGCACAGAAGGAGAAGATGATTCGCGAAGCGGAAGGTGAAGCAGAGGCAATTCTGAAAGTGCAGCAGGCAAATGCGGACGGTATTAGAATGTTGAAGGAGGCGGGAGCGGACGCCGCGGTTCTGAAGATAAAGAGCCTGGAAGCATTTGAGAAGGTTGCGGATGGTCAGGCCACTACCATTCTTCTTCCGGCGGAATTGCAGGGGATTGCCAGCATTGCGGAGACATGGAAAGAGGGAATAAAACGGTAAAGGTGTCTGATGCAGGAAGGTTGGATATAAAGGCTTTGTATACATTTTAGGATATGGACTGAATTTAAACCGGTTTCTATGGCGTTTCCATGGAAGCCGGTTTTTGTCGTAATTTCAAAGGGGTTGAAAAAATATCCAATTTGAAGTATATTATTTATGATAAGAAAAGGGAGGATAAAGACATGGATTTAAAAGGACGTGATTTTTTAAAGTTATTGGATTTCACACCGGAAGAGATTGTCTACCTGATTGATTTGGCGGAAGAGCTAAAGGATAAGAAAAAAAGGGGAATCCCGGTGGATACGCTGCAGGGGAAAAATGTGGCATTGATATTTGAGAAGACGAGCACCAGGACAAGGTGTGCTTTTGAGGTAGCGGCACATGACCTGGGGATGGGAACTACATATTTGGACCCTGGAGCTTCTCAGATTGGGAAGAAGGAAAGCATTGCGGATACGGCAAGAGTATTGTCAAGAATGTTTGAAGGCATTGAATATCGTGGTTTTGGACAGGAGATTGTGGAAGAACTTGCAAAGTATTCCAAAGTGCCTGTATGGAATGGTTTAACCAATGAATTTCATCCCACACAGATGTTGGCAGACCTTTTGACGATTCGGGAGCATTTCGGACGTTTGAAGGGTATGAAGCTGACTTATATGGGGGATGCTCGTTATAATATGGGAAATTCTCTGATGGTGGCTTGTGCAAAAATGGGAATGCATTTTACTGCGTGTACCATGGAAAAGTATTTTCCGGAAGAAGCACTGGTGGAGCAATGCCGTGAAATTGCCTCTCAGACCGGGGGAAGTATTGTATTGACAGAGGATGTGGAGGAAGGCACCAAAGGAGCGGATGTGATTTATACCGATGTGTGGGTGTCCATGGGAGAACCGGAGGCAATATGGGAAGAGCGTATCCGGGATTTGTCTCCGTATCAGGTAAATCGACATGTAATGGAAAATGCAGGGGAAAAGGCAATTTTCATGCATTGTCTTCCGGCGTTTCACAATCTTAAGACACAAATCGGAGCTGAGATAGGGGAAAGATTTCATCTTAAGGAGCTGGAGGTTACGGATGAAGTATTTGAGTCGGCGCAGTCCCTTGTATTTGAAGAAGCGGAAAACCGCATGCACACGATAAAGGCCGTGATGATGGCAACCATATGTGCCAATGGAAAGGTAAAAAAGAAAAGAAAAGTACAGGCAAAGGTAGACCCAGGACTGTTGGAAGGAAAAAGTCTAAGGGAAGTACATTATTTGCCTGACGCAGAAGTACAATGGTGTCTGTCAAGTGAGGAATGTGAAGTGGAAGATACGCATGATTTCGTAGTCATGCCCATTGAAGAGGCGAGAGAAAAGTTTTCGGAAATCAAAGAAATTTTGAACACGGAATCAGATAATAAAGTATTGTTCAGGAAAGGCAGACATTCCAATAAGTGGTATGATTTTGTAAGGAAGTCATGAGAGCAAAAATATTGACGCTTCTTCGGGAACGGGGAGATTATGTTTCTGGACAGGAATTGTGTGATCGGTTTGGCGTATCCCGGACGGCGGTGTGGAAAGCAATCGGACAATTGAAAAAAGAAGGCTATGGAATTGATGCGGTCAGGAATAAAGGTTATTGCCTGGTATGGGAAGGGGAAATTTACGGGCAGCATGAGTTGGACAGTCGCATGAATACCAAATGGGCAGGACATCCGGTGTATTTTTATGATGAACTGCCTTCCACAAACTTACAGGCAAAGCTGGATGCGGAAAAGGGAGCAGCACAGGGAACGTTACTGGTGGCTGATATGCAGACCGCAGGACGGGGACGCAGAGGCAGAGCGTGGAGTAGTCCAGGGGGAACCAACATCTATTTTACGCTTATTATCAAACCCGATTTTCAGGTGGAGCAGGTATCCATGATGACATTGGTTATGGGGCTTGCGGTTGCGGAGGGGATTCTGAAGACTTGCGGTGTGGAAGCCTGTATCAAGTGGCCCAATGATATTGTCATAAATGGGAAAAAAGTCTGTGGTATATTGGCGGAAATGAGTGTGGAACGGGAGTATATCCATTATGTGGTAATCGGTGTGGGTATCAATGTAGGTTTGCAGGAGTTTCCGCCTGAAATTGTAGAGATGGCAACCTCTTTGCAAGCGGAATGTGGGCATGCTGTATCGCGTGCAGAGTTGATAGTCAATGTAATGAAAGAATTTGAAACGTTCTATGAGATTTTCCGAAAGGATGGCAACTTGAAAGGACTGGTGGAGAGGTATAATCATTTGTTGGTCAATCGGGGCAGGGAAGTACGTGTGCTGTCTCCGGGAGATGAATTTGTGGGCATATCCAGAGGAATCAGCGAAATAGGAGAGTTGCTGGTGGAAAAAGATGATGGCACGGTGACAAAAGTGTATGCGGGAGAGGTGTCTGTAAGAGGGATTTATGGCTATGTGTAGCAGCACAGCGTTACTCTGGGGGATGAGATGCGGAGTATGGATTAGAAAGAAGGCTTAAGATTATCCCATGGAGTATGGATTAGAAAGAAGGTTTAAGATTACTCCACGGAGTATGGATTGGAAAGAAAACGAAAAAAGACCCACATAGGAAGAAGCAGGATTGGAATGGGAGGAGTGGGATGTCAGGCGAGAATGTGGTACTTTGCGGCGCCAATGCTTATGAGATGAAGTATTATTTTAATGAGCAATTTAACAGTATTCCTGAGTCTATTAAGAATGAGCTGCATATTTTATGTGTACTGTTTACCGAAGAGGTGGGAGGGGTATTCACAATAGCATTTGAAGAAGATGGCAGCGTAGTATTGGAGACAAATGCTGACGACGATGATATTTATTATGACGAGGTTAGCAGCGGACTTATGATTGCCCAGGTGCGCAGACATCGACGGGAGCTTTTTGAGGCGTTGAGTCTATATTATAGGGTATTTGTCCTAAAAGAAAAAATTCAGGTATCATAGTTGAGCGAACGGAATTCATTTGATTGTAAAAAATGTTATGAATATGGACGCTTACGCGGGCAAGGGGGTTATGAGCATGATTTTGGTAATTGACGTAGGGAATACTAACATGACATTGGGCGTTTATGAGGGAAAAGAGCTGAAAGCCACATTCCGGATTATGACCAAAATGCCCAGAACTTCTGATGAATACGGCGTACTGATTACCCAGCTTTTAAAAAACAGAGGGATAGAGGCCGAAACGTTGGAAGGAGCTATTGTGGCAAGTGTTGTGCCTGATGTAATGCATGCGCTCAACGGCGCGCTGGTGCGATATACAAAGACAAAACCTATGAATGTGGGACCAGGTACTAAGACAGGAATTCGTATTATTACCGAAGATCCCAGAGCCATTGGTGCTGACCGCATTGTAGATGCTGTGGCTGCGTATGAAAAATATGGAGGGCCGGTGTTGGTGCTTGATTTTGGTACGGCAACTACTTACGATCTGATTACGGAGACAGGTGAATTTGCCGCCGGTATTACTGCACCGGGAATTCGGATTAGTTCGGAAGCGCTTTGGACCTATGCGGCAAAACTGCCGAAAATTGAGATAAAGAAACCTAAGTCCATATTGGCACAAGAAACTATTACCAGTATGCAGGCGGGACTTGTGTATGGACAAATCGGGCAGACAGAGTATATTATCAGGAAAGTCAAAGAAGAAAGCGGCATTGATAACTTGAAAGTGGTTGCCACCGGAGGGTTAGGAAGGCTTATAGCGGACGAGACAAAAGATATTGATATTTATGACAGTTCGCTGACTTTAGATGGACTTCGGATAATTTATGAGAAAAACAAAAATGGTTCTCGGAAGGCAAAAGCGTAAGAGATCGGATATTACGTTTTTGGCTGGAGGGTATCAAACCTTGAGAGTATGAGAAAGTATAAATGACATGAGTAAATTGATGATAGGCAAAGTAATGTTGGAAAATCAAGTGATACTGGCTCCCATGGCAGGTGTAACAGACCTGCCATTTCGTTTGCTGTGTAAAAAAGAAGGGGCTGGGCTGGTGTGCACGGAAATGGTCAGTGCTAAGGCTATATTTTACAATAATAAAAATACGGAGTTACTTTTGGAAACGAAACCTTTGGAGGCGCCCGTATCACTGCAGTTGTTTGGGTCGGAGCCGAAAATAATTGCCGATATGGCCAAAAGAATAGAAGAGAGACCTTTTTCTATTTTGGATTTTAACATGGGATGTCCGGTTCCAAAAGTGGTAAATAATGGGGAAGGTTCCGCATTAATGAAGAATCCGAAACTTGTGGAAGAGATTTTATCTGCATTGGTAAAAGCGGTTCAAAAGCCTGTGACAGTCAAAATCAGAAAGGGATTTGACAGAGCGAATGCGGTGGAAATAGCTAAGATTGCGGAAAGCTGCGGTGTGGCGGCCATTGCGGTGCATGGACGTACAAGAGAGCAATATTACAGTGGGAAAGCGGATTGGGATATGATTGCACAGGTGAAGCAAGCAGTGAAAATTCCTGTGATTGGCAATGGTGATGTGGACGGGCCTGTGGCAGCGAAAGAAATGATGGATTGGACCGGGTGCGACGGGATCATGATTGGCAGAGCCGCTCAGGGAAATCCATGGATTTTTCGGGAAGTTGCAAGTTTTTTGGAACGGGGAATCATACCGGAGCCGCCGAAAAATCACGAGAAGAAAGCGTTAATATTGCAGCATGCCAATTTACAGTTACAGTATAAGGGAGAATATACGGCGGTAAGAGAAATGAGAAAACATCTGGCATGGTATACCACAGGAATCCCTCATTCCGCTCGTTTCCGGCAGATGATTAACTCAATGGAAACCATGGAAGAATTAATGGCGGGAGTGGAGACTATTTTTGCATAACACGGCATATATTTTTGCATGGACACAATATTATTTTTTTGTAAAAAGAAAGGTATATCAAAGCCGGTAATTGAACCTATAGGGATGAGAACTCATTTGTTGATTCGCATTTTTATGGATGTGGAACAAGAGGAATGGTTTGGAGTAAAATTGGGGTGTGAAGTTCCGGGAACAATGATTCCGGCGGGAGAGGAAGGAGGGGCAGAAAGAACAAGACACAGAGTGTTGGTCGGAGGGGAGGATAGGAAATTCGGGACAGAGCAAGACTGTGGCAGCAGCAAGAGAACGAAAACCGGAGGGGAAGAAGATTATGGCAAAATCAAGGGAACAAGAGTGGGATCGACGGAAACGGAAGATATCATAACTTGTGAAAAAAATAAGATTAAGAGCTTTATGAAACCGGTTCGGACATTAATAGGATTTTTTGATGTTAGGGGGAGGATAGCAAAAAAGCGTCGGCAAAAAGAACAGGAACGCCAGTATGTCCGTCGATTGCAAGAACATGAGAAAATGCTGAAGTGGATAGAAGAGGCCGTTCAAAAGCTGGCGTCCGATATTCTGGAAATGACGGTTTCGTGGAAAGATTGTTTTTGTGTATATGAGGATTGTGTTCGGAAAGTTCTTGTGGGGAAAGAAAGTGGAAATTGTATTGGGACGGAAGTTGAGAGAGAAGACAACATGCACAAAAGCGTGTCTTTTGACAGAGGGCATATTTTATGTGAGGTGTGGAGAAAGTATTTTGGAATAGAGGAATTTCATGGCTATGTTCAAAGATTGTGGGTGGAGGAAGTGATCACAAAAGCTGTTCTGCCCCATTTTGTGATTCTGGGAACAGCGCCTTGTCTGCCGGATATCATAGAGAAATATGCCCATAAGATGAAAAGTCTGCGCTGGATTATGCCGGAGAATGAGTATAATCAGGAGATTCAGGAATTTATGGAAGATTTTTATACGGAATATGGACTTGCCATCATGCCGTTGGTGGTGCCGGCAGGTCAGCGGCGCATACAAGCTGTGTGCACGGAATCTTCCAATATTCTCGACTTCACGCAGGAAGCACAGAGGAATTTCAGGCAGACGGCAAAGGGGAGCATCTGGCTGGATATGCTGTCAATAGAAGAAAAGCGGCGGGGATGTGATACAGAAATTGCATATTTTTCATTGAAAGAGAAATGGAAGGCAGTACGCAAAAAGGAACCATTTATTCCACCGGATACGGCATATGTAAAAACGTGAATTGAGTGATGGTGCAGCCATTATTTTAACAGTTAATAGTCGTCGTAATATAATCGTTTGTATTCCTTTGAAATGCCTTGACACAGGGCGAAAAAGTGGTATAATACGGGGTAATCAAAAGGAAATAGTTCTGGCGTACTGTTTCGCTGCCGTCTGCGGATACCATTTGCAGAGTGGCAGCGATTCCAATGGAGTCTGAATGAAATATTTCTTAAAAGAGTGGCGGTTCGGTTTGTGGCGGCAGTTTTTTATGGTTCCAACGGGGACATGATATTAAATTAGAAAGGTGTATTAAAATGCAGGAGAAGAAAAATATTCTGACTTATGAAGGGCTCAGAAAGTATGAGGATGAATTACATGAGCTGAAAGTGGTAAAACGTCAGGAGGTAGCACAGAAGATTAAAGAAGCCAGGGAACAGGGCGATTTGTCCGAGAATGCCGAGTATGATGCGGCAAAGGACGAGCAGCGTGATATTGAAGCCAGGATTGAAGAATTGGAAAAGATTCTGAAAAATGCCGAAGTAGTGGTGGAAGATGAAATTGACCTGGATAAGATTAACATAGGGTGCTGTGTCAGGCTTTTAGATATGGAATTTAGCGAGGAACTAGAGTATAAAATTGTAGGTTCCACAGAGGCGGACAGCTTAAAGGGCAAGATTTCCAATGAAAGTCCGGTGGGAAAGGCACTGATTGGCCGCAAGGTAGGAGACAGTGTAGATGTTGAGACGGCAGCGGGTGTATTCACATATAAGGTATTGGAAATTCAGAGAAGTAGATAAGAGATAGTCGTGGGATGGCTGGACTGTCATTATCATTGATTGTAGTTGTGGGATTGCCGATGAAGAAATACAACGAAATTCAGGAAAAAGAAGACAAGGTGAGGGATAAAAAGTGGCAGAAGGACAGAATGCAAATGTACAGGAACAGGATTTAAATCAGCTTTTACAGGTAAGACGTGATAAACTTGCAGCTTTGCAGGAAGCGGGAAAGGACCCTTTTAGACATACAAAATATGATGCTACACATCATAGTATGGAGATTAAGGAGAATTATGCGCAGTTGGAGGGAAAGAGCGTTCGTATTGCAGGGCGCATTATGTCCAAACGCATTATGGGGAAAGCGTCCTTCTGCAATATACAGGATTTGCCCGGAAGTATTCAATGTTATGTGGCAAGGGACAATATTGGAGAAGAATCCTATGGAGATTTTAAGAAATATGACATTGGGGATATTGTGGGGATAGAAGGGGAAGTATTTACCACCAAGACAGGTGAGATTTCCATACATGCGTCCCAAGTCATACTGCTTTCTAAGAGTTTGCAAATTCTGCCGGAAAAGTTCCATGGGCTGACCAATACGGACCTTCGTTATCGGCAGAGATATACGGACCTGATTATGAATCAGGAGGTCAAGGAAACCTTTGTCAAGCGCTCGAAAATTATCAGTGCAATTCGTCGTTATCTGGAAGAACAAGGCTTTCTGGAGGTGGAAACTCCCATGTTGGTTTCCAATGCTGGCGGTGCTGCAGCAAGACCTTTTGAAACGCATTACAATGCACTGGATGAGGATGTAAAGCTGCGTATTTCACTGGAATTGTATTTAAAGAGGCTGATTGTAGGCGGACTGGAACGTGTGTATGAGATTGGGCGCGTATTTCGGAATGAAGGACTGGATACCAGACACAATCCTGAATTTACGCTGATGGAACTGTATCAGGCATACACCGATTATTATGGAATGATGGATTTGACCGAGAATATGTTTCGATATGTGGCACAGGAGGTATGCGGTACGACTTTAGTGCCTTATGCCGAAGAGATGATTGATTTGGGCAAGCCTTTCGAGCGTCTGACCATGGTGGATGCAGTGAAGAAGTATGCGGGTGTGGATTTTGATGAAATCCCTGATACTGAGGCGGCAAAGAAGCTGGCGGACGAGAAGGGAATTCATTATGAAGAGCGCCATGGAAAAGGAGATATCCTGAATTTGTTTTTTGAAGAATTTGTGGAAGAGCACCTGATTCAGCCTACTTTTGTTATGGATCATCCTGTGGAGATTTCACCTCTGACAAAGAGAAAGCCAGACAAGCCGGAATATGTGGAGCGATTTGAGCTGTTTATTTATGGACGGGAAATGTGCAATGCTTATTCCGAGCTGAACGATCCCATTGATCAGAGAGAACGTTTCAAAGCGCAGGAGGCTGCACTGGCAGCAGGAGACGAGGAAGCCAATACCACAGACGAGGACTTTATGAATGCGCTGGAGATTGGTATGCCGCCCACGGGGGGAATTGGGTATGGGATTGATCGTTTGGTGATGTTATTGACAAACAGCCCGGCCATAAGGGATGTATTGTTGTTCCCGACAATGAAAACGCTTGGCAAAGAAAACCAGTAAAATCAAGGGTTTGCGGTACTTGAACTTGTAAACTACAACAAATTTACAACAATTTTACAACGCATAACAAAGAATAATGAGCGTTAATGAATAGTTGTACTCATAAATCCA
>JAAWCE010000092.1 GCA_022793065.1 Lachnospiraceae bacterium
GCGTCTCCGGCTCGGGCAGCATTGCTTACCGATAGGGGCAGCATTGCTTTGCCCTTGTGACGGGGCTGCTTCATGGTGTTTACCCTCCCTTTGGCATTAGTGCCGCCAATTTTGCGCGAAGTCCGGTCAACGCTTTTGTCCTGCGCCGCTGGACGGCGCTCCGGGACATTTCCAGGTATGCGCCAATCTCTGAGTCTGTCATATCCAGCGCACAGCGCAAAATCAGGATACTTTGCTCCGTAGCGGACAGGCCAGCAAAGGCGGCGGCTACAAGCTCATTGTCAATGCACATGCTGTACCCATGCGACGAAAATACAAAGCTGTCGCTGGGGTAGCTGTCTGTGACACTGAGCTTGTCCCACTCGGTCGGAGACACGGTATCCAGCGGGGTTACACGCCGCCGCTGACGCCTCATACTCTGCTGGAGATTCCGGGCTTCATTGCGCAATACCGCTTTACAGAAAGCATCAAACCGGCATTGCTCGTCATAGTCACGGGGGATCGATCCCATTTTCTCACCCCCCTTCCGTTGGGGATGGGTGGTTCTCTCCCTTTCCGCCACTAAGACAATGGACAAGCCCTCTGCTACCCGCTAAATTGCCTTTTTAAAAAATTTCGGTTTAAGTGACTCTTTTATACAAATAAGGAAGGCCGCCGCCCTATATTTGAGAGCACCGGCCTTTTTACTTGGATACACATATGTGGATAGTTGCTAGTTTTTTGGGGTAATTACCCTTTCTTGAATATGAGGCAATATGGTATTCTTTTATGCATTATACTAATTGGATTTGCAGGATTCAGAATTATTATGATTGAAATTATACTCTTCCTATTGTACAGTATAGGTAGATATTTGATTTCTACTGATAAGTAATTTTTTAATTAGCCAAGGCTCTCAACCCATTTAATAAATGCGGAGGAAGATAAATTTCTCACGAATTTGAAATAAGATTGTTGGATTTCAGTAGTAAAGAAATTGAAATAATTAGTGCTTAATGATATGATTGGATAAAGAGTACAGCTAGTGGGGTGGTATAATGCTGGTATTTTTCCTTGCCATGCTCGAAAGCGATGAAGATCGGCATCAGTTTGCTGTTTTGTATGAACGGTATCATAGCAGAATGGAAGAAACAGCATTACGTATATTAAAGGAGCAGCTCGACACAGAGGATGCTGTCCAAAATGCGTTTCTTCAAATCATTAAACATTTTGAAAAAATTTATACGATTCCATGTGAGGAATTGCCGTTCTGGATCATTTCTATAGTGAAGAATGAAGCGCTTATGATTCTGCGAAAGAGGCGTAAGACCATACCGTTAGAGGATTGGAACGATTTTGACAAGAGCGTTGACGGTATAACAGAGTATATTGACTTGGTTGAATTATTTAGGCGCTTGCCAGAAACATACCGTGCTGTGCTGGAAATGAAGTTATTGATTGGATATTCCGATAAGGAGATAGCCAAATATCTGAATATTTCTGAAACAGCGGTAAGCTCACGAGCCAGTAGAGGACGCGCGCTGTTGAGGAAAGTTGTTGAGAAGGAGGGACTGCATACATGACAGATCAGGAACTAGATACTTTGATGAAACGTGTCTTAATTGATTCAATTAAACTTGATTGCGAGACGGACGATAATAATGTACCTTCTTTTAACCCCTCTTCTCACTATCAGCGCCAGATTCGACTGATGCTGAAAGACCCGCTGGGATGGTCACGAAGAAAGGCCAGGCCAATGTGGAAGACTGTTTGTCAAAGAGCAGCAATCGTTTTGCTCATTATCTCTCTGGGGTTTGGAACTGTTATGGTCAGCAGCCCAACGGCGCGGGCGGCCTTTGTACGGTGGATCACAGAATGGTATGAAACCTATATTGTGTATCGATATGCGGGAGACAGCATTACAGGGGATATGCCGCAGTATGAAATTGCTGAGCTGCCAGAGGGATTTGTAGAGAGTGAACATGTGGAGCTCCCTGAGTCGACGGTTATAACTTATGAAAACGAGGCCGGGGATGTTATAGATTTTAGCTATATGTTTATCTCTCAGGGTGGGGCTTCCTTCTATGAGACAGGTAATGCTGAGGTATTCGATATTGAGGTCAACCACATGAAGGGGAAATTTTTTGAAAATAAGATTCCAGGCAGATTCAATACGATTGAATGGATTGACGTTGATCAAAATATCCACTTTGATATTAGCGGGAACTTTAAGTATTTGGATATTTTACACATGGCCGAGAGTGTTTCTTTGGCGAAAATGACAAAATAAAACTTTTTTAAAAAAAGATGTGAGAAATTTGCCCCGCCCTGCATTTATTTGGTAGGACGGAAAATCCGACCGAGTAAATACGAAGGGGGGGAATCTTATGAGAAAGCGAATCTCCTCTGTTCCTGTGCTGCTTTTGCTGGTTTGCATGTTATCAGCCCAAGCGGTACAAGCAACAGGACAACGGGTAGTAGGTGGGCGACCAAGCTTGCATTTCCGTGGGACGACAGCTGTATGCTCAGTGATCTGTCGGGGTGACTCAGAAAAAGATACAGTAGAAGCAACTCTGACACTTTACCAAGGCAGTACCTACATAGACTCATGGAGCGAATCTGGAAGTGGGTTGGTTGTGGTTTCTGGTGAGCATAAGGCGCAATCTGGAAAAACCTATCGCCTGGAGATGGCTTACTCTATTAACGGCGTAGAGAGGCCAGTCGTATCTGTCACAAATACCTGTCCTTAAAGAAGCTTGCGGCCATGTCCACAACAGATAAATTGAAAGGATGATCTAAATGAAGACCAGGACAACCCGGTTCCATGTTCGTTTTATGGCGCTGTTGCTATGCACAATACTAATCGTTGGTATCATGCCTGCCTATGCAGCAGGAACGACTTCTCCATATGATTTCAGTGCAGTTGATGCGCTGGATAAGTACGATAGCTACACCAAAAAAGTTGCCGACGGGACTTCCAATAATAGCTCTCTACTGGTTGGAACAGAATACGTTGGAGCTGCGATGTATAATGATGTAGATACTTCTAGGCCACGGCCAGCTGGTGACTTCAGGTATAGCGCTTTTCTTCGTGATGCCAACGAAAAGCAAAACTATGTGTTTTTCAATTTAAAGAACCTGAGATATGATAAAAACATGCCGGCAAATGTTTTGACAATATATGCTGATCCAGAAGTTGAATTTACGGTCTGCAATGCTTCTGGCAAAAAGATTGCGGATAAATCCGGCCCTGCGCTAGGGAATGTGGTGATAGGTTATTTTAATAAAAGTGTCGATAATGGGCACAATGTATTTTATTTTGAGCTAAATCCTATGGAAAACAGTGAAAGCTGTACTAGCATTACATTTGAAGCTCCTCAGACTACTGATCCAGCTCATTACTCGTTCTGGTTTGGTACTCCTTTGCTGGTATCTGGTACAACATCGTCCAAACTTATGCTGTATACAAGTAAGCCGAATACAACATCTAGCAAATATACTGTGTTGTTCCCATTCAGCGGTGCAATGGCAAAGAGAACTTGGATCGATTCTATTTCGGTTCAAAAAACATATTTTTCAGGCAAGGATAACTGCTCTGCTATAAAGCTGAGCCTCCTTTATCCTGGGAAGAAATATGCAGAAAGCGAGGATATTTTATCTACTGGCAATACGACATATACAGCTAATTTGAATTCTATCAATTCATATTTAGCTGACGGTGATTATGTGTTCCAGTTGACTGACATTAGTTGGCGTTATAATGCGTACGGGAGAGATGTTGATTACAAAGCTAATGTAACACTTAATTATTTCCAGCCCTTTGGTTACTGACATTTCAGAGGGAAAGTAGGGCTAAAAAAGTATTTTTACTTATGTTAGCCTAATATTAAAACCTTATGGAGCCATTCTGTTATTAACAATGGATTAGTAAGAGGGTGGCTCCTATTTTAGAAAGGGTGGCTGACTATGTCCGCAATACAAGGTGTTTCTGGGGTGAGGACTATCACAATGCCAGACAATCTCCTTCCAAACAACGCGACAAAAGCGAAAAGCAATATAGATACCTATACGCCGGGTGCTATCGAGGAGTCATCGTTTCATGAGCACAGGACAACGAATCCACAGATGACACAAGAGCAGGCGGAAGTTCTCTCACAGAAATATGATTTACGGAACATGGATCGGAACCAATATTCCAAGCTTTTGATGGAACTGAGGGACAGCGGGATTATCACATCGCAGGAGTATAGTACAGCTTATGCGGGTACTCTGCCCTGCGGAACAGAGCAGAGCCCCGCCTTTCCTTATGGAAAAGAGAAAGCGGATTTTGTGCAGCTTTTACATTTGTGTGCGGACAGCTGTGAAAATGTATCTGGCAGCTGTGGGCCTGAAGCGGCATCCCAGACCACCACCTATAGCAGATTGAGCGGGCTGTTCAGTCAGCTCGATCAAGCGCGAAGCCTTTCTTCAGCTGGAGCGCCTGCCCCAGATCCAAATGAATATTTTCGGGAACGCTATGGAGATAAAGCAGTCCAGTTGTATGAACAGCTTAAAGCGGACAAAAATTGGGTGGACAGAGCCAAAGACATCGATCACCCGTTGGACGATTCCACTATAACTGCTCGTGAATTGGCCAAAGAGCTCCTTTTATCAGATCAGGACCTTTTAGAGTCAATGGCAAAACAACTCTGGGTTTGGCAGGCGAAGGATAACAAGATATGGCTTGAAAATAATAAGCCGGAACGTATGTCGCATCTGCCGAAGGATTATCAGGGAATTGTTGAAAATATCAAGAATATCTTGAACGGAACAGCACCAGAAAAGATGGATATGTATGGTAATTTTGTCGTTCCAGATTCCTGGAGTTGTTCATATATGAGCCCAATAGATCACATTTATTCAAGCTTGGATACATTTTTGGCGCATAAGGCAGAAAAAGAGCCTCTGAATGATGTGGAGCGGCTGTTAAGTAAGAGAGCGGCCCAGGTGGAAAAATATATCTGGCAAAACTTTGACGGACAGATGAAGGACATCCAAAATAAAATCAACGGCCAACTGGAACAGTCCGGGTTTAGCTTTGATATCAATAAGGAGTATCAGTTCTATTTGAACTCTGACTTCACTTTTTCCGTAAAAGGTGGCAGTGAAGAAGAAAACGAAAAAATTGCAAATGCACTGAATATCCACCCTAGAGAAAGCTATAAGTATGATCCCCTTCATGAGACCTTAATGGCTTTGTATTTCAGCCGCCCCGACGATTTAAGTATTGCTCCCTGGCGCGTTGGGACTGTACCAGATGAGTTGGTACAAAAATATGGGGTTTCTTCCAATATTTCTGATTCCTATACCCAGAAAATGAAGAGCTTCCTTTCGGCATATGAGCGGCATGAGATGGATAGGAACATGAGGCATAACTACGGATTCGGTATCGACGATATTTATTTGTCTAACGGAAAACTTACCGGAAAAACCGATGAAGTCACAAAGCTGATTGAAAAAATGGATCTAAGAGAAGTGGAAGAAATGAGCCATGCTTTTGTGGATATTCAGGGTCGGTATACAGGAACGCCGGAGTTCTTTGAACCAATGTTCATTTTTAAAGACGGAAAATTTCAGTTGACCTATGAAAACTAATCAGATGAAAACAGAATAATTTGGGGAACAGAAAAATGAAAACCTCACAGTGGGATTCGATTCCGAACAAGATTCGCGTCCCACCGTGAGATTTCATTTTTTATAAGCTGTAGTATTGCGGCCTGCCTATGGTGGCAAAACCGGCTTTTTCGGTAATGACCACGTTATTGTAGCTGCTGGTACAGTGTATGATTTGGATATTGCCGCTCTCATCCCAGCCGCCCACAATGCCAACATGAGTGTCGTTAGGGTAAAAAACCAGGTCGCCGGGCTGGGCCTCAGCCCAGGCAATAGGGGTGCAGTAGGTGTGCTGTGCGTGAGCGCCCCCGCCGTGGCCCAGGATATAACTGCCGCCTGAGATATTGTAAAATACCCAATCGGCAAACCCGGAGCAATCCAAACCGAAGGGACGGTAGGTGCCGGTAGTAGAGTTACCGGTCGCCCATACTTTTTTCAGCGTTCCCCAGCGGGGATCCCAGCCGATCACTCTTGATTTTCCGCCCCAAAAATAGGTTACTTTACCCACTAGCTTGCAGGCTGTCTCCACCACGGCCCGGCGCTCCGGGGATAGGTCTGCGGGCAAACGGCGCAGCAGTTCAGCGGCGTCACCCTGGGAAATGCTCAAATCGCCCAGCAGACCATCAATCATACCTAAATCAGCCAACAGTTCAGTCAAAGTGCTGTTTTGTTCACTGGTAAACAGGTAAGCCGTCCGCATATCTTCCGCCGTCTTTGCGGTGATCGTGATATGCAGGACTTTTTCACTCCATGCCGCTGTACTGCCAACAGCGGGGTGATTGATTGTCTCTACGCTGGAAGTGACAGCGCACATATCCCAAAAGACAGTTTTCAGCCGGTCTACCCGGTCGGGCGTGAGGGCGGCCACATCCACACTGTCCGTTCCCATAGCTGTCTTGCAGGCAAATACCGCCGCAACCTCCCGCCAGTCCGGGCCGGTGCCTTGAATGTCAATGCTGTAATAGGTCCCCGCTTGTAAGAGGGCCAGCTTGTCCGTCAGCTCCATGTTGATTTGAGAGAC
>JAAWCE010000009.1 GCA_022793065.1 Lachnospiraceae bacterium
AGGTATCAGCATAGAATCCATTTGTAATAAAGATTTTTGAGCCATTCAGCAGCCAATAATCTCCTTTATCAACGGCTGATGTCTGCTGGTTTCCTAAGTCACTGCCCGCAGACGGTTCTGTTACTGCAAATGCACCAAGCTTTTCTCCCTTCAGAAGCGGAACAAGGTATTTCTGCTTTTGTTCTTCCGTAGCAAACTCTGAAATAGGGAAAGAGCCTAAAGAGTGGTGGTCAGACAACATAACTGATGTAGTGGAACAGTGTTTTGCCAATTCCTCAATTACTGCAATATATGCAAGATAGGAATGTCCGCCGCCGCCGTATTCTTTCGGGTAGCAAATCCCCATCATGCCAAGTTCAGCTAACCTTTTCCTGTTTTCTTCGGGAAAACACTCCTGCTCATCAATCTCTGCCGCCAATGGCGCAACCTCATTTACACCGAATTCGTGAATGAGATCTATCACTTTTTGCTCGTCCTCGTTAAACTTGAAATTCATATCTAGCCTCCTTGAAAACTGATTGATATTTCCTGCCTGCCGTTTTATAATAGCACAAGAAATACAATTAAAAAATTTAATAATTTCGATATCTTAATTCGATATATTGAATGTATTAAGGAGTGATAAAAGGTGAATACAAAAAGTTTGGTTACATTCAAAACAATCCTTGAAGTGGGAAATTTTCAAAAAGCGGCGGATAAGTTAGGCTATACGCAGTCTACAATCACATTCCAAATAAAACAGCTTGAAGAAGAATTAGCCTTGAAATTATTCGAGAAAATAGGCAGACACATGGAACTTACCCAAGCAGGGAAAGATATTATGCCTTATATTGATATGATTTTGCAGGGGGCAGAGCAAATAAGCAATTACGGCAAAAGCCTGTCAGAAATATCCGGTTCATTAAAGCTGGCAATTCCAGATTCCATTTTGATATACAATATGCAGTCATTCATGCAGGCATTTACACATGAAGCCCCCAACGTGCAGCTTATAGTCAACTCCATACAATCAGGGGAAATCAATCAGTCCATTGCGGAAGGTACTGCCGATCTAGGCATAAATTGTGAAAAGGACAGTTATCCCGATAGCATCATACATAAAAAACTCGGCAAATATAAAGCGGTTCTTGTTGCTTCTCCCTTTGCCAATAACAATCTGCTTGATTTTATCACACCACATCAGCGCAAACCGATCAGCCTGATCTGTAATGAGCCGGACGGCTATTATCAGTTGGACATGGATAAATACCTTGCTGAAAAGGATATTGTTCTTAATCCACCCATGAAAGTACAGAGTATTGAAGCGGTAAAAAGATGTGTTATGAATAATTTAGGAATTGCAGTTGTTCCCACTTATTCTATTGGTGAAGAATTGAAAAATGGTTCTCTTATGCCAATTAAAACAGAACTTGATGAAAAAAGTTACAATTCTTTTTACATCTATCATAAAAATAAATGGATAAGCCCACAAATGGAATTGGCTATGGATTTGATGAAGGAGCATTTAGGAAAAGAAAATTTATAGAGTACGTCTGTTGGAGGCTGTCGCACTGATTCAATTAGTGCGACAGCCTGTTAAATACCCTGCTGATTATGATGCAGCAGATAAACAGGGTGAAAAATGTATGAGTTTGGGTTCATTTTTTAACGATAGAAATCTATGGAAGCCTGTTTTTATCTCCCCATTCGCACATGCCATCTAATATGGGAATGAGTGACTTTCCACGTTCTGTAAGGCTGTATTCGACCTTTGGCGGAATCTGAGGGTATTCTTTTCTGTTTACCAACTGGTCTGCCTCTAATTCTTTTAATGTGGAGCTTAGCGTTTTGAAAGAGATCTCGCCAATATACTTTTTCATTTCATTAAATCGGACGATGCCAAATTCCATAAGCGTATAAAGAATTGTCATTTTGTATTTTCCATTGATGAGGGATAATGTGTAGCTGAAACCTGTTGTTTCCAGGCATTCTTGTGATATACAGCGTTCGCCCATTTCTTTCACTCTCCTTTAAGTAAGTATATAACTTTGATGTTATTATCACACTTATAGGTGCGTACTTGTTTTCTGTTTGATTCTCACTATAATTATAATATCGACAGCAGGAAAAGTCAATCCTGCAGGTAAAGGTGGCACAGACATGCAGCACCATTTTCCGGGAGTGAATTGAGTAAAGAAAGGTTAGCCAGGCATGGATAAATTTAATGCCTCCGGCAGGACAAAAAAAGTCATTGATGCCATATTGCTGTTGCTGTTATTGCAGGGAGCAGGTGACAGAAAGGCGGAAGGGTTATGAAAGCCAGATTAAAGTATAAGCCGGCTTATTATAAAAAAGCAAGAAAGAAGAATAGAGGAGGAATCGTTGTATGAGTAAGAAAATTGTTGTTATTACGGGGAGCCCGCGTAAAAATGGTAACAGTTTTGCCATGACGGAGGCTTTTATCAAAGCGGCAGAGCAGAAGGGGCATACAGTTACCAGGTTTGATGCCGCCATGAAAAAAGTAGGCGGATGCCATGCCTGCGAAACCTGCTATTCCACAGGGAAGGCCTGTACCTTTGATGATGACTTCAATACGATAGCACCGGCAATCCTGGAGGCGGATGCCATTGTGTTTACGATGCCGGTCTACTGGTATTCCATCCCTGCGCAGATCAAGGGCGTCATTGACCGGATATTTTCTCTTGTCGTAGGCGGAAAAGATATTGCAGGCAAGGAATGCGCGCTGATCACCTGCTGTGAGGAGAAAGATATGTCGGTCATGGATGGGGTGCGTATCCCGATGGAGCGTATGTGTGCCCTGAACAAATGGAAGATGATAGGCGAGGTTCTGATCCCCGGCGTGTTGAATGTGGGTGATATTGACAAAACGGACGGCTGCAAAAGGGCGGCGGCTCTGGCTGATGCGATTTAGGAGATATGGGAACCTGAGCAGAGGACACGGGAGGGCCCGCGCACTTCTGATGGCGACTTAAGGGGAAACCTTCTCCGAATCCGGCAAGCCTTGTATGCACACAGAATCCGGCTGCTTTTTCTATGCTTGGAAATAGGATGTTACTGTGTATGGAAATTTGCGAATAAATGAGGTATAATTTTGCTGCCGGTAGAGAACGGCAAATCAGAAGTCGTGGAGGTGCGTAATGATATATACAAAACTTGGCAAATCAGATTTGAATGTCTCGCGTATCTGCATGGGATGCATGGGTATCGGAGATCCTTCAAAGGGCATGAACAAGTGGTCTGTTCCGGAGGAAGAAAGCAGGGAGATTATTCGCTATGCGCTAGATCAGGGAATCAACTTCTTTGATACTGCCATGTCTTATCAGGAAGGCAATAGCGAAGAAGTTCTCGGCAAGGCTCTCAAGGATTTTGCAAAGCGTGATGATTATATTGTTGCGACAAAATTCCTGCCGAGGTCGCAGGAGGAACTTGACAGAAATGTGCCTGGACAGGCGTATGTGGCGGACTGTCTTGACAGGAGCTTAAAACGCCTTGGACTGGATTATGTTGACCTCTATATCTACCACATGTGGGATTACCACACACCAATGGAGGAAATCATCGAGGGACTGAATAAC
>JAAWCE010000020.1 GCA_022793065.1 Lachnospiraceae bacterium
ATGAACGCATGGTGTCAGCGTTACGAGAAATTTTTAGAAGATGTAGAAAAATGCAATGAAATCAAAGATGCCAAAAAACGTGGAGAAGCTCTCATTAAAGCCGAAACAGATTATGACCGCTGGATGGACACTTATCCCGAACAAAACGGAAATACTTTTTTCGACCTAAGCATCCAGCAACTCCATGACCAAGTTATGGAGGACACAGAACACCGTTTAATAAACGATAAGCTGGATTAAAAAATCTGTACCCAAATCGTACCCACCGCCAATTAAAAAATCCTCGCAAGTCTTGATTTTTCAAGACTTGCGAGGATTTACCCTCTCACTCGAACTCAATAGTCCCAGGCGGCTTACTAGTCACATCATACATCACCCGATTCACATGCGACACTTCATTAATAATCCTTCCCGCCACTTTTTGCAATACCTCCCACGGAACCTGCGCCGCCTCCGCAGTCATAAAGTCCACCGTATTGACCGCCCGAAGCGCAACTGCATAATCATAAGTCCTCTCATCCCCCATTACCCCTACGGATCGCATATTAGTCAAAGCGGCAAAATATTGATTGAGTTCCCTGTCCAATCCTGCATTAGCAATTTCTTCCCTGTAAATCGCATCCGCGTCCTGAACTATTTTCACTTTCTCTGAGGTAACTTCACCAATAATACGGACGCCAAGCCCCGGACCTGGAAATGGCTGTCGGAACACCAAATGTTCAGGAATCCCCAGCTCAAGTCCTACCTTCCTTACCTCATCCTTGAACAAATCCCTTAGTGGTTCCAATATTTCCTTAAAATCAACACAATCCGGAAGTGCTCCCACATTATGATGTGACTTAATCACCACAGATTCTCCGCCCAAACCACTTTCTACCACATCCGGATAAATGGTTCCCTGCACCAGGAAATCCACACTGCCGATTTTTTTAGCCTCTTCCTCAAAGACACGGATAAATTCTTCACCAATAATCTTCCGTTTCTTTTCCGGCTCTTGCGCTCCAGCCAGTTTATCATAAAAACGATTCTGTACATTCACTCTGATAAAATTCAGTTTATAATTTCCTTCCGGACCGAACACAGCTTCCACTTCGTCCCCTTCATTTTTGCGCAGCAGACCATGGTCCACAAATACACATGTCAACTGGTCTCCCACCGCCTTTGACAGCAGCACCGCCGCCACGGAAGAATCAACGCCTCCTGACAGTGCACAAAGCACCTTGCCCTTGCCCACTTTTTCCCTGATTCCCTTTATGCTTTCTTCCACAAAGGAATCCATTCTCCAGTCACCGCTGCAGCCGCAAATGTTACGCACAAAATTATAAAGCATTTTAGCTCCTTCCGCCGTGTGCAAAACTTCCGGATGGAACTGAATGGCATAAAGTTGCTTCTCGGCACATTCCGCTGCTGCAACAGGGCAGTTTTCCGTAGCTGCTACCGCCCGAAACCCCGGTGCCATTCTGGCAATATAATCAAAATGGCTCATCCAGCAGACCGTATGAGGTGAAACTCCTTCAAATAATCGGGAAGATGTATCCACATCCACATCCGTCTTCCCATATTCTCTCACTTTCGCACGAGCCACATCTCCTCCCAGCAAAAATGACATAACCTGAGCGCCATAGCACAAACCTAACACAGGAATTCCCATTGCAAATAGTTCCGGGGAACAGACCGCCGCCCCCTCTTCATAGCAACTACTGGGGCCCCCTGTAAGAATAATCCCTTTGGGACGCATTTCTTTTATTTTGGATAAGTCTGTTTTATAGGAGTAAATTTCACAATATACATTACATTCCCTGACCCTTCTGGCCACTAACTGATTATATTGGCCTCCAAAGTCAATGACAACTACCAGTTCCTTCTCCATATTCTCCTCCGTCTCATAAACCGCTATTACAGAACCTTAAAATAATAACTGCTCCGCCTGTTTTGGTCCGGCATAAGCAATTGTATAAATTATGCTGTTTCCAAACAGGCAGCCTAATTCCTTTCCAGCATAAACAATATGCTTCCCTTTACTTATTTGCATAAGCACCTTCCATACGGAAAATAGTTGACCCTATTATAAAACAAAGTATCCTTGAAATCAACCCTAGTATAATCTGCTTCCAATCATTTTTGCAACTTTGGTCTGTTCCCTATGATTTTCTTAACACATTACAGCTTTACTGCTCCAGACACCAACTTGCACTTAAGCTTCCCATGTATTTCAAATGCAACAGCCTTGTATCCCTCACCGCCAATACGCATTTTACACTTTAAGAAACTTTCGGATTTCTTCCTCCCCATGCAATGTACTTTCCCGCCTATCCCAATAGATAATCCTCTGAATCTGTTCTTTTGCTGCCGGAAACCCTGCCCTTATTATCCGCTCAACCGCATTGTCCGCCGTCCGCTTTCCCTGCTCCAATCCATCCCTGACAATTCTGTATAGATACTCTGGTCTTCGCAAATCGCCCACATTCTTAAAAACAGCGCTGGCCGCTGCCAATGCTCTCCTGGTATACTCAATATGTTCCTGAAATAATCCACTCTCAATGTAAATCCCCTGGGCTTCTATAAACATGACGCAATACAGCACAACAGTCCTTGTATTCCCCTCTCTAAACGGATGTACTTTCCATAACCTTGCCATAAAATCAGCAAAATTTGTTACAATATCCTCAAATGCAGCCTTTTCCCACTGATACTCGTTCATGTCCGCAAGAACTGCCTCTGCCTCCTCCTTCACATCGAAAACATCCGTATATTCCACCGACAACCCGCCTAAAGCTGCTTCTTCCTTTTCTATATTAATCAAACGAATTTTTCCTGCACAGTCAAAAATATCCCCGAAAAGCCTATCATGCACCTGACACAAAGAATCAAAATCAAATACTCCAAACGGTGCCCCTGTTATCAATTCCGCAATGGATAAAATAACATAATCTGCCTGCGCATTTTTTAATTCACTTTCTTCCATAATGTGAAACTTGTTTTTCAGAATATTTGTTCCTGGATAAAGATATGGATCCCTCATATTTCCTCGCTTACATCATGTCTATTATAGTGACAATCGTTCTCTGCCAACTGAAACACCTATCCATTACGTATCAATAGGAGAACTTGTCCCCCCTTAAATTGCTTCTCATTCCTTTCTGCGACAGTATGTTCGGTCCAGGGCCTCTCTCACTTGTGCCATAGTAATCTCACCCTTTTCTTCTTTTTCCATCAGTTCCTTCATAACCTTACTGGGCATAAGTCCATCCACCTTAACCATGCCAACGGCATAATCCCACTTTTTGTCCTCTCTTACCAACATACATTCCGCCCATCCCTCTATACATTCCCGTTAAATTACATATTCTCTAATAAAACATGGAATTCACCTGCTTCCCAAACTGAGGTTCATAAAATATAAATATACTTTATAAAACACATATCTCAATTGGGAAGGCGCACCCAAAGTACGCCTGCCAAATTGAAGCACCTAACCCCCAACAAAACATGGGTCACTTTTTCTTTCCGTCCGTAACATTCCCTTCCTGCAGAATTCTTCCGACAGCGCCGTTTTGCTCTCCGGTTCCCTCCGCACTGTCCTTATCTCCACCTGTAAAATCAGAAAGCGGTCTGAATGTATATCCCATTTCTTCCCACTTCGTCAATACTTCATCCAATATTTCTCCATTGGTTTTGGATGTACTGTGCAGCAGCACAATGGCGCCGGGATGAATCCGCCCCATTAACTTTTCCATCGCCTCATCATGACTGGGCTGCGCATCCTGGTTCCAATCCACATATGCCAAACTCCAGAAAAAAGTTGCATATCCCAGATCTTGCGCCATTTTTAAATTGGCAGTACTATACTTTCCCTGAGGAGGCCTGTAATACATAGCCATTTCCGTACCCGTAATCTCTTTAAAAAGAGTTGCCACATCATCCATTTCCTTTTGAAAAGATGCCTTATCAGAAATCTTAGACATATCCGGATGATGATATGTATGATTGCCAACGGTGTGCCCTTCGGCCACCATGCGCTTCACTATATCCGGCGCGCTTTCCAGAAAATGTCCTACTACAAAAAACGTTGCCTGTGCGTTGTGATTTTTCAGGGCATCCAGTATAGGCACCGTATTACCATTTTCATACCCACAGTCAAATGTGAGATAAAGAACTTTTTCGTCCCCTTCCGCACAAAAATATGTATTATATTTTTTTAATTCTGCCATAGAAGCATTTCCTGTAGGCTTCTGCCCTTCCCTGCCAAATCCCAACCCCCAGTTTTCATTTTCCGCCAGCGTAGCATTTATGGTTTGCTGGGTCTCCCCATAAATGCCCGCCGCTGCCCTGCCCAGGAAAAACATTGCGCAGAGGAATACGAAAGTTGGAACTGCCCTTCTCCAATTCACTCTTTCACTGCCTGTTAGCTTTCGCACAACATCCTTTACATAAATTGTCCTCATGATCCTTTCTCCTGTTTGTCATGTATACAAATTTATTTTACTATCAGTATATGTAACGAAAGCTTAACCAGATTCCCTACAAGCTGGAATTTCAATAAATAGTACGAACCTTAGAACAAATTTTTAATAGCATCCAGTGCATCTGATGCTTTATCCACTGTCAGCTTTGCTTTTACTCCCTGAATTACCTGGTTGATAATATCCTCCGGCAAATCCACTCCAAGGATACTTTCCAGCGCCTTCACAGGCTCCCTCTGAAACTGCTCCTGCAGCCCTTTATCCTTTGCAATTTTCTCCACCACTGTTTTGATTTGTTCTTTTACGTCCATTTCATTTTCTCCTTCCATCTTTTCTGCCCTTTGAAAACATTCGAGCCTTGTATTATTATACTTTGTATCCCCTTCCCCTGTAAAGTAATTTTACTCCCATTCAGAAAAGAATAACATATTAAAGTTTATACACGCACAACATACCGACCGTCCTTAAGCCTGTGGACCCATGGTCACTTCTGCAAGATCAAGCTGTTATAAACAATACTTCAAAGCCTTGACAGCTTATGGAAAATAATATTATAATATCATTATATTTTGTTATCTATATCTGCAATCATAATAAAGGAGAAACGACATGAGTAATCAGCAGACAACCAACGCAGACGTCTCAAATCCATCAGCAAACACGGCGCAAAAAAACTTTCCAAGCCTACATAATCTCACTTGTCCCAAATGTGGTAAAAACGGCTTTAAAGTCTTAGGCACAAAGGGAGCAAAAGGCGCGTCCATTGGAGTCGGCATGGCCTTCGGCGCACTGGGCAATTTAATTGCAAGCTCCGCAAGCAAGGATGAAGCATCCTTACAACCTATAAAATACCAATGCAGCTCCTGTAAAAACAAGTTCGACTCCTTACCATGTAACGCAGCGCCGGACGAAATCTTGTCCCAACCCTGTGTCATTACTTTTACAAGACTGTCTAGCTTCGTCGGAATGGCAGTGCTGCAAAGCGTCTGGCTCAATGGGGTGAAAGTGGGCTCCATAGGAAACGGGAAAACAATGACCTTTCAAACCTTTACCAAATACAATACCATTTTTGTAACCGATCAATATGGCGTGGTCATAAAAGATGCTTACCATTTTGAAGCCCAAAGCGGCGGACAACAAAAAATCAACTTTAAGAGAAAGTTTGTATAATCCTAATATGCACTCCATACAGTCAAGTACATATCATTTGGCCGGAGACAACATAAAGCCGGAACATGGGACAATCATCAAACTGGCCCACTCCGGCTTTTTTCACTCGCTACTGCTTTCTTTCCTCAATCAAAGCCTCCACTTCCTCTACGTCCGGCATCACCCGAAGCGCCCCTTTCCTGGTGGTGATAATGGAAGCTGCCGCATTTGCAAAGGTCAGCATTTCGTTCAGTTTATCCCCATCCAGGCCCTCTAACCCATACTTCAATACATAGTGCAGACAACAGGCCCCAAAGGTATCCCCCGCTCCCGTAGTTTCTATTGTGCCCTCCTGAAGAAAAGGTGCCGCTTCCACCCGTAAGTTCTTATAATAGGCCCGACTTCCCTCCCTGCCCATGGATAGCATAATCAGAGGAATATGATATCGTTCTTGCAGCACTCTGATTCCGGCGTCATAATCCTCTTCCCCGGTAAACCAACGAATTTCATTGTCAGATATTTTCAGAATATCACACTGAGAAAATCCGTATGCCGCCTGTTCCTTTGCCATCTGAAGAGATTCCCACAACGGGGGACGCAGATTTGGGTCAAAGGAAATCAGCGCACCGCTTTCTTTTGCAGCATCCACTGCTCTTTTTGTAGCTTTTCGTACTGCTTCATGGGTCATGGACAATGTACCAAAATGAAAAATTTTCCCATTTCCCACAATCTCTTCCTGTAACTCATCCTCTCTCAGCATCATGTCCGCACCAGGATTGCGATAAAAGGAAAAATCCCTGTCGCCCCCAGCCAATGTCTCCACAAAAGCCAAAGTGGTTCTTACGTCCTTGTCCATCACCAGGTTCGATGTATCAATCCCCACTTCCGTTAAGGCTGTTTTCAAACGGTTTCCAAAAATATCCTGCCCCACTTTCCCGATAAATGCAGTCTTTCTTCCGGCCTTACTTAGCATCGCCAGCACATTACAGGGCGCACCGCCGGGATTCGCTTCATAAACCGGATTTCCCTGACCGCTCATTCCATTTTCCGTAAAATCTATCAGAAGTTCTCCTAACGCCACCACATCAAATTTCTTCATACTAACTCCCATCCGCCCTACCTGACGGGCACTTCATACAAAATTTTATACCAAGTCATACTTTATCACATCCATTTTTGCAATACCATCTGCAATAAAAGAAATCCCCTCGGCCTCCTGGTCCGTATATAATACGGCAGAAAGAACCTGTTCCCCATCATTTACAAAGACTTCCACACTGAACCGATCCAAAATCACCCTCAGCTTCAACAGCCCGCCTTTATGATTTACCTTACAACGCCTTTGATGAATGATTGCCCTCCTGGAACCGGAAAACTTTCTATCCACTTTCAATATGGACTCTCCGGGCCGAAAACTGAGAGAAGAATAATACAAGTCATTCTGTGCAAAGCGAACCGCAAATTTCCTGTACAACTCCTCCCCTTCTTCCGGCCGAACCACAAGTTCCATATCTATCCGTCGTCCCCGGATACCATCCAGGCTGCATGGGCCGGAAACTCTAACATTTTCATAAGAAATTCTGTTGCTTCTCATGTCCTCCAGTTCCCTCACAGGCTTTTGATACAATCTTCCGTTTTGAACGGACAATTCCCTGGGTAAACTCATTTGGCCAAACCACGCTTCGTCATTCTTTCTTCTATAGCCACAGGTATCCCAGTTTTGCATCCATCCTATCATCACCCGACGTCCATCCGGCGTCAGAATCGTCTGCGGGGCATAAAAATCAATTCCATAATCAACTGCCTGGTTCGATTCCTCCGTAAATTCCTCCCGCTCCCTGTCATAATCACCCATAAGACAAAGCGTTCCGTTTCCATTATGATATTCAAAGCCGGAAGGAAGCATATCCTGGGAGCTTACAAGTAATATCCATTTCCCATCCAGCGCAAAAAAGTCAGGACATTCCCACATCCTCCCAAATCGGTTGCGGTTTGCAGCCAATACCTTTTTATAATGCCACGCAAAACCGTCCGCGCTGGTAAAAAGAAGAAGTTGTCCGCTGCCATCCGCCGATCTGTTTCCCACCACACAGCCATAGGAGCCATCGGCCTCTTTCCACATCTTCGGGTCTCTGAAATCATATTTGCTGCCGCCTTCGGGAAGATCTCTTCCATCTAAAACCGGATTCTTATGATATTTTACATAATCCACCCCATCTCCCACTGCAATACACTGTGTCTGGATTTCATTGCATCCTCCGTCAGCCAGACGTTCTCTCACCACTCCTGTATACATCAAAAGTTGTCTGCCGTCCGGAAGCGTAAGTCCGCTTCCAGAAAAACATCCGTCTCTGTCATAGATTTCATCCGGCGCCAGCGCCGCAGGAAGATATTCCCAGTGCAGCAAATCTGCACTGACCGCATGCCCCCAATGCATGGGCCCCCAGTGAGCATCGTAGGGATAATACTGATAAAATATATGATATTTTCCTCCAAACCAGGAAAAACCATTGGGATCATTCATCCATCCTGTGCGAGGTGATAAATGAAAAGATGGCCGTTCTTGCTGCAAAATCAATTTTCCAAAAGCTTCCTCATACTTACGCGCTTCCCGCAATGTCTGACTTGTCATATCAAATTTCATACTCCTTTTCCTTACCTCTTATAGTCTACCATTTCCCTCTCTATTTCACAATAGCATATCTTAGAAACCTGTGGTCTCCATTCCAAGTTTATGTTTTTATAGATTCCGGCCAATCTTAAGAAAAATAAAGAAAAATGATGTAATTTTGATGCAATCCGGCTTTATAATTTAGGACAATTGTGGTAATATAAATAAAAAGCTGCAGATATTGTTTCGCTTTCCAATACATCATATGAATACAAATGATTTAGGAGAATTATATTATGAAATCAAAAATACTAAAAGTATTGCCTTTATTACTTGCAGTTTGTATGACAGGATGTGGAAATACGCCTCCTGGTAATTCCAGTCCCTTACAAACCATTGCGCCGGTGGCGCTTCAGCCTGGCACTTCTGAGTCCCCAAGCACCCCAACTCAAGAAGGCAGTGATTCCGCTGATCCCAATATTACACCGGAACCCACCCTTGCCCCCACACCGGAGCCTACGCCGGAACCCACGCAAACACCTGACTTAGGCCCCGAACCGACAAAAGTATTTGAATCAGAAAGTTGGTGGCTTTCTTATGGAGAACCCGGTGCACAGGCACAACCCAGAGGAAATGCAAAACAGTCAGACCTGTCCTGGTATGGCTCTTATTACCTGGGCAGCCCCGATGAAAAGGTGGTCTACCTTACCTTTGACTGCGGATATGAAAACGGCAATACAGAACTGATTCTGACTGCCCTGAAAAATCATAACGCCAAAGCAACCTTCTTTATGACGGGACAATTCCTGGAGACAGCGCCCGACTTAGTAAAGCGAATCCTGGAAGAAGGCCATGAAGCCGGCAATCATACCTGGAATCACCCCGATATGTCAGCATTTACGGATAAGGCTGATTTTCAGAAAGAATTGGATGATGTGGCAAATCTGTATCTTGAGATCACAGGAACAGAAATTGGCCCCTATTATCGTCCCCCAGAGGGTCGATGCACCGAAGAAAACCTTAGGTGGGCAAAAGATTTGGGATACCACACCATTTTCTGGGCCCTTGCACATGTGGATTGGTATACAGATAACCAGCCTGACCCTCAGGAATCTATTAACCTTCTCACTTCCAGAGTGTCCCCCGGCGCGGTTGTCTTGTTGCACAACACTTCTCAAACCAATGGAGCCATCCTAGATGATTTGATGACCAAATGGGAAGAACTGGGCTATAGTTTCCGTCCCCTTTCCGACTTAACAGGACCCTAAGTGATTCCATACGAAACGATACAATGTCTTTTGGGTCTGCATATACAGCAAAAAGCTACGGCCATATAACCGTAGCTTTTTTGTCTTTATACGGCAGTCAGCACCACTACCGAACGAGGCGGAATTTTCAGCTTAATTCCATAATGAAACTCTGTCTCTTTGCCAATATCTTTTCCATCCTCATATTCTACAAAAGTATTCACACATACTTTCCACTCCATGCCTCCGGGCAAATTAGGAAGCTGCATATCAAGAGGTTCCCAGTAAGCATTCATCCCATAGAATACAATATCATCCCTGGTATCTTCCTTATTCCTTCCGGCATACATTACCCCAATAAGTCTGCTTGAATGTTCTGTTCCGCCATTCCATGGATACCCATTGTGTATGCTGATTTCCGGCAAACCGCACGACGCCTCTTTGGTCGTTTTTCTGATAATATCATGCTCCTTGCGAAAAGCAATCATATAACGGCAAAAATCATGAATTTCCCCATATGTCTCCAACCTTGTCCAATCCAACCAGGAGATTTTGTTGTCTTGACAATATGCGTTATTGTTCCCATACTGGGTATTGCAAAATTCATCCCCTGCATAGAACATGGCCGGCCCCCGACTGCACATCAATGTGGCAAAAGCATTTTTTACCATCCGACGCCGCAATGTTTCTATCTGCGGATCATCTGTTTCCCCCTCAACTCCACAGTTCCAACTATTCCCATTATTATCTCCGTCTTCGTTATTCCAGCCATTTTTTTCATTATGCTTTACATTATAAGAGTATAAGTCATAGAGTGTAAAGCCATCATGACATGTAAGGAAATTAACCGACGCACTCTGCCCCCGTCTCACCGGGTCATACAAATCTCTGGAACCGGTAATTCTTGCCAGCGCAGTTGACGCCATGCCCCCATCGCCCTTTAGAAAACGACGAAGGTCATCTCGATATCTTCCGTTCCACTCGGACCATCTTTTATATGCGGGAAAACTGCCCACTTGATAGAGACCGCTGGCATCCCATGCTTCCGCAATCAGTTTTACCTTACCCAAAATCGAATCTCCCGCAATATCCTGTAAAATAGGCGGGTCTGCCATAGGTACGCCATTCTGCCCTCTTGTCAGAATGGAAGCCAAATCAAAGCGGAACCCATCCACTCTATAATCTATGGCCCAATAACGCAGACAGTCAATCACAAATCTGCGTGTCATAGGATGATTGCAGTTTAAAGCATTTCCACATCCGCTGAAATTATAATAATGACCATCCGGCGTCAAAATATAATAAATATTATTATCGATCCCCTTAAAAGAAAAGCTGGGACCCTTTTCGTTTCCCTCTGCGGTATGATTAAATACCACATCCAAAATTACTTCTATTCCATTCTGCTTGAGCTCATAAATCAGTTGTTTTAACTCGTCCCCCTCGTGATTGTGCTCCACCACGGAAGAATATCCCGTATTGGGCGCGAAGAAACATACCGTATTGTAGCCCCAATAATTATAAAGTTGTTCTCCGTCTACCACTCTGGCATTTTCCATCTCGTCAAATTCAAAAATCGGCATTAATTCCACCGCATTGACGCCCAAATCTTTCAAATAGGGAATTTTCTGCCGCAGCCCTTCATATGTCCCCTTGGCAGACACACCGGAGGATTTGTCTTTGGTAAATCCCCGCACATGCATTTCATAGATGACCAAATCTTCCAATGGCAGTTCAAGCTGATGTGCATTACCCCAGTCAAAATTGTTTTCAACCACCCGCGCATGATAGACAAACCCCTGGTCGTCCTCAGGGCGATCACCCCATTCTCTCTGCCCTGTAACGGCTTTTGCATAAGGATCCAGCAAGACATTGTTTTTATTGAAAAGCAAACCTTTTGCTTCGTCATAAGGACCATCTATTTCAAACGCATATTCAAATTCCTCAATATCCAGCCCAAATACCAACATGGAATAAGTGTTCCCAATACGATAAGAATCCGGAAATTTCAGCCTTGCATAGGGTTCCTTTCCCTGAGGATGGAACAGCAATAACGTACAACTGGTGGCGCCAACGGAATGAATCGTAAAACTGACGCCATTCTGCGCCGCTGCCGCCCCATCCCTGGTGTAGAATCCTGGTCGAACCTGAAACCCCTCTATGGTATCCAAAGGCTGCAGCTTTTCCCCCCTCTGTGGTCTGCGTTGAACAAAATTCATGATTCCTCCTTCCGGTTCACGCTTAGATGCCGTGTAATCCAATATATTTTTCATTATTTTTAACATAGCATTCCCTATCTCTCCTCCGTATCCTGGACTGAATTCCCAATATTTTCTTCCAAATAAATCCAGGAGAAAACAAAAAGCCTCCCTGCTTTTGTGGATTCTTGCAACCCATAAAAAAGGAGGCTTTCCATTATGTGACGACTTATAGTGCAACATCAACTATGCCATATGTTTTTCAATACACTGAATAATCTGCTCCTGAACAGGCAGCACCTCTATCAGTCGTGCTCTGGCATCTTCCGGCTGTCCGGCACGCAATTGATTCACAATCTCAGTATACCCTTCATAAATGGGGGTAATAGACAAATTACCCGCTGTTCCCTTGATTGCATGTGTATGTTCTATTGCATCGGTACAATCAGCAGCGTCAAAATCCGGCTGTACTGCATGAGCCTTAATTGTCTTAACAAAAGAACCAAGCAATCTGGTATACAATGCTTCATTGTTATTCAGCCTTTTCAGCCCACCATCAATATCCACACCCAATTCCTTCAATTCTTCAAACAAACTCATCTGAATTACCTCTCTCACTTTATATATGTTTATGAACATACCCCATTGTCAGTACCTTATCCCCTCACATCTGACAATCTTATGTTCGCCCCACAAGTTCCAGTTTCTCCTTAATATTTCCCAAAACCATCTCCCAGATTGATTACCTGATCATTTACATTCATGGTAGAAGAATAGGAAGAAGAACCCCTATAGGCTGAACTGTCACCCTGCTCATTTCCCAGATTATAAATGGAAAGCATTTCACGCATCCTGGACGCCTGATTGGACAATTCTTCACTGGCAGCCGCACATTCCTCACTGGTAGCAGAATTTGTCTGTACTACCTGGGATACCTGTGCAATCGCCTGTTCAATCTGTGCAACCGCTGTTGCCTGGTAATTGGAAGATTCTGCGATTCCATTGATAATCACTTCACTCTCCTGAACCACTTTGGAGATTTCATCCATAGCCTTTGCCGTAGCATCTACAATCCTGGAACCTGCATTTACTTTCTCAATGGAATCTTCAATCAGATCCGAAGTTTCCTTTGCAGCGTCCGCACTCTTAGCAGCCAAACTTCTGACTTCCTCTGCAACCACCGCAAAGCCCTTACCGGCCTCACCTGCCCTTGCAGCCTCTACCGCAGCGTTCAAAGCAAGAATATTGGTCTGAAATGCAATGTCGTCAATAGATTTGATAATCTTTGAAATACTATCGGAAGCTTTGTTAATATCCTGCATAGCTACCATCATATCCTGCATCTGCTTATTGCCCATATTTACATCTTCAATTGCCTTCTCCACCAGGGTAGCAGCAGAATTCGCCTGCTCCGCATTCTGTCTGGTCTTCTCTGCAATTTCATCAATGGATGCCGTAATCTGCTCAATTGCGCTTGCCTGCTCCGTAGAACCCTGTGCCAACGCCTGGCTTGCACTTGCCACCTGAGAAGAACTGATAGTCACCTGAGAACCTGCATCGCTGATATTGGACAAAGCATGAAAATTGTCATCCACCAGCTTCTTTAATGAATTACCCAACAAGTCTTCCGTAGATTTCGGCGTAACAGTAATGGTCAGATTACCATTAGACACTTCCTCTGCCACCTGTGCCTGATACTTAATGTTCTCAACCACTTTTGTATACTCATCTACCAGATCGCCAAATTCATCATTATTATATTTCACCATTTCAATATTCACATGTCCCATGGCAATTTCCTTTGCCGCATTAGACAACTGTGTAATGGACTTTTCAATCATTCTAATCAGCGCCAGGGCAATAAACACAGCAATCAATACCGATACAACGGCAATGCCCGTTGTAAAAATGGTGGCATACAACAAATACATTTCCTGATCGTCTGATTTCACAATTCCCCTAGACGTAGAGTTTCCGATCAGCACATTGATAATAGTCAGTATAATCGGAATTAAAAAGCCCAGAATCAATTTTGTCTTTAACTTCATGTCTTTCATGGTTTCTTACCTCTCATTTTCCTCAAAAATCATTTCATTGGCCTGCTCTGCAATAGACAAATCCTCATCATTAAGCAGCTTATCAGGGTCAAGCAGTAATTTTACGGTATCACCGACTCTGCCAATGCCATAGACATACTTATTATGCGCCCCGCCTCGCCCAATCGTAGGCGGCGGAAGAATATTATCTTCCTTAATCTCCACTACCTCTGCAATTTGTTCCACAATGAGGCCCACAGTCACATCTCTCACATTGATGACAATGATACAGGTTCTGTCATTATACTCAAGAGGCGGCTGTTTAAACCGCAGCCTGACATCCACCACCGGTATGACCTTTCCTCTGAGATTAATTAACCCTTTGATATAGTCTTCCGTTTCCGGGATTGCTGTGATTGTCTGAAATTGAATAATCTGTTCCACATATTGGATCCCCAGACCAAAGTATTCCAATCCGGACTTGAACGTCATATACTTGCCTTTTTGCGCATCATATCCCTCTGAAGCAGCAGTGTCATTGCCTTCTGCATTTTCTCTCCACTTGCTTGTTTCATCCATTTGATATACCGTTCCTTTCTCTCTTTTATTCTATGAGTCCGGCCGCGTCCAATATCAGAGCGATACTTCCGTCACCAAGCTGTGTACAGCCGGATAACCCTTTCACCTTCTTAATATAAGAGGGGATGGGTTTGACCACAATTTCCTGTTCTCCAACCAGCCTGTCAACCAAAAGGCATACCTTTTTCTCATCAATCTCAAGTATCAGCATCACACCTTCTTCTACGGATTCTTCATAATGCTCCAGGCCATACCACCTGCCAAGTCGAAGTACCGGGAAACATTCATCCCGAATCATGACATATTCATCCCCGTTAGGTTCATGAATCATCATACTTTCCTTCACACGTGTAAATTCCTTAATCGCACCGGTTTCCATGACAAAAGAAGATGTTCCTATTTCCATGACAATGCCGTCAATAATCGCCAATGTCAAAGGAATCTTTAATGTCATAATACTGCCCAATCCGGGTTCGCTTTCAATTTCCAGGGTACCGCCGATGGCCTGAATATTCTGCACTACAACATCCATCCCCACTCCTCGGCCGGAATACTCCGTCACCTGTTCATTGGTAGAAAATCCCGGAAGTGTGATAAACTGGTATACTTCCTTATCAGTATAAGCACTGTCAGGCTTATTCTCTTCCAAAAGCCCCTGTTTTCTGGCTTTTGCAATTATCTTATCCCTGTCAAGGCCCTTTCCATTGTCTTCCACACTGATCCACACCTTACCGGCTTCGGTTCTGGCTGCCAATGTCACTTTGCCCTTGCTGGTCTTTCCGCTTTCTCTCCGTTCTTCATTGGTTTCAATTCCATGGTCAACGGAATTTCTGACTAAGTGCATCAGCGGATCAGAGATATGTTCAATAATATTCTTGTCAACCTCTGTCTGTTCTCCAATCATAACAAATTCAATGTCTTTTCCCAGTTTTCTTGAGACATCGAATACAATACGATTCATCTTCTGGAATGTATTAGCCAACGGCACCATTCTCATTGACATAATAACATTCTGCAAATCAGTTGAAACTTTTGCAAGCTGTGCCGCAGCTTTGTTAAAGTTATCCAGATTCAGTCCCGGAACCTTCAAATCAGAACTCTGCAATACCACGGATTCGGAAATCACAAGCTCTCCGATTAAATCCATCAACTGGTCCATCTTCCTTACATTAACGCTGATAAAGGAAGCTTTTTCACCTTTTGGCTTATCCTTTGCCAGCTTCTTCTGCTTACCTGGTTCTCTGGACTGAATGACAAAATCACCGGGCGCTATGGCCGGTTTCGCCGGCTTTGTCTCTTCGGATTTTGCATCTGTGGAACGCGCTTCAATTTCCTCCACACTGGATTCCAAATCAATCTTCGCCAACGGGGCGTCCGCATCTCCGAAGTCAAAACCACGCAGAAATTCTTCCGCTTTGCACTCGAAAACATCCACCTTCTGAATATCATATCCCACACCAATCAATTCGCGGACTTCTTCCTCACTGCTCTGGGATTGTAATAATATTTTAAATCCATCTTTGACAATGGCTTCTCCACTCTTCTCATCTGTCAGAATATCTTCCGGAGAATACAGAATGTCTTCTGCAATCTCCTTCAATGCATATACCGCTTTATATGCGTGAACATTTGCCATCTCCGTTTCAGGGAAAAAAGTGATAAAAATTTTATAAAAATGGCTGGCGCTTGTAGCCATGGGCGCAATATAAAACTGTGTGGGCGCCGTATGCACATTCTCTGGAGGAGGTTCAGCCCCTTCCTCTGCTGTTCCGTTCTTAATCTTCTCCAAAAATTTGTCAAGATTAGCTATGATTTCACTGGCATCTCCGTCAGGTGAGTCACCACCCCGAATCTTCTCCATTTCACTTGAGATGAAATCCTCCACCTCCAATACGTGTTCTACCAGCTCCACATGGGGAACATTATCGGGATGGGATTCTCTCAGATAATAGAACACATCCTCCAGCTTATGTGACACAGCCGTAATATTGTCGAACATCATAATACCGGAAGATCCCTTTATGGTATGCATGGTTCTGAATATTTCGTTTATACTGTCTTCATCAAAGCAATCCGCATCCTTCTGATCCAAAACGGTTTCCTGAAGCTGTTCCAGCAGTTGGGTATTTTCAAACAGATACATATCCAACATGCTTTCTGTATTAAACTCTTCAGCCATAGACTTCTCCTTTCCTGCATATTCTGATATCATCATTTGCTATCCTGCTGCCGTAAAGCCAACAGCTGAATCGTAACATCAGATCAAATTCAATTTCTTCAAAGCCTGTTCAAATCTATCCTGGTCAATTGGCTTGCCGGAATATATAGTGCATCCCAGCTCAAACGCCATTTTTACATTCCTCTCTTCATTCAAAGCGGTGGTCATGATTACTTTTACTGCTTTATCCTCCGGAACATTTCTCTGCTTCTCCAGATTGCGGATTCCCACCAACGCCTGATATCCGTCCATAACAGGCATCATAATATCAAGACAAGCCAAATCATATGGTTCGCCGTCCTCTAAGGCCATCATAAAGGCATCCACTGCTTCCATTCCATCCACGGTAACATCACACTCGCCATACTTAGACAGGAAATTAGCCATGAATTTCCTTGTTGCAAAATCATCTTCAGCCAATAGAATCTTCATCTTTTTCTCTCCTTTTCTCTTCACCTGAACCGTCACATTTTATTTAGAATAGAATATGTCCTTCCTGCGATGTCAGATAATTTCTCCTGATATTCCACCGCACCCAGGTCATAGGCAACCTTAGGCATTCCATATACTACACAGGTGGACTCATCCTGCCCAATGGTTCTGGCGCCCGCTTTACGCATTGCAAGCAGTCCCTTGGCACCGTCTCCTCCCATCC
The DNA here is from genome assembly GCA_022793065.1 of Lachnospiraceae bacterium. Classification (GTDB taxonomy): domain Bacteria; phylum Bacillota; class Clostridia; order Lachnospirales; family Lachnospiraceae; genus Acetatifactor. The sequence continues at coordinate 17,157 of JAAWCE010000020.1, forward strand.
CGGTCAAAATGATTCCAACGGCATCTGAACGCGCCACCTTAGCCACGGATTCAAACAACACATCCACCGACGGGCAATGTCCGTTCACCTTCGGCCCTGCCTTAACCTCTACCTGATATCCCCCGTTTACCTTCACCAATCGCATATGTCTGTCGCCCCCAGGTGCAATCAACATATGCCCCGGCATTACCCTGTCACCGGTTTCCGCCTCTTTGACCTGTATTCTGCACTGGTCATTCAGCCTCTTGGCATACATCTGTGTAAATCCCGGCGGCATGTGCTGAACACAGACGATTCCCGGTATATCCGTCCCATAATCCTTGACCACGGAACAAATCGCCTCCGTTCCCCCTGTGGACGCGCCGATTGCCACCAAATGATCATTATTGCGGACAGCCAGGTTATGCTGTTGCTGCGCCAGAACAGTCCTTTTAATATTGCTGATTTTGGCCGTGGATGCTATTTTTATCTTGACCAAAAGCTCATTTCTGATAAAATCTTCCAACTGCGCCCGGCTTGATACCGAGGGCTTTGCTACAAAATCAACCGCTCCGGCACTCATGGCGTCGAATACCTTATCGCTCAAAGAACTGATTACCACCACAGGAAGCGGGTATTGGGGCATCAGCTTCCGCAGAAACTCTATCCCGTTCATCCTCGGCAGTTCCACATCCAATGTCATTACATCCGGCTTGTGCGCGAGAATCTTATCCCTGGCTTCAAACGGATCTCTGGCTGTCGCCACAACCTGTATGGCAGGGTCTTTGTTCAGATTTTGTACCAGTAATTCTCTGAAAACAATAGAATCTTCTACGATCAAAACCTTAATCCGCTGCATACTCTCTCATCCCTTCCTCATTTTCTGAATATAGACGGCTGAATTATCTGGAATGGCGTACTGCTTCTGTCCAACGTCTCTGTTGTCCCGATAAAGAAATATCCCCCCGGCTCCAGCGCATCATATACCTTCTTCACCAGCTCACGTTTTGTCTTCTCATCAAAATATATCATTACATTGCGTAAAAATATAGTATGCATTCTCCTTTTAAAAGGGAAAGGGTCCATTAGATTAAACTGCCGGAAAATCACCTCTTTCTTCAGTTCGTCTTTCACCTGATACTGCCCTGGAGAAAGGGCCTGAAAAAAATGTCTCTTCCATTGTTCCGGTACACTTTGCAGTTGTTCTGCCGTATAGATTCCCGTAATCGCCTTCTGCAAAACTTTGGTGGAAATATCCGTGGCCAAAACCTTAGTATCCCATTGTTCTCGTTCCAATCCAAAGAAATCCGCCAATACCATTGCTATCATATACGGTTCTTCTCCCGAAGAAGCCGCGCCGCACCAGATACGCAAGTCTTTATTTCTGCTTTCCTTACTTTTCAGCCATGGAAGCACCTGGCTTTTAAAGTAATCAAAATGCTCAAATTCCCTCATAAAATATGTATGGTTTGTTGTAAGGAAATTTACCAGCATTTTCTCTTGCACGCCGGATTTATCATGCTCCACGGCATTCATAAACTCGTCGAAGCTGCCCCAGCCGCCACGCCGGATATAGTTTTCCAACCGTCCGTTTACAATTACCTTTTTCTGCGCCAGATCAATACCATAGCGCTGTTTCATATGTGTTGCTATTCTTATAAATTCTTCATCTTTGATCAATTTCTTACGCCCCCCGCCTCAACAAAGCTGACGCGAAATTTTACAGCATATCTCCAATATAGCAGGATTAAATTTCACGCCTGCTTCCTTTCTCATAATTTCAAGCGCTTCCTCCCGGCCGCACCCTTCCTTCTCCGTCAGTGTGCAATACGCCTCCATTATCGTCACGATCTGCGCCGCAAGAGGAATTCCGTTTTCTTTTTTCCCGTCAGGATATCCGCTTCCATCCCAATTTTCATGATGACTGCGCGCAATGTCAATGGCCACGCTGATAAAATCATTATAGTCATTCCCCACATGAAGGTCGCGCAAAAGCTTCGCTCCAATATCCGTATGCCCCCGCACAATTGCAGTCTCTTCTTCCGTCAAGTCCTTCTTTCGCAGCACATCCATAGGAACCCCAATATTCCCGATATCACAAAGGGGCGCCGCAAGACCTATGGTTTCCACATAGTCATCCGAAACCTTATCCTCAAACTTTGGAGAAAGCTGCATACTCTGGGCCAATATTTTGCTATTATGACTGAGCCGCTCAATATGCGCCTTTTCATTTGCCGAATTTCTTGCGGCAATATCTGCCAACGCATATAAAATATTCTTTTTCTCTTCTTCCATCTGCTTGAGCTGTTCATTGACAGACACTTGCAATCGCCTGTTCATCTCTTTCAACTCTCTGCTTGCCTGATTCAGCCGCAAGTGTACGCCCACCCGCGCCTGTACCACCTCGGAAATGAAAGGTTTGGTAATATAGTCTGCCCCTCCCAGAACAAATCCTTCCACAATATCCTTAGGATCGTCAAATGCAGATATAAATACAATGGGAATGTCTTTTGTCTTTTGATTCCCTTTTACAAGTTTGCACAATTCATATCCCGTCATCCCCGGCATGGAAATATCGGTAAGAAGCAACTGGGGCCGGGACTCCTGAATCAATTCCCAGGCCTGCTCTCCGCTCTCTACCGAAACGGCGTCATACCCCATCTCTTTGATGATTTCTTCCAGTACAAGCCTGTTAATCTCCACATCATCCACAACAAGTATTTTTTCACTGTTTGTTATTTTATCCATTTTCCCTGCGCACCTCCTTCCTCTTGCAATAAAGTCTGCCGCTATTTACAACAACTGGTTTAAATCCCCATATCCCGCCGTCACCTTGTCGTAATTTTCCTTTTGAATGGCCATCTTCAGCCGCAGAACGGCTCTTTTTACTTCTTGAGGCGCTTCCTCAGTCAACTGGCGGACTGTATCCATGAACATCTCCGCCTTCTCCCAGTTTTCCATTTCCACACACAGAATCAATTTTGACAGATTCTTCTTTAAATTTTCCTTATTCTCCTGTGTCCCATACCTTCTGATATTCTCAAATCTTTCTTCATCTTCGTCCATCAGGGCACTGGAGAACAGCATCGGCTTGATCTCTCCCTGCTGGGGCAGCGCGTTGCCGTCTTCTTCGCTGATTCCAACCCATATGGAAAAGGAAAAAGTACTTCCTTTATTCTTCTCACTTTCCACCTCAACCCTGCCGCCCATCAGCTCCACAAGCTGCTTACAGATATTCAGGCCCAGGCCCGTACCGCCGTACTTCCTTGAAATAGAGGCGTCCACCTGAGAAAAACTGAGGAATAATTTATCTTTATCCGCCTTATCAATTCCAATCCCCGAATCCGACACCATAAAGAACAATTCCAAATTGTCTTTCACCCTTGCCGTTCCAAGTACTTCAAGGGTAATCTTGCCCACAGCGGTAAACTTCAGCGCATTGGACAAAAAGTTATCCAAAATCTGTCCGATACGCAGTTCATCCCCTATGACATATTCCGGTATCTGGGGGGATACTGTCATAAAAAATCCCAATCCCTTCTCCGTAATCTTGCTGATATGTTTTGACTTCACATAATCTAACATATTTCTGAAATGGAATCTGCGGGGCTCCAACGTAAATTTCCCCGCCTCCAGTTTAGAGAAATCTAACACATTGTTGATAATTTTGTGCATATCGCCGCAGCAGCGTTCAATAATGCGAAGAGATTTTACCGTTCTGGAATCCATCTCTTCCACATTTTCCAGCAAATCTTTCACATTGCCCAATATACCGTTTACCGGCGTTCGCAGCTCATGGGTCACATTGGCCACAAACTCCGATTTCACCTTCATTGCCTGCTGGTTTTCCTGCCTTACCTGCTCAATCTCCCGGCTCAAAAATTCCTTTTCCAGAATATCGTTGGCCATACAGATAAATGTTCCCGGATTAAGCGTACTGTCTACAATTTTCGCTTCCACGGGAAAACATGTTAGATTCTTACGGTACGCCGTCAAATTCTGCGGCTCATTCCCAAATAAGTATTCTGTTTCAAACCCATCCTCCGCTGCGTGGAAGGTATTGGGAAATACGTCTTTGATATGTCTCCCACATAAATCGCTTTCATATTCCAGTTTTTTTCTAGCAGCATCATTTGCATAAGAAATGACTCCCTTCTGGTCAAATACAAGAATCATCTCCAATGCATTCTCTATGGGAAACAAATTACTTTCACCCAATGTCATAACACGCCTCCGCAAAAATACTCACAATGATTCAGCCTTATGGCTTACAAGCTCTCCAAAATCACATATATTATGGTCAAAGCCCAATGGATTTCGTTCTGATGGCGCCATATGGCTGAACTGTTCTTTTCTATCGGCATATGTATTTCTAATTGATACTATGATAAAAACGTAATGTTGGTAAGAAGAACCGCTCCTGCTCTCATCAACATTATATCACAAAAGCATAAAAGGCAACAAGAAAATGTAGTGGTTTCTTGCTGCCTGCTTTTTCATGAAAAACTAAACATCTTAATTACTTCCACAATATTGAAGAAATCATGCTTGGCAAGCCCAAAGCACTCCATTACATCCGGCGAGAATTGTCCACATTCCCCGTTCATAATCATATCGTAAGCGATGTTGTTGGCATATGCACTCTTATACACTCTGGGGCTTACCAAAGCGTCGTATACGTCCGCAATCGCAACAATCTGCGCACTGATAGGGATTTCATCCCCCACCAAATGATCGGGATATCCCTTTCCATCCCACCTTTCATGATGATAGCGGCAGATTTCATAGCTATAACGGTAGAATTCACTTTCATGATTCTTATAAGTCTTCTCAAGGATATCGCACCCTATTGTAGTATGTGTCTTCATAATTTCAAATTCTTCCGGCGTCAGCTTACCCGGCTTCAGAAGAATTGCGTCCGGAATTCCAATCTTGCCGATGTCGTGCAATGCGGCAGCCCTGGCAATCATATCCACCTGAGCTTCCGTTAATCCATATTTCGGGAAATATTTCATAAGATATTTCAGCATAATTCTTGTGAAATACTTAATACGCCTTGTATGTTCGCCGGTCTCAGCACTTCTGGACTCCACTACGGAGCTGAGCGCTTCAATCATAAACTCGTTGTTCTCACGAATTTCCTTTTCTTGCGCTCTGATTGCCTCTTCCTGCTCTTTCAGGCGTTTTTCCATATTCAGTTTATTCTGATATAGCTCGATGATATTCTTGCTTCTCTTTTTGACGATATGAGGATAAAAGGGCTTATGTATTACGTCTGCAGCGCCATAGGAATAAGCTTTGTCCTCGCTGTCCTGGACTGCTTCACTGGTAATCAATATCACCGGAATTCGATCCAACAGCTCGCGTTCTTTCATATATTCCAACACACCAAAGCCATCCTTTACAGGCATCACCAAATCCAGCATAATCAGCACAAGATTACTGCTATTCTCAATCTTGCTGATTGCTTCCTCTCCGTTTTCCGCCTCAATCAATTCATACGCCTCTTCTTCATTCCGAAACATGGAATGGAGTATGGCCCTGTTCACTTCCTCGTCATCGACGATCAAAATCTGCTGTTTATCCATACGCTTTCACCATAGCTCTTCCTACATACTTTTTTCTACATTAAGATATACCACTTTTCTATAAAAATGTCAATTCATTTCTGCTTATTTTTGAACGGAAAATTTTAGTAGTGCAAGGGTTTCCGAAACATTTTAAGACCACTATATTTTACGCTTTTATTGCTATTGTTATCATAGACAAATGCCCCTTAGTTATGATAAATTATAGTATAGAGGTGAAAATTATGGATGTATACACATTTTGCGATATATTTGACATTGAAATTATGCAGAAACTGATAGATTCTCTTTCCGCGGCCTTAGAAGTAGGAATCAGAATCCGCGGCCCTCACGGAGAACGCTTTGCACAGGACAATGATTTTTGTCAACTGTGCCGCACTGTTAAGAATTCCGAACCCGGTTATATTTTTTGCGAAGAATCCGACCTGCTTTTATCCGCTTACCATGAGCAGTCCCCTTACATCTGCCGCTGCAATTCCGCCGGCCTCACCGCCGCCAGCATTAATATCATGGTGGACGGGACCCATGTGGCAAGTATTTTGGCAGGACAGGTCCGTCTGACGGAAGATATGCTCAGTGATGAAGAATGTATTTTCAGGGCTCGCTCGCTTCAGTTGGATGAAAATGAATTTCTCAGCCATATTCACCGGCTTCCCTTAATCAGTAAAGCCCGTTTTGAGCTGATTCTGAATACATTGTCCCAATTGGCGGAACAACTCTCCCAGCTTGGTCAGAAAAACCTGTACCTGAAATCTATTATTTCTTCTCTGGAAAATCAGGAATTAATTCATCAGAAAGAAAGAGAAGTACTGGAAAAATTGGCGGAAACAGATTCCATGACTGGTCTGTACAACCACCGAAAATTTAACGACGTATTTTCACAGTACACTTCCGATAAAGACCTGCAGATTTGCCTTGTCTCAGCGGACGCCAATTACCTGAAATTGATGAACGATGTGTTCGGCCATGACGCCGGCGATATGATGCTGAAAAACATTGCGAATATTATGGCAAATCTGGCCAAAAAAGACTGGCTGGTAGCCCGGTGCGGCGGAGACGAATTTCGTGTTATTCTGCCCGATACTTCCTTAGACACCGCGAAGGATTACTGTCAGCACGTAGCGCGCCGCTGCAGTGAAGACAGCAGCCTGGCTTTCCCTCTTTCCGTAGCATTGGGCGCCGCCGAGTGGGATCGGGAAACTGAAACCTTATTCGGTTGTTTTACAAGGGCGGACGAAGAAATGTACCGCAATAAAGCCATATTAAAACAGGAAACACATATCCCCGATCTTATGATGGAGCGACTGTTTGGCAGACAGATCTTAAACAGAGAAGTAGTAGAACTGGAATCTGATATTGTATATCATTTTTCCCTTTATATCGGCTTCTCCGAAGAGCACGCACGGGAAACCAGCATTGCAGCCCACTATCAGGATATTGGTATGGCAAAGCTTCCCGAATATTTTGTCGTAAAAGGACAGAATAAGTCTTCGGAAGAAAAATTACAGATTCAGGCTCATGTGACTTATGGATATTATATATTCAGACAATTTGAAGAACTCTATAACCTTGCCAATGTTATACTCAGCTCCCATGAAAACTGGGACGGCAACAGCTATCCAAAGAGTTTAAAAGAATATCAGATTCCTCTGGAGTCGCGTATCTTACGTATCACGAATAATTATGCCTATTGGATTGTTCCCACCTACGCCGGGACCAACCTTACCAAAGCCGAAGCTAAGGAACGGCTGGTCCGTTTCAGCGGAAGTATGTATGACCCCAACCTTGTTGTCAAATTCATACAGTTTATCGATACAGAATATAATTAATTTTCGTTTTTGCTCAAATCTTTTAATGCTGTGCCCAGTTTAATAGGATTTCCATATCTGAGCGTCCCCATGCGATATAATTTTGCTCCCAGGAATCCCGCTCCCAAAATGGAAAGCACCAATATGAGAAAGGATACTACAATCTCCCAGGCTTCCACAGTCCCCATGGCAATCCTGGCAAACATGGTGCTGTAAGAACTGATCGGCAGAAAGGATAGTACCTTTATCATTGTTCCTTCCACATTGGTAAGCTGTAAGAGTGAAAAGAAATACACCGCCATAACTATGACCATTAATCCGGAAGCACTTTTGCTGATATCTTCCATCTTGCTGACCAAAGCTCCCATTGCGCCGTACAGAAACGCATAGAACAGGTATCCTCCCAGCCCAAAGAACCCAAAAGCCAGCAATACTTCCGTGGGAATGTGCAAAAGCATATCCAGCATACCGCCCCACTGTTCTCTGTTCACCTGATAAGCCGCAAGAACCGCTCCCAGTATCAGTCCCATCTGGAACACCCCTGCCACTGCGCCTGCAACCACCTTGCCGAATAATAAGCTGTTGGGGGATGTACTTGTGACCAGTACCTCAATGGCCCTGTTGCTTTTTTCATTGGTAATGGAAACGGCAATCATCTGCCCATAATACACAATCAGCATAAACACAAGGATGACCAATGTATAACAATACCAATAATTGCTTCCCGTATCCTTGTTGATAATCTCCCAGTCCATGGTAACAGCCACATCGAACATAGACGTTATCTCATCCAGATTCAATCCCGACGTCTCACAATAATCCATGCGATAGAACATCTTTAACGCCTGTTCAAACATCATGGCATCACTATCCTGCATGGACTTATTGTAAACATAGTAAATATAGCTGGTAGGACTTGTGACGACAAATCCTGCTTCTGCCTCCTGTGCTTCCACCGCCGCTCTGACCGCTTCTTCATCTGCCGCTTTCTGCCAACTGGATTGGGGAAACATCTGCACAAGGACCTCTTCGCGCACCACGCCAGCCTGATCCACATACAGGAATTTCTCCTGTGTTTCCTCCTGGGTTGCGTCCTCACTTTCCTCCTTACTGTCTCCCACAATTTTCACACCTGTCAAATTAGACATATCTATAAATCGTGGCAAAAACAAAAGCCCCATTCCAATTGCTGCCAGCAATATAGTTAATCCCATAAATGCTTTGTTGCAAAAATACTCTTTTAATTCATATTTTAAAACAATTCCAAATTTTCTCATCCCTGTTCACCTACTTTCGTCACGAAAATATCATTCAATGTAGGCTCATATGCACCGAATTTATCTACAATCATATCTGACTGTGCCAGCCTCTCCAGAACATCTCGCCGCGCCTTTCCCTCCTGCAGTTCCAGAACCAGAAATTCCTTCTTCCTGCCGGAAACAACCACCAAATCCTGCCATTCCCTCTCCATTCTTTCTTTGAGCTGATCAAGGGACAAGTTCTCCGCCGCAAGCATCAAACGATTCATACCATATTCCTTTTTAATTTTATGAAGTTCCCCATCCAGCACCACTTCTCCCTGATTGATAATGGCAATATTATCACAGAATTCCTCCACATAACTCATCTGATGGCTGGAAAAAATAACCAGTCTGCCCTCCTGTATCAGTTCGTTTACCACATCCTTTAATATCTGGGAGTTCACCGGGTCCAAACCGCTGAAAGGCTCATCCAAAATTACAATCTCCGGATTATGTACCAGGGTTGCCGCAAGCTGTACTTTTTGTTGATTTCCTTTGGACAATGTCTCCAGTTTTCTTTTTTCATACTCAGATACCTGTAAACGGGCAAGCCATTTTTTCGCACTTTCTCTTGCCTCTTTCGCTTTCATTCCCCGAAGCGCCGCCAAATAGTTCATTTGGTCCAGCACCGTCCGCTTTGGATAGAGCCCCCGTTCTTCCGGCAGATAACCAATCCGATGCTTCAAAGGCACAAATTTTTTGCCGTCCAGCAAAATTTCACCGCTGTTGGCATGAAATACATCCATAAGAATACGAATGGTGGTAGTTTTACCGGCCCCGTTTCGGCCTAACAGTCCCAGCGCCTTTCCTCCTTCCACCTGAAAGCTAACTCCATGAAGCACTTCCTTTTCTCCAAAACTTTTGTGAATATTTTTTACTTCCAGTTTCATCTTTTCCTTCACCTCTCTCACAATGCTTTTTCATATCATGAAAACATTGCACTTTTCCATATGATATACCCATACCAGATTCTTTTTAAGCACCCCCCCCATTTGATAAATCCGCATGTGGAGCCGGATTCCCCGGCATATTGCATGGTTTGCCTTTCTCCGGCGCCAAAACCTTCCTTCCGTCTGTAAGCTGCATCCTCAGCCTTTCGGTTTCCATGCGAAGTAATTCCATCCCTACATCTGTGATATGATAAACTTTCCTGGTATGCCCTGGTACTATCATTATAATATTGTCCGCCGTAAGTCTGCCCACCATAGTATACAGGGTGCCGGTTCCAAGAACTATCCTCCCCTCCGTAAGCTCGTTGACATATTGCATAATTGCATAACCATGTCTGGGGGTGGTAACGGACAATAAAGTATAATATGTGGTTTCCGTCATTGGAATATATTTTTTTATTAGTATCCTGTCCAACAAATTTCCTCCTATTCCAGTTCCCGCCTGCGGGAACTTGTTCCGGTCTCTCCACTACAGCGCCCCTTTAAGGGAAGTAAATTTCATCTGCAAAGTTCGCAGCTTAAATTTCCTTCCAGGCGCTTTCGTTCCGAGACTGTTTTTAATATCCTCTTGACATTTCTTAGCTGGACTATTCCAGTTCCCGCCTGCGGGAACTTGTTCCGTCTCTCCACTACAGCGCCCCTTTAAGGGAAGAAAATTTCATCTGCAAAGTTCGCAGCTTAAATTTCCTTCCGGGCGCTTTCGTTCCGAGACTGTTTTTAATATCTCTTGACATTTCTTAGCTGGACTATTTTATGTATTTTCTTTCTATATTTCATCTGCACATCGTTTATCAATTAACACTATGTCGAACATTGACATATCGCGGATAGACATAACATAACACAACTTTACTGCCATGTCAATAGAAATTTAACTGTTTACATCCTTTCCCCCTGAAAACTCTTTGCAATCGAGTAGGGGAATGTCCCTCTCCACCACTCTCTGTGCGGCCCGCATGCCGCATTAGCGGCAAACTTCCACATGCGGGCCTGCACATAAAAAATCGCTCCCGTATTGAGAGCGTTTCTGAAAATGCTCCACGAGAACGACTTCCGCCTTCTATATTTCTGCCCCAGGAACAACTAATTTTCCCTCCAATACCAGTTTACGAAAGAACTCTCTGCATCCTTCCTCCACCATCAATTGCCACATATCAATCTCTCCTAATTCATAAAAATATTTTCCTGTCTCCAAATCCACCGATATACTATCCAGCGGAAACCCTTGATGCATCACTTTTGCATAAGGCGTTTTTGTCATCAGAAACACGGGCCCACCCAGTCTTTCATCCATACACTCATAGACATGTTCCCTGTCAATGACCAGGCAGATCGCATTGCGGTACCTTGCTTTTAAGTCCCCATACTTCCTCGCAAGCCCCGTATAATAATCCACCATCTCATCATCAGTAAGATATTTCCCATTGATGGTCCTCACATGAACTCCCGGCTGAATTTCCTCCGGCACCCCTTCAAAATACAAACCGGAATCGCAGGAAAACACAGGAATTCCATAAAAGTCAAAATAAGCAAATGCTTTCTGCCTGGCATTTTCCAAAGGGGATGACCCGGTTTCCGGTATGGCCGGAGCCGTTTGGTCCATATCCTCCAACCCCAATATTTCCAATCCTTCCCCCTTTTGTACCGCTTGCATTGTTCCCGGAGACTTAACCTCCATCAAATCAACACCTGACAAAGCCCTCCTCATAAATTCCAGCTTTGCCGGATTCCCCGTGCCATATAATAATTTCATGTTTCATTTCCTCCAGCTTCGGCTCCCTCACCGCTTTTTACTCTCTATACAACTCATTCCTATGTTTCATTATATTATGACAATACAAGCCAATATTTTTTATAACCATTCTATACTTCAAAATATGTCGAAGTAGTTAAAAAACACTACGGTTTACATCACTACGTAAAAATGCTATACTGGTTACAGGAACAATCATTTGAATATTGGTATCGGACGAACATAAACTGCTATGTATGAAAACAAATAGTTCAGAGAAAGGAGAACTACAATGTCTAATGTAATTGATGCAATCAACAAACGAAGTTCTACCAGAGGATATCTGGAGAAACCCTTGACCACAGCGGAATTGGAGTGCTTAATTCACGCTGGACTGCAGGCTCCCACAGCCGCAAACAGACAGGAAATTCACTTCACCGTATTAAAAGGCAACAACCCAATTTTAAAGGAGCTTGAAGAAGAAAAAAACCGTCTCCGGGGTATTACAGCACCAGAACACAATTTTTATTATGAAGCTCCCGCAGTTATTATCATAAGCGCGGACAGCACCTTTCGGTGGGGCACCCTTGACGCTGGCATTGCGGTGGAAAATATGGCTCTCATGGCGGAAGAATTGGGATTGGGCAGCCTGATTCTGGGCTGCATCTATGACGCCCTTACAGGTGATAAAAAAGAGTATTTTCACAGCGCTTTGAGCCTGCCAGAAAATTATGAGTACAAAATCGCCGTTGCCTTCGGACATAAAGCAGTTACAAAAGAACCTCATACCTATAACGCCAATACACAGGTAACCTTCTTATAACCTGTTTCCGTCATTTAATCCGGCAGCAGCTTTTGAATGGCACGAATGATACAGAGACTTTTAAGGCCGGAAAGTTTTTTCAAACACACCTTAAGTCTCTGTATCATTCTATACTGTTTTGAACTAAGCTTTCATGCAGCCTTCCACAGTAAAATAGAACCGGCTCAGGAAGTAATCACATTCCATCCATATACTTCTATCTGGCTCAATGCCGGAAACGGCGACGGGTCATCCGCCTTTATCAAATTCCCCAGTTCCACCCATGTAGTCTCTTTCTCCGGAAAAGTAAGCACATGGGCTGTGGTTGATTTCTCCAGCGGGAAATCCATAGTACTTCCATCTGAAAACTTTAACGTAACTTTCACCCACCAGTTGTCGTGGGGGAAATCAGAACGTGTATACAACACAACTTTATCCGTTCTGACCTTTCTGCCAAACTCAACTTTCAAAACCGCATCATCCTGCCGGTTAATCCCCCAGGACTGATAGGGCCAGGAACCATGGGACAGATTTGCCCTCACCCCATCTATTGCGTTTCTGGCTGCAAAGGTTGCTTCTCCCCTTGTCTCCACATTCGCGGTGGCATGAGGAAAACATGGCATATCCAAACGCTGGTCTGCCGGATTTAACGCCAGATTCCGATAGCATGAAATCTCTTCTTTACTTGCCTCTTCTGCATAAAGGTAGTGTATTTCTCCATAAAAAGCCTTGGGAGAATAACTCACGCGCTGCTCTCCAAATGGAATTTCATAAATTACTTCATCCGACAAATATACAAACGCCGTCCCCATGGCATCGTCCACCTGCCATTTGAAATATGTATCATACTGGGAAGAAATCAGTCGAATCCTGTCTCCCTCCTGGTAAACATGCTCACAAACCAAATCTGTAAATCCTTCCCCCGCCGATTCACAAATCACATTCCCTTCCCTGTCAATTACCTGCAACCTTAATGCTGCCATTTTCCTCACCACTCCTTCTTTCTTTTCTGTATTTCATGTTCATACCCCTTTGGGTATATCAAACACGCTGTTTCCAACCTTATGCTCCTGGGCGTATTATACCAAAGAACCCCATGTAAATCAATAAGTTATGTAAGGTATACACCTATCAAACCCAGTGATTCTCATAATGCCCCCCATAAGCGCAGAAAACCTTATCACATTTTCAATCTCTCCTGAATGTTCTGTCAGTCCATATCCGACAAATCATACCCTGGCAGCTCCACCGAAAACGTCGTCACCTCATCCTTACTGTCCGCAGCAATAATGCCGCCGTGAAGGGTCACGATTTCTTTTGCAATGGCAAGTCCCAGCCCTGCCCCCCCCCGTATTGCTGCTTCTTGCATCATCCAGCCTGAAAAATTTTTCAAAAATAGAATCCAGTTTTTGACGCGGGATTGTGCGTCCCCGGTTTACAAAATCAATTTTTACCACATCCTCGTCCCTTCTGCATTTGACAATAATTTCCGTATCAGGATAACTATATGCCACGGCATTTTTCAGAATATTATGAAATACCCGCGCCAGCTTTTCGCTGTCCCCATATACCATTACATCATTCTGTGCCTGTTCCAGCCTGATAGCATTTTTGTGCGCTTGCAATAAGGGATAAAATTCATCCGTCATCTGCACCAATAAAAAAGAGAGATTTACCTTTTCCTTCTCCAGAACAATCTGCTGCAAATTGTATCGTGTAATCTCAAAGAACTCATTTATCAGCTTTTCCAATTGCAGCGCTTTTTCCAGGGTAATATGCACATATCTTTCTCTCTGTTCTTGCGGCAAGTCCGGAGCTTCTTCCAACAGGCTCAGATACCCCACCACAGAAGTAAGAGGCGTTTTCAAATCATGGGCCAGATAAGTGATTAAATCATTTTTCCTCCCCGTCTCTTCTTTTACTATCTGCTCATGACGCTGCATGGAAGCTTTAATCTCCGCCATCTGCACCGAAATCTCCGCATACTCGCTGGGGAACACTTCCCACGCTTCCCTGTCATGGCGCATATAATCCCCTATCATCTGTCCCGCCGACCGAAGCGCCTTTCTCTCCTGTCTTGCCGCGTACAAAATCGACGCCATCCGGATTGCCAGCAGACTGCCCAGCACGACCCAGATAAAGCCCTGTAAAAGCAAGCCTTTTACCCTTCCCCAGCGTATTTTATTATCATAATACCCTACATCCCCATCTTTAAAATCCACCCAAAGATGCAGAATATAATTTTCTTCAAACCAATCCACTATAAAGCCGTTCATTACGTGATCAAATAACAGGTAAATCATCTGGCACAACCAAATTCCCCCTAACAAAATCAACGCCGTAACCAAAAAACGTTTCGTCTTTGCACTAACCTTCAATTTTATACCCACACCCCCATACTGTTTTGATATATTTAGGGTGCTCAAAGGAATCCCCCATTTTTTCCCGCAAATGTCTCACATGAACCGTTATGGTATTGTTGTTTTTCGTATAATATTCTTCCTCCCAAATCAGGTGAAAAAGCTCTTCCGCACTGACCACCTGCCCTTTGCGCTGACACAAAATACGGAGAATTGCAAACTCCGTAGGCGTCAGGTTCAAAGGCTTCTCATTCAACAGGCACTCATGAGTTTTACAATTTAAAACCAAACCGGATACTTCATACACATCCCCTTGCTCCACTCCCGTATTATATCTCTTATACCGGCGCAGCTGCGCTTTTACCCTGGCAACCAATTCCAGGGGCAGAAAGGGTTTTGTCATATAGTCATCCGCCCCCATGGCCAGACCGGTTATCTTATCCGTCTCTTCCCCCTTTGCGGTCAGCATAATGATAGGATAATTATGCTTCTCCCTGATTTTTCGACAGATTTCCAGGCCGTTTATCCCCGGAAGCATAATGTCCAATATTGCAAGCTCCGGCTGGTTAGAAAGCGCCGTCTCCAGCGCCTCTGCCCCATCATAACATTTAAAAACCTGAAATCCTTCATTCTCCAAATATAACGCCACAAGGTCCGCTATCTCCTTTTCATCATCCGCAAGCAATATTTTCTCCGTCATATTTTAGCCTTTCACTTTCTCCATATTTCCAGAAAATGATTCCATTTTTTGTCTGCATGCCCCATTTTGCGTAAAGATATGCTTGAACCATTTCCTTTACATTTTAGTTCTATTTTCTCATAAACTCAAGAAAATAAAGTTAAGTTTTTATTAAGAAGTACTTATGATAAAACTCTTCTATTCCAATCCGACACAGCCGCTTTTCTTTCATCATGTAACGGTGTTATACCTCCATCGTCTGCCAGCCCGAATTCAACCGTATAATTTTGAGGCAGCCTTGCGCCGCAATTTCCACATTCAATTTCAAAGCAAAACCCAACGGAATCCACCGATTTAGAATTCCCCTTTGTCCTGAAAATCGCCTGACCACCGCAAAACGGACATTTCTTCATTTCTTTGCTCATTTTTTCCTTCCCCCTTTTTCTTTGCTGTCATACTTTCCAACCTATTACAGACAATTGTCAGTATCATATTGCGATATGTTTAAACATGCTTTTATTATACTCGTTTTTTCGAGAAAGTCAATATTGTCTTTGATTTTTCGAGATAGTATAATAGTAAAATTTAGAATTATCCCAACGCAACCACTGGTTCCTGTACAAAACATGTCATTCATTGTATCATTTCATCAGAAAGGAGAAAACATAATGAACCAAACAGAGATTGGAAAATTTATTGCCAAATGCCGAAAGGAGCAGAACCTAACCCAGGCACAGTTGGCAGAAAAACTTAACATCATGGATAGAGCCGTGTCCAAATGGGAGACAGGAAAAAGCATGCCTGATTCTTCCATTATGTTAGAACTTTGTGAGATACTGGGAATTTCAGTAAACGAACTTTTAAGCGGGGAGGCTGTGGATATGGAGCATTTTGAAAAAAAGGCAGAGGAAAACCTGATCGCCTTGAAGAAGAAAGATGAAAACAACATGACAAAAAACGGGATTATTTCCATACTTTTCTCTGTAACACTTTTAATAGGAATTTTGGTATGTCTGATCTGTGACTTTGCAATCTGTGGAGATTTTACATGGTCGCCAATTCCTGTCAGTTCCATCATTTTTGCATGGGCAATTACTTTCCCCTTGATTATTCTGAGAAAACGGGGGACTATGGTAAGTTTAATTTCTTTCAGTGTTTTTATCATCCCCTTTTTGTATCTGTTAAGTCGCCTGACTAACACAAATGCCGTATTTTCCATTGGTGCGCCAATGGCAATTGTTTCCATCCTCTTTCTGTGGATAATCGTTGCCGTTTTTTACCGTATTGGTAAGACCAGAACGTTAATCGCTTTAGGAATTACATTTCTGTTAACCATTCCGTTTCAGTTTATTGTCAATGCTATTCTGTCCCGAATGATATCCGAACCCCAATTTGATGTATGGGATTTGCTGACCATCTTTATTTTTTCAGCCTTAGCTTTCACTGCTTTTATTGGGGACTATGCTAAGAAAAAAGGAATGATGAAATGACAGAAAATATCTCACTTACAAGGGCAGCGCCGGGAAATCCGACTCTGCCCTTACGTTACTCCTACCTGTGTTCTGTTCCTCCCAATTCATTTCTCAGAAATTTCAGTACTTCTGCAAATTCCATTCCATGAGACGCTTTCATCAAAATCGTACTGCCTGCGGGTATCAGTTCTCCCATGTCAGAAGACAGCCTTTCCAGCAATGCCATTCTGTGGGGAAAATACAAAATCATCCGCGGCCGGCCCATGGCCCCTTCCAATTCCTTCGCTTTTTCCACTGCTGCCTCGTACATGAATCGGGATGCCTCGCCTACACAAATGATACGGTCAATTCCCGCTTCCACCGCATGAACCCCCATCTGACCATGGAGCTTATCATACTCATCTCCCAGATTAAACATATCTCCTAAAACAGCCACTTTCTCCGTCTCCGCCAGCGCCAACAATTCAATGGCCGCACGCATGGATTCCGGATTTGCATTATAACAATCGTCCACCAGCGTATATTGAGGAAGATGAATAATATTGGTTCTGCCGTTCACCGCAGCCACCTTATCAATCCCCGCTCTGATTTCATCTCCTGTCAGTCCAAAGAGTCCTGCAACACAAGCCGCAGCAGCAGCATTTAGCACCATATGTCTTCCAGGCTGCGGCACATGTACAGGAACCCTGAGCGGTTCGGTCTTTCCATCAGCCGGACTTGTGATCCGCAGTACGGCGTCACTTCCCTCTAAACCATGACAGATAATGTCCTCCGCCACAACTTCTTGTGCAGAACTTCCCCCCCATCCGAAGAAATGCGGCTTATGCCCCTTAATTTCCGTCAATACGCTAAGTTTATCATCCTCGCCATTTAAGCAGATTTCACCATCCTCAGCCATATAATCAAAAATTTCCGACTTTGCCTTCAGTATGCCGTCCCTACTCTTCAAATCCTTCAAATGACTCTGTCCGATATTGGTAATCACACACACATTGGGCCGCGCCATCTTACTCAGGCGGTGCATTTCCCCAAAATCGCTGATTCCCATCTCCACCACTGCCACTTCATGTTCATCCCGTATCCGCAGCAAGGTCAGAGGCACGCCAATCTCATTGTTATAATTTCCTTCCGTCTTAATAACCCTGTATCTTTCGGCCAACACCCCCGCAATAAATTCCTTTGTTGTAGTTTTACCCGAACTTCCCGTAATCCCTACGACTTTTGCTGACAGTTTTTTCCTATACGCTTCTCCTATATCTTTCAGTGCCTGCAGCGTATCCTCCACCAAAAGATAATTACCCCAGGCCGACGCCGGACATCCCTGTTCTTCCTCTACCTGTTCCGGCGTCTTTTGTGTCACAGCCAAAATGCCCCCCTGTGCAAACACCGGAACAATAAATTTATGTCCATCCACCTGTTCTCCCACAGTGGCTATAAAAACGCCTCCTCTATCTACTTTTCTGGAATCCACATCCACTGAGCTGACATGCAAGTCTATTTCTGCTTTTTCCCCCTGCAATACCAGTTTCCCTCCGCATGCCTGGGCAATTTCTCCCAAAGTCAAATTCATCATTCCGCAACATACCTTTCCATTTTTTCAATAAATTATGATTTGCAACATTCCTCCAATATTCGTTCACATAGCTGCCCAAAATCCATTCCCGCTGCCGCAGCCTCCTGGGGTAACAGAGAGATGGGGGTCATTCCGGGCAAAGTATTGGCTTCTAAGCAGAACACCTCACCCGCTGCACTCATTACAAAATCCATCCGCGCATAACTTTTAAGCCTGAGCACATGAAATACTTTCTCAGCAATTTCCTGCATCTCACGGCTTTTCTCCGCTGAAATCCGGGCCGGACAAGTCTCCACAGTACTTCCTGCCTGATATTTATTCTTATAATCGTAAAATCCTTCCTTGGGCGCCATCTCTATTACAGGCAGTGCTTTCCCTCCCATAACGCCAACGGAGAATTCCCTTCCCTTTATGTACTGCTCTACGATCACTTCATCACCATAGCAAAAAGCATCTTCTCTGGCCGCCAGAAATTCTTCTTCGTTCCAGGCAATAGATACACCCACACTGGAACCGCTGCAGCAAGCCTTTACAACACATGGATAGGGAATTCTCTCTTCCCCGCTTCCTCCCTTTTTTACCCTGATACCGGCCGGAGCGGGGATTCCATATGCTTTGAACAAATCTTTCGTAATTCCTTTATCCATTGCAAGAACCGAACCCACCATATCCGCGCCGGTATAAGGAATCCCCATTAATTCAAAGCATGCCTGCAGCCTGCCGTCCTCTCCGCCCACGCCATGCAGCGCCAAAAAGACACAATCTGCAGCTTGACAGATAGAAAGCACATTGGGTCCGAAAAAATTTTTTCCCCCGTCCGCCCGCAATGCCTTAATTGCTTCCACATCCGGTTTTTCTTCTCCCACGGCTCCTATCTGCGCCGCCCAGTCTTCCTCCCGTTCAAAAATCCCTTCTATTGCGCCTTCATATCCCAGATAGACATCCAAAAGAACTGCCTTATGGCCATTCTCCTTTAATGCTTTATAGATCATGCTGCCCGAACTGAGGGATACATCCCTTTCCGCACTGATTCCTCCCGCCAAAACCACTAATTTCATGGATATTCAAAACCTCCAAAAATTATCCTATATTGATATTTATTCCGTTAAGAATTGTCACATGAATCTATTTTAACATATTAGACCTGTACTGCATATATATTTTATCTTTTCACACTATTTATTTCCTTCCTCCGGGTCCTGTTCCCCATCATACACAATTTGTCCGTCTATTATGGTATATAATGTCCTGGTGAACACCTCCATTGGATTGCCGTCAAATATAGCAATATCCGCATCTTTTCCCACTTCCAGGCTCCCAACTCTGTCCGCCACCCCACAGATCGCTGCCGCAGAAATTGTGATTGCCTTGTACCCCTCTTCCATTGCAAGGCCGGACTTTACCGCAAGCCCTGCGCAAAGTGGAAGAGACTGAATAAGCGAAACCGGATGATCTGTGGTAATTGCTGTCATAACTCCGGCCTGGTTCAAAACCCCCACCGTTTTAAACGCCATATTCTGAACCTCTATTTTATTCCTGCTTGCAAGATCGGGACCTACAATTGCCGGAAATCCTTCTTTTGACAGTTCATCCGCTATCAAATGCCCTTCGGAGCAATGATCCAAAGTCATTTTCAGATGAAATTCTTTTGCAATTCTGATTGCCGTAAAAATATCATCCACTCGATGAACATGCGCTTTCAATGGTATTTCCCCATGTATGACAGGGAGCCAACATTCCAATGTAAAGTCTTCTTCAAAAGCATCCCCGTTTTGAGCCGCTTTCCTTTTTTTCTCATCATAGGCGAAAGCCCTTGTCAATTCCTGACGCAGCATCCCCGCAATGGCCATTCTGGTAGAAGGACTCTTCTCCATACCGGAATAATTAACTTTCGGATTCTCCCCAAAAGCAACTTTCATTGCCGCCGGTGCTTTCACAATCAAATCATCCACCCGTCGTCCTCTGGTTTTTACAAAGGCAAATTGCCCCCCTACCACATTAGAACTGCCAGGGCCTATCATAGCGGAAGTAATTCCTGCCCGCACTGCATCGTCAAAAGCAGCGTCCATGGTATTGATGGCATCAATTGCCCTCAGATAAGGGGTCAGCGGATCAACTGTCTCATTACAGTCATCCCCCTCCATTCCCTTTTTTTCTTCGGTAATACCCATATGACAATGGGCTTCTATGATCCCCGGCATAACGATACCGTCCCTGACTTCTATGACCTGTTCATGAGCGGCGGGATGAAAATCCACTTCACCCCGCCGCCCAATTTCAGCAATCTTTCCATTTTCTATATGGATACATCCATCCTGAAAATCCGTACCCGCCATTGTCTTAATGGTTCCGCCAATAATATACATATATTTTTTCCTCAATTGTCTAACATTCAAACTTACATTACTATGAAAAACGCCGATTTCAGCAAAGGAAATTCTCTGCGTTTTTCATAGCCCAATATCACTGCAAATCTCATCGGAATAAGGGTTCCGGATTGATTGGCGTATCGTTTTCCCTCAGCTCCAAATACAGATTGCTTCCTTCCACACAATAATATATTGTGGGATTTGCCACGGTAGCAATCACATCTCCTGCCTGCACATAACTATCCAATGTCACATTAATTCCTTCCAGTTGGCCATAGGTAATCTCATATCCATTGCCAATATCCATTTTAACCGCATGTCCGATTTCTTCATCTTCAAATATCTCTACCACTTTACCCTTTGCACATGCAGCCACGGAAGTTCCCACATCCGCGCTCACCACCAATCCCGGATTACACTTATAATTGTTAAGCGTATAAAACTGAACCGTTTTTTCATCGCTGAACGGAATAATCACTTCTCCGTTCACAGGACGCACCAAACCGTCTTCCTCTGTAAAATTCAGACTTTCGGAAACTACATTATTGGCGGCGGTCTCCTTTTGTTCCTGTGGTTCAGCTTCGGGTTCAGGCTCTAATTCAGGCGCCGGCTCCAATTCTTTTTCTATTTCTGGTTTTCCTTCCACTTCCGGCTTTGTGATCTCATCCTCAATGGGCTCTTTCTCCTGAATTTTTGGCAAATCCGGCAGCTCAATCTGTCCGGAACCTACTTCCATCGGCGTATAATCAAGGTCATCTTCCATGTGCAAATTTTCGTCTGCCAAATTTACATTATTATTTTCCGTATCCATGCTGTCCTGCAAGATACCGTTTGATATACTGTCTCCCTGATTATTCTGAGCAATCTCCTGAGCCTTATCATCCGTATTATTTTCCAGCGCCGTAAAGTCTATGGTGTAACCGTCATCAGGGGGTTCCACCTGATTCGACTTCATATAAATCCCCGTCATTGTCAGTGCCGCAAGCACAAACGCAGACGAAGCAATCATAATGATACGTTCTTTTTTGGCATTATTCCTTCTGTTTCTTTTCATAGCTGCCTTCCCTTCCTTTATAAAAAATACGTATAAGCCAAACTGCTTCTTTTTAGCTTGCTATCAGTTTGCCCTATTGGAAGTAAATTATGCAGATTCATTTCATACACAGACAAATTAAAACTATAATGCCAAATACTGCTTTAAAACACAGAAATTAACTTCTGTCTCCTATCTAAACGGTTAAACAAAAAGAGTCAATCCCTTGTAACAGACAGTTCACAAGCCATTGACTCTATTCAACCCAACTATGATATTTTATGTATTTCTTTTCCTGCCGCCAACGGCAGCCTGATCTTATGCCTGAGAGTCGTATTTTGCAACATCCACATGCTGCACCGTTCCCACATTGCCGTTTTCGTATAAGAAAATACCCGTATTTCTAATTGCTCCTTTGGTTTGCCCGCTTTGTCCTTTTAAAGTATGCTCCGTAGATACATTTTGTAAGCAGATGGCTCCCACACCTTTATCCGCTAATTTATAGAGGACATCATTTCCATTCTCATCCTTACACCAAATCTTTAATTTATCCCATACGGCATCATTTTCATCAATCCAGCCATTGCCGTCCTCATCGTACTCTGCCAAATCCGCAAATCCGTTTCCGCTGGCGGTGCCAAACAGCTCGCTTCCGTCGTTAATCCGGCCGTCTCCATTTTTATCCAATGCCAAATAACCGCTTCCGGAACCTAATTGGGATATCTTATCCTTCTCCCCATCCCCATCAATATCAAAGTAAAATGTCTGATCGGATAATTGGGCCACATCCGTATTCAGATTCATTACCAAAGGGTCACACATTTTAAAAGACGAAATCTGTAAATCTTCCTGAAAATGCTGTTGGAACTGACGGCTCATCCCCACGTTCACATTAAAATTAATTTCTCTTCCATCCGCAGTACGCACCGTTCCCACAGTAGAAAACGCCGTGTCCTCAGACTCTATCTGAAGTCTGTCCTCACTATAATTCAGAACCTTCACATTAGCAGCGGGCGTCCTTTGTTGATTTGTCAGCAAATTTTGAGATGCTCCCTGGGATGTATTTTCCGAATATCCGTTTCCCTGCATCCATGGCTTCATACGATTCCTTCTGTTAGAAAACAGAATGTCAAAAATATAACGTATTGTAGTCTCTCGAAGTTCCGTCAAGGCCTGACTGACGGAATCCCGAATGGTAACATTTGAACTTGCCATCTGCAGTCGCCCCTGCCAATCCTGCAGTTCGGCTGCCGGCTGCTGTGTCTTATTTGTCTCGCTGTCCTGAGCATTTTCTGTATTCCCTGTATTGCCTCCCACCGCCGTATTCAGCCCTGTATTGCCCCCTGCAGCCTCCTGTGTGGCCTGGCCTATGCTGAAACGTCTGAAGGTAACGGAAGCTGCCCGATACTCTCTGGCAGAATCCATTCTCACCATACTAGAATCAATTTTCAATTTTTACACTCCTTTATGTCCACCCATTCCGTTTTGTATCAGTTGCTCCATCATCCCTGACCCAAACCGCGAATACTCCACGGAACTTTTTATGGCTTCCATCCTGTCCCCCTCCGCCGCTATTGGCAGCATAAAAAAGTATGGCAAATTAACCCCCGAATACGTTTTGCAGCAAACTTTCTTATGAAATAAAAAAGATGGCACCCATCCAGGAAAATCCTTTTCCTCTCTGCGTACCATCCGTGGTGTCCATATATATACTTGGCAGTCAGTCGGCCGAACTGTCCGCCTGTAATATTTATATCGACACAAAATTAACTTTCTTTAGTATTTTTTTCCAACTGCACCCTGTTATACTTTGCCCTCCGGCGCTGCTCCGGGCACCACATATTGCCCCGCCTGTTTTGCCGCTGCAGCCATCTGCTGCGCCTGGGCAATCTTTGCAGACATCATGCTTGCCAGCATCTCCCTGGGTAAAATAATATTGGCTCCATAAGGATTAATTACCATCCCCAAAGCCGGACAGAGATTTCCATTGGGTTCCCTCCGCAGTATCATACCGGCATATTCGTCAACTTTCAATGCAAACGTATACATTTTCTGATTTCGTTCCTGCCACTTATCATATTCCGCACTATCCGTAAACGCCATAAAAAATTTTGTCCCATCGGAAGCGGACAACATTGGCAGCTGCACTTTACTGCCCTGAGCAATCTTGGGCTGTCCCTCCCCATCTTCCTCCGGCGCCGGATCAATCATCGCCGGAGACAGGAATTCAGCTTTTACCAACTCATCCACGAACATACTGCGGTGTTCCGGCGTATCCTCCGCCTTCATCAGCTCTATTGCCCCAACCAGCATAGGGTTTGATACATTTTTATTAAATTCCATAATGACTCCTTTTTCACTTTACAGTTCCATCATTGACACACATCTCATAATTACAAAGTAACTTTCATTGCCGATCAGACTTTATCTTACCCACAATGCGCTGTCAAGTTTGCCCTGATAATATGCCTGATGCCTACACCCGATTGTAATTAATCAGGCATCCCTTTAAAATAATTTCACATTCCTCTTGGGTCAATTCACCCAGCCTAAGCGTAAAGGGCTTAAGGGAGTCCTTCCCCACCACATAGGCCGTAATCTCATCCCCCGCCCCATCAGTCTTATGGGACGCCATCCCCACTGCTTTCCGGATATCCGGAATGAACAAATACTCCAGATTTTGAAACGGCAACGCTCCTTCTTCTATCAAAAATGGCAGCATCCCCCAGTTAATCAGATTGGAGCGATAACGCTTTGTAGCATATTCATTGGCAATATTTGCCCAACCGCCCAGCACTTTCTGACAAGAAGCGGCCTGTTCCCTTGCGGAACCATCTCCCGGCTTCACTGCAAAAATCGTGGAGCCAAACCCTGTATTCTCATGATTTACATTGGCATATTGGGTTTTAATCACGCCCATAATCTCTTTCAGTGCAGGAAGCGCCTGACATGGATGACCGCCCTCCATACGCGCCTTCTCCGCTTTCTGAATTTCCTTCGCCCTGCCCACATATTCCGGATCTTTTCGGCTCAAAGTAAATTCCGCCAATCCTAAGGGATTAGAACGATAGGAAGAAGTCTCGCCGGAAGGAATCAGCTCATCCGTGGTGGTAACCGGATCATGAATCTCACTGACCACTTGCAGCACCAGGTGCTCCGGCAATGCCCCCATAGCCGGCCAATCCTTAATATTAGGACCCAACTGAATTTCCACTTCAGGGTCGGCTGTTCCCTTGGAGTCAAATACACGGTTGGCATAAATCTTGCTATCAAAATGATATTTATATTTTCCGATTTCACCGTCAAACGCTGTGGCCGGGGTTAATACACCCTGATTTGCTGCAGTTGCGGCAATGGAACGTGCATCCATTAAGGCAACGGAGGCAATCTGGCCGTTTTGAAGCTTACTTCCCTCACGGTTGGGGAAATTCCTGGTAGAATGTCTGATACTGAACGCATTGTTTGCCGGCGTATCCCCCGCACCGAAACAAGGACCGCAAAATGCAGTCTTCATCACGGCTCCTGTCTCCAGAATGGCCGCAGCACAGCCATTTTTCACCAGCTCCATATACACGGGCATGGACGCCGGATAAACGCTTAAAGTAAAGCCATCGCAGCCAATATAACTACCCTTTAAAATATCTGCAGCCGCACAGATATTCTCAAAGCCACCTCCGGCGCAGCCTGCAATAATGCCCTGGTCCACCATAAATTTGCCGTTTTTCACTTTGTCCTTCAGATGAAATTCTACCGCGCCGTCCAGGCTCACCTGTGCACGTTTTTCCGTTTCATCCAATATATCCATCAAATTCCCATTCAGTTCTTCTATGGTTACAGTATTGCTGGGATGGAACGGCATTGCAATCATAGGACGTATTTTTGATAAGTCCACTTGAATCATTCCGTCATAATAAGCTACCTGACCGGGAGTGAGGCGTGCATACTCTTCTTTCCGCCCATGAATTTCATAAAATTCCTCAATTTCTTCGTCCGTCTGCCAGATGGAAGAAAGGCATGTGGTTTCCGTGGTCATCACATCCACACCAATACGAAAATCTGCGCTTAAAGACGCCACGCCAGGGCCTACAAACTCCATCACCTTATTTTTCACATATCCGTTCTGAAATACTGCGCCGATAATGGCAAGCGCCACATCCTGAGGACCCACGCCCTTCACTGGCGCGCCTGTCAAGTACACTGCCACCACGCCGGGCATATTGATATCATACGTTTGTTGCAGCAACTGCTTTACCAGCTCCGGCCCGCCTTCCCCAACTGCCATAGTTCCCAGCGCACCGTAACGAGTGTGGGAGTCGGAACCCAGAATCATCCTGCCGCCTCCGGCCAGCATCTCCCTGGCATACTGATGAATTACCGCCTGATGAGGGGGCACATAGACGCCGCCATACCGCTTTGCACAGGTCAGTCCAAACATATGATCGTCTTCATTGATTGTCCCCCCCACTGCGCACAGAGAATTATGACAGTTCGTCAATACATAGGGCATGGGGAATTTTTCCAGCCCTGACGCTCTTGCGGTCTGTATAATTCCAACAAAAGTAATATCATGGCTGGTCAGCTTGTCAAACCTGATTTTCAGCTTTTCCATATTGCCGGAAGTATTATGCTCCTTTAATATTCCATAGGCAATGGTATTCCGGGCCGCCTCTTCTGCTGTAATCTTCTTCCCTGTTTTGGCCAAAACCGCCTGCTCTGCCTCTGGGGACCGGGCTATGATTTCCGTCCCGTTTACCAGATAAGCGCCGCCCTCCATTAATTTAATCATATCACTCCTCCTATTTTAAGTCGCTGCGCGACAGTCATCTCATGAAATTTGCCTACTCTTTTTGTCCGGTAAAGCGGATCACCAGTCCATTTCCCTGAAAGCCTGCTCCGCCCACCAACTGCAATACATTCCGTTCTCCTTCTATCACATCTCTATCGTAGAAATGTACATGTCCTGCAAGCACCAACTCCACCGGACTGTCCAAAGCTGTTGTCAGAGAAACAAATTTATCCGAAATTTCATTGGGATATACACCGCCAAAATTTCCGGCGCCAATTACCACTGGACTGTCCCATACCTCCCTGGCCCTGCCCAATACTGACTGGGTCATAAACGGTACATGGGTCACTACCACTGTTGGCTTGCCCGCCTGCAAAATTGTCTCATATTCCGGAAAAACATTCCCATTTACCTGATTACCGCTGTCATCAATTCCCACTACAGTAATCTCTCCCAAATCCAATAATTGTATTGACGTATTCCCATCCATAAAAGGCTCCATCAACGGCAGATAGGTTTTCTTTCCTGTTTCTGTCATATATTCCCATGGATACGTCCAATCATGATTCCCGTTCACATAGAGATAGGGCATGTCCAGCCTGGAAAGCTGCTCCTCCAGCCACGCCAGATTTGAAGCGGAAGGCGTATCAATGATATCCCCTCCCAGCAAAAAGGCATCCGCTTCTATTTCATTGGCATACCTTACCCATGCTGCAAACTGCTCCGCCGACGTAACGCCCGTTTCATGCACAAACATAGGCTGCCTGACCGCTTCATATTCCGCCGTTTGTGCGGACGCCTCCTCACTTGGAATCACTACATGGGTATCTGTCAGGAATAATAAAGTATACTCCTGCTCCAATCCTTCCACATAGATCGTTTCCTCTTCAATGCGCTTTTCCCAATCCATGGAGCTGACGCTGCCAGACACTGCCATACTCATGATTAAAACCGTAATCGACATATACATTCCTCTCAGCATATGCCGCCTTCCGTCAAACTTTTTCCTCCTGCAGATACTTTTACTAACTTTCTGACCCCCGACTACCTTCCGCCTCAAAAACATATTGACTCTCTCATCATAAATTTATTCAAGTATTCATATATTATATTTTTTTGAAAAGCATGCCCTTTTTCAAAGGCATGCTTTCCATAAATCACAGCCGCACTGCTCTGATATAATACAGCATAGCGCCCGCACCGTCCTCTTACGCCAAAACCACCTTATCAAGATGCCAGATTTCATCCACATACTGTTGGATGGTTCTGTCTGAGGTAAATTTGCCGGAACAAGCCACATTAAGGATAGCACTCTTTGCCCAGGCAGAAGTATTCTTATATGCTGCCTCCACTTTCTTCTGCGCCTCCGCATATGCCTTGAAATCCTTTAAGATAAAATACGTATCCGCCTTGTTGGTTGACAAAGTATTCAGCAAAGAATTATACAGCGGGCGGAACAGTTCCTTATCAGCGGAGTATGTTCCGTCAATCAACTGTGTCAATACCTTGTGAATATCCCCATCGGCATTATAAATCTGCATGGGATCATATCCGCCCTCATTCTCATACCGGATAACCTCGTCAGAGGAAAGACCGAAGATAAAAGCATTTTCTTCTCCCACTTCTTCCACAATCTCTACATTGGCCCCGTCCATGGTACCCAGAGTCAGGGCGCCGTTAAGCATGAACTTCATGTTGCCCGTGCCCGACGCTTCCTTGCTGGCAGTGGAAATCTGCTCTGACACATCCGCTGCGGCAAAAATAATCTCCGCGTTGGACACATTATAATTCTCAATAAATACTACCTTAATCTTGCCGCCTATTGACGCATCATTATTCACAATCTTCGCCACGGAATTAATCAGCTTAATCGTCAGTTTTGCATTGCGATAGCCTGCCGCAGCCTTTGCGCCAAAGATAAAGGTTCTGGGGAAGAACTCCATATCCGGATGTGCTTTCAGCTCATTGTACAGATACATCACATGGAGAATATTTAAAAGCTGCCTCTTATACTCATGGAGACGCTTTACCTGCACATCAAAAATGGATTTAGGGTCTACCTCAATATCATTATGTTCCTTAATATATTTTGCCAGTCGAAGCTTATTCTCATACTTAATCTCCATAAACTCCTTCTGTGCCTTCTTGTTATCCGCCAATGGCTTCAGTTCACCAATCTGAGGCAAATCGGTAATCCAGCCGTCGCCCACCTTTGAAGTCACCCAGTCTGCAAGCAGCGGATTGCCGTGAAGCAGAAAACGTCTCTGGGTTATACCATTGGTCTTATTATTAAACCGCTCCGGATACATTTCATAGAAATCACGCAGCTCCTGCTGTTTCAGAATTTCCGTGTGCAGCCTTGCAACACCGTTGACAGAATATCCTGCTACAATAGCCATATGGGCCATTTTCACCTGTCCGTCATACAGAATTGCCATCTTACGGATTTTCTCCTGAACATCCACTCCATATACCCCTGAATACTTTTGCTGAATCTCCTGAACAAACCTGCGGTTAATTTCTTCCACAATCTGATATATTCTGGGAAGCAGTCTGGAGAACAAATCAATGGGCCACTTTTCCAATGCCTCTGCCATTATGGTATGGTTGGTGTATGCGCAAGTTCTGGTGGTAATATCCCATGCCTCTTCCCATGTAAGGTTATAGTCATCCAAAAGAATACGCATTAATTCCGGAATGGCTACCGTGGGATGGGTATCATTGAGCTGGAATGTAACCTTCTCCGGGAAACGATGAATATCGTCATGCTTCCTCATGTACTTCTCCACAGCCTCCTGCACGGAAGCAGAGATAAAGAAATACTGCTGTTTCAAACGAAGTTCCTTCCCCGCATAATGATTATCATTGGGATAAAGCACCTCCACCAGGTTCCTTGCCAGGTTCTCTTCTTCCACTGCCTTACTGTAATCACCCTTGTCGAAAGAATCCAACTGGAAACCTCCCATGGACTCCGCATCCCAAATACGAAGAGTGTTTACAATGCCGTTATTATATCCCACAATGGGCATATCATAAGGAATGGCACGTACCGCCTGATATCCTTCCTGGTTAAAATGATTTCTGCCGTTTTCATCACAATATACGGACACATAACCGCCGAATTTTACCACCTTTGCATATTCCGGTCTGCGAAGCTCGAAGGGATTTCCGTCTGCCAGCCAGTTGTCCGGCACCTCATACTGATAACCGTCCCGAATCTCCTGTTTGAACATACCATAGCGGTAACGGATACCACATCCGTAAGCCGGATATCCCAGCGTTGCAAGGGAATCCAGGAAACATGCTGCCAGACGTCCCAAACCGCCGTTGCCCAGCGCCGCATCCGGCTCCTGGTCTTCAATCACATTGATATCCACGCCCAGCTCTTCCAGCACTTCCTTCACGCCCTTATACGCTTTCAGGTTAATCATATTATTGCCCAGCGCCCGGCCCATCAGAAACTCCATAGACATATAATAAACAATCTTGGGATCTTCCTTCTCATATGCTTTCTGGGTGGTCATCCAATTACCAATGATCCTGTCCTTAATCGAATAGGAAGCCGCCTGGAAAATCTGCTGCGGTGTCGCCTCTTCCAAAGTCTTACGATACATGGTCAATACATTATACAGAACACTTCTTTTAAAAAGTTCCTTATCAAACTCGCCTTTCTTCTCAGATGCTTCCTCCGCAGCTTCGGCATCCACTGCCTCTGCCGTGTCTGCCGCTTCCTGCACATCCACATCTTCGCCTACTGCCAATTCATCCAAATCTCCCATTTACTCTTCTCCTTTCGTTTCTGTGCAAACATCTTCTTTATTATACCAAAGATTTCCTACCATTCCAACTGATTTTTTTATTTATTTCTTTTTCGACCTTACACCTTTTCTACAGCAATCACAACCTTCTGTCCATTTACATCCCATTCTTTTGCCACTGCAAATTCTTTGCTTTCGGTCAATTCCTCCGCCAGCACCTTTCCGCATATTGTATCCTTATTGCGGGAAGCAATCTCCCACAGCTTTTGATTTCCGTTCACGGATACCCTGATATGATCCATCACTTCAAATCCGGCCTCCTTACGCATGGTCTGAATCTTGCTGATCAGTTCATATACAAACCCCTCTTCTACCAGCCCTTCCGTCAAATTCGTATCCAAAACCACCGTCATCCGGTTATTCTCCTGAGACACATATCCTTCCTTCTGAGTCATGTCAATCAGCAAATCTTCCTTTGTCAGTTCCACCTGACTGCCGTCCACTTCAAATGAAAGCTTCCCTTCCCTGTTCAGCTCTTCCATGGCTTCATTGCCGTCCAACGCAGCAAGTTTTTTCTGGATTCCGCCCAGTTGTTTGCCGTATTTAGGTCCTACTGTCCGAAGCTGGGGCTTAAAGGTGTAAGTGGTATAATCTCTCACATCATCCGTAAACACTACCTCTTTCACATTCAAATCATCTTCAATGATTTCCGTAAAATAGGTACCCAACTGTATATTTTCCGCTTTGATATACATTTTTCCCAAAGGTTGGCGGTTTTTCAGATTGGCGTTATTACGACAGGCCCGTCCCATGGTCACTGCCTCCAGAACATCCTCCATATCCGCTTCCAGCTTCTTGTCCACATATCCCTCTTCCACTGTGGGGAAATCACACAAATGGATACTTTCCGGCGCGGAAGCATCTACACTGCGCACTAAATTCTGATAAATTTCTTCCGTCATAAAGGGAATCATTGGCGCCGCCGCCTTACACAAAGTCACCAACGCCGTATGCAGGGTCATATAGGCATTGATTTTATCCTGCTCCATGCCTTTTGCCCAAAAACGCTCTCTATTTCGGCGCACATACCAGTTGCTCAACTCATCCGCAAAATCCTGCAATGCCTTTGCCGCCTCCGGAATTCGATACTGGTCAAGGTTGCCGTCCACCTCTCCCACAACCGTATTCAGCCTGGACAGCACCCATTTGTCCATCACCGGCAACTGGTTATAATCCAAAGTATATTTTGAGGAGTCAAACCCGTCAATATTGGCATACAGCACAAAAAAGCTATATGTGTTCCAAAGCTTATCCAGGAATTTATGCTGTCCCTCCAATACTGTCTTACCGGAGAACCGCTTTGGCAGCCACGGCGCAGCACTGGTATAGAAATACCATCTGATGGCATCCGCTCCATACTCCTCTAACGCCTCAAAAGGATCTACCACATTTCCTTTGGACTTGCTCATCTTCTGTCCGTTCTCATCGGCCACAAGCCCCAATACAATCACATTCTCATAGGGCGCTTTATTAAATAGCAGCGTGGACTCCGCCAATAGAGAATAGAACCACCCACGGGTCTGATCTACTGCCTCCGAAATAAACTGCGCCGGAAACTGCTGCTCAAACAGCTCCTTATTTTCAAAAGGATAATGGTGCTGCGCAAAAGGCATGGCGCCGGAATCAAACCAACAGTCAATTACCTCCGGCACACGCTTCATGGTTTTACCGCATTTGGGACAGGTAAATGTTACCTTATCAATGAAAGGTCTGTGCAGTTCCACATTTTTCGCCTTCTCGTCTCCGCAAAGTGCGCTGAGTTCCTCCCGGCTGCCCACACATTCCATATGCCCACATTCACATTCCCATATATTCAGAGGCGTTCCCCAATAACGATTCCTGGAAATCCCCCAATCCTGAATATTCTCCAGCCAGTTTCCGAATCTTCCCTCGCCGATGGTGGGCGGAATCCAGTTGATCGTCTTATTATTGCGTACCAGATCCTCTTTCACCGCCGTCATTTTAATAAACCATGACTCTCTTGCATAATAGATTAAAGGCGTATCACATCTCCAGCAGAAAGGATAATCATGCTCGAACTTAGGCGCGGAGAACAACTTTCCTTCCTTCTCCAAATCCTTTAAAATCTCCGGGTCCGCATCCTTTACAAACGTCCCTCCATAGGGCGTATCCTGGGTCATTTCCCCTTTGCCGTCTACAAACTGCACAAAAGGCAAATCATATTTTCTTCCCACATTGGCATCGTCTTCACCAAAGGCCGGCGCAATATGCACGATACCAGTACCATCAGACATAGTAACATAACCGTCGCAAGTCACATAATGCCCTTTCTTCCCCTGCTTTGCAACAAAATCCCCCGTACAGGAAAACAAAGGCTCATATTCTTTATACTCCAAATCCTTTCCGGTATAGGATTCCAATATTTCATAGGCAGCCTTTCCCTCCTGGGCCAGACTCCCTAACACCTGGTCAAGCAATGCCTGGGCCATATAATAAGTGTAGCCGTCAGCCGCTTTCACTTTTACATAAGCCTCTTCCGGATTCACACACAAGGCTACATTGGAAGGCAGCGTCCAGGGCGTAGTGGTCCATGCCAGGAAATAAGCCTCTTCTCCCACACATTTAAAACGCGCCACAGCCGAACGTTCCTTTACGGCCTTGTAACCCTGCGCCACCTCATGGCTGGAGAGAGGCGTGCCGCAGCGGGGGCAATAAGGGACAATCTTAAACCCTTTGTACAGAAGCCCTTTGTCCCAAATGGTCTTTAATGCCCACCATTCGGACTCAATATAGTTATCGTCATAAGTTACATAAGGGTCGTCCATGTCCGCCCAGAATCCTACGGCGCCGGAAAATTTCTCCCACATGCCCTTATACTTCCACACACTCTCCTTGCACTTTCCAATAAAAGGCTCCAGACCATACTCTTCAATCTGTTCCTTTCCGTCCAGCCCCAGCAGCTTCTCCACTTCCAACTCCACCGGCAGACCATGGGTATCCCATCCTGCTTTCCTGGGCACCATATACCCTTTCATGGTACGATATCTGGGAATCATATCCTTAATGGTGCGAGTTTCCACATGCCCGATATGGGGTTTGCCATTTGCGGTAGGCGGCCCGTCATAGAATGTATAAACCGGACCCTCTTTACGGATTTGGATACTTTTTTCAAAAATTTCATTTTCTTTCCAAAACGCTTCCATTCCCTTTTCACGTTCCAGAAAACTTGCATTGGCAGAAACCTGTTTGTACATATTCTTACTTCCTTTCCTAATATAAGTCATACCTTTTGGCTGCTTTTTTACATCTGCTCAGACCAGTTCTGTCTTTCCTCTTTTTGTGGTGCCATATATTACCGGCACAATTGAACAATCGAGCTCTCCACCACTCTCTGTGCGGCCCGCATGCGGGCCTGCGCATAAAAAAGGCTCCGTCCGTAAAAGGACGAAACCTCATAAAAAAGGGATTCGTTTCACCACCTGTTACTCCATACGTTCCCGAAAACTTTCCTGCTTTTTGCCCCAATCAATGGCCCTATGTTCACAGCTTATGACCCCAAACACAATTGCCGGCCCACGGCGCAGAAGAACCTTTCCTTGTTTACGAGAGTGATATGTCTTCCCTTAACGGAGGAATACCGTCCGGAACTACCGGGTATGAGAACTCTTTCCCACAGCGTACACATCAAACAAATCTATCTGCGGCTGCTGCAAAGATATGCCCTTCCTTTGGCTCCGGCTGCTCAGAAGTGATCTTCCCCATCCCCCTACTTGCACCGGCCTCACACCGCCGCCGGCTCGCTGTTGCTTTCCTGGGACAGCTACTCTCTTCGTCATAGCATTTACTTCATTTGATAGAATATTATAACGAAATTTTCTTATTTGTCAAGATTTATTTTTCCCCAAATGCAAAATTGAAAATGCACCACATTGATTACCTTGCTCATATTTTCAAATAATTGTATGGTTCAGCGTATGATTGCACCGCCGCTGCATTTTATCTTATTTCTGCCCAAACCTTGCATTTTTTCAAAATCCGGTTTAAGATACTACTAATAACAAATTCTTGCACACATGGCCATTTGAGCGCAAGTTTAACGACATCCGTCTTTTAGCAGATGGTCCAATAAATCATTGTACTGCAAGATGGCAGAAAAGAGGAAGATATGGACAGACAAAACCTTACACTAATGACAGACCTGTATGAACTTACCATGATGCAGGGGTATTACAAAAACAAAGCACAAAACGAAACCGTCATATTTGACGCCTTTTACCGCACAAACCCTTGCGGCGGAGGTTACGCGATCTCTGCCGGTTTAGAACAGGTCATCCAATACATCCGCGAACTGCATTTTGACCAGGAAGACATAGATTACCTGGATTCCCTGGGCATTTTCCAGACAGACTTTCTGGAATACTTACAGACTTTCCGTTTCTCCGGTGACATTTTTGCAATTCCCGAAGGCACTGTCATGTTTCCACGGGAACCAATCATCAAGGTCATTGCCCCCATTATGGAAGCTCAGCTTGTGGAAACTGCCATTCTGAATATTATCAATCACCAGAGCCTTATTGCCACCAAAGCAGCACGAGTATGCTATGCCGCCAAAGGGGACGGCATTATGGAATTCGGCTTGCGCCGTGCCCAGGGTCCTGATGCCGGTACATACGGCGCAAGGGCTGCAATGATTGGCGGCTGTATCGGCACCAGCAACGTACTCTGCGGGCAGCTCTTTGACGTCCCTGTGAAAGGCACTCACGCCCACAGTTGGATTATGAGCTTCCCCGACGAATACACCGCCTTCAAAACCTATGCCAATATGTACCCTTCCGCCTGTATCCTCTTAGCAGACACCTATGACACCCTAAAATCCGGTGTCCCCAATGCCATCCGGGTATTCACTGAAATGCGGGACGCCGGAATTCCCTTAAGCTTCTACGGCATACGTTTAGACAGCGGCGACCTTGCCTACCTGTCAAAAAAAGCCCGGAAAATGCTGGACGCCGCCGGATTCCCGGACGCGGTTATCTCCGCCTCCAACGATCTTGATGAATATCTGATCGATAGCCTGAAAGCACAGGGCGCCGCTATCACATCCTGGGGCGTGGGCACAAACCTGATTACTTCCAAAGATAATCCTTCCTTTGGCGGCGTCTATAAACTGGCGGCAATCCGTGATAAAGAGGGAGAATTCCTTCCCAAAATCAAACTATCGGAGAACAGTGAAAAAGTCACCAATCCCGGCAATAAAAAAATATACCGTATCTATGAGAAAGAAACCGGAAAAATCAAAGCTGACCTTATCTGTCTGGCGGAAGAGGAATACAGAGAAATTGATGATCTGACACTTTTTGACCCCCAGGAACCCTGGAAGAAAACGCTGCTGCCGGGAGGTACTTACACACTGCGTCCTCTGATGGAACAGATTTTCAAAAAGGGACAGTGCTGCTATACCTCTCCAAAAGTAATGGATATCCGGTCCTACTGTCAAAAGGAACTGGACACCTTATGGGACGAAAGCAAACGTCTGGTAAATCCCCAGGCTGTCTATGTAGATTTATCCAAAAAGCTTTATGACATGAAGATGAAGCTGCTGGAGGAAATGAGCGGGCAGGCACATTCCATGTAAATTGCAAAAAAGAGGCACCCTTTCCATCGGAACAAAATAAATGGTGTGAAATGTACTTTAAGCAAATTTCACACCATTTACTTCACTTCGGTCATTGTTCCATCTGTCTGCCCAAAAAGCCGGCCGCGGACATGAGAAGCTTCTGTTCCACCTCTCCCATGCGTCCTTTATTGTCATTCTGCAGTAATACCACGCTTCCTATAATGTCGCCTTCACACAGAATCGGTGCAATAGCCTCATGTTGATATTCATCACCGCCTTCATCACAAATGGACACAAAACTTCTGTCTCCCCTGGAAGCCATAATGGTCTCCCGATTATGAATCTTTTCATCCATCTGTCTGCTGACAGACTTATTCACCATTTGTTTGTATCCCCCCGCCGCCGCAATAAACTGATCTCTGTCCGCTATCAGCGCCGCGTGCCCGGACACCTGTGCAAGACTTTCCGCATATTGTTTGGCAAATGTTGACATTTCACCAATGGGTGAATATTTCTTCAGAATCACCTGTCCTTCTCTGTCCGTAAATATCTCTAAGGGATCGGATTCCCTGATATGGAGCGTCCTGCGGATTTCCTTCGGGATAACGATCCTGCCCAAATCATCTATACGTCTCACAATTCCTGTTGCTTTCATAGTTACTTCCCTCCATCTTATCATCATGTTGACGTGAAGTTAGTATCTGTAAAAAGAGGAATTATATACAAATTAAAATAGTTTTTTCGGTTCCACCGTCTTTCCCTTTTTTCCGGTCAATCCATCCCATGTGCCCTTTACAACAAGCCTCATCCGCAAGAAACGATGCCTTCCCAATCCTTTCCGCACAAGACTGTATCCCACCTGCCAAATAGACTGACCCATCAGCAGCCAT
Organism: Lachnospiraceae bacterium; assembly: GCA_022793065.1. GTDB lineage: Bacteria > Bacillota > Clostridia > Lachnospirales > Lachnospiraceae > Acetatifactor. The sequence continues at coordinate 53,872 of JAAWCE010000020.1, forward strand.
ACGGCCGCAATCTTCCTCCAGCCTCTATTGTATTTTTTTGCAATTAACAATTTATTCCTTATCGTATAATATAATTTCCAATACGTTTCAGGTCCAAATCCCGCGCTGGTTCTTGGAGGATCATTATGTTCTATCACCGCATCTTTTATCAAATATATTTTGTATTTCTGCCTGATTCTTGTGGTATACTCCGTGTCGTCCCCATAGATAAACATTCCTCCGTCAGGGAACCCTGCCTGCTTTACTATATCGCCGGGAAACAGTGTTCCCACAAACGCATCCGCGTCAATTTCTTCCACGCTTCTCATTTCTTCCACGCTGGAAAATTTAGCCTGATCAATGGTGTGAAATCTTCTGATGGACTTATGATGATACAGTTGATATTCCCTCCAGTCCGCCCCCCATATCAAAGGCGCCAGACATCCCAGATGATCAAGCCCTTTATGATGTAACAATTTTTCTAAACAATCATTTCGAGGATAGGCATCGTCGTCCATAATCCAATACCACTGGGGGTCATATTTTTCCTGCCCATACCGCATCCCATACTCAAAACCCCCCGCCCCTCCCAGGTTTTCCTCCATCCACAGTACATCAATGTTCGCTTTTCCCTCTGTCAGGGCAGCAATCTCGCGCCTGTTTTCCTCATTGCTATGATTATCCACAATGATAATTTTATTGATCTGAACCGTCTGTCCCTCCAACGCGGATAATGTCTTTCTAAGCGTATGGGCTCGGTTATAGGTCACTGTCACCGCTATAATAGTTTCTTCCCTGCTTTGCTTTAATTCTTCCATAACTTCCCTATGCTCCAAAAACCCTCCTTATTTCATGTAACGCTCTGATAGCACCACTTGCTCCCTTTATATCCCATACTTACCGCCCTGTTTATTCTGACGAATACAATCGCTTCAGCAACTTTGCAAATGCTTCTCTACTGGCCTCCATACTGTATTTCTCTTCATATAACTGTCTGGAATAAACGGAAAAAGAATCCTTTTCCTTTTGAAGAAATGTATTCAGTTTATCTATAAATGCCTGGGCCGAATTGCATTTGCCGCCAATTTTTTCAAACGCACCTTCATAACCTACAAAAGCCTCATCCGTACCAAAAATATACTTGCCGAACATCAGCGCTTCCGCAGTCTTAATTTTCATACCGCCTCCTGACAGCAGAGGAATCGCCACGCAAGCCGCATCTGCGTACAATTGTGCAATATCCTGCACAAATCCCTGCACTATTACCTTTTTGCTCCCCCACACCTTCTCATAGGCCTCAAATCCCTTTCCGGCAACTCTCGTCTTACAGTGCAGATATGGAGCCACTTCCTTCACAAACCATCCAAACGCCTCCTGGTTCGCCTGTCCCAGCGGTCCGAACAGCAGACATTCTCTTTCTTTCTTCCCCGGCTCTCTCCTTTCATAGACATCTATCAGGGATAATGGCAGAATTTCCGGTTTTTTTACCTGATACAGACCACAAATCCGTTCCGCATCCCTTTGGGTAAACACAATATTAAGGTCTGCCGCCTGCGCCGCCATCTTTTCCTGTTTTTGAATCAAATTCTTATATATACTTTTTTTCAGAGATTTTTGTTTTCCAAATCGCACTTCTATATAATCATATTCGCAGTTGTGGAAAAAACATATTACTTTTACGCCTCTCTCTTTTACATATTCTACCAAATTGCCAAAATGGGACCCGTCAAAAAATGCAAAATCATATTTCCCATTGTCCAGCATGGTCCCAATCCGGGTCAAATCCCCCTTTCCCGAAGGAGGAAAATATCCCCCCGCTATGGAAAGCATACTGGCCAAATTTGATTTTTTCAGAATAGCCGCCACATCCACTTGCCCATATTCCTTTAACAATTCATAATTTCGTCTGCTTGCTTTCGCTCCGCCGAAAGCGGCGTCTTCTATTCCATTGTTTGTGACAAATAGTATCTTCCTTTCAGGCATCCTTTCCCTCATAAATCTTTATCACCTCGTTCGCAAACCTTTCCTTTGAGAAAAATTGAGCATATGTTTCTATCTGCGGCACTTTCTTTCTCGTCCCATAGGCCAAAACAGCCTTTTTCACATTTTCCATACCTTCCGGAACCACTTGCCCCACACCGTGTTCCACCACCTCTGCACATGCCGTTCCTTCATAGACAATGGGCCAGGCGCCGCACGCCATGGCCTCCGCCACATTCAGCCCAAACGTCTCTTCCCTGCCTGGATTCCAGAAAATATCCGCAGCCGAATAAATCTGTGCTAATTTTTCCACCCGATCCGTCCGTTTCTGTCCAATCACATTTGGCGGAAGTCCCCGAAGCTGGTCCTCATTTAACCCTACCAGAACCACCCTATATTCTTCCCCCAAAAGATTTGCCAGTTCCAAAAATGCCCTCAGCCCTTTTCTCTCATTCCAAACATTTGCAACTCCCAGCACCATAATTCTTTGGCCAATTCCAGTTTTCTGTCTGAAATCACTTTGTATAGGTCTGTATTGCTGAAGGTCTATTCCATTGTATACAACACGCACCGGATACTGATTTAAAAAGCTCTCCCGAACCTTCTCCCCCAACCATCGGGAGGGAACCAACAATGTCATATTTTTCACACCGCTGAAAGCAGCTTTTTTGTCCATATAATTCCTGCGGGAACGATCCAAAAACAAACTGGCCGGATATTCCTTTTTCTGCGGACAGTTTTCACACTGCGTCTTCCACTTTTCGCAGCCTGCATTGGTAAAATAAACACAATGCCCTGTCATAGGCCAACAGTCATGCAAAGTCCAGACAGTTTTCATGTTTCTTTCTTTCAAGTATTCAAATAACAACTTTATATGAATATAATACCCATGAAGATTATGCAGATGTATCACATCCGGCCCAAACTTGTCCACTTCTCTGAGAAACGCCCTGGTTGCGGCCTTTGACCCAAATCCTTGCATATCAAAGGCTCTGGTGAGCAAAGCGTGCACCCTACAATCCGTCATATTGCCGATTGGTATGGTTTCCACGCCCTGCCCTTGATTCCTATATTGATGTTCGCCGTATGCAGCCACACTTTGATGCCCTCTGCCGTTGGCCTCCCGGCACAGGTCTGCCACAATTCTCCCTGTTCCGGTTACGCCGCATACTGAATTAATATGCAGAATCTTCATCTCCGCCCCTCGCTTTTCGTCCTAAACGTTATATGGTAACAATTTGAGCTATCCCAGCAACAATTTTGCGGCTTCAATTGCAATGCACTCAACGAGATACCATCTGCTGTAGCCATTGATACGATAACAATATCTGTATCTGTCCATAATTCTCCGGCCTGCTGCCCTGATATCCTTATGGTTGCTTGCGCCCCCCATACGAAAATTTGCCAATACCCTGTCCACTGTGACAATGTTCCTTCCCTGTCGCTTCATTTGCAGAAAAAAACCATAATCATCATGTATCCCCAGGTTACGGAATGGATTTTCCTTATATAACTGCGCTTTTACAAACGTAGTGGGATGATTCCAGTCTCGTGATGTCTGAAATCTGCGGCTGCGGGCTTTTTTAATAAAAGTACTCCCATCCGTCCGGTGCATACGAATATTACCATACATTAAATCACATTTCTTTTCAGCAAACGTATCCGCCGCCGTCCTAACCGCTTCCGGTTCATACCAATCATCGCTGTTTAATATGCCGATAATATCACCCTTTGCCAACCCAATTCCCTTGTTCATGGCATCATATATCCCTCTGTCCGGCTCACTGTATATGCGATATTCAATTCCTTTCGCCTCCAGCAAAACCCGATAGCTCTCTGCAATTTCCACCGTATGGTCGCCGCTCCTGCCATCAATGATAATATATTCAAGCGCCGTCTCTTCCACAGGTTTCATCCCTTCTTTGCCCCCATGTAATTCCTGTCCCAAAATTGATTCAATGGTATGCCCTATGGACTTTTCACTGTTATATGCTACGGTTATGATGCTGATTTTCATGGATTCTCCTGATACTCTCTTCAAATGAATACTTTTGATAGTCATATCCCTGGGACTGGCTTAACCTCCGATCCACTGCCAGGGAGCCAAACGCTTTCTTCGTCAAACGTCCTATTTTGCCCGGTACTATGGACGCAATCCACACCAAAGGATTCAGTGCGCGCCACAGATAAATCCTTCTGCCTTTCATCCTGCCAATTTCCCTGACCATTTGAGCGGTGGTCACGTACTCCCGATTTTGAGGAAAAAACAATCCCCCCTGCCCACTGTCAATTAACTGCCGTATCAATTCTGTGAGATTTTCTATATAAAGCATACTTCTCTCATTTTTTATATTGGGAAAAATCGGCGTCATCCCGGCAATCTTGGCCAACAGAGGATAATTGCCTTTGCTCCCCCTGCCATATATAAACGGCAGACACAGCACTGCCACATGAAACCCGTCACATGCAAGAGGCTGCAGCTCTCTTTCTCCCTGCAATTTACTGTCCCCATAAAAATTAGCGGGCGCCGGCTTCGTATCCGACACAATTTTCCTGCACTTGCCTATTCCCCCGCTTTCCCCATAAATAATCACGCTGCTAAGGTAAATAAATTGCTTCACTCCCTCTTCTTTGGCTTTCCGGGCCGCCTGTCCTGTCAGAACGCCGTTGACCTGATAGTATAAGTCCCTTGTCTCCTCAGATACCTTTGACACATCCGCATGGGCCCTGCCCGCCACATGCACCACCGTATCATAGCCGGAAAAATCTAATTTCTCCCACCCCGGCTCCCGCAATGAAATCTTATCCACTTCATAGGCTTTTGCTCCATACCCTCGATTATATTCCTTCAGAGAATGTTCCACCGCATTGCCAATATAACTGTTTTTTCCTGTAATCAATACCCGCTTCATATCCTCTGCCCGCTTTCTTTTTACGCCCCGAATATTTTACTTATCTTCCATACTGTTTTTATCCCCAGGTTTCCGCATATTTTTCATGCTTCCGGTGCCGCCTTCAACCACGCCGTCCCCCCGGAATACATGCAAAAACGTTCCCAAAAAACATCTGCAGTCTATCAAAAATCCCTTTCCGTGAAGCAACATTTTTACATACTCTCCATCGAATTTTGCCTTCACGGGAATTTCCAGTTCATCCCGTCCATTAATCTGTGCCCATCCCGTCAGTCCGGGCCGCACATCATTGGCGCCATATTTATCCCTTTCCTCAATTAAATCATATTGATTCCAAAGCGCCGGCCGCGGCCCCACCACAGCCATATCCCCTCGCAATATATTGATAATCTGCGGCAGCTCGTCCAGACTGGTCCTGCGCAAAAATCTCCCTGCTTTCGTAATATACTGCTCCGGGTCCTTTAACAAATGCGTGGGCATATCTTTGGGCGTATCCGTCCGCATTGTGCGAAATTTCAGAATATGAAAATAAGTCTTATGGATGCCCACACGCTTCTGCCGAAATAATACAGGTCCCCTGGAATCCAGCTTAATCCAGATAACCAATACCAGAAAGACCGGCGCCAGCACCGCCAATCCTGCCAACGCCATCATAAAATCCAATCCCCGTTTTATCCTTAGATACATTTTCTATCCTTTCTCCTTCCCACATTGGTAGGTGGGCACAATTTCTTTCACCAGTTCTCTGATATCCCCCTCTTCTTCCAGCGACATGCTATATAATTGATCCAACTGCCGCTCAAATTCTTCGGAGTCGAACTCAATGGGTTTCCCGATATAAATCATCTTATTGGCAGTCTCTTTCAATCCTTCCTCATTCATCAGCAATTCTTCATACATCTTTTCCCCCGGCCTCAGACCTATAAATTCAATTTTAATATCCTCGTCCACCTTAAGGCCGGAAAGTTTAATCAGGTTCTTTGCCAAATCCACAATATTCATCGGCTCCCCCATATCCAAAACGAAAATCTCTCCCCCCTTTGCATATGCCCCAGCCTGCAAAACCAAAGATACCGCCTCAGGAATGGTCATAAAATAGCGCACAATGTCCGGACTGGTTACAGTCACAGGGCCGCCTCGTTCTATCTGCTTCTTAAACAGGGGAATGACGCTGCCATTGCTGCCTAAGACATTTCCAAACCGCACTGCCACGAACTCCGTTTTAGACTTTAAATTCAAATTCTGAATCACCATCTCACAGATACGCTTGCTTGCGCCCATGATATTCGTAGGATTTACCGCTTTATCCGTAGAAATCATAACAAAACGTCTTGTCCCATATTGATCCGCCGCCCTGGCAACTTTTAAAGTGCCGAACACATTGTTTTTAATGGCCTCTCTGGGACTGTCCTCCATAAGCGGAACATGTTTATGGGCCGCCGCATGATACACAATCTCCGGACGGTATCGTCTGAAAATATCCTCCACCCTTGCGGTATTGCGCACAGAACCGATTAACACCTCCAGATTCAGCGCCGGATATTTCATTTTTAACTCCTGTTGTATCTCATATGTGCTGTTTTCATATATGTCAAAAATAATCAACAATTTTGGATTATGTTGCGCAATCTGCCTGCAGAGTTCACTGCCAATGGAACCGCCTCCCCCTGTCACAAGCACCACCTTATTGCACACATAATCAATAATTTCATCCACATTAACTTCAATGGGCTCCCGCCCCAGCAAGTCTTCAATTTGTACCTCGCGCAGCTGTGAAACGTCCACATCTCCGTTTATCAACTGATACATTCCTGGCAAAATGCGCATTTTGCATCCGGTTTCTTTACATATCTCCAAAATTGGCCGCAAAGTCACCCGGTTGGCAGACGGAATGGCAATGATAATTTCATCAATGTCATATTTGCATACGCTATCCGCAATACATTCCCTGCCGCCCACAATGGGAATTCCACGCAGATACTTCCCATGGCAGCCAATATGGTCGTCTATCACGCAGCACACGTGCATATTTAAGTAATTGCTGGTCTCTATTTCCTTTAAAATAGAATTTCCGGCCGCCCCCGCTCCTACAATCATACAGTTCACGCGGGAAAGAATCTTTCTCCGATTGAGCCTTCTATTTTGAAACATTCTCACAATACGATAGCTGAAACGAATACCAGCCGTAAATATCAGCAGAAAAATACCGTAATAAAAGGGATAACTGGTAGGCAGACTGGTTTTCATCACCCAGCAAAGCACCGGCTGCAAAATGGCACATACAAACACTGCCATGACATTATTAATCAGTTCCGTATCGGAAGCATATCGCCACACACTGTTATAAAGTCGGAACAAGCTGAATACTATTAACAGAATTGCTGCATTTGGAAAGTAGCATATCAATATGGCATCCCAAAACGGCCGCAGTACTTCCATAAATTTAAAATCAAACCGCACATACAAGCTCAGTACGGAAGCCAAAAGAATAGAAAGCAAGTCCGCAATCACCAACAACGCTATTCGGGTAACAGGTATTTGTAAAATTCCAACCCTTACATCATTAAGCTTTTTCATCTGCACTCTCCCACTTAAACGCTTTATTGACATTTACCATTTATCCTGCCGTCCTCAATATATCACTGAACGCAATGAATGAAAACGAAGTTTTTGAGCATGAATTCGCCTGATTCCTTTTGGCGCAATGGCAAACAATGTATGATACAGCTTGTTTTTGCCCGTTAGAATCGGGTTGCACATGGATTGCACCCAATGTCTGCGCAAATACTTCACAACATGACGGTACATCTTATTGTCCGCCCTCATCTGTGATATGGGGATATGCAGCAGATATTCCAATCTTTGAAAGATACCAAAACGAAAGGCCACCTTCTCCAGCTGCGGATATGTTCCCTTCACAATTCCTTCCACCATATCCGCATTTTCCACACTATCCCCGAACACCTGGGAAAACGCCTCTTTCTCTATCTTGCGGGAATTGCTCCCCGCACGATAAAACACATGGTACGCCCGCTCCGGCAATGATGCCAGCCCCTTGATCCGGGCCAACATTCTTACCAACAGGTGAAAATCCTCGTTCAATTTCCCTACCGGGAAGCCGTCCTCCGGGAAAAGGTCCCTGCGCACCAGTTTTGTGCAGAAAGAACAATCCCCCCGATGCAGCAGCAATTCTCTCAAAAAATCCTCACTGTCAATAACCACAGATTGCCGGGGCGGTTTACAGATATCCGGCAGCAGATTTCCCTCCTGGTCTATCTCATCCCTGCCAATCTGCGCCGCCGGCAAGTGAAATTTCAATATTGCCTCCACCAGCCTCTCATACATATAAGGCTCAATATAATCATCGCTGTCCACAAATCCCACATATTGTCCGGAAGCATACTTTAACGCCAGATTCCTTGCAGAAGAAGATCCGCCGTTTTCCTTGTGATAAACCCTGATACGCCTATCTTCTGCTGCAAGCCTGTCGCAAAGCGCCGCCGTTCCATCCGTGGAGCCGTCATCCACCAGCAGAATCTCCAGATGCTCATAGGTTTGCGCCATAATGGAATATACACATCTTTCCAGATAAGAAACAATATTATATGCCGGTACAATGATAGTAAGCAGCGGTGTATCCATGTTATCCCTTCCCTTTCAATGCAAGACCCTGGCGGCGCCATGTTCCGTTACATTTCTCTTCCTGAATCTGCCAGTTTTCGGCCGCCATACTCTGACAAAATTTGTGCCGGAGCACAGGGCGCCGGACGCCCATTTCTCTGCCTTACACCCTCATCCCACTTTTCCGCACAGGTTCCTATATGGGCCCCTGACAACTTCCCAATTAATTCCATCAGCCTTTTCGCGGCATTTTCTCCATTCCACACTTCCGTAATCGTCTCATAGGCATTTCTGCCAAGCTTTCTATTCAGCAGCCTGTCCTTTGCCAGACGCTCCGCCAGTGAAAATAGTTGTTCTTTTTTGCCATCCTCATAAATCAAACCGTTTACACCATTCTGTAACAGGAACGGCACAGCGCCAATCATATGATTTGCCACCACGGCGCACCCGCTGTTCATGGCCTCATTTGCCACCGCCCCCCAACCTTCCTTCCTGTCACTGGTAAACAAAAAGATATCCGCCTTCTCCATATACTGCCGCACCTTTTCCGGCGGCTGGTACCCGCAAAAAGCAACCGAATCCCCCAATTTATACTGCTTTGCCAGTTCTTCCATTTGGGGACGCATCTGCCCGTCCCCAATTATATCCATATGAAAACGAATCCCTCTTTCTTTCAAGTGTCTGGCAGTCTCCACAGAAAGCTCAGGATGCTTCCAGTCAATCATCCTTGCCGCCCACAGAACATAGGGCATCTTTTCCTCCCCATACCCTTTTTTCTCCAGAAGACTTTCTATCTCGTACTTTCTGGTCTCAGGAAAATATCCCCAGCAATACATCTTACCCGGATATGCCCTGACAATATGAAAATCCGAAGGCACATATGCGCCGGCACACAGGAGGTAAACCGGTGCTTTCCTGTATCTGGTGTGATCCAGATATTTCTTCCTTAATCCTCTGGGCGACACCGCTTTCCATTGCCCTGTCTTATATAAACGCTCGCTCATCCGTATAATCAATTTTCCGGCCTTTAACCGTTCCCAAATATAGGATTCCTCGTCCGTCCCTCCGAACAATAACACATCGCAATCCAAAATCAACCTTCTGCAAAATTCTTCTTCCTCATAAAAACAGCGTACATATTCCGGACGCTCCGCCGCATGCCATCCCATCCGCACCCGCTCTTCTTCCATGGGTTCCGTCTGCACAAAAGTAAATTCTCCCTTCAGGAGCTCATTCATTGCATTGCAAAAAGGAATCTGATGATGATTGATATAATTGGATACAAATGCAATCCTCATAGTTATCCCCCTGTCCCAATTACCGTCTTTCAGGCTTTAGTCCACTGCACGCTTAGATATCTTATCATAAATTTCAATCAACCGCCGGTAATTTTTATCCCTGTCATGGGTTTGCAAAGCTCGTTTTCTGGCGCTTGTACAATATTCCCGCATCCTTCCTGGATTTCCCCACATTCCAATTACTGCCTCCGCCAGAGATTCAGAAATCCTGTCCGCTTCTCTTTTGGCTCCCAATGTCAAAACTTCTGCTCCCATCTGAAAGCCCTGGTATAAAATCCCATCCTCTCCCCCGGTAAACAGACTGGAAATCCCGCCCACATCCGCGCTCACACAGGGCATCCCCAACAGCATAGCCTCGCCGAGAGAATTCGGGGAATTCTCTAACGCAGAAGGACAGAGATATAAATGACTGACCAGATACCTGTCCCGCATCTGTGCCGCATCCAGTCTCCCCAAAAAAGTCACCCGTTCTTCCAGACCATTTTCTTCCATCAATTTGATAAGATATTTCCCATATGCCGATAATTTCAGTCGTTCTTTCAAGGTGCCGCATCGCGTAACGCTGTTTCCAGCCACATACACTTTTGCGTCAGGGTATTCGGCAAGAATGGCCGGCAGTGCGGAAAGGACATAATGTAATCCCTTTAAGGGATAATCTCCCTGACTGACAAAGATGGAATGGGGAATGCACTTATCCACATCCCATACCGGTCCGTAGAATTCCTTCCGCAATGTTTCATTCATATGAAAGTAAATGCTCTCAGGATTCCATTTGGCAGAAAACTCCCTGTCCCACTCTGTTCTCCCAGTGATATTTCCCGCAAGACCAATGGCCTCCCTTTCCATTTCTCCCCGTCTTATAAATTTCTCCTTCTGCCGTACCAGACTATCCTGTTTCACATAATCTCTAAACGTCACGGAGCGAATCACATGTTCCGGCAAATTGGCGTTATAGGCCTCCGCATACAAAGTACAAAGTCCCTGGAGCCCTGCCAAAATTCTATCCTTCCTGGGAAAAACACGGCACATTGCCAGGGTATGAGGATATTCGGTTCCAAAACAATGCACCAGATCAGGCTCCGCATCCTCAACAATGTTTTTCAGCCTTTCCTCTAATGTTCTATCATAGACTTCCGCATGTCCCACATCTTCTCCAAAACCATAACACACAATTTCCCCCTTGGGGGTACCAATCACCGTTTTGTAAATTCCCCTTGACCATAACTGTCCCTGGTTCCGTATCTCTTTTTCCTCTCCAACCGCCGTTTTCCATACCTCAGGAAAACTTTTCCATTCCTTAGGAAAAATCTTCCCTGCCGGAAAGGCCACAGATAGCTCTATTCCGTTTTCCTGCCGCCGTTTTAACAGCGCATCCGCCAGGCCGCTAAGCCACCCTTCCTTATTGGATGCCTCCATATGCAGTTGCTCCGCAATCACGGGCAGCATGATATTACATAACCATAATACCTTCATTTTATACCCCTTGTACGCTATGGCGCACATCAATTCAAACATTCACTGTAAATATCCAATTCATTCTCAATGAAATATCCAGTTCAAATAAGGAAGCAGCCTTACATCCACAGCATACATCCCCTTTAAAAGCATCCAGAAATAAATCCCAAAAGCGCCAATGACTCCAACGCCGCATAACCTGGAAAACCAGCCTTTTTCCCTCTTCCTGAATAACCCTGGAATCAGAAATATCTGAGAAATAATCATATAATATCCCACTCTGGACACTTCCGGAATAAAAGAGCCGCAGCAATATACCACCAACCCAAACAAATTGAGAAAGAAGTAAAAGCGATTTGCCAGTTCGTCCTTCCATGCTTGCCTGTAACAAACCAAACAGAGGGCCAATACTCCAACACATTTCATAATATTGGCATAGGACAGCTCTCCGGAATCAAACATGGAATCTCGATAATAGGGATAAAAATAAAATATAATCTCCCTATAATAATTTTGCCCGAAAATCAAAGTGGCAACAAAGAAGCCTCCTGCCATATAATGCCATTTCTTCAGACGAACCGCCGCCAGGAACCGTGCCGACAAATATACCGGAATCACCAGCAGCACAGATTTATGAAACAGAGCGCCGGCCAAAATCCATAATATGAATTTCCCATATTCCCCCCGCAGCACATACTTCATGGAATAAAGCGCCACAGCCAGGGCAAAGTAATACCTAACCGAATTTAAACTATTAAAATAATATCCCCCTGTCATCAAGAGATACAGCGAAAATGCAAAACAACTCCCCTGGTCCCGCAGGGCTTTTACAAAAAAGAAAACCGTCACAATGGAAAAAAGCGCAAATACTGGCAGATAATTGTCATAGCCAAACAATTGCTGCATCCATTTTACAATATAATTAAAACCCACTTCCGAAGAAACATATCTCCCCTGGGCAATCAGCTTAAAATTGTCCCTGTAAACCCAATAGTCGTTTCCAACCGCAATTCTACATGCCGACACAGCCGTCAAAAGACAATAAATTGCAGAAATGGCAATCATATTTCTGGCCTGTTGCCTGTCATAACCAGGCATCCTGCCAAACTGCCTGCCGCCGCGAATATAATCAGGCACATATTCCCTGTTGTCCACCCACAACCCCAGCGCCACCGTAACCACAGTCAGCAAAATATAAACCAACGCACTCTGTTCCATACTAATCCCCATGCCGCCTTTGGACGGCTCAAATAGAAATCGTGACCGTTCAGCCATTCCCTTCAGAAATTCCCGCCCGCATCCATTTATAAGCCTGCCGCAGCATAACCTCCGCACAAACCTTGTTCCGATGGGCCAGCAAAAACCTTAACGCCATCGCTCCTGCAAGATTTCCGTACAAATAACGGTACAACACCCCTCTGTCATAAAAAAACTTTTCATCATACCCCTGAAACCAGGTGGACTGACCGGAAGTTTCCCTCGCAATGGTAACGGGCGCCGTATATACGCTATACCCCTTATCCATAAACTCTTTTAAAAACAGACTATCCTCTCCATTGCTGTATTTTGCGCCGCCGCCAAACAAAAGCGAAAAAGTGACCCCCGATGAAATCAGGCTGTCTCTGCGCACTCCAAAACTCACCGCTCCATATCTGCCGCAATTATACCAATAGACTTTTTTTCTTTCGGTTATATGATAAGTTCTCCGGGCCTCTTCCACCTCCACATTGAAAAGAATCATGTCTGCTTTGGGATTCCTCTTAAATTCATCACTGACCGCCTCTCCATACCCCGGTTCATACACCAGATCCCCGTCGGCAAATAGACAAATATCTCCATCCGCCCTTAAAATAGCCTCATTGCGGCTCCTTCCTACGCCTCTGTCCGGAAAGGAGTAAAAACGTATCAAGTGGTTTCCATGTCTTTCTTCTTCATAGCCTAACTTACCGCATTGATTGATAATCACCGCATCCGAAGAAAGCCGCATCCGCCGCACCAATGCTCCAATCTCTTCCTCCATCACTGACGCCAACACCTGTACCCGCATTTTTTACCCTTCCATCTCTCAGTTTACACCGGTTTATTTTGCTGCTTTTGTCTCCGGCCCTTTCACTTTCGTCCAAACCTTTTTAACGAAAACCCATAGTACCATCGAATCAGCTTCTCGTCCGCCTGCCACAAAATCGCCGCCGTCACATTACAATCCTGTTGCCGTAAAACTTCCAAAACATGGGCAAACTGCCTGCCGCCGTGAGCGCCCGCCCTCACTGCCAGCAATATCCCCTCTGCTTCCCGCAGCCTTCTACAGTTTTCAGGGTGCGCCATGGGGCTAGATACTGCAAACCATCCTGGGTTTTGGGCTTCACTTTCGTCTCCTGACGTTATGGCAGCCTGGGCGCATTTTAGCTTCAATGCTTTTAACACTTCCTCCGCGTCCACCTCTTCCTGTACCGCACAGACAGCCACCTTTTTCATCAGCGCATCTTCCCGGTTACAGTTTCCCCCTTCTGCACTCCCCTCTGTACTGAAAAAATATCGCAGATTTTCTGACAGTTCATTACTCTCTATGGTTCCCAATGACTTTACGCCATAACGTTTCCACAGCAAATCAGGCAGTCGGATGCCGTCTTCCCCCGTAATATGCAGCAAAACCGCCACAATGGCAAAAAAGAAGGACAGCACTGCACTCAATGCAAACGCCCTTCCCACCCGCACATCCGGAATTACCTCTTTGGCGGTCTTACCCGGATCTATCACCATAATAGACGCAATTTCCCGTATTTCCCGGGCAAATTCCTCTGTCATTGCCGCTTCTACCCCGCGGGCAATCCACAGGCTTTTCTCCGGACTTTCCGTTGTCACCACAGTGGAAGGAACTCTAAGATCCGATGCCAGAAAAGCCTTCAACATTCCTGCCAACTCTTCATTCTCCGGTACAGGGCCGTTTCCCCCCTCTGCGCTTTCCTCAAGATGTGACCGCACCGCATCCAGAAACATCTGTGACTGCAAATACGTATTCCAACTTGTTTCATTGATATACACGGCCCCCACATCTTTTTCTTCCGCCGCATATGCCACCTGATAAATTGAAGTAACCGCATATGGACGCTCTTTGTGCAGCAATACGTTTTTCACATAGTACCCGCCCCCAAACAGCCCCGTTCCCAGCAATACAACCGCTGCTATCAGCGGAACCCTGCGGCACATACATAGCATGGTCAGGCGCAGATCAAAAGGTTCCTTGCCATATATCATTCTTACACCTCCATGTCCGCCGGAGGCGGGCACTAATTTCAATAAAAAGTTTCCTTTTCAGGCTTAGAAGTTCTCTTCGCCCTCCCCTCTTCTCTGCTTTTCTTCCCTCAAGGCGGTAATTTGTTCCTCTTCCACCCCTTCCGTGCTGTCTGGCCAGAACAAAATTTTTAATGTCAGCAGCATCAGTTTCACATCCAGCAGAACGGAATAGTTCTCAATATAAGTCAAATCAAGCTTTAATTTATCATAAGGAGAAGTGTTATATTTGCCATAAATCTGTGCAAATCCCGCAAGTCCCGCCTTCACCTTCATGCGATAGACAAATTCCGGCATAAGCGCCACATACTTTTCAATAATTTCCGGCCGCTCCGGTCTCGGACCTACAAAAGACATATCCCCCTTCAAAATGTTGATTAGCTGAGGTAATTCATCAATCCTGCATTTTCTTATCACCTTTCCAATGGGTGTAATGCGATCGTCATTTTTCCGGGCAAGCCTGGCCACGCCGTCCTTTTCCGCGTCGGCCCGCATACTGCGAAACTTCATTATATAGAACTTTCTCTGATTTTGAGTACACCGCATCTGCTTGTACAAAATGGGGCCGCCGTCATAGAGTTTGATTGCTATGGCGGTGACGAGCATAAAGGGTGAAGTGACCAGCAGCAAAATCAATGCGCACACAATATCCATAAGCCTTTTAATACAGCGCTGTTCCACCGTAAGACTGTATTCCCTGGTAAGCAGCAGCGGCGTGTCAAACACATGCAGTTCTTCCGCTCCCATCAAAATCACATCCGTTATCTTAGGCACCATGTAAACCCTGATAGAATTTCCATAACAGAATTTAATCAGCGGCGTCCTCTCTTCTACGGAAATGTCCCCCAGCACAACCCCATTACATTCTCCCCTCTCATATGCCTGCCGGATCACATGGCATACCTGCTCCACGCCTTCCTTGACGGAAATCGTTTTGGTGATCGTATACTTATCCTTGCGGCTTTCAAATTTACCGCAAATTCCGTCAATGGGCCTGTCCCCATGCACCAGCAAAAGCCTTCGGGGCGGAAAAATAGCGCGGTAAAGACGGTTTGCCGCATTGATATATACAATTACAATAATTATCTGTTCCACCATCATAACCAGGAACACATCCGGAATAAACAGTTGATATGCCATTACAGAAAGCTCGGCGTAAATAAAAATGTTAGCCATCAAAGTAGCAAACACCTGCGAAAATATGACTTCCGCATTTTTCAGATATCCCAGGCGCATTCCTCCGTACATGGTAGATAACAAAAACAATACGAAAGCATATATGGCAATTTCAAGCAAATGCCCCTTGAACCAAAAGTATCTCAACTCTTCCACCACACTATATTTAAAATGGAACAGCCAATGATATGCAAACACCCCTATTTCCAATCCCAGGCAGATTGCCGTCAGACTCAGATTAATCAATCTCTTAAAAGTTTCCAGTTTTCTAAGCTTTTCTTCGTTGGTATTTATTCTCAAACCAGGGCTCCTTCCTATATGAAAGTTGATTGGCATAAAAGCCCCTATCACAACATATGATTCTTAGTATATCACAAAACCCCCCGTATTACTATACCCTTCTTTTTACGGCCCGTATGGCCCAAAAACAGAAATGATACATACTGCAAAAAATACCCAGCCCTTCTACCTTGCGATATAGATTCCAAATGCGTCGCACCGCCTCTAACTTATTAGAAGAAAGTGTTTTTCCAGGTCTTCGGTATTTTACCAGATTCTCATCCAACCCATACGCCAGGTATCCGCTGCGCAGCACTTGAAACCATAACGCGGTATCCTCACTTTTTACCACGGGCATCTCCAACTGTTTCTTTTGAATTTTCTCCGTGTCAAACATAACGGTGGTGGTAAATATGGTCGTATTGCTCAAAGCCTGCCTGTAGCTCAAAGTCTCCGGCACATGCACCACCTTTCCGGTTCCCCTGCCCTGCTCGTCGGCAAATTCATATCCGGTAAACGCAAACGCCGCGCCCTTCTCTTTCATAAACCCCAGCTCCCGCTCCAGTTTTTCCGGCATCCATAAGTCATCCGCATCCAAATACGCAATATATCTCCCTTGGGCTTCTTGTATCCCTCTGTTCCTTGCATTTGCAGCTCCCAGATTGCACGGCTGCTTCAGAAGGCGTATTCTTTTATCTCCTGTTTGAGCCATATACTGTTCAATCCGCGCAGCCGTTGCGTCACTGCTTCCGTCTTCCACCAGAAGAAGCTCCCATGAGGCATATGTCTGTGCCCTTACGCTTTCCAAAGTCTCTTCGATATATTTTTCTACATTATAAACAGGTACAATAATACTGATGAAATCATCCATAGAAAATCCAATATGCCTCCACCTTCCTTGCTTCTGTATCCAAAGCTTTCTCCATTCTCCGTATCACATCCGGCGCCACCTCTTCCGGGAGCATAATACAATCCACCCCCGCGCTCAAAGCCTTCGCCACATAAGTTTCAAGGGATTTGGCTGCAGTGTCCATAGATAACGGATCACACATTTGCTCCATCCACTCATATAACGCTATTACATTTTTCCCATAAGAATCATACGCATATCCGTTAAGAGAAACATCCCACATGTTTCTTCCATAGATCAGCCTGATACGGCCGTCCGTCTCTCTGGCATACTCCATAACCTCTCTGGGCGCCCACAGGCAAACCTCTCCCCCCTGCCACAGTTCTGTTAAGCTTTCCAATACCCTATACGTCCGTTCCTGTTCTGTGCGCTGGTTTTTTGGATTCCAGGATTGTCCGTCCATCCCTCCTGCCAACACCAATGCTGCCAGCAATAACAGTGTCACCGGAAGTCCCTTCCTCCACTTATCTCCCTGAAATTCTCCCCAGCTATCTGCCAGAAATAACGTGACTCCACAGGCAATCACAGCCGTTGCCGGAACCATACTCCAAATCCATTCATAATCATAAAACCTTGTCTGATATACCATGAGAACGGCCCCTGTTACCGGAACAATACAGGAAATTGTCATCACCATAGCATAGCGCAAAAAGGCTTGTTCACACACCTTCTTTTTGTAATACCACAAATAGATCAGGGATGCAAGCAAAAATACTGCAAGCTTTCCGTCGTCCGTATAATTTTTCCATCCAAGCCAGGCCATTTGGATATTCTCCCAAAAAACCGCCATATTTCCTCCCTATTCCAGTTCCGTCTCTGCACTTCGATGCCCTATCCTACTTTTCATGCCAGATATCATTTGGTAATTTCTTGTTATGTTTCTGAAACCATATATCTGCTAAAATCATGCCCACAACCACAATCAGGCATACTCCCATTCCATAAAATGTCCAGACAATACAGGCTTCCGCCAAAACGCACAGCAATGTATACCCCCATTTTTTTCTAAGACATGCGGACAAAAGCCACGGCAGCAATACTCCATTCCGAATGGCAGTTCCTCTCCACCCGCAAAACAATACCTGAAAGCCGTCCATCACATAAAAATAGGTCCCAATCCACATCAATATGGCTACTGCGATCAGAAAGCAAATGCGTTTCTTAGCCAGACTTTCTATCTCTCTGATATTTTCTTCCGTCTGCGAACCATCTTTCTTTTTTCCATTCCCCTCATAACCTGCACTTTGAGGAAAAAAACAGCACCCCAGCGCATAATAAGCCATATAAGAGCCAATCAATGTCATAACCGGCGCCATGGAATACACTACGATTGCTGGTTTCAGTCCGAATATTCTGCATAAGCCGGCATACAGCGTAGGCAGACACAGTATTTTCAGCCGAGCCGGTATTCCCTCCACATATGCTTGTCCCGTCATGGGATTCACCTGATAAATATGGTCACTGGTCAAAAAACTCTCCACTGTCTCCACCATCATGTCCCCCTGACGATAAGGCACATTCCCTCTGCAGACAAAAAACAACTGGGCCCCCACAAGCAAGAAGAAAATTGCCCATAGGCTCCATACCCCTTTGCTTTTGATTATTGCTCCTTTCCGCGCCCCTTTTTCTTTTCCAGCCTTAACCCATATCATGGCTGACAATATAGCCCAAAGGATACCCAAAAATCCCGCCGCTCCCATAAACACCAACGAACATCTTTCAAATGTCCATCCCAAAACCATTGTAATCAAATGTACTGCTTCTGCCAACCCAATAATGGCAATTTCACCCAATATCCAATAATCCACCCATATATTCTTTTTCACACCAGCTCCTATCCGCCCGCCGCCTTCAAGCATACCAACCAATCACAAAAAGAGAATGTGCAGCTTCGTCCCTTTGGGCATCCTTACTTTGGAGAAAATAGCCTTGTCCAACAAAGCATATCAGGATTTTACCACACTTCTCCTCTTAAGTCCACAAAAGCAGCCGGATTTTACCCGGCTGCTTTCCATTCGCGCAGTAAGAAGCATCTCTATATACTGTTGTCTCTTCCGTAAAATCTACATTGCCTTAATGTCAAGCCTGACCTTATCGGCAATGCGAGCAATATATTCACTGTTCGTAGGCCTGGTCTTGCCTGATGATATTGAATACCCAAACATTTTCTCAAATGTCTCCACATTCCCTCTGTTCCATGATACTTCAATGGCATTGCGTATCGCACGCTCTACCTTCTGGTCCGTTGTCTTAAACCGTTTGGCAATCGTAGGATACAACAATTTTGTCACACTGCTGACCACCTCCATATCCTTTCCTGATAATAATATGGCATCCCTCAAATAATGATAGCCTTTTAAGTGCGCAGGCACTCCTATGTCCAACATAATTTCGGTAATATACCGCTCCAGTTCACAATCTTTTATAGCAATAATCTCCATATGAATTCCCCTTTCTTATGTTGATTGTTGCTTACTTACTGCTTTGAACAAATAGATTTTAACACATTTATCTTAATATGAAAAGACTATGCACCGCTAAGAATTTGTTAAGAGTTTCGCATAGACCACTGTTCGCTTCATGCGCAGCAGCCATGCACAGAAACGGCATCTTATACGATTCCAACAGCTCTATAGCTTCTCCCGTATTAAATAAATAGGACGTTTTTTCACCTCCATATATGTTTTGGCAAGATATTGTCCCAAAATTCCCGTACAAAAAAATTGTACGCCGCTGGTCATCAAAATAATACACACCAGGGAAGGCCATCCTGACACCGGATCTCCAAAAAGCATCTTACGCACAATGATAAACAATATCAGCAAAAATGCAATCACGCAGAAAAGCACCCCTACTATGGATGCCAGCATCAACGGCATAGTCGAAAAGGCGGTAATCCCATCCATGGAATATAGGAACAATTTCCAGAAATTCCATTTTGTCTCCCCTTTTGCCCGCTCTATATTTTCATACTCCAACCATTTTGTCCGAAAGCCAACCCAGCCAAAGATTCCTTTGGTAAAACGATTGTATTCACGCATGGAAAGAATCGCATCCACCATCTGCCTTGTCATCAGACGGTAATCTCTGGCGCCATCCATAATTTCCGTTTTGGAAATCTTTTTCATCAGCCTGTAAAACATTCGGGCAAAAAAACTTCTGACAGGAGGTTCCCCCTTTCTTGATACCCTTCTTGTAGCTACGGAATCATATCCTTCTTCCAGATGGGCAAACATCTCCGGCAGCAGCGCCGGGGGATCCTGTAAATCCACGTCCATCAGCACCAGATAATCCCCTTTCGCATTTTCCAATCCGGCAAACATGGCCGCTTCCTTTCCGAAATTTCTGGAAAAAGAAATCAGATGAACACGCTCATCCTTTTCCCGAATCTTCTTCACTTCCGAAACCGTTCCATCACATGAGCCGTCGTCCACATATAAAATTTCCATCTCTATTTCCTTGTTGGCAAAAAATTCCTGGACCTTCATAAGCTCCATATAGAAAAATGATACATTTTCTTCTTCATTATAACAAGGCACAATTATGCTTAAAAGGCTCATTTTCATACCTCCCTATCATAAGTCGCTCATCTATTTTATTATTTTCCTACATATCGTTTTTATTTAGTATACAATTTTCCTCCCATATTCGCAAGCTTATTTACAGGAATATAAATAATTCTTAATTTTCTTTCCTTGTCGATGACTATTGATTACTTTTATGGTAAACTATAAGGAAAAAGGTGTATATACGCCTTCTTTTGCAAACGCAGAAGTTCTTTTCACTCTGCTTTATGAGATTTATTCAACAGGAGATTAAACATGAGAACTCAAAAAAATACACTAAGTTTATGGATGATTCTTACATTCTTTTTGATTTCCTTGTCCGCCTGCGGCCTGGAAGCCAACGACAATCCTATGATTTCGGAACCGGAATCAAACAACCTGACGCCAATGGTTACGTCCCTTCCGCAAATTTCCACCCCTGACGCATCCCCCGTTCCTCCATCGGAAGACGATACCCTTCCTCCGAAAGAAGGTATGGTGCGCAGCCGTCTCACAAACGAATGGGTGGACGCGGATGTGGCAGCCACCCGTCCCATTGCGGTAATGACCCCCAATGAAATATCTGCTATTCCTCACTATAATCTTTCCAAAGCTTCCATTATCTATGAAGCAAACGTGGAGGGACGAATGACCCGAATGATGGCAATCTACGAAGATTGGGACAGCCTGGATAAAATCGGCAATATCCGAAGCCTCCGACCCTATTTTGCCTATTGGGCATTTGAATGGGATGCCTTTATCGTACACTTTGGAGGCCCCTTTTTTATCAATGATATCGTAGACATTCCAACCACCGAACATATAGACGGTAATCTTAATTCAGATTCCGCCGCATTTTTCCGCTCTACGGACCGGCCCAGTCCTCACAATGCCTACGCAACCGGCTCAGGATTGGCCAAAGTAATCAGCCAAAAAGGATATTCCACGGGTTTTCGGGATCTGACGGATGACAACCACTTCCTTTTCACAGGCAAATCCAATCCCAATACCCTGAGCCAATATAATACCGCAGCCAGAAATGCTACATACATTGACATGTCAGGCTGCTATCCGCTGACCAGATGCTACTTTGAATATAACGAAGAAGACGGACTTTACTATCGTTATCAGCATTTGACCTCCGGCACGGATGGTCCTCATACGGACGGCGCCACAGGAGAACAATTGGCCTTTAAAAACATTCTTGTACAATATGTAAAATATGAAGAGTTAGGTGAAGGTTACCTTGCATTCCAATGTCATGATACCACCAGGGACGGTTGGTTCTTTACCAACGGAAAAGGAATTCATGTCACCTGGGAAAAGACAATCGATTATGGCGCAACCACATTTTATGACGACAGCGGAAATGAAATTGTATTAAATACAGGAAAAACCATGATTTGTATTGTGGAAGAAGGAAATACCTTCACCTGTCGCTAAAAAAGCTTTTTGTGCAAGATAAAAGGAGATGCGCCCCATCTCCTTTTATCTTACCATTTTACTACCCCTCTCATTCTTTTCACTTACAGCTTTACTTTCATTTTCAAAATGGTGTTCCTTTTTCCGTGTTTCTCTTATTCCCCCAAACCATTCTCCACTGCGGCAACCAATGTCTTTAGAGCTTCCTTCTCATCTTCACCCTCACAGGTAAATACAATCTCATCCCCACATTTTACACAAGCTCCCAATACACTTAACACACTTTTCGCATTTGCAATATTTTCCCGGAATGAAAATGTAATCAGTGATTTAAACTGCATTGCTTCCTTACATAAAATCCCTGCCGGCCTCAGATGCAAACCGGTAGGATTTTTAATCATTACCTTTTGACTTACCATTTGTACCTTTCCCTCCAATCTACTACTGTTTCGCAACTACCTATGCTGTTTTACAGCTACAGTCCGGACATAAGGCCGGACTGTTCCAGTTCATCCCTCTCATTCACCCCCAACTATTGCAAGGTATTCCGAATTAACTCCGCTAACCCTTCCGCTGCCTGGCTAATCATCTGTTGATCTTTGCCTTCAATCATCACCCTGACCATAGGCTCCGTACCGGAAGGACGAATCAGCACCCTTCCCTCTCCGGCAAATTTTGCCTCTAACTGCCGGATTGCCTCCGCAATCTCAGGATATTCCATAAACTTTTCTTTTTTATCATTGGCCACCCTGGCATTCACAAGGGCTTGGGGCAGCACTTCCATAATCTGTGCCAGTTCGGACAGATTCTTGCCTGTATTTACCATCACCTGCAGTAAATGCAATCCACTGAGCAAGCCATCGCCTGTGGTACTTTCATCCAGAAAAATAATATGTCCTGACTGCTCTCCTCCGAGGCTTGCACCGATTTCCTTCATACGCTCCAAAACATAACGATCCCCCACCTTTGTCTGTTCTATGGTAAGACCGTTTCTTTTTCCCATCAAAAAGAATCCTAGATTACTCATGACCGTTGCTACAATGGTATCCTTCTTTAGCTTACCATGGCATTTAATATCATTTCCCACAATGGCCATGATCTGATCGCCGTCCACAATTCTGCCATTCTCATCCACCGCCAACAGCCTATCGGCATCTCCGTCAAAGGCAAGACCTACCTTTGCTTTTTCCTCTATCACTCTCTCCTGCAGTTCCTTCATATGAGTGGACCCGCAGCCCGCATTTATATTAATGCCATCCGGATTGTTATGTATCGGGATTACATTTCCGCCCAAACGCCTTAAAGCCTCCACCGATGTGTAATACGATGCGCCCTCCGCACAATCCACCACTATTTTCATTCCGGCCAAATCCATCGGAACTGCCTGAATCACATGCTCTATATATTCCTCCCTGGCATGCCTGTCATAATTAATTTTACCCACACCGGAACCTGTAGGAAAATGAATTCCCTCCATATTGCTCCGGATAATGCTTTCTATCTTATCCTCAAGTGCATCGGGGAGTTTATAACCATTCCCGTCAAAAAATTTAATTCCGTTAAACTCCATAGGATTATGAGACGCAGAAATTACAACGCCCGCATCATATTTGTATTTCTGGGTCAAATACGCTACTGCCGGTGTTGGCAGCACTCCCAGATACACACAATTGGCACCTACGGAACATGCGCCGGCCATCAAAGCATTTGCAAGCATATCACCGGAAATTCGTGTATCACAGCCCACCATAATCGTAGGTTTATGTTCTTCCTCCGCAGAATACCCTGCTTCCATGGAATGTTTTACTTCCAGAGAATGTTCTAATTCCATAGTCAGCACATATGCGCCCGCCTGACCAATCTGCATCGCCAAAAGCGGTGTAAGCTCCTGATTTGCAATTCCTCTGACACCATCTGTTCCAAATAGTCTAGCCATAATTTTTATACCTCTTCTTCCTTTACTTCCACAATGATGATCTGAATAAATACTTCTTCTTTTATATCAATATCTTCTGTCAATGGTAACTGGACCGCTACCGGAATCTTATAGATGCCAGGCTTTAATGTCTTTATCTCATTGTCCTCCATCCACTTTCCAATATCTGCCGTACCATGTATATCACTCTGTTGTACTTCAGAAATCTTTTCATTCAGACCGGAAATCTTAAGGCTGCAAGGAAGCGCATCTTCATCAAACTCCCAATCAAAACCTTCCGGCATGTGCAAAACGCTGATATTCTCTTCCGGAATCATCAATATTCTATCCACTTTCGGCTCAATGTATATGGTTGCGGTGACTCTTCCGTTAAAGTCACTGTCCGCAAACCTGATACCGGACGGAAGATAGCTTTTCACATTCACTGCACTTTCAAAATTGCCCTCCGCTCCCGTAATATCCAAAACCTCCTGAGGAATACTAATCTTATTAATATTTGCAAGCGAAGACACGGAACCGGCTATCCTCACCGTAGGAGGAACACAACTCATCTCACCTGTTGGCAGATAGCCTTCGGCCGGTACTCCCATAGAATTTAATTCTACCGGAACCTCCTTCACAGCCAATACCGGTACTGTCATCAGGATATGGTCCGCACTTTTGGTAACGGTTGGCAAATCTAATATATTTCCCTCCGCATCATACAATTTCACCTCTACTTCCGCCGACTGTTCCGTTGTAGCACCCGCTACATCAAACTCAACCGCCGCATGGTCAATTTTATCCACAGCCGACTTTGCGCCGCTGACCCTGATTCTTGTCTGCCCCAACGTCACGCCCGCTATCATATAATTTTCTGCCACATCTCCCTGCAAATGGTGGCTTACCGTAACCCATTTGCTTACTTTATCTTCTATGCTTAACTGTACCATATCCCGATTACCGGTAATATTGGACACGCTCACATCCTCGTTCATTACATAAAAGTTGATAGCAATGGTATTAACTGCCGTAAGCTTACTCATATCTGCTTCCGCCACAATGTCCGACGACCGAAGCTTATCCAGATCGCTCCTGGGCACTTCCACCGTTACACGAACAAAATCCGAATTATCCAGTACTTCATAGACTTTATTCTCCTTTTCCAGCAATTCCACATTCGTCAGTGTAACCGGAATATTGGCAAAAGTCCTGGTTTCCTTCGGATTATCCGCTATGACCACCAGAAACCAGAGAACAACCGCAAATATGATGGAAATCAGCTTTAAGCCTATGTTATTCAGCAGTTTTTTTCCTAATTTCAGCTTTTTTACTTTTC
Organism: Lachnospiraceae bacterium; assembly: GCA_022793065.1. Classification (GTDB taxonomy): domain Bacteria; phylum Bacillota; class Clostridia; order Lachnospirales; family Lachnospiraceae; genus Acetatifactor. The sequence continues at coordinate 78,994 of JAAWCE010000020.1, forward strand.
CTCCTGCTTCTGCCTTTTGCATTTTCTTCTCCATTCATATTCATGATTTGGCGCATCTTTTCTTTCAAACGCTCCGCATCCAGATTTCTGTCTAATTTCCCTTCATAAGCAATGCTGATTCCCCCTGTTTCCTCCGAAACAATCACTGTCAAAGAGTCCGTTGCCTCCGACACTCCCACGCCCGCCCTATGTCTGGTGCCAAGCTCCTTACTCAATCCCAAATTATCGGACAGGGGCAGATAGCAAGTGGCAAACGTAACCCTATTGCCGCGTACAATAATCGCGCCGTCATGCAGCGGCGTATTATGTTCAAAAATGTTAATTAATAACTGGCTCGTGACAATGCCGTCAATTTCAATACCTGTGCGCTCATAATCTTTCAAAGATTCCTTTCTCTCAATGACAATTAACGCCCCTGTCTTCACTTTTCCCATTTCCACACAGGCTTTCGCAATTTCGTTCATTGTTTTCTCTGTAAACGCATTTCCTTTGTCTTTGAAAGAATCTGAAAATCCCAGCGACGGTATAAAATTTTTCTGCCCCAACTGATCTAACGCATGCCGCAGCTCCGGCTGCATAACCACAATGACGCCCATAACGGCAAAGCTTAATACATTTTTGGCAATCCATATGATTGTGGTCATTTCCATTATATCCACAATAAACAAAAATAGGAAAATGACAATCAATCCCTTTAACAATCGCCATGATCTGGTGGTCTTCATCCATGCCAGAATATAGTACACCAAAAAAGCGATAATAAAAATTTCCAATATATCGCTCCAATCCATGGTATTCGCATAAATCCTGGCAGTCTTCAGGTACTCTACTCCTCTATCAACCCATTGCATTTTACCCGGCCCTACTTTTCATAAACTAATTTGCTACTCCCTGCCAAACTTGTTCCCCCTCCGAAAGCTGTCTTTGCATGAAAACCCTATGACATTATATCAATAAAAATCTTCATAATCCTCCGACACATCTTCCGTGACATTTTCCATTGTATCCTGCCTAACGGTACTGCCTATGGTTACATTACTGCGGTTCTGAACATACCCCGATGTCCTTCGGACATTCCTTCCCGCCATATTGCTGCGGCTTCTGTCCATCGTGTTCCTTCCGCCGGACATGTTTCTTCCCTGTCCGCTTCTTTCTTCCTGTACGATCCTATTTGCGCCCTCTCTGTCCATCATATTTCTATCCCCAGCTCCCGCAGACTGGTTCAGCCTTCCCGTATGCCTGGCTGCGCCTGCCCTTCCTCCTGCTCTCGATTGCTGCGTATTGATTTTTTTCACGGTCTTTGTGGACATAGAAACCGACATTTTAGGAACGGCTTTCACATAATAATAGTACTCGTCATCTTCAAATTGAACTTTCTCCACCCGGCTATAGTCAACACAAAATCTAAAGAACTCAACAACCTTTGCCACCACTAACGCCAGCAGAGACCCCAATAACGCCCCTCCCACGGAAATATTAATATCATACAGTAAATCTCCGATCAGAAGCACTACCACATTTGTCATAACCCCCGCAATCATAGCAATGGTCCAGGAATAGTCTATTGACAATCTCCGTATAAAATACACAACCAGTATAGTAACCGCAAAAGATACGACCACTACCAGCATTGCCTTATTCCCCATAATAGCCTCAATGAGAATACGTATTTTGGCTACGATTTCGCCGTCCTCCATGGTCTTAACATTAGATGCGTTGTTGACAATTACTTCTATTACATAGTAAACTACCACACCGCATCCCACCGACACTGCGGACATAGGACCACAGAGTAAGCCAACCACCACCGGAACCACATATGGTATCTTCAAGGCACACAGCAAGGGGGTTATGATAACTACAAGGGAATCTTTGGGGCTGAAACGGAAAAACAACAAATACATCACCAGATAAACACATACGCCTACCAGCGCCACTTCCAAAGACAACGCATACATATGTGCCAGGCTGAAAATTGTTGCAAAAAATACCATTGCCCCGGTAGGCAGAAACGAGCATGTCAATGCCGCAATCAGCACAACAGCCACATTGTCCAACTGTGTCATATAACCCATTCTGCCATTTAGAGTGTTGAAAGTGACAAAAGCCAATAAAAACTTCACCAGTGGCAGTAGAAACGGCTCACCTTTGCTGTAAATCAGCTTTAATCTCTCTTTCATTTCCAGTAAAACTGTCATTCTGTCCTCCGGCCGAACATCCCTTACTGCATTTCATTGTAAAGGGAATTCAGCTTTTTCAAATTATGATAATAGCACTTTAAACTTCTTTTTGCTTTGGCATAACGCCAAGAGCACGCCAGATATGCAATAACGCCATATCCTACCACCGTACCTATAAAATAAAACATAACATCCTGTGCAAAAGCAATCAAATCATCCAACTTATATAAATCTTGCATAAACTCTTCAAAATGATAGAGTATATAAAGGCCAAACAAAATTGCAAACGCCAAAACGCCGCAAACAATTGACTTCAAAACTTGAATCGCAATATAATCGGTGCGAAAATAGTTGCCTATCTTCACATTTTCCTTGCCTTCTCCCGCTTCATACGAAGCCATTCTTGTCATCAAAATGACACGTTCCTCATTCAGCATGACAGACCTCCTGTCTCAATTCCTTTCAAGCCCTTCCGGCATCACATCATCATCCCCACAGATATTTCTCTGCAATGCCATAACAACAGAGCATTTCAAAGTACATCACTTAAGGTAACGCATCTTAGGGCCTTCCACATCATCTTTGGAATATTTTGGCTTTTCAGGTTGATTTGACTTTAATACATCCTTAAAATTCTTAGTCATATTGCCGGTGCATTTCTCACAAAATCTGCCGCTGCGTATGGGTGAGCCGCATGATTCACATGCCAACATTATCGCCGAATCCGGTGCAATTTCCAAACGGTCCTCCCGCAGCCATTGCCGGATCTGATTGGCTTCCACATCACATGCCTGGGACACTTCATTAATGCCCGCTCCTTTGTGTTCACGGATGTAATCCTTTACTTCCTGGAATTTTTCTTCCAGTCTGTCTCGGCAAGCCGGACAAATTGGCATACCTGCAACATAATTAAAAATTCGTCCACAGCTTCTGCAATTCCTTACGTTCATAGCTTCCCTCCTATTCCAGTTCCGCAATACGCCCTTTGGCACTCGACGCCTGGCACTATATGCGATATCAGCACTTGTATTTATCAAATTTATTCTTTTTTCGGCTGGCCTCCGGACACTTGCCCAATGGAACACAATAAATACCTGCATGCTCCTTTCGTTTCAATGATATCCGGTTTGCATAATACTTCAAAGTCCCGCCCCACATGCAAGAGCTATAAAGTATATTTTCTCCACCCCTGCCTCTTTCAGCGTTCTTGCCGCTTCATCCATTGTGCTGCCCGTAGTATAAATGTCGTCAATCAATATCACCTTATCTAATTTTACATCATTTTGCCCGATATTAAAAGCCCTTTTCAAATTATTTTGTCTTTCTTCAGGATTTTCATATTTTAATGGCGCCGTGTTTTTCTTTCTGACCAGAAAACCGGTGTTCACGGGTATCTCCAGACATTTTCCTATACTCTTTGCCAGCACTTCCGCCTGGTTATACCCTCTCGTATTTTTTCTCTTTTTGTGCAAAGGTATGGGAATCAACGCATCCGGCCCAATCTTTCTGATAAAATCTCCCAGATATTCTCCTATCTGTTCCCCGAAAAACGCCCCATATTCCCTTCGTCCCCCGTACTTAAACCTGTAAATGGACAACGCCGCATACTCATACTCATATAATGCTCTTCCCCGAATATATTCATGTTTTTTCCTGGCACAATCCGCGCAATACTCCACTTGCTCCGTAAGCTTTTTACCGCATTTCATACACCAGGGCGGCGTCAAAAGTTTCAGCCTGCCTATACATTCCGGACAAAGTCTCCCGTCCATGCCCCCCACGATCTCATCGCAGACCGGACAGCGACGAGGAAACAAAAGCGCCAATCCCCCTTCATATAATTTACTCCATTTCCTTATTTTAACTCCGGATACGGGTATTATTCGGTTTTTTATGATATTCTTCGTTTTTGTTCCTGATGTCCATATGTTGCTTCTCATTTTGGGTTCCCTCTCTTTCCGGCATAAAGCCTCTCAGGAACCTTCTCCGACCCTAAATTGATAAACTTCCTGTATTCTGTCCGCCAGGGCGGTATATCTGCTTCTCTCACTGATATTATCAATCATCTCCCGAACTGTATCACTGCTGCCCAAAATTGTGACACAGCTTTTCGCTCTGGTAATGGCCGTGTATAACAAATTCCGATGAAACAACATCTTCGGCCCGCCCAACAACGGCAAAAGTACCGCTGGATACTCGCTTCCCTGGGATTTATGTATTGTTATGGCATAGGACAAATCCAATTCCTCCAAAAGAGAAAAGGGATATGTCACCCGTCTTTGTTCATCATATTCCACCACCAAATGGGACGCCGCTTCATTAATTTCCAGGATTTTTCCCATGTCTCCGTTGAAAACCCCTGTTCCTTTGTCAACAGGAATCCCATATTTGCTTACCACCTCCCATTCCAACTGATAATTATTTTTAATCTGCATTACCTTATCGCCCTCACGATAAATTGTATTGCCGCTCATGTGCTCCTTCTTCTTGTCATCCGCCGGATTCAGATAGCACTGTAAGATACCGTTTAAAGTTTCACATCCAAGACTTCCCTTCCGCATGGGCGTCAATACCTGTATGTCAAAAGGAGTCGCATTCACATAACGGGGAAGCTTTTCCTGAATTAACTGTATCATATGTTTATATATCACATTGACATCATTTCTTTCCAACAGAAAAAAGTCTCTGGACTTATTATCCAGTGCAATTTGCTGCCCATTGTTGATGCGGTGAGCATTGACAATAATGTCGCTTTCCTCCGCCTGTCGAAAAATTTTCTTCAATTCTATCATGGGAAAGCATCCGCTGCAAATCAAATCCCGCAATACCTGCCCCGGCCCCACGCTGGGCAACTGATTTACATCTCCCACAAGGACCAACCTTGTTCCGGGTGCTATTGCTTTCAGCAACGCCTGAAACAACTGTATGTCCACCATTGACATTTCATCTATAATAATCACATCTGCTTCCAGAGGATTTTGCTCATTTCTTTCAAAGCTTACCTTACGGGTATTTTCATCAGACAAAGCACTATTGAGCTCCAGCATACGATGGATGGTTCTTGCCTCAAATCCGGTTGCTTCCGTCATCCGTTTTGCCGCCCGCCCCGTAGGCGCAGCCAAAAAAATATCAAGTCCCTCCGCCTCAAAATAACGAATCATCATATTGATGGTTGTGGTTTTTCCTGTCCCCGGACCTCCGGCCAGCAAAAATAACCCATTTTGAATACATTCCATCACTGCCTGAAACTGAAGCTCATCCAATTCCATCTTCAGATTTTGCGCCAACTTTTTTAACCTGGCGGCCTCTGGATTTTTTGCCCTTTCACTTAGTCCTTCTTTTGCTCCGTTTTCCTCTTGCGCCGCAATCTCTTCCACAGTGGTCATGGGAATATTTAACTCATATAACATCCTGGCACAATTTAACTCTGCATAGTAATAAGAAGCGGCAAATACATGATCTCCTTTTATCACCAATTTTTTATCCATCATCAGATTGTCTATCTGAGGACGTATATTTTCCTGATCCACACACAACAAGTTTTTAGCTCTCTCAAGTAAGCTTTCCATGGGGAGATAGCAATTTCCCTCTCCTGTGGACTGGAGCAATGTATAAAAAATACCGCTGCGGATTCTAAAGTCGGAATCTGTATGAATTCCCGACTTCGCAGCAAGTTCATCCGCCATTTTAAACCCAATTCCCGATATATCTTCCGCCAGACGATATGGGTTTTCCTTCATTATTTTATATAGCCCCATACCATACTTTTCATATATCTTCAAAGCTAACGCATTAGAAATGCCATATTGCTGCAGATAAACCAACGCATCCCTGACATCTTTTTTTTCTTCCATCTGCGCGGCAATTTCTCCGGCCTTACGCTGGCTGATTCCCTTGATCTCCGCCAATCGCTCCGGTTCTTCTTCTATGATACGAAAAGTATCCTTCCCAAATTTTTTGATTATTTTTGCCGCAAGCGCCGGTCCCACTCCTTTGATAGCCCCCGAACCGAGATAACGTTCCATTCCCACACTATCCGTAGGTATGACCGTCTGAAAGGTGTTAATCTTAAACTGAGAACCATAGACAGGATGCGCCACATATTCCCCTTGGGCAGTAATTGATTCCCCCTGCGTCAGTCCCTTACACATTCCTACACAAGTAATCTCCTGGCTGTCCACCATTAGATTCATAACCGTATAACCATTTTCGTTGTTCTGGAAAATGATATGCTCCACATATCCGCTGACTGTATCCATCCGGTCTCCCTGTCAAATTATGCTCGTCGGACATAGCATACCACATTATGTTATATCCAGCAGCTTCTCCAAATCACATATATCAGAACAAGGCTGCCATCGCACCTGAGCAGCCTAATTCTTCCCTATTTATCTCTAACCGACAACACATCAAACACGGCTTACAATAACCATCTCTGCAATGTCTATTCAGACACTGCTTCTACGGCATTGACTTCCCCTTCTTCGCTGCCATCCGCTGCAGCATCCGAAATGCCATAATTACGTTTCATTTGCTCAAACAACATCTGCGCTAATCCCAAACCGCTTCCATTAGAAGTCTCTTCGGCCACACTTTGAATCATTTGATCCTTATAATAATCCATAATCCCAGACGTATAATTAGAATAATTATCATTCTCCGGAATTGTCTTCATCATAGCTTTGTACATCTGCTCTACAAAATAGGCTTCAAACTGTTTGCACGCATCCATCAGCTCTTCACTGTTTGCTTTGGAATAATCCGAACCATTCAGCTTATCTTTCAGCTTAGATGCAGTTTGATTTGCCGCAGTCGAGTATACATCACCGTACATGGAAGTTATATTACTAAAATCCATTTCCGCTCTCCTTTTCCTTGGAAGTATACGTTCTTTTACATTTTCTTCCAAAACTTTTCTATTTCTTTACATTCGTCCCGTTATACTTCCCACTTAACGCTTAAGGTTATTGGCCTGCTGCAGCATTTCATCCGAGGTAGTAATTGCCTTTGAATTCATTTCATATGCACGCTGTGCCACAATCATGCTGACCATCTCATCAACCACCTGTACGTTGGAACCTTCCAAATAATTTTGGTGTATTTTACTCTTCTCAACCCCATTGTTGGTGGCTTCATTTATTGGCTGTCCGCTGGCATCCGATACCGCATACATAGTGTCTTCCAGACGGTCTAAACCGCTGGGATTATTAAACTGGAATACACCGATGGTTATTCCAATGGGCTGCGCATTGTTTTCCTCATCCGGATAACAAATTCTTCCGTCCTTATCCACGCTGAGATTGCTGAGTATGTAATTATTACTCAAAATAATCGGTTGTCCGTTACTGTTCAATACAGGAAGACCGTCCATATTTGATAACATATACCCGTTATTCCCCAATGCAAACTGGAAGTTGCCGTTGCGGGTATAATACGTATTGCCATCTGCGCCTCTCAAAGCAAAGAATCCTTTTCCTTCAATCATAAAATCCGTATCACTATCTGACGCAATAGGCGTTCCCTGCCTGAAAATAGAAGTGATTGCCGAATTGCGGACACCCAATCCCACCTGAGCGCTAATAGGCTTCTCCGCTCCGTTTGCGGATGTGGTTTTCGACTGTAATGTTTGATATAATAAAGTCTTAAACTCATTTACCTGTGTCTTATATCCCTGCGTATTCACATTGGATAAATTGTTCGCAATCGTGTCAATATTTGTCTGCTGTGCAATCATACCGGTTGCAGCCGTCCATAAACTACGTACCATAATTATTCCTTTCCGCTCCCTCACAGCCCTCTTGCATCCGAATCTCTTTCCCCTCTCCGGATCACTCCCCTATGAAAAAGCTCCAAAATACTATATAAAGTCAGCCCATATCATTTTATCAGGTTACCTTGCCCAACTGATTCACCGCCGTCTCTAAGGTACCGTCATATGTCTGCAATATCTTCTGGTTACTCTCATAAGCACGCGCGATGGAAATAAGGTTCACCATTTCAGATACCACTTGTACATTTGCCATTTCCAGATATCCGGACTTCACCTCAGCCGTGCCCTGTTTGGGTGTTGCTCCTTCTACCGGCCGATAATAGGTCTCACCATATTTCTCCAGATAATTATAATCCTCAAAATCCGCCACCTGAATTCTGGCAATTTCCCTGCCATTCTGGGTGATGGAACCATTTTCTAAAATTTTAGTCTCTAACAGAGGGTTCAGACGTATTCTGCGATCCTGTGCATCTAAGACATAATCACCGTCCTCCGTCCTCAAATAACCATCCCTGTCCAATGTAAACTGTCCTGCACGGGTATACAATGTGGAGGTTTCCCCTGCCTTATTGGTAAATTCAACTGCGAAAAAGCCTTCTCCCGCCAACGCCAAATCATAGGTGTTTCCAGTAATCCGAAAGGATCCCTGGGTAAAATCAGTGTAATTTTCTCCGATTTTCACTCCCGGATTATTGCTGCCTACGCGCTGCACAATTCTCCTTCCCACCGATGCATCTCTAATCTTCACTGTCAGTACATCATCAAATGCCTGACTGGTGGACCCTTCCTTTTTGTATCCCACCGTAGATGCGTTTGCCAGATTATTTGTCAGAATATCCATTCTGTTCTGCTCGTTAATCATACCTGTGTATGCCACATATAACCCCTTTAGCATCCGTAATCTCCTTTATATTATACTCTGTCATTATATTCCGATAAAAATTCCACATACTTTCCGGTTCCGATTGCAACCGCCGTCATGGGATCTTCTGCGGTCATAGTGTTAATACCGGTCTTGGAAGAAATCAATTCCTCCAGTCCCCGCAGCAAGCTTCCGCCTCCAGTCAGCACAATTCCTCTGTCAGCAATATCTGCTGCCAATTCAGGGGGCGTCTTCTCCAATACGCTATGAATGGTCTCCACCACCTGGGCCGTAATCTCATGAAGCGCTTCCTCTGTTTCTTCAGAGGACACCTTCACTGTCTTAGGAAGACCAGTCACAAGATTTCGACCGCGGACATCCATATAGTCCGTCTCAGCCCTTTTGTATGCGGTACCTATTTTAATCTTCAAATCCTCGGCAGTCCTTTCGCCAATGAGCAGATTATGCTTCTTTCTCATATAGCGAACAATTGCCTCGTCAAAATCGTCTCCCGCTACCTTTATAGACGCACTGACCACAGTGCCTCCCAGAGAAATTACTGCAATATCGGAGGTTCCGCCTCCAATATCCACAATCATATTCCCACAAGGCTTTGTAATATCAATTCCAGCGCCGATTGCCGCAGCAATAGGCTCTTCTATGATAGCTACATCCCTGGCGCCTGCCTGAAGGGTTGCGTCCTCTACCGCTTTCTTCTCCACTTCCGTGACACCGCTGGGAACGCATACGGCAATACGGGGCTTTCTGAACATTCTCCTGCCCAACGCCTTTTGTATAAAATGTTTCATCATCCGCTCTGTCACGGTATAATCAGAAATCACACCCTGCCGAAGCGGTCTCACCGCCACAATATTCCCCGGCGTTCTTCCCAACATCAGACGCGCATCCTCTCCGATGGCCTTAATTTTATTGGTATCCCTGTCAAACGCCACAACGGAAGGCTCCTTCAATACGACGCCTTTCCCTCTGATGTATACTAAAATGCTGGCTGTACCTAAATCTATTCCGATATCTGTGCACTGCATATCATAAACCCCTTTCTAATGGTCTCTAATCTTCCAAAATAAAGTCATACACTCCTTATTATAACCGAAAGTATTCCATTTTCATAGAGGTTTATGAAAAATTTAAAAATTGATTTTCACTTGAAGCCAAACCTTAGTTAAATCAGCCTATGATAGGATATCGGCAGAACCTCTTGATTTCTTTAGTATTTTTCAAAAATATCAGCCGCGCTCCAACATTTTTTTCACATATTGGCCAGTATAAGAGACTTCGCATCTGGCAATTGCTTCCGGAGTTCCCTTTGCAATCACCGTACCGCCCCGATCGCCTCCCTCAGGTCCCATATCTATAATATAATCGGCGGTCTTAATAACATCCAGATTATGCTCTATCACAACCACCGTATTTCCGCCCTCCGTAAGTCTGTGCAAAATTTCCACCAGTTTATGCACATCGGCAAAATGCAATCCCGTAGTCGGTTCGTCCAATATATAAATGGTCTTCCCCGTGCTGCGCCTGCTCAACTCTGTAGCCAGCTTAATGCGCTGGGCCTCTCCTCCCGACAGCGTTGTGGAAGGTTGTCCCAACTTAATATAGGAAAGCCCCACATCATAAAGCGTCTCGATCTTGCGGCGAATGGAAGGTAGATTCTCAAAGAAAGGCATGGCTTCTTCCACTGTCATATCCAACACATCAAAAATATTCTTTCCCTTATATTTCACATCCAAAGTCTCTCTGTTATAGCGTTTCCCCCCACAGACCTCACAGGGCACATATACATCCGGCAGAAAGTGCATCTCTATCTTAATAATACCGTCTCCACCGCACGCTTCGCACCGTCCGCCTTTTACATTAAAGCTGAATCTTCCTTTTCCATACCCTTTGGCTTTGGCGTCCGCCGTGGAAGCAAACAAATCTCGTATCTGATCAAAGACCCCTGTATAAGTGGCTGGATTAGACCGGGGAGTACGCCCTATGGGGGACTGGTCTATGGCTATGACCTTATCCAACTGCTCCACTCCCAGGATATCCTTATGTTTCCCCGGAATACATCTGGCACGGTTGAGAGTTTTAGCCAAATGCTTATACAATATCTCGTTCACCAAAGAACTCTTTCCCGACCCTGACACTCCGGTAACACAGGTCATAACACCCAAAGGAAACTCTGCGGTAACATTTTTCAGATTATTCTCCTTTGCTCCCGTAACCTTTAACCAGCCGCCCGGCTTCTTTCTCTCCGGAGGCACAGGAATTTTCAGCTCCCCGCTTAGATATTTTCCGGTAATGGATTGGGGCACCTTCATTATCTCTTCCGCTGTACCGCATGCAATGACTTCTCCCCCATGGGACCCGGCGCCCGGCCCAATATCCACCACATAGTCCGCTGCCAGCATGGTATCCTCATCATGTTCCACTACAATCAAAGTATTGCCCAAATCCCTGAGACTCTTCAAAGTATTCAGCAATTTATCATTATCTCTTTGATGCAGCCCAATACTGGGTTCATCCAAAATATAGCACACCCCCACCAGGCCGGATCCAATTTGTGTAGCCAGCCGAATACGCTGGGCTTCCCCACCGGATAAAGTTCCGGTAGCTCTGGACAAGGACAGATACTCCAGCCCAACATCCACAAGGAATCCAACCCTTGCGCGGATTTCCTTGAGAATCCTCTCCCCGATGAGTTGTTGCTGGCTGGACAGAATCATCTCTAAAAGGAATTTCTGTAAATCCCTGACAGACATAGATGTAACTTCAGAAATATTTTTATCGCATACCGTTACTGCCAAAGATTCTTTCTTAAGACGCATCCCCTTACATTCCTTGCAAGGGGTAATCTGCATAAAACTCTCATACTCCTGCTTCATGACTTCCGAGAAAGTTTCTTTGTATCTGCGCTCCACATTGCGTATCAATCCTTCAAACGCTACCGGATATACTCCCTTTCCCCGCTGTCCCTCATAGTGCACTTCCACCTCTTTCCCATTGGTGCCATATAAGAGAACTTTTTTCACTTCTTCCGAATAGCTCTCAAAAGGAGTGTCCAAATCAAAATGATATTCTTTGCCCAAAGCCTGTAAGATCGCATTGGTAAAACTGGATTTTTCCGCGCAGGACTGCCATCCGGTAACCGCAAAGGCCCCCTGACGAATACTCAGGCTTTTATCTGGTATCATTAACTCTTCGTCAAATTCCATTTTATATCCCAGCCCCAAACATTCCGGGCAAGCCCCAAAGGGATTATTAAAAGAAAAGCTTCTGGGTTCAATTTCACTTATGCCAATGCCGCAATCAGGACATGCAAAATTCTGGCTGAAAGTCATAGGCTCCCCATCCACCACGTCTACCACCAGAAGCCCTTCCGCCAGTTCCAGTACATTTTCAATGGAGTCTGCCAGACGCCTTTCAATTCCGGATTTTACCACCAGTCGGTCCACCACAATATCAATATTATGTTTGACATTTTTATCCAGTGAAATTTCTTCTGTCAACTCATAGAGACTTCCATCCACCCGAACTCTTACATATCCGCTCCTTTTAGCCCGATCCAACACTTTCACATGCTCGCCCTTACGCCCCCGCACCACAGGCGCCATAAGCTGCAGCCTTGTCCCTTCCGGCATTTCCATAATCTGATCCACCATCTGATCCACGGTCTGTTTCGCAATCTCCCTGCCGCAGTTGGGACAATGGGGAATTCCAATTCTGGCGTAGAGAAGACGGAAATAGTCGTAAATCTCCGTCACAGTCCCCACCGTGGAACGAGGATTCCTGTTGGTAGACTTCTGGTCAATAGAAATGGCAGGAGAAAGCCCTTCTATCCGCTCAACATTGGGTTTCTCCATCTGCCCCAAAAACTGTCTGGCATAAGAAGATAATGATTCCATATATCGCCTTTGTCCCTCCGCATAAATGGTCTCAAAGGCCAGGGATGATTTGCCCGATCCTGACATTCCTGTCAATACTACCAGTTCATTTCTGGGAATATCCACATCCAGATTCTTCAAATTATTCTCGTTTGCTCCACGCACCTTAATATATTCCCTGGGACGCATTTTCTTTACTTCTTCCATTCTTATACCCCCCTGTGCGCTTCAGCGCACATACCAATCAATATGTGAAAGTTTACTTTCAAACTTATACCTCCATGCCCGTCTCCGGCGGGCACTCATTTTACCTATTCTGCAAACCCTTCCTATTCCGCGAACATATTCTCTGTTTCCACCCTGCCATATGTGGAGACAAAGCCATTGCGGTATTCCTTCCTCATTCTGAACCCATCTTCCAGAGAGTCCCCTCTCAATTCTATCAGGCCAAGCCGGTCTTCATATGGTGTGGAAGGAAAATCATAATAACCAGCCTGATCACCCGCTGCAGGCGTATATACCGTAATGCCGCCTTCAAGCACATGCTCCTCACACTCATATTCCGCATACTTTACATATTCCCTTTTATGGTTTTTCCATTGATCCGATTCCAAACCAAATGCAGCCCACGTACTTATTCCATATACCGCCAATGCTGCAGTGGAAAACAACATTATATTGGGCAGCATTTGCTTCTTCATCCCTTCCAATCCACACCCTGCCGCATACAAAGGCAGCAATAACAGATATGCGCTTCCGTACCTGGGCAACGGCGATCCAATCAGCCAGACCGCTATGCATGCCATAATCACTGTCACAATCTGCAGATGATTCCAGTCACGCCTTCCGCTCCCCCCACGCCAAACCCCGGTCAAAATCATTCCAGGACATACTATAACATTGCACCCCAATAATATCTTCATACTCCATTGCAGTTTTCCGAACCACAAAGGAAACCATTCCCTGACAGAAGCGTCAAATCTATAGACATCATTCAGCCCTTGTCCCCATGCCCGGATTTCATATCGATCAAACAAAAGTGTATAGGCCGGCATTTTCCAATCCACATCAAAGATGTCCAGCTCCGGATACGGATATATGATATAGCCTGATATTATCACATTTCGTATAAGCCATGGCAGAGCGATCATCAAACCCCCGGAAACATAAACCGCTGCCTCTGTCCACTTTTTCCCTCGCATCAGCCTCAATGCCGGCGTCAGCGCCAATAACACAAGCATTGCTGTGGACAGCTTCACAGACATGGCATAAACAGCAAGCAGACAAAGCTGTGAATAATATGTCTCTTTTTTCTCCCCTTCTTCCCAAAAATCCATCCATTTGCTTAAAATATAGATCACCAGCGTCATTGCCAGCAAGTCCGTTCCCGGAGAACTAATACAAGTATAAGTTTCCCCATTGCATAAATACAAAATCATCCCTATACGAAAGAAATCCGATATCACTATTTTCTTCTTCCGCATAAACTTCATGGACAAAAGAGCATAAGACAACATCAATACAGCTATAAAACCATTTACACTGTACATTGATTGCCCTTCTATAAAATGAAAACTGAATAATGCCTGGAGACAGAAAAACGAACTATTATATGCAAGTCTGTTATGCAGATTTCCAATTCCGGGCGCCACGCCATATTCTTCAATCCATCTTATACTCTGTGCATGATACAGATCAGTATCATAATGCCCCGGCCCCCTGGTCAATAACAACCCAGTGATCAATACCAGCGCAGCCACCCCACATATTTTCCAAAAAATGTACCTTCTCTTCAAACACAATTTCCACGTTTCAAACAGTGCCTTCCGGAAGGCTATTACAATAACAAGGCATATTCCTCCCAGCAAAATCGTGGCTGCCAGGGATACCGGTAAAAACAAGCTGAAAACCTGGGCATATACTGTCAAAATACACAAGCCGAAGACCAAATCCATATCACAGCCCGGACTCCGCCTCCCTAAAATGCGTCTTACAGCAAATCCTGTCAAATATGCCGTAATAAAAATCCAGGCCCAACAAACAAACGTCTGCAGCATACTTTCAATCCCCTTCTTCGTCCATATCCCGCAGTTTCTGTTTCAGCTCCACCATCTTATCCCTCAACTCCGCTGCCGCCTCAAAATTCAGGTCTGCTGCCGCCTTCTGCATTTTCTTCTGTACTTCCGCAATCAGCTTCTCCAGCTCCTTACGACTCATGGATTCCGGGTCCTTCTCAAACTGCACTTCTTCCTTTGCAATCTCCTTAGAGATAGAAATTAAATCTCTGACCGCTTTTTTAATGGTCTGGGGCGTAATACCATGCTCTTCATTATATTTCATCTGAATTTCACGTCTTCTGTTCGTTTCTTCCAATGCCGCACGCATGGAGTCCGTCACCGTATCCGCATACATAATGACGCGCCCCTCCGCATTTCTCGCCGCACGTCCAATGGTCTGAATCAGAGATGTAGCGCTTCGCAAGAACCCCTCCTTGTCCGCGTCCAAAATTGCCACCAGGGATATCTCCGGAATATCCAAACCTTCCCGCAGCAAGTTGATTCCTACCAATACATCAAATACATCCAGACGCATATCGCGGATGATCTCCGCTCTCTCCAAAGTCTCAATATCCGAATGCATATATTTTACCCGAATACCTACTTCTCTCATATATGCGGTCAAATCCTCTGCCATCCGCTTTGTCAAAGTGGTAATCAGGACTTTATTATGCCTTTCCGTCTCCTTATTTACCTCACTGATTAAATCATCAATCTGCCCTTCCACCGGCCTTACATCCACCTCTGGGTCCAATAGCCCTGTGGGACGGATAATCTGCTCCGTGCGGAGAAGTTCATGCTCCGCCTCATAATCGGACGGCGTAGCCGACACAAACATCATTTGGTCAATATGCGCCTCAAATTCTTCAAAATTCAGCGGTCTGTTATCCAGTGCCGAAGGCAGACGAAATCCATATTCCACCAACGTATTCTTCCTGGAGCGGTCCCCCGCATACATACCACGTATCTGCGGAATGGTCATATGAGATTCATCAACGATAATCAGGAAATCATCCCGGAAGAAATCCATTAATGTCATAGGAGGCGCACCGGGAGGCATACCGTTAAGATGTCTGGAATAATTCTCAATGCCGGAACAAAATCCCGTCTCACGCAGCATTTCCACATCAAAATTGGTCCGCTCCGCAATCCTTTGTGCCTCAATCAGCTTGTCCTCACCCTTGAAAAAACGTACCTGATCTTCCATTTCCTTGACTATATGATCACAGGCCACCTTAATCTTCTCCGGTGAAACCACATAATGAGATGCGGGAAAGATTGCCACATGATTCAGCGCCGCGTGCACCCGCCCAGACAATGGTTCTACTTCCGCAATTCTGTCAATCTCATCTCCAAAGAATTCCACACGTATAAAATATTCCCCTCCCTGGGCCGGATATACTTCAATCACATCTCCGCGGACCCTAAAACACCCCCGCTGCATATCTAAATCATTACGGTTATACTGAATATCCACTAATTCCCGCAATACCTGATCCCTGTCCTTCATCATGCCGGGCCGCAGCGAAACCACCATATCCTGATACTCGTCCGGACTGCCCAGTCCATAGATACATGACACACTGGCCACCACCACCACATCCCGCCTCTCTGTCAGAGATACGGTTGCCGACAGGCGCAGTTTATCAATTTCATCGTTAATGGAAGAATCTTTGGCAATATATGTGTCAGAGGAAGGCACATAAGCCTCAGGCTGATAATAATCATAGTAGGACACAAAGTATTCTACTGCGTTCTCCGGAAAAAATTCCTTGAACTCGCCGTACAACTGCCCGGCAAGGGTCTTATTGTGCGCTATGACCAAAGTAGGTTTGTTCAGCTGTGCAATTACATTGGCCATTGTAAAGGTTTTTCCCGAACCTGTAACACCCAGCAAGGTCTGAAATTGATTGCCTTCTTTGAAGCCTTTGACAAGCGCTTCTATCGCCTGGGGCTGGTCGCCGGTAGGCTGGTATTCACTGTGTAATTTAAAGATGCTGTCAGATTCCGCATGATTCCTGTGTTCCGCTTGCACGCAAATCACCTCCATAAGCTCAATATTAATATTCTATCCACATTTCATTCAAATCTCCATTTACTTAGATTGCTTTTACAAAAAAGGTTCTTTGCCTCGTCATAATTCCTGTTTCTCATAATGTTTAAGACACGGAAAATTAATTTCGATTATATCATACGCCCCCTCATTTGTACAGACAAAAACAGCATTTTAAGAACATTTGTTTTATTGTTTTAAAAAAAGGTGCAAAGCCTTTCATCATTCCAGAAAGACTTTACACCTTTAGTTAAATTATGAGCTTCACGCTAAAGTCAGATACTTGAACTTATACACAAATTCTTTGCACTAAATACCTCCCATTAACTCCTTCAGCACTTCTTTCCCTTTCTCAAGCTGGTTATCCGGATGATCTTCATTTCCATAATATGCTTCACCGTCAAATTCACACACCACATCGGGTTCAATACCAATACCATGAATATTATTTCCCTTTGGTGTGTAGTAAGCGCTAATGGTTATCTTAACCGCAGAACCGTCCCGGAAAGGAATAATCTGTTGTACAATGCCTTTTCCAAACGTAGTTGTACCTACCAAAGTTCCTATCCCATAGTCCTTTATGGCACCAGCCATAATTTCCGACGCACTGGCCGAATTGGTATCCACCAGAACCACCAATGGCACCTCCAACGCTTTTGTTCCGTCACAGGTATATTCGGACCGCTTACCGTTCTTATCCTCTGTATACACTATCATACCTTTGGGCAAAAGCATCCTTGCCATTTCCACAACAGCATTCAGACTTCCGCCGGGATTTCCCCGCAGATCCAAAATCATCCCCTTCATGCCTTCCTCTCTGGCCTTTGCAAGAGCATTCTGGAATTGCTTCACGGACACATCTTCAAATTCCGTCACCTGAATATAAGCCATATTGTTGTCCAACATGGAATATTCCACTGTGGGTGACTCAACCTTTTTGCGCGTTACCGCAACCTCCAGATAATCCGAAGCGCCCTCCCTGATTATGGTAAGCACCACTTCGGTATCTTCCGGTCCCTTCACCAACGACACCACTTCACTTAAAGTCATTCCATAAGCGGAAACTCCGTCCACCTCATATATCAAATCGTTTGCCCGCAATCCTGCCTCTTCTGACGGAGCGCCGGCAATGGTTCCGCTAATCTTTGGCAGACCGGTATCGGTGTCCAAACTGATATATGCCCCAATACCATAATAAATACCTTCCGTCTGTTCCATGATGGCATTCAATTCTTCCACCGAATAGTATTCCGTATACGGATCTCCCAACGAGGCCATAATTCCTCTGTAAATACCATCCTGTAACTGCTCTTTCTGCACATCGCCCAGAAAATAATACTTATTGATTGTATTCTCTAAAGCTTGCAGTTTAGATACCATTCTCTCCGTAATTGCAGAATTTTCCCCAAAAGAAAATTGCTCCGCGGCATTTGAAGGCGATTGCACCAAATCTTGAAAATAGAAACCAACATAACAAATTGCGATAATCAATAGTGACCCTATGATACCCGCAGTGAATCCTAAGAAAAAAATACCTTTTCTGCTGCCCTTTGTCTCATGCGGCGCCTGTATGGGCTGGCTGGGCAGTATATCTTGCCCCGGCTGCGCATACGAACCTACTTCTGTATACTGACCGGGATGCGCAGACATCCCACGCCTCCCGTCTTCCATCTGTCCCGCCGCCGATGTTGTATTGCCATTTCTCACTCCGGTCCCAGATAAATGATCGAAATATGCGTTATTTTCATCCATAATTTCCTTCTCCTTTACTCCTATCCCTTACCAAACTCTATATTTCTCCCCACTCACTTCCAAAAATTTCAGGATTCCTTCAGATACTCCCAAGGTGACACATATGCACCGTTAAGCCTTACGCTAAAGTGTAGATGATTGCCTGTAGAACGTCCTGTACTCCCCACCGCTGCAATGGTATCCCCTTTTACCACTGTATCATCCTTCTTTACATACAGCGATGAAGCGTGCATATAAATTGTGTATAACCCTGAGCCATGATCTATCATAACATAATTCCCCATGGTTACGCTATAGGTGGCAGCCACCACCCTTCCGTCATAAGCTGCGTAAATTGGCGTCCCTTTGGGCGCCGCAAAATCCACGCCGTTATGAAAATGCTCCACTCCCAGAGTAGGATGCGGCCTTGTACCATATTCACTGGAAATCCTGGTATAAGTTTTCAGCGGAAACTTAAACATCCCCCCATCATACGTAATCACCATACTTGCAAGCAGTTTCTTCTTCTCTTCCGCCACAGCCGCTTCTAAGAGCTTGATTTCCTCTTCTTGTGCCTTGATTTCCTCTTCGTACTCTCTGATCGCTTTTTCCTTATTGCCTATATCCGTCTCATAAGCAATAATATCACGATTCTTCTGTTCTATCAACTCTTCCAAATTTCTTTGTTCTATTTCTACGCTTTCTTTGGTCTCGTCCAGAATCTCTTTTTCCAATTCCAATTCTTCCTTGCACAGTTCCACATATTCTCTGGCCGCTTTATAGTTCTCCCACATTTGATTCCCATAAGCATACACTTTCTCTACATAATCAGCCCTGTTCAGGAACTCTCCGAATCCTTTTGCTTCCACAAGCATATCCATAATATTCGGATTCCCCGCCTCATACATCAATCTTATGCAAGCAAGCGTAGATTCTTTCTGACTTTCTTCTTTCTCCAGCGCCTCCTCCAAATCAATCTCCGCCTGTTGGATTTCTCCCTCCTTAGCCTGTATTCTGTCGTTTAAATCCGCAATATTTTTCTCAATGACAGCCAGACTATCGTCTAACTGTCTGACATATTCCCGCAAATTATTTTTCTGTTTTTCAAGGTCCTTTTTGATTTCCTTTAAATTGCTCAGACCATCTTTCAGCGTCTCCTTTTCTCCTTTTATCTTGGAAATCTGCTCTTCCTTCTCCCGAATACTCTCCGATGTAATGGAAGTCTGGCCGGATGCAAACGCCCGCTCACATATGACGTTTCCCATGAAAACCACACCTAATACAACCCACAGGCCAAAATATATCAATTTTTTCTTCATAAGCTCCTACCACCTATACACGCAAGTGTTTCTTAACGGTAATAATGCTTCCCAAAAAACCAATTCCCACCCCCAGGGCAACCGACACCGGCGTGAGCACGCCAAACAATTCTTCCACTGGAAGGAAATTCAAAAATCCTGCCAAAATAGAAAATCTTTCCATCACATATGCCAACACATAATTATAAAGGCTGTAGATCAACCACAAAGGCAGTACCGCTCCCAATGCACCAATCAACATACCTTCCAGCACGAAAGGCGCTCTTACAAAAAAATCCGTTGCGCCAATGTATTTCATAATATTAATTTCCTCCGCACGTACAGAAATACCAATGGCAACCGTATTGCTGATTAGAAATACGCTGACTGCCAGCAATATCATAATAATTCCCACTGAAACATAGGCAATTAACATATTGGCACCGCTGAGCATATCCGCCGTCAGCGAAGAATAATTTACCTTACTCACCTGCGGAAAGGATTCCAGCCAGGTGACCAATGCACTCT
This sequence comes from Lachnospiraceae bacterium, assembly GCA_022793065.1. Lineage (GTDB taxonomy): Bacteria > Bacillota > Clostridia > Lachnospirales > Lachnospiraceae > Acetatifactor. The sequence continues at coordinate 99,366 of JAAWCE010000020.1, forward strand.
GCATTGACACATCATTGATAAAAACCTCATAACTATTTTCCCCTTTTAAGGGATTCTCCAAAAAGCCAATGGAATATTTTTCAAAATTTTCCCCAAAATGGTTCTTTGCAAAATTTTCCCACGCATCCTCGTCCGAAATAAACACAACCTCTGAAACTTCCGGACGCTTTACAATCATCTGACCAAATTCTTCAATCCAACTGTCGGTGGGTATTTGTCCTTCCTCATGACTCTCATCCCAGTCTCCTTCATAGTGAAAAAACACCGTCACGGACACCCCTTCTTCCGCCTTCATAACAATGCTTTGAAAGTTCATAACCACCGCATAGAGTAAACCAAACAAAAACAGACAGGATGCAATTGTCGCCATAGAAGCCAGGGAATACCACTTATTGCGAAAGATATTGACGAATCCCTGCCTGATGGTGTAAAACAAGGTACTAATCTTCATCAATGTATTCTCCCCCTTCCTCGTCGCTGATAATCACGCCTTTTTTCATCGTCACCACCCGCTTATGCATAGCATTTACAATTTCTCTGTTGTGCGTTACCACCACCACCGTAGTACCGTTTTGGTTAATTTCCTCAAGCAGCTTCATAATTTCCCAGGAATTTTTAGGGTCCAGGTTCCCTGTAGGCTCGTCCGCCAGCAATATAGACGGATTGTTCACCAGCGCTCTCGCCAACGCAACCCTCTGTTGTTCTCCTCCTGAGAGTTGCTTTGTCTTAGCCTTATACTTTCCGGCAAGACCCACAGTTGCAAGAATGGATGGCACATTTCTTCTGATTTCAATGGCTGGCTTCTCTACAATTCTTTGCGCAAACGCAACATTTTCATATACATTCCTGTCGTTGAGTAATCTAAAATCCTGAAACACCACACCCAAATTGCGTCGGAATTTGGGCACCTGCCTGTGCTTTAACTTTGCCAAATCACTTCCCATCACATAGACATTGCCGTTAGAAGCCGTGAGTTCCCGCAGCAAAAGCTTAATCAAAGTGGATTTACCGGAACCGCTGTCCCCTACGATAAACACAAATTCACCTTTCCCTATCCCCAGGGTAATCCCATTGATGGCCGGCGACCCCTTAGAATAAACCTTGCTTACATTCTGCAGATAAATGATGCCGTTTTCCTCAATAAACTCTTTTCTTTTTTTCCACGACATCTCACGTTTTGTCATTTTATTCCTCCTATTCCAGTTCCGTCTCTACACTACAGCGCCCCTTTAGGGGAAGTAAATTTCATCTGCATAGTACGCAGCTTAAATTTCCTTCCGGGCACCTCCGTTCCGAGACTGTTTTTTTATTTTCTCTTCTCATTTCTTAGCTGGACTATTCCAGTTCCCGCAAGCGGCAACTTGTTCCGTCTCTACACTACAGCGCCCCTTTAGGGGAAGTAAATTTCATCTGCATAGTACGCAGCTTAAATTTCCTTCCGGGCACCTCCGTTCCGAGACTGTTTTTTATTTTCTCTTCTCATTTCTTAGCTGGACTATTCCAGTATCATCTCTCCACTGCAGCCTTCCCTTTTAAGGAAGGTCTTTTCCCACTTTACTTTTTCTGTCTTCAGAAATCCACATTTTCCATATACTTCATATATTTCACCACCATAAGGGCAATCTTAAAGGTAATTGCATCCTCAAAAACACGAAGATCCAATCCTGTGCCCTTCTGAAGCTTATCCAGACGATAAACAAGCGTATTTCTGTGAATGAATAACTGCCTGGAAGTTTCAGATACGTTCAGACTGTTTTCAAAAAATTTATGTATTGTCCCCAAAGTCTCCTCATCAAAATCATCAGGACTTTTGCCTCCAAATATCTCATGGATAAACATTTTACACAACGGAATCGGTAACTGATAAATCAATCGTCCAATGCCAAGCTCACTGTAAGCGATAATTTCCCTCTCTCCAAAGAAAATCTTACCCACATCTATTGCCATTTTTGCTTCCTTATAGGAACGACTTACATCCTTTAATTCTTTCACTACCGTGCCATATGCAATGCGAAGTTCCCGGATTCCCTCTTTTTGCAGAAAAGTGCGCAGCCCTTTTGCCGCTTTGTCAATCTCTCTCAGGGAATCTTCATCGGCCAGTTCTTTCACTACCACAACATTATTTTCATCCACTGCAGTGATAAAATCCCTACTGCTGGCTCCAAAATGGGTCCTTACCAGTTCCAGCATACCATTGTCCCTGTCATTTCCCGGCTCCACAATCATTACGGCCCTGGGTACGTCCACCTGTATATGTAATTTTTTGGACCGGCTATAGATATCAATTAACAGCAAATTGTCAAGGAGAAGATTTTTGAAAAAATTATCCTTATCAAAACGCTCTTTATAGGCAACCAACAAATTTTGAATCTGAAAAGCCGCCATTTTTCCAATGACATACACATCTTCCCCTGTTCCCCCAGTCATCAGCACATACTCCAATTGTTGGTCATCATATATCTTGAAGAACTGATAGCCCTGAATTTCCTGCGAATCTGCCGGAGAAAGCGCAAATTCTCCCGCCACTCTGGCATTGTTCCCCATGTCGGCTGTGGAGGCAATTTCCTTTCCGTCCACATCCATGACACAAAAATCAACTCTGGCAATACTTTTTAGTCCGTCTATTGTGTTTTGTAAAATCTGATTTGAAATCATAGCCCCCACCCCTTTTGGCGCTTATTGGTATAGCCCATGCCGCTGTACCCTGTGTTTCGCATGCGCTATACTGACTATACCGACTGTTATGTGTACAATTTTCACCCAGATACCCCTTGCGCGCTTTCGCACGCATACTAATCAAGATTGCTGACAATAAAATCATACTCCTGGATTTTATTGTATGAAAGTTTATTTTCAAACTTACCCCGATCCGCCATTGGCGGTCTACTAAAATATCCCTTCCATACAAATGTACATAAAATATCAGTAAAATGCAATAGATTTTAGGAATTTTCACAAAAAGGCCATCTGAAGTATGCCCTCCAGACAGCCTTTCAAATGTTCTACCAAAACGACATGCGCCCATCAACTATGAAACCCAAATTTGAAACACAATACACTTCCTTATTTCACACCTGTCAGTTAAATACGAATATCTATATTGGCGCCCAACTCCGCATAAACACTCCGCTCCATAGCAGCCGCAGCATCCAACATCTCCACCATTCCTTCTCCCAGAGAAACATTGGTATCCATTGCCTTTTTCAATACTGCCGCTCCTATCTGAGACTGCTCCGAAACTCTGGCCAAAGCCATTGACACTCCTGCTATATCCATATTTACTCCTCCCTTTATGCACACCCAATGCTATTATGAAACAAAGTCAGTATAGCACATTTTAAAATATTTTACCAGTGGTTCTTACCATTTTCGCATTTTTTAAGAACTGACACAGCCGCCGTTTCACGGGCAGCCCCAACTATTTCCTATCTTGATTTTGCATAATCATATGGTCAACAGAAAGGGCGTATTGATTTTCTTCAATCAATACGCCCTTTCAAACCTCCTGATCCAATGGACTATACCTCTCTTTCTTATTTTATTTTTCCTTTTCTTCCATTTCACCCCCGTGCTTTCCATTCTCATTTTGTACTTAGTACTGTAATGTTCTGATATTTTCTCAGTTAATCATTACCCTTTGATGTACTTGCACTTCTTGCCTCACCTCTGCACTTTTCTTTTTGGAAGATGTTTTGTTTTTCTCTCTCTTTGTTATGAGTTAATTATATGATAGTTCTTTTGATTTGTCAATACAATTTTTATATTTTTCTGTATTTATTTTCATTTTCCCAGAAAAGACGCATTTTAGCAACCCAAAGTATATCTTTTTCTTTCTTCTGCTCCAAATGCTGTACCAAAACATACTTCTGGCCGCCAGAAGACCTATTTCGTCAAATACTTCAGCAGTGTCACATTATTCCCTGACAGCAATCACCGACATGGCAAGTCTTTTCACCGCCTTCTCTACATAAGTGCTGTGGCCCATCTGTTCCTTAAGACTTTGGGATAACAGCGGGAACCCTACAATATTCTCCAAAAGCAAATCCTTTTTCTCCTGCACATCCTCAATGGGCATCATCAGACTTTCTGACGCTTCACTTGCAGCACTCCCTTGCATCAATGCAAACTCTGCAGATAAAGCTTCTTTATGATCTTTCGACCATTTCACTGAAATATCACCGGATTCTCCTTTGGTATGCTGTACTTTCACAATTCCTCTCAATCTGGTAAAACTTGGACTTTCTTGAGATACTCCCGCCTTCTCCCCAGGGTAAGAACACGAAATCCCCTTATATCCCTCTTCCTCCTCTACAAGAAGTACGCAATTCTGACGCCCTTCCTCACAGGCGCTTGACTGTTCCGCTCCGCCCAGCAGCACATAAGCCTCTTTCCCAATGGAGATAATCGAACCCTTTAGCAAGAAACACTTCCGAATCATTGCCAAAATCGACATTGGCGCTCCCATAACAGTCTCTTCTACCTGATCAACGGAATTTGCATATACTCTAATCAGCGTTCCACTTTTATGTACTTGATATATGATATCCTTTGAAAGAGCCGCTAAATAAAAATCTCCATCGGCTGAAATTCCAGTAGGAGCCGACAGAGGAATATGATCTGTCTCTAATGGATATACAATTAATTGCACCGCAGAACCTTTGGGCACCATTCCTGCATATGGCACCAATGTTCTCAGCTTACAATTTGTAACTAATATCCTATCATAATAGTAATATACTGTTCCACGCATTTTCTACGCAATCCACCAATCTAACATTCAACTCAATGAAAGTGTAAATAATCCTATAGGAACCATTTACAAAATCCTTCCTTTGCAACAATAGTAAATTAATAAAATCTTTCTAAAGGTTATGGACTATGCTACCATTTTCCTATCATTTATGCCATAACAAAACTGGCACAATTTAACTTTTCAGACAATGCTTTGAAATGTATTAGAATATTACCCATCCAGGAAGAGATTCCTAAGTCAAAACAAAATCTTTCAGTTAAATGTGCCAGTTCTGCTATTGCTTTTCCAATATTTACCCCTTACAATGATATGACATTAAGAAAGGAGAAATTGCCAATGAATACATATTACGCTCACAGCTCTGCTTCTATTGTCCTATGTGCAGTCCCTTCATATATACCATGCCAGCCGTCCTCCGCTATTCCCAATTGTTCCGATGTCCCCCACAATGTCAGAGCGCCTTATCCCTATTAGAACATGTTTGAAACATCATTCCAACCATTTGTATGCTCCGCTTTCCATGCTTTTTGCCCTAACACGAAACACGCCCTTTGGCAAAAAGCATTTTTTACGCATGCAAATGTCTTACCTCATTTATTTATCATGTCGTAACAATTTCATATTGATACAGCTCCTTTAAATGATTGAGGAAAAACATGGATTGTTCCTTTCCATAGAACAATAAATTAAGAGCCGCGGAAGCCTTGATATATAAAAGGCTATCTTTGGGTGTATATTTTTCCTCTTGCCACAGTTGTTCCATATCCCACCCGCAATCATATAACAGTAGTGTAAGCGTCAAACCCCGCCCTGATTTCAAGCCCATAACGATCCCCTGTTCAGCAATGTGAATTGCTTTGTCATACTCTCTCATATTCCCCAACAAGTTTCCTATATTTCTTATGGTCAGTTCATATCCGGCCATGTAATGTATGATTTGAAAGGGCTTGTTTTCATATTGGTCCTTAATATCATACAACATCCCTAATACTTCTTCCGTTTTTCCCGCTTCTTCACAGGAATAGGACATTGTATTGACAATACTCATCTCCTGTCGGCTGAAACGCCATTTCTTATGTTCTCTTTTGCCGAACTCAGGCATGGTAAGATAAAGCGCAGCACTCTGCCTGTCATAATGCTCCTGGGGCGATATCTTATCTTGCACATACAAAGCCAGCGCCTTTATATTCCCTATATATTGTTCCACAAACCGATTCGTCCTTTTTGCCCTACTCTCTAATTCATTTATCAATGGTTCCGCATCTTTCCCATTAGAAAGACTGAGCAAAATGGATATTTGATTGGCCAGCTTAAAAAATTCCGGTTCTTCCACAGGATTAATTGCTTCATAATATCCATCTTTCAGGCCAATTCTTTCCATTATTTTATGTAATACCTGCACTTTTGGCGCAACCTTTCCACATTCTATCCGCGATATGGTAACGGCGTCACAAATCCCTTCCGCCAGTTTTTCCTGGCTCATCCCCATTGCTTTTCTTCTTGCACGAATCAAATCACCACAGAGTTCAATTTCCGCCACGCCAAAATGTGTGTTCCAAACCCATTCTTCTTCCTCCACCTGATAAACCGTATATAGCCATTCCAGTGTGTTACATGTTTCTTGGAACATTGCAGTTTCTTCCTCAGAACAATTTCCATATAAAATAATTACCTGCAAAAATTTTCTCATATAGAAAAGTCTTCCTCGAACCTTCAGCAACGATACCGCTTTTCGGGCCAAATCCACAGCACTTTTCACTTCATCCTTTTTCATATAATATTTCACAAGACGATATGCAATCTGAGAATAAAGCTTTACTCTGTCTTCCTCATCCATCCTGACTTCCAGATAATGCAACAATTGATGATATCCTTTGACCGCTTCTTCCAGTTCTCCCATATCCTCTTGAATTCGACAGTACATCATTCGGATAATACATTCCATCAATGAAAGCGGGTACTCTGACATTTGGCTCATATCAATATCTCTCATGGATATCTGCCACGCCAGCTCCAGATGGTCCAGCATATCCTGAGTGGACATTCCGTTTTTCCAATCCAGCACCACCTCACACAGCCCCGAAAATTGCAGATGTAACTTACATCTCTTTGCAGTCATTTCCTTATATTCCTGCAACAACGGTAATGTACTTTCTCTGTCCCCTTCATCCACCGCCCGAATCAATTTCTCTTGCAGCAACAGCCAATCCTGCTCATCGGGATTCATAATATATATGAACTTGTCCGCCGACACTCCTACTCTCTGAAGCAAAGCGTCGGACATCATCTTCTCACATCTTCTCTCACCGCTTTCCAAACGCTGCAAAAAAGTGCGCGAACATATGCCTCTGCACAAGACTTCTGCAGAAATACCTGCACGTGTCCGCTCACACCATACCAATCTGCCAACAGAATTATATAGCATGAATTCCTCCTATTAATAATACCGCAGTCCAACGCGGAACAATTCAACCCTTTTACAGAAAAATTATACCATCCCTCCCGCTTTTCTTCAAGTTTTCAGTCAATATTCCTTCATTTTCTGTTACACTTTATCTCTCCCATACATAAAGTGCCAGAATTTGCATTATCAAGTTAAATTTAATAATAAATTTATCAATTTATTTCATGTGAGACATGCTCCTGCGAAAATGATGGTACAATTTATTCTTAACAAATAAAAACCTGAGCACTTAGGCTCAGGCTCATTATCACTTATTTTTTGTCATTTGGGCTTTCTACTCTATTCGGCCCTTTGAAAATCTACCCGTTGGCTTGTGTTCATCTTTTGAGGATTCTTTATCATTTGAGAGTTCTTTATCATTTGAAGGTTCTTCGGTGAGACTTTCTGTTCCGCTCTCTTCATTCACGAATTTCTGATTTTCTTCCGCTTCACCCTCTTCACGAACCGATTTCCGGTTATCTTCCATTCCGCTTTCCATGCTGTCTTCTACAACCGTATCTCTCAATCCGTCTTCCGTCACCTTTTCTTTTTCGACTTCAGGCTCCGCCCCTACTGCATCAGAACCCCCAGTCTTCTCATCAAGCATAGCATCGGCGCTATCTGCAGCTTCTGTTTCCGCTGCCGCTTTCTCAGGATTGCCAATCTGTCCTTCCTTTTCCCCAGACGCTTCCTCTTTCTCCGGCAGCCCCTTGGCCTTGCGGAAAATTTCCATAAATTCTTTACCTGTAATGGTCTCCTTCTCAATCAGAAACTCCGCCAGCTTATCCATAATATCACGATTTTCTCGCAGCATCTTCAAGGCTTTATCATAACTTTCTTTCAGAATAACCACTACTTCTGCGTCAATGTCCGCTGCAGTAGCATCGCTGCAATTCAGCGCCGATCTTCCCTCCAAATACTGACTCTCAATGGTTGCCAGCCCCACCAGGCCAAACTTTTTACTCATACCGTATCTGGTGACCATATTACGGGCAATATCCGTAGCCTTTTCAATATCATTGGCGGCTCCGGTGGTTACCGTATCAAACACCACCTCTTCCGCAGCGCGGCCGCCTACCAGGCTCACCAACATATCTCTTAGTTCCGCCTCGGTATTCAAATATTTCTCTTCTTCCGGCACATGCATTACATATCCCAGCGCACCCATGGTTCTTGGCACAATGGTTATCTTCTGCACCGGCTCTGAATTCTTCTGCAAAGCGCTGATTAACGCATGCCCCACTTCATGATAGGACACAATCTTGCGCTCTTCTTTGCTCATTATGCGGTCCTTCTTCTCTTTTCCCACTAACACCACTTCAACCGCATCAAACAAATCCTTCTGACAGACATACTCTCTGCCTTCTTTTACTGCATTAATGGCCGCCTCGTTTATCATATTCGCCAGATCCGAACCCACTGCGCCGCTGGTGGCTAACGCAATTGCATCCAAATCCACTGTCTCGTCCATTCTCACATCTTTGGCATGCACTTTCAGAATCTCCACACGCCCCTTTAAATCAGGCTTATCCACAATGATTCTTCTGTCGAAACGTCCGGGGCGCAAAAGTGCCTTATCCAAAATTTCAGGCCGATTGGTAGCGCCCAAAATCAGAATACCTTTAGAACTGTCAAAACCATCCATCTCTGAAAGAAGCTGATTTAATGTCTGTTCCCGCTCCTCGTTTCCACCGCCATACTTAGAATCCCGGCTGCGTCCGATGGCGTCAATCTCATCAATGAAAATAATACAGGGCGCATTTTTGGTCGCCTCCTTAAACAAATCACGCACACGGCTGGCGCCCACACCCACATACAACTCTATAAAATCGGAACCTGTCAGCGAAAAGAACGGCACATGCGCCTCTCCGGCTACCGCCTTCGCCAGTAATGTCTTACCGGTTCCGGGAGGGCCCACCAGCAGCGCTCCCTTTGGCAGCCTGGCGCCAATCTTGGAATACTTGCCCGGATTATGCAGAAAATCCACTACCTCCACCAAAGATTCTTTCGCTTCATCTTCTCCTGCCACATCCTTAAATGTAACTCCCGTTTCCTTCTGCACATACACTTTTGCATTACTTTTGCCCACGCCCATAGGTCCGCCGCTTCCGCCCATTTTTCTGAATACCACACCCAGCAGTATCCACATCAATGCCACCGGCAGCACCACATATAGTAAAATGTCCAAAATCCTGCCCGAATTATCACTAAGCACGCGGCTGCCGTCCACCTCATGCTCTTCCAGGCGGGCTGTCAGCGTGTTCAAGTCTTCCATGATAATCGTAGAATACGTAACCTTAAAGCTGCCGTAAAAAGGATAGCCCGTCAAATTGGGATTGCCAGTGTCAGCCTCTTCTTCCTTTAAGGTAAATAACACCTGCCCGCTGCTTTGTACTTCCACCGCCTCTACCTGGTTCCCATTGAGGTAATCCAGGAATTTCATATAGCTGACCTCCTGGGTATTTCCGTTGGACCCCATGAGCAAATTCCAAAGCATGAAAACCAGCAGTACCGTGCTCAATGCTGCAAGTACCACCATCATCACATTGGGCCGCCTGGGCGGCTCCCCATTTCCTCCGTTGTTTCCCGGCTTATTGCCCCGATTCCCGTTGTTGTTATAGCCTCCGCCGTTATCGAATTGGTTCATTTGATTGTCCATAGTAACTCCGTTTCCGTTTCATTTCCGGGCAATTGACATTCCACCGCCCTCCAAAATCACTCTCGCTTGTTATTAACAAGAAATCTATTTTATTATAGGCATTAATGGTTGATTAATCAATAGTATAATTGTGAAAAAATGCTGTCAACTCTTAAAGATTTCTAAATCTCGTTTTTCTTTTCCTCTTTCCGGAAACCATATATCATTCCTATACCGTCCGGTCTTCTATCCTGCCGTTATAGTATCGTACATTCCTTTTATTTTATTCCCCAATTCATATTCCTTTGCGGAACATAACAGGCATCCGGAAAAATAATAGAATCAAGCACTTTTCACTTTTCTTAATTTATGTTATAATTTTTATTTAGAACAACACAGGTTTACCTGTTTCATTACTGATGCTATATCGTATACACCTTAGTAAAAATAAAGCTTAAAGTCATGAAACACATGACATCCATAGAAAAGAGGCTACCCATGAAAATAGGCTTTGACAACAAAAAATATTTGAAAATGCAGTCGGAACATATCAAAGAACGAATTGTCCAATTTGGGGACAAACTGTATTTGGAATTCGGCGGAAAACTTTTCGACGATTATCATGCTTCCAGGGTATTGCCCGGCTTTGCGCCCGACGCCAAACTGCAAATGCTGATGCAGCTATCAGACTATGCCGAAATTGTCATTGTCATCAGCGCTGCGGATATTGAAAAAAACAAAGTACGAGGAGATTTGGGCATTACTTACGATGTGGATGTACTGCGCCTGAGAGACGAATTTCTCAACAAAGGTCTGTATGTGGGAAGCGTGGTAATTACACACTTTTCAGGCCAGCTCAGCGCCGAACAATTTAAATCAAAACTGGAGAAAAAGAATATCAAAGTTTACCTTCATTATACAATCGAAGGTTATCCCTCTAATGTTTCTCTTATTGTAAGTGAAAACGGCTATGGCAAAAATGATTATATAGAAACCACCCGTCCTCTGGTGGTCATTACTGCGCCAGGGCCCGGCAGCGGTAAAATGGCTACATGTCTCTCCCAGCTTTACCATGACAATCAACGAGGAATCAAAGCCGGATATGCCAAATTTGAAACTTTTCCCATTTGGAATATTCCTCTGAAACACCCTATCAATCTTGCCTATGAAGCGGCAACCGCAGATTTGAACGACATCAATATGATTGACCCCTTCCATCTGGAAGCCTATGGTGAAACTACGGTAAATTATAATCGGGATATTGAAATTTTCCCCGTGTTAAACGCCATATTTGAAGGAATTTACGGCAGTAATCCTTATAAATCCCCAACGGATATGGGCGTCAATATGGCTGGAAACTGTATCATAGACGACGACGCCTGCTGCGAAGCTTCCAAAATGGAAATTATCCGCCGTTATTACACTGCATTAAACAAAACAGTACGCGAAAATACCTCCGAAACAGAAGTATATAAAATTGAACTTCTGATGAAACAGGCCAAAATCACCACGGCAGACAGGAAAATCACCACCGCCGCCGTGGAACGGGCTGAATACTTGGGCGTTCCCACTGCCGCCATGGAACTTCCCGACGGCCACATAATCACTTCCAAAACCTCGGATTTTCTCGGCGCATCGGCCGCACTATTGTTGAATGCGCTAAAATACCTGGCTGGCGTGGATCATGACACAAAACTCATAAAACCGGAGGCCATTGAACCTATACAAAATTTAAAGGTTCGTTATTTGGGCGGCAAAAACCCTCGCCTGCACACAGACGAAGTACTTATTGCATTGTCTCTGGCTGCCTGCAGCGACGACAACGCCAGACGCTCCCTGGAACAGCTTCCGAAATTAAAAGGCTGCCAGGCGCACACTTCCGTCATGCTATCGGAGGTGGATATCAAAATATACAGAAAGCTTGGCGTTGACCTCACCAGTGAACCCATACAAACAGCCAGAAAGCAATATTAATACAGGCACAGGACTTTCATGTTCCACATAAAAGGATGGATCATTTAGTTGAAAAAATGGATTTATAGTGAAAAATGGGGCTGTCGTAAGACAGTCCCATTTTTACTTCCCATCATTATCTTTTTCACGCAGTTTTACCCATAAAACATTTTCTTATCATATCTACAGGAATCATTGTCACTGCCAAAAGCACTACCACAATCCAACCCATTATACCAAAAGGCACACAACTAAACATCTCGCCAATCCATGCAAAAACTGGAATGGGAATTAACGCTGCATTTACAATTGCTGCCTGGACAAGAATAATCGTAAAGAACACCTTAAGGAATCCTGTGTTTTCATTCAGACCTTTGAAAATCCCAAAGCCGTCGTCCCTTACGTTAAACCCGTTAAACAATGCGCTGACAATAAACAATACGAAATATCCGGTCAAATGCTGCTTGTCCGTGTCAAAAAATCCTCTGAAAACGGGCAGTTTCAAATACAAAAAGCTAACAATAGTAAGCCATGCTCCCATAATTAAAATCTGAGCCATCATCTTCTTGCTTACAATGCTTTCATCCCTTCTTCTGGGCTTTTCTTTCATATACTTCTCCAAAGCCGGCTCATTTCCCAACATGATTGCCCCCAACCCATCCATAACCAGGTTTACGAACAATAAATGAGTTACCTTAAGAGGCTCGTCCACATGGAAAAACGGCGCAATAGCGCTGACCACCACAGCAGCCACATTAATCACCAACTGGAACTTACAGAATTTCAAAATATTGTGATAAATGGTTCTGCCATACCAGATGGCATCCTTAATGGATTTAAAATTATCATCCAATATTACAATTTTACCAGCTTCCTTCGCAGCCTCCGTACCGCTTCCCATAGCAAAACCAACATCCGCCCGTTTCAATGCCGGCGAATCATTTACACCGTCCCCAGTCATTCCTACCACCAGATTCATCTCCTGACACAGTTTGACCATTCTGGACTTATCTGTGGGCAGCGCTCTTGCAATGACTCTGATGTCCTTCATAATTGCCTTCACCTGGTCGTCACTCATCTTATTCAGTTCTGCAGAAGTCAGCGCTTTATCGGATTCGTTTCTAATCAGTCCTGCATCCTCCGCAATGGACACCGCCGTCTCCAGCCTGTCTCCGGTAATCATAACTACCTGAATTCCGGCCTCCTGTACTTCCCTGATCGCCTCTTTTGCCTCCGGCCTTACGTCATCCCGGATTGCCACCAGACCAATCAATACCACATCATCATTAATTTTGTTTTCCACAAGATCCTTGGAAGAGTATCCAAAAGCCAACACCCTCATTGCCCTGGATGCCAACTCATTAATTTTATCATTCAGTTCGTCAAAATCCAGTTCCACTTCATTCCCGTTTTTGTCCAAAGCCTTGTTTGCCACCGCAAGCAGACGCTCCGGCGCACCTTTATAGAATGTTTTGCCCATGCTCTTAATGTGTACTTGACTGAACTTATTTGCAGAGTTAAATCCTTGAGATTTGTCTGCCTCACATTCCTTATTCTGGGCCAATAAATGAAAGGTATCCTCGCCGATAAATTTCATCAGCGCCTGATCTGTTGCATTTCCACCGATTACTTTATGAGCAGCATCATACATGGACGCCGTATTCTTACCGATTGCCACATCCACGAACCCTTTGATTTTTCCATGACTTTTCAGCTCATTCAAAGGAATTGTCTCACCTTCTGCGGTGAAAAATTCCACTACTTCCAACATACCCTTGGTAATGGTACCCGTTTTATCACTGAACAGAATATTCAGGGAACCGGCTGTCTCAATACCCTCCGCTTTACGCACCAATACATTGTGATCCAGCATTTTGCTGGTATTCTGCATCAGTACCAAAGATATCATCAACGGCAGACCTTCCGGAACCGCACATACAATAATCACTATCGCCAGAGACACGGCTCTGACCACATCCTGAAGAATCTGAGACCAGCCCAAAGCCAGATACTCGGATACTCCGCCCGCATTCGTCACAAAGAAAACCACATAAAGAAGTGCAATTACCACCGCTCCGATATAGCCAAAGGTAGAGATTTGATTTGCCAACTTGGCAAGTTTTACTTTCAAAGGGGAATCCGGTTCTTCCTCCTGCATCTCTTCGGCCATCTTACCCATCATAGTTTTCAGGCCCACTCTGCGCACATCCAGAATACCTTCTCCGTCGAACACTACCGCCCCTCTAAAAAGAGAATACTGGTCTACGAACGTGTCTCCCGTAATGTCTTCCGGCAGCTCCACACGTCCCTGGGCAGCATTTTTCTTACATTCCTCCGCCTCACCGTTTAATGCAGAATTATCCACTCGGATATCGCCGTCTACCAAAATACCGTCCGCCGGAATCTTGTCGCCGGACTGCAATAGTATGCTGTCCCCCACAACCACATCATCCACGTCGATCACCGTAACCATACCGTTACGATATACCTTACAGGTATCTTTTTTGGTACTGTCTTTTAATTCTCGATATTTCGTATCGCTGGCCACGCTTGTTTTGGCAGACACGAAAGCAACAATCAGCACTGCCACAATGGTACCCACGGGTTCATATATATCCGCATATCCCAAAAAGAACATTGCAATCATAATTGCTGCAATGACTAAAAGGATTTTAATCATTGGGTCGCCAAAGGTTTCCTTAAATGCCTCCCAAAATGTAGTTGGTTCAGATTCAGGTATCGCATTTGACCCGTATTTTTCGCGGGAACTTTGTACTTCCTGATCTGAAAGTCCTTGATATTTCATTCTTATACCTCCCTGTGTGCTTTAAGCACACAACCAATGTCCATATCTTTCTTTTGTAACGTTTTGCCTTGTGAATCCTGTCAGACCAATACCCATTACATATATCTTCTTGCCAACTCTCCCAGTCCAGGGTCATTTGTCCCCTGACCAATGGCATTAAATTTCCATTCTCCATTATACCGATATATTTCGCCAAAAATCATGGCTGTCATGCCGGAATAATCATCAGTCAGGCTATACTTACACAGTTCCGTATTATTAGCTGCATTTACCAGACGTATAAAAGCATTTTCAATTAATCCAAAATGTTGACTTCTCTCCACTGCCTGATAAATGGTAACTACCAGCACAATCTTATCATACTCATCCGGTATCCTTGATAGATCAACTATGATCTGTTCATCATCCCCTTCTCCCGCGCCTGTCAGGTTATCCCCCATATGCTCTATGGTGCCGGTAGGATGACGAAGATTGCCAAAATAGACAATATCCTCTTTATACACCAATTTTCCGTTTATCAGCGCAAACGCCGAAGCATCACAATCTATGGGCTGGGGTTTGGGAGCAAAAAAACCTGTCTTCCTCTTCACCTCATCCCAGCCCAATCCTACAACCACTTTAGAAAGCCCAGCATTATCTTTGGACAGACTCACTTTCTGCCCTTTCTGTAAACTTACAGACATTTTATACCTCCCTGCCCGTATTCTATTTTAAATTCACATCTGTCCTCCAGTGTTACCATTGCAATAAAAAACGTATGGATACTGTAAGGACAGATGCTTTCTCTCCGCCTATCTTTTTCAATGTATTCTTGCCAATTTTTCATCGGAGAATTCCAATTTCACTTAAATCCAAATTACTTACGTCCTGGTTTCCAATTCATGCCCCATCCAAATGCTCTGTCTAAATCTTCATGCCCTCTGAAGAAACGGACAATTTTCTCCACGCTGAAAGTTTC
The DNA here is from genome assembly GCA_022793065.1 of Lachnospiraceae bacterium. GTDB lineage: Bacteria > Bacillota > Clostridia > Lachnospirales > Lachnospiraceae > Acetatifactor. The sequence continues at coordinate 114,917 of JAAWCE010000020.1, forward strand.
ATCATTGCGATTTTCAAAAAGCACCAGACCGCACATAATATCTTTGGAATTAAACTCATCCATACGCACAACAATATCTTCTGCGCCAGGATATTTGATTGTGACCACTGCATCCGCCTGCTTCCAGTTTGCAATGCCTTCATAGATAAAGGTATACACAAGGATTCTTTTTATCTCGGCAATCTGATTACCATTAATGCGAAGATTTTCTCCTGCTGCTGCCGCTCCGGTCCTATCATCTCCGTCCAAAGCGATATACGGGGGATATTGAAGTGAACCAAAGGCATTGCCAAGGGCCTGTACCGCACCCTTTCTGCCATCTTTCATCTCAAACAGGCACCCCAAATCCAAATCAATTCCACTGTTGCCCAACAACCCTGACAAAAATCCTTTTTTCCCGGTATTCCAATTTAAATTTACCAATATCTCACCCAAACCGCCGGATGTCTTTTTGGTCAGATCTACTTTTTGTCCTTTTTGTAAATTAATTGCCATAATTTTGTTTCTCCTATTCCTATTCCAGTTCCGTCTCTTCTCTTCGATGCCCTTATGGGGAAGGAATTTTCGTCTGTTTAGAACACAGACAAAAATTTCTTCCGGGCATCTCCGTTCCGAGACTGTTTTTTATTTCCAGTTCCCGTTTACGGGAACTTGTTCCGCCTCTTCTCTTCGATGCCGAGACTAACCATCCACCTGAACTCCGAAATTTGCGCATAGCGCTGCCAGGCCGCCCTGGTATCCGCTGCCAATGGCATTAAATTTCCACTCAGTTCCATTCTTATATAATTCTCCGAAAACCGCAGCCGTTTCTATGGAAAAGTCCTCTCCCAAATCATAGCGCAGCAATTCTTCTCCATTGGCTTCATTGTAAATCCTGATAAACGCATTATTTACCTGTCCAAAATTCTGACGTCTGGTCTCGGCATCATATATGGTAACAGTGAACGCAATTTTCGTAATATTTTCCGGTACCATAGAAAGGTCGATTTTAATCTGCTCATCATCCCCTTCTCCCGCACCAGTCAAATTGTCTCCCATATGTTTTACACTGCCTGACGGATGCTCCAGATTCCCATAAAAAACAAAATCACTCTGTGTTGAAATCTTGCCGCTGTCCGCCAAAAGAAAAGCTGCCGCATCCAAATCAAAATCTCCTCCGGTATCAAACTGGTTCACATCCCAGCCCAATCCCACTACCACTTTGCTCAGACCCGGATTGCCCTTCGTCAGGCTGACCTTCTGGCCTTTTTGTAAAGAAACTGACATGATTCTCCTCCTGTTCCAGTTCCGCCCCATCCTTCCGGCTCTGGCATTAGCTTCACATACCGTCTGGACAGATGCTTATTTTTATAATAATATATTTTGCCATCATATTAACGCTGTCTTAACCCTATGCTACCTCAATGCCGTAATGCGCACACAATGCAGCCAAACCGCCCTGGAATCCACTGCCGATTGCATTAAATTTCCATTCACCGTTCAGCTTGTACAACTCCCCTACCACAATGGCAGTCTCTATAGAAAAATCTTCTCCCAAATCATAGCGAATCAACTCCTGGCCCGAAACCTCATCCACAATACGAATGTACGCATTGGATACCTGGCCAAAATTCTGCCGTCTGACATCTGCATCATAAATGGTAACAGTAAATGCAATTTTGGACACATTTGCAGGAATTTTCGTCAAATCCACTTCAATCTGCTCGTCATCACCTTCCCCTTCCCCAGTCAGGTTATCTCCCATATGTTTCAGGGACCCGCTGGGATGCTCCAGGTTGCCATAGAAGACAAACTCTTTCTCTGTAGGACACCTGCCGTTGTCGCCTGTCATAAAAGCCGCCGCATCCAAATCAAAATCCGCGCCGGAATCAAAGGCGTTTACATCCCAGCCCAGGCCCACCATAATCTTCTTCAAACCAGGATTTCCCTTTGTCAAATCCACCTTTTGACCTTTTGATAAATTAATTGGCATTTCTTTGCCCTCCTTTTATAATAAATTTATTACTTTGCATCAGGCATATGATATTTCTGGTTAAATTCTGTCTTTATGTTCTCAAGCCTTGCCTGGTCCTGTATACGCTGCTGTCTGGCTTTATCTTGAATCTGCCGAGTTTCTTCTATGCCGTTTACAATGGTTTTCCAGGTAGTCTCCAAAGTCTCTATTTTAATGGAACTTCCCGAAGCCAACTGTGCCGTCATCTTAGACTGTTCCACTGTGTTGCGCGCATTTTTAATCAACATTTCGTTAGTCTTGGCATCCAGCGCGGACATTGCTTCCGCCTGAATCCGCTGCCGCTTCAACATAATCGCCTGCGCAAGCGCCTGTTTGAATACCGGAAGCGTAATGATAAATGCGGAGTTTATCTTCCTCACAAGATTCATATTACTGAATTCCATCGTTTTAATCATGGGAACAGACTGCATCGCCACACTCTCTGCGGTTCTCAAATCCTGCGTTCTCTGCTCCAGCATCATCAATGCCTGTTGTAAACTCTGGATTTCAAACTGTATGGATGAATCTCCTGTGGTCTCCATATCTTTCTGTCTCTGGGCAATATACGCCTCCAGCTCCCGGCATCCCTGCTCACCCGCAAGAATATACTTGACCAACTGATGATAATATTCCACATTTGCGTCAAAAAGCTGGTTCAGGTTCCGATTGGATTGTTTGATTTCTGCCTCATACTGCTTCAACTGCACATAAATCTTATCCACTTCCTCGCCCATCGTATGATATTTGCTCAAAATTTTATCCAACTGCTTTCTCAAATTGCCAAACAGCTTCCCAAACAAGGAAGGATTTTCCCTAAGCTCATCAATGTCAAATTTCTCCATAATCTTTGCCAGGGTATTCAGCATCTCGCTGGATTCATCCAACTGTGTCATATTCATGCTGTTTAACACCACATCCGATGCCTTGGAAATGCCCTCCGCCGCCTCAGCGCCAAAAGACACTATGGTTTCCAGATTACCGATCTCAATAGTACTCACCAACGCATCCACCTCAGCCGAGTTTGTAAGCTGCGTATTCATCTGTTGCCTATCCGCAACAATATCGTAACTCTCCACCACAATTATTTCGTTTTTCGTATCCGGCGCCGTAATCACCTCCGGCGGCGCCGCCGTCTTTGTGAAATCCAATCCCATGCATTAATCTCCTCTCTTGAATATCATGTCACGCCAGGAACGGCGCGGTTTTATAGAAATAGTATCAAAATTGGGAATTGTCAAATCATAGACATATTCTCCAATTTGATGCTCTTCCATAACCTTATTGTTAAAATATCTTTCTACACACTGATACCCGGTAGGCACAAAGAAAACAATATCAAATCCGGCCAAATTTAAGAACGCCATCAGAATACTATCTTCTAAGGAAAGAACTGCCTCCGACGTGTTGATGTATACAATCTTGGGATTCTTCTTGGTAAAATCAAATTTCTGCAGCATACGCAGAATATCCTTGTTCAGGTTGAGCACCGTTGCAATTACCGTATACTCCGTACCGTTCTCATAAATCCCCCTGATTAACTTCCGGTCCAACAGCAATTGAAGCTTATCCAGGATATGCTCCTGAACCTCTTCCCGCAGGACGCCATATGTGTAGCAAGCGTGAGATTTTATCTTCGCCCGCAGCAATTTTCCATTTTTTAAAAATCCCGTGGCATGAACTCTGACTGGATTTGGATCCTCCTTGCGCAGATACGGGGCCCCTTTAATCAACAGCGCGTCCGGCGTCAGAAGCTTCTTGATTTCAGGCCAGTAGGCCGAAACATTTCCATCCTTCACCCCGCACACCTTGGCATAGATCACAGGCATTGTGACCACGGCTTCTGTCACGTCAAAATTGGGCCTGTATTTTAACTCCTGATCCCATAAAATAGCAATTTCCTCATAGATAGATTGTAAGGAAGCCGATACCCCCCTTTGATATTGTTGGTTCCGATACATTCCGGTATCCTGGTACATAATGGTATCCAGTTCCCGTTCCGCATGGTACGCGGCGGTTGACAACTGTAAATCCGTACTTTCCCTTGGAAACTTTCTTACGGGCAAAGATGTCTCATAATGTATCTCATACAAATTTGACGCTTCCAGACAACATTTTCTGTTCAAATCCGGAACCAATATCACCACATCCACCGGCAATCTGCTCATAAAACGCATAAAAAATGCTTCATTTTCATTTTTACAGCCTCCCAGATAAACAAAACATTCTACCTGGGGACTTTCCCATTTTTTAAACAAACCATCCTGAAAACGTTTCAGCCAGCACAGCAAATAAATTGTTCTGTTTGTCAGCCGATTTAAACTGCCCTCCATATTTTTAGCTTCTTCCAGCACTACATCAATAAACGCTTTCCGCAATATTCTTTGCAGCTCCATATCAGCGGCATAGATAATATTGGCGGACAAATCTGCCGCAAGCTGATTCACATCCTTATACTGCTTTCTCCTGACAGCGCTGATTTCGTCATTTGACGGAGGTATCAGCTCCGACTCCACAATAACCAGGTTTCTGCCGGCTGCGCTCATTTCCAACTGAAAACGGTACAGTTCATTCAGATAAGTCAACTTATCCTCTACGCCCTCCATGCGCACAAAACAATTGTAATAGAACCGCTCGTCCTGTCCCCTCTCCTGAACCGGCTTTAATACATCCGATAGCCCTTTTCCCTTGATCCAGGCATTGGTGCAGTTCTGCCGCTTAGGAGGAATGCCGTAAAGACGCTCCGCGTTTACACGCTCTTCCATTTCTTTTCTCAAAGACTTTATGCTGAATCCTTGCGGAAACTCCCCCATTCCGGTTATCTCCAACTTATGCGAGAACACCGAACCTTTGTCTAACGCGCTATATCCTGTGTCTCCCTGATACTGCAGCAATACAATATCACATCCAGCGCCGGATAATATGCACAAAAGTTTCAGCTCGTAATTGCTGACGCTCCCTTCATACAATATCTTCGGAATCCGATTTTCACCCATCTGGCTGACAACCCTCTCAAATTTATAATAAAGCCAGCACATAAATTTTATATACGCATTCCGCAATATATTGTCGTTTTTTCCCTCTTTGCGCATAACATCCAGAGTATCATATAAAGCCGAAGCCACATGCTTCCTCTGATACTCGTTCATTCTGGGAAGCCACTTCTGCAGACTTGTAAGCATAAATCCCATACTGAGCTGAAACTGCATTCCCATAATCTCTTCATAATACGCCAAATTCTTCTCGTCAGGATTGGGAATTTTGCCCTCTATTACTACCCCACTTCTTCTGGCTTCTTCATAATATCGCACAAGAAATTCCCTAATACGGTCATTATACCCGTTAATTCTGTAAAAGTATACACCCTGTTCCCGACGTTTCCCATACTCCAAAAAGTAATCGTCCAAACTGCTAAGTGCCTTGTGTTCATACATAATTTGTTCCAGTTCCGCATCCCCCACCAAGCCCCCATTTTAAGTTACCCTAAAATTTCATTTATACTTTGGCGCCAATGAGGCTGATGCTGCTTTCATTTTCTGATTCTGTCCTGATGCCGGGCTTTGCCCCACAGGATTATCCTCCCATCAAAACAAGTCAATCCCTACCACTGCCATATCCGAAAATGCTTCCGTCCCACAGAATTATGTTCCGCTTAATAACGGTTCATTTTATTCTTGTGCATCACAAATCCCAGACCGGCTCCTACAAGTCCTCCCAAAATATGGGACAGATTGGAAATATTGCTTACAACAAACAATCCCTCATATACCTGCTCACCTATATACAACAAAGCCACTAATATAAAAGTCAGCGGAATTTCCTTTTCTTTAATACAGGTAAAAGAAGACAGCATAATAAATGCAAATACTACACCGCTGGCCCCTAGCAGCGCATATCCCGGAACAAATACCAGATGTGCAATCCCTGTTGCCAGTGCCGTTGAAAGAATTACAAACAGAATATTAGACGAACCATATTTCTCTTCCAACATGGGCCCTACTACCAGAATCAACATAATATTTCCCACAAAATGTTCCATGCCCCCATGTCCCACAATATGACCAAACAGCCTTACATATGTAAGCGGATTGGTCCACTGGGAACGGTACACGCTAAAGAAATGTGTGTTTGTATACCCTTTGGTGATAAAGTCCAGCAAAAGGGTTATGGCGCATATAATAGTAAATGTTAAAATCACAGGTGAATTAAAGGATACTTTAAATTTCTTTTCTTTCATTTTACACCTCCTGCCTGCTTTAACAGGCGTACCACTTATCTTTGTTCTCCAATCATGAGTCATTCATCATGAATACCGTCCGTAATAGTCCGCCATCCAATATTACATTAAAAAGCCGCAAGACTATTACACCACGTTTTTCACACAAATCCTCTTACAAAAGTATTGATAAAGTCATACCCTACCGCCAGATTAATATTTTGTCCTTCGTCAATCCCTGCGGTACTAACGCCGATTACCTGTCCATACATATTTAATACGGCACCGCCTGAGCTTCCATGGGAAATCGGCGCGGTAAACTGTATCATGTCCACATCGTTCATTCTGCGGAATCCTGAGATAATCCCATCCGACACAGAATTAAACAATCCCAACGGGCTTCCGATCGCCACCACCTTCTGTCCTCTCACCAGGGGCTTACTCCCTTGATAAATAGGGAGCGGCTGCAGCTTCCGGTCAATCCTTATCACCGCCAAATCCAGCAGTGAATTATACTTGATAATTTCATCTGTTTTATACATGTTATCATCATTTTCAATTCTGACAGAATAAAACCGCCCGCCTCTTGCCACATGGTCGTTGGTAAGAATATAACCTTCCCGGCCAATCATAATCCCTGAACCGCTTCCAATAATATCTCCGTTTCTGTCATGTATGGATATCATTACTACAGAAGAAGCTCTCAATGCTAGTTCCTCAAACCCTAATTCCTGTGTGCCCCTGCCTGCTGCAGCGCTTCCTGATACTCCGGTTCCTCTATCCCTTCCGCTCTTTTCCGGCATTTCGATTCTGACATTGGGTCCGGTGCTTCTTGTATCGTTTCCATTTGCTCCCGAACCGCTTCCGATATTTCCTCCATATCTTCCCGGAGTTCCGGCATTGCGGCCTGCTTCCACATGCCTTCCGCCGCTTCCTGATTCTCCTGATACTGCCCCGGAGTTCCCACATCCTGACCTTCCACCTTCATAACCGTTATCCCTGCCATTGTTTCCTGGGCTTTGGGATGTCCTGGAAGTCCCCCGTCTTGCCGGCGGAAGTATTACTCTGGGTCTGTGCTCCGATGACGCATCTTTACCAGCCTGCACACTCTCCCTGTTCTCCCCGCCCGTCCTCTTTAGCCTATCCATATATTTCTCTCTGTCATAACACTCCAGCGATGCAGCACTTTTCTCTCCCAAAGTAATCTGCTCGGACAGGTGAAGATGATTCAGTTTTTCATCAATATCTACTTCATTTTGCAGCAACAGCACATCAATCCCAAGTAATGTTAAAAGATAACAGAAAAAATACTCTTGCTCTTTCGTGACGCCCTGAGCCACAAATTTCATAGACTGCTTCGGATTCCAATTCTTCAAATAGTCGAAAGCCAGCTCGTCCAGCCAATACAATAATTTAATGACAAAGTTTTTCTCAATGGAAGCATTGACATTTGCCGCGCAATTATGATATACCTCCAATACTTTCTTACAGGAAGCCGCCAACAACTCCTCCACCCCTGCTGTTTCATCCAATTTCCCCGTGTGCAGCTTCTCCTTGCCGGACTCCAACCACTTTTGGTAACACGCTGCATATCGGAGCGCCATATCAGGCTCTATGTTCTTCGGAAATACTTTTACACGATTATAAATTCCCTGTCCATGCAACATTTTATTCGTCTGAATCTCATCCATTCGATTCACATCATTTCCAAAACTCCCGTTCACACCTGTCATTCTGAGAAAATAAACATCTTTACAATTCCCGTTCATTCCTCCTTTGATGCCGGCAAACGCTTCAATTGAAAAAAGTCCCATTACATTATACCTTTTCTCTATGTAATTATACTCCATACTCCACCTACCCCCAAATCTCACTGTCAGCCGCTTCCGTTCCTGTCCGCCTTCTAACGGCAAAACGGTTCTGCACATAAATTTCTGACCAAAACAGCTATGCCCTTGCCCCGATGAGCAAAATTGGGTTTGCCAAAACATGGTATAAAAATAATTATATCATGAAATTATCAAACATGCTATTATTTTTGCAAAAATAATAGTTGCAGTTGAACACAGTCCTCCATAACTTGCCGGAATTTCAACATGACAAAGTTTTTCATATAAATTGATAATTTATAATATATGGCGCTTCACACAATCAGCAAAACGGACGCAAAATCCAAAGCCTGTGTACATAGCCCTGATCTCACGTCCGTTTTCATAAAGCGTATATTCTTCCGGTTCTCTTACTGCAGAATATTTTTTACCTTTTCTTCGTACTCTTCCTTTGTAATGATTTCCATGTCATACTGCATTTCTACTTTACGGAGAAGATCAAAATTGTCCAGCTTCTTCTGGGCAGAGGTCAGTTTCACCTGATATTCTTCTTCCGTAATCACATCCAATTCTCTAGCCTTATCTAGCTTCTTTTTCTCCCCTTCGTACTGCTCCTGCGCCCTCTTCTTATCGCGCTCCGCATTGTTCTCCTTAATCACCCTTTCCTTGTCTGCAATCTGACTGTCTATCTCCGAAAGCTTCTCCAAATTAGGCTGCATAGCCTCCAGAACATCCTGCACGTCAAAGGGACGTGTATTAAACGTATTGGAAATGTAAGCGATGTACCTCTTTCCTATCTCCGCATATTGACTTTCCATCTTCCTGTCCAAAGCAGACTTCTGAATCTTCAGGTTTGCCAGCTCCGTCTGCTCCCTTGTGGCACTGCTTAACACATTCCCCGCATTTACCACACTGTTCCCCACTTCCCGCGCTACCTTTGTAGCCTTATTAAACAAATCCATATTGTAATCCTCCTTTGCAATCTTAACATGAATCAACAAACCATCTCTGAAACATATTTTTATTGTAACACTTTTTATAAAAGAATCCACCAAAGATTTTATAAATTTCCTTAAGAAAATCTGAGGACTCCCGTACAATACTAAAGATATCCTGTCCACTTTCCTTTCACAACATAACATTTCTTTGGTTCCTTGCACAAATGAATATTATATACATAAAATGAAATAAAAATACTTTTGCATAATAAAAGGAGTAAATAGTATGCGTAATAATAACAAACCGCGTTGTTGTTATTGCTGTCAACCGCTTCCGGGAGAACCTGGACCTATGGGGCCACAGGGGCCGAAAGGACCACAAGGTGTTCCTGGACCCGTTGAACCTCAATATCAGTATAGAATTAGAGGTGACACATCTCTTTTACTTTTCTGTAGTTTTCTTCCACCTCTTCTGCACCATTTAATTCAATCTGCCTGCAGCTTAATAATTTTTGCCATTCATCATGTGTTGCCTTACTTCTTATATCCAATCCTCCGGTATCATATTTTGCTGCCCAGTCAAGAAACTCCATATGTTGTATGTACATGTCCCCATTGGGCATAATTCTTTCCCCAAATCTTTCTTTTTCCCTGATTTTTAGTCTCTTAATTCTTATCTCCGTTTCCGTAACAAGTCTGATTGCCAATGTAAATAAGGGGATAAATACATTGCCCCATCCATCCAAAGAACCTGAAATTACTACATCATCTGCTTTAGAAATATCCAATTTCATTAAAGCAATGCGATCTTCTTTGTTTCTCTTTGTAGTATACATGGGATCGGTAGGCAACCAAAAATAATCATCTGTATCCATAAACTTATATCCTAATTCTTGACTGATTTTCCTACCCAATGTAGATGTTCCAGAACCCGAAGCCCCATAGATATAAATTATATTTTTCATCGCTATTCCCCCATCTCCATCTATCTTTCATTTATCTCTTTTGACATATACTCTTTTGCCGCCTCTTCCGTTAATTGGAATTTATCACATATCTTATTCAAAATAATATCATTGGAAATCTGCAGCTCCTTCAATGCGGATATCATAGCAAATATTCCTTTTTCTATTCCTTTTTCAATCCCTTTTTCTTCAACGCCCTTACTCAAATTACACATAAGCGACACCTCACTCTTCAATGACTGCGTCATTTTAATATTAAAATCTTCTTCCAGTATATGACATTTATCCTCTGACCCTATTTCCGTGGAAAGAAGTATATTTAACAGTTTTAGCACATCTATATCAGATTCTCCTTCTTTCCCCAGGCAAATCATAATAACTGCCATTAAGTCATAATTCGCCTTTCTTTCCTTGACACTGCCCACCAACTTCTTTTCCGTGATACGATAGCAAGTAACGTTAAGAAAAACATTAATATCATTCAAATTTGTTAAAAACAATATTAAAAATCTTTCTTTGCTGTTCAACCTAAGTTTACTACAGCCGGGTGTAACGCGCACCCTCTATCACATTTTATTGTGAATACTTTCTTCAAAATCTGATATGCACCGTTTAAATCAGCATTTATCAGTATACCGTCATTGGAGCGGAACAGGCCGCGGTACATCCTGCGGTTCCTGTTGTAGTTTTCCTTTGCCGGTTCTTCATTGTCAATGAAACTTGTACCGCTTGTATAGCTTTCTTCGGTCATTACGACTGCTATACCACATTCTTCTGCTTTGTACCGTATCATTTCAATGAGCCTGGCAAAAGGAATCTGCACAAAGTGCTGGTTCATTCGTTTGGACAGCTTGGAGTTCTGTTTCCACTCGTCATTTTTTCCAATGACGATCACACTTACTTCGTTTTTTACACAGTAGTCTACCACATAACGGCTTGCTTTGTGGAGATAGTCGTCAATTTTTGCATTCCTCTTCCCGGTAAGCATATCCATCCGCCCCGTATAGTCCCTGCCGTTCATCCGTTTGCATATTTCACGGTAATGACTGATTTCCTTGTTATAAAACTGATTGGCTGCCTTTACAGGCTTTCCGTTGACTATGAACGCTGCCCCGCCAAAGCTGTTACAGACAGTCATAAGGTTGTTTATCCCAATATCTATGCCGATATGGCGTCCGTTATCCTGCTTTTGCGTCTGCCGGTTTATGGTGTATATTATTTCAACAACCAGCTTATTTCTGTGCGGAATGATCCTGGCCTGGTTGAATGCCAAAAAGCCTGGCTTTTCTGTAAATGCCGGCTTGACGGTAAAGCCTTCAAATGATTTGGGAAAATATATCAGGCCATTTTTCAATCTGCAGTTCTGGTTTGTCAGGATCAGCAGATATTTTCCCTCCTTCTTAAGGTATTTGGGAAGTTTGGGCCTGCCAGGATATTTTCCGGGATGTTTCTTCCAGTCCTTTATGGACGTAAAGAACGATTTCCAGTTCTTGTCAAGCAGACGCAGGATTTGCTGGGATGACTGGGCGCTGGGCATTGCAGCGTAATCCGGGTATTCACTGTCGGTTTTTAAGATTTTATCAAGTTCGGCATAGCGTACCCACCTGTTGCCGGACGTAAACTCCTGCCGGACAACATAGTTCGCATGGTTGTACAGGTTTTTGGCTTTATGGCAGAAATCCATCAGCATATCATAGTTGGGATGGGAGGGTTTTATCGTATGTTTTTCAACTCTCTGGGCAGTTCCGCTCATCTTCTGATAACACCTCCTTAATTTTATGGACTTTTCGCCTGCTGTAAAGCTTCATAGGATAGCAGTGCAGTAAACTGACTATTTCCTCGGAAATCTCCTGGCTGTCTAACTTTTCCGATCCGGCCTCGCTCATGACCACAATTTCACAGTTATATTTCTTAAACAAGTGATAGAACAAATCAAAACCAACACGGGAAAGCCTGTCCTTATAGGTTATCACAACACGTTCCACTTTGTTTTCAATCTCGTCATCAAGCATCTTGAAGAAATCAGTCCTCTTTTCAAAACTGATTCCGCTTGCTATGTCAGAAAATATGCCGGATATGACGTAACCATTTGTAAAACAGAATTGTTTGATCAGCTCAATTTGATTTTCGAGGTCTGGCTTCTGCTTTGTGGTTGATACTCTTGCATAAATATAGGTTTTTCTCTTTATATCCTTGTTTAGAAAAGAATACACGCTTTTTTCATCATAATCATATCTTCCGTTTGGAAGAACTGTTACCTTAATTACCCCGTGTTTCACATATTTGGTTAGAGTTTGTCGTGTGATTCGGAGCAGATTCAGTACGTCCCTCGATTTCATATCATCGCCTCACATATAGTATGTCTTATTTTGTATATGAAATCAATATTTATTTTAATACTTTTAATATTTAAAAAGTCTATACTGTTCCTGCGATTCTTTGGCGGATTCATACAAATCCAAATACTATATACTTTTTTGATATTGTCATAATGGGATCTCGTAAACTCCCTTCCATGCTGAGAAGGAATCATGCGGCTGCAATAATAGATTCCCCTCTTTACCAGCGGATAACCTGGATAGAAATCATTTTGGGCTTCAATATTGATAATCAATCGAATCATTTCCCCAGATATAGGAGCTACTGCAAGGAACCGAATATCATAGGTCACTGTCCCCTCAGTCAACGAAACATCTTCATTTCCAGTTCCATGAATTATAGAAATTTTATTTGATTCATCGGCCTCAACTGCCACTTCTGCTACCTGAGGCAACCCTTCAATGTACTTCTCAGCAATTTCATCCACATCACAATCCTGGTATTCTTCCAGGCAGTTCTTCATAATCCATGCCAAAATAATTTTTTCCGAAAGCAGTCGTTTACAGGCCCCATCATAATTGGCTTTATCATCTGCCGCACGAATATTGCTCGCAATGGTGGTATCTGTATTCATGGCCTCACCTCCTGCCTACCCATATTTTATCATTTCCCAATATAAGAAGCAACTATGCTTTTCCGAATCTTTTTTGATTTTTTTATGTTATTAACTCTTAATATCCCGCCTATACTGAAAACAATCCATAAATACACTGCTGCTAATCTCAATTCCATTGTTTCATCCATCTTTCAATAAGACAATCCGTAATACACTTTTCTACTCTTTGTTGTAAATATAATCCACATCATATATCATACCATTATAAATGATGTATTGAAATTTATCTCATGTCATAATATAATATCTGTGAAAGGAACATCTACAAAGTAATCTTACAATACTTACAAAAGGGGAACGGAAGCTTATGGGAATTCGCAGTGCCAAAGATGCAATCAGGGAAGCCAGGCAGAAAGCCGGACTTACACAAGAAAATTTATCAGAAGGGGTCTGCTCCATGCAGTCATTATCAAGAATTGAAACAGGAACGGCTGGTATCAGCCCCGCAACTTTTCAAGCGCTTATGGAGCGTGCTGGCGCTCCTTGTGAACGTTTCCCGGTCTTTGCAAGCCGGGATGATTTTGATTGCTTTTACGCATTAAAACATGCCAGGTTTTATCTGGACGCATGGCAATTAACGCCTGCTTGGAAAGAATTGCAAAAGCTAGAAGGCAAGAATTGGGCGGACAATAGGCTGTATTATCAAGAATGGCTATTGCTCCATTGCCGCTTACAGTCTCGTTCTTATTGTTGTACCCATAGTCAAAATTATGAGCTGCTGTTGAAAGCTTTACATATTACACGTCCTTCCATAGATTTATCTAATTTCCACCAACTGATTTTGTCACAGAATGAGCTTCAGCTTCTCATTGCGCTTTCGCATGAAGCTTTCTATCTGGGACAATATGAAAACTGTCTGCAGATTTGTATTCAGGTCAAAGACTATCTCTCCGGTTGCCATTTCACAACTCTGGAGATAGATCACATGCAAGCGGAATCTGCTATTGTGTATACAAAATATTTGCTGATGGCAAAGAACTATGACGACGCCCTCAATACGGCTGATACCCATCGTCACAAAATGGCTATAAACGCCGACACCGCATCTCTTTTTGAACTAACCTTCCTCACCGGACTGTGTTATTACTACAAAGATGATTTGAATTCCGCCAACTTACATATCAAAGCTGCTTTTTACTCCGCTCATGCGGTAGATTGCTGTTATGCCACAATCTGCCGGGATTTTCTGCGCACAAATACAGACTTTCCCATCACAGATTATATGGAGAACCTGCCTGACATTCCTTTAAAAACATACCCTGTCAAATCCTATCCTGATACTCTGTGTCTATCTGATGGTGTATACAATATTGACTCTACCGACGCCTATACTTTGGGCAAATTAATTCAGGAACTTCGCCTGGAACAACATGTTTCCCAACAAGTATTATGTCAGGGATTATGCAGTAAATCAAAACTATCTAAAATTGAAAACGGAACCTTACAGCCCAACATTGCGCTTGCAGAAGCCCTTTTGCAGCGCCTTGGTGTTTCGGAACGGATTTTTACTTTTTGGGGTAATGAGAAAGAGGCAAAGCTTTATGAATTGAAGTTTAAGTTGATTCATCATCAAATTATGAAAAAAGAAACAAGAAAAAATCTATTATGTGAAATGGAACACTTACTTGATGATAATGACATTCTTTATCGTCAAATTTATCTTGCATTTAAATCCCTTCAGTCCGATTCCATTAATGACAAAATTACCGGACTATTTAATGCCTTGCATATAACTTTACCTAATTTCGACATTCATCAAATTCACCGTTATCGGCTTTCATGGGAAGAATTGTCCCTATTGAACAATATTGCCCATGAATACCGATGTACTGGTGAGTCTTATTTGAGTACTTTATATTTCCTTCAAATATTATCATATGTAAAAACAACAAAACCAGATATCCTGTTGCAAGCTATTTTTCTGCCTAATACCAATCAAATGTACTGCCATAGCTTATATGTATTAAAGCTTCACCATGAAGTAATAAACTTAGCAAATCAAATCGACTTGTCCATAATGAACTTCAACATTAATTTATTTGGAGGATATCTATTTTGCTATTCCCAATCTTTAGGAGAATGTGCAAATTGGAAAGATGCTATATTAACTGCCACTCAAGCCTGTGCTTTTAGTGACTTAATGGAGCTATACAAAAATACTGATATACTACATAAATACTTCCTGACTGATTTTTCCATAAATTTAAAATATTAACTAAACTGGTTATATTCTTGTTCATAATCCCCACACGGTCTAACCCCCGGCTCGTCCCCTGATTCGCCCGGAGTGGGGTTAGGTATTGTAACCAAAATACCTGCTACCAGCGCCACTACCACCATTTTCTTCAAAACATCCTTTAAACTGTTCTTCATAATAAATAATCTCCTTTCATTTCTTTAAATAGTAAGGCGTTTGCGAAACACCAGTACTTCCTGTAAAATATATTTTTTACCAAAAATAAAACAGCCTCTCATTGGACTACAATAAATGCTAACGCTAACCCTAGCACCTTAAACATTCCAATGTAACAGAACTGTCTTTATCTTTCGTCTTTTAAAATTGTTAATGAATCCCCTATAAGCGGCGTTTTGCTTATATTGATTTTAATATAGCCAAACTCACTATTTCTGCAAGATAAACTTGCATATATCTTTAGGAGACTTCATTTTATCCACCAACCGGACAGGATGAAAAACACCCCATCCGGTCTCGGATATTCCCCTTTTACGATTATATTCTACAATATTTTTCCATAAATGTGTAGCGCATAATCGGAAATCTTTTTGTTTCCATTTATGTTGAATCACCCAATCAGTTATGTATTTTCTAAGTATAAAAATAGGAGTATTATGGGACCTAATCACTTTTCAATCGTCTATTGTCCCCATACTATATTATGACCTGTTGCCAGAACATCTATTAACCTTTCCCCAGATTTAATTGAATATTTTTTCACTTCAAACGCAAAACAGGCGACGCCTAAACGCCCCCTGTCCTTCCTTTAATTACCTAATTTTACAGCATACAAAAATAATATTAATTATTTGTCAATCAGTGTATAAATTATATCTCTTCAACGCCTAAAACCAATTATGGATTGCAACATTTTACCCATACTTCATCGTCTTCCACTTCATAAGCATTACAATGTGTTCTCTGGCAAAACCGTACTCTTTGCATATGAGCTATATAATAAGGTCCATTAGAAAAATGAACTCTTTCACCAACCTCGTCCCAAGTTCCCCATGTCCCCCAACTATGCCCTAAAACATTGGAACAATCTGTCCAAGGCCATGATCTAGTACCAAACATTATTGCAGAATCTTCATTCTCTGCTACAGAATCAAACGTAGTTATAGTTGTTTCAAGTGGTGTAATAACTCCCTCATTCAATTGTTGTATGTATTCCTCTATGTCATTCACAATCCTACGCTGGCACATAACATCGTTCACAGCCTCTCCCGGTTCCGCAAAAACTACCATAGCCTGAACAAAAACCAAACACAATACAATTGAAATAAATTTCATTATTTTTCTCTTTTTCATCAAATAATTCTTCTTTTATTATATACAAGTTTCTTTTCTAATAACTTATTCTTGCTTAATTTACTATAATTTATACACTTTTAAACATCTCTATCCTAATATATAAAATATTTCTTATGATACAACATATTGTATATCAATATATTCTTCTCCCAAACCTCCAAGACTTTCTGAAACAAACAGTGATATATTATCTATTTCATCTTCACTAAATGTTTCATTCATTTCAAGAAATATACTCACTGAGTTTACAATATCTCCCGAATTTACTATCATCACATGAGCATCTTTAACCATATCAAGTTCACACAAACTATCCTCTAATTCAATTTGCTTCATTCTTCTTTGATAATCCTGAAGTTCTGCTTTATCACCTGTACTCGTCTCACTCAGCTTAACCTGCAACATAATTCCACTCAAAACTGCTATAACCAGCATACTAGATAAAACAAAAACATTTCTCGAAAATTTCATATATTATTCACCTCCTTTGCTTTATTATATGACCATTTTTTGTGATTAGATTACATCAACATAATGATACATCTCCCCCAAGCAATATCTTAATGTTTTTACCTTTCCTAATGCTATTCTCCCTTTTCGGAAAAGTGTTCTTACTGCATAAAATTTATAGTAAAATGCCTATTCTTACATTTGGTTACTAAGTTTGCAGTCATATGACAGTTGCTCAAACGGAAATTTATAAATCTGTCAAAAAAATCTCTGGTATCTGTTTTTTTCTTAATTTATACTTTTGAACTTTAGTAAGTGGTATCTCATATGATCTTCTGTTTTTTCTATACTTGTTGCTCAATATATCCGTATAAAGAGAATCTATAAATTGCTTCCATTCTTTTAATTCGGTTTTTTCTGCAAATCCATCCAAAAAAGCAAACCCATCAGCAAGATAAAAAATTTTTAATGCCAATGCCAAATCACAATGAGGATTGTCTAAAATCTTTTTGGGTATTGCAAAGCCATCATCCCAATTGTATTCATTCAAAATTTTTTCCAAATCAAGATATGTCATTTTTGATATCCTCAAATTACAGTTTGTATTCTTGACTATAAAATATTTACCTGCAGCTTGCAATGTATATTTATAGAATCTTTTTCAGTGGGTATACAACTCCAAAAAGGATGATACAATTTTACTTTTATTCAAAAACCAGACAGGGTGCAAAGCACCCCATCCAGTCTTGAATATTCCCCTTTTATACGTTTATTTTACAGCATTTTCTTATAAATGTACACCACATAACCAGAACCATTTCTGTTTCCAATTAAGTATGATTTTACACTTCGATACAAATTATCTTTCGGCAAAAACAATAAAAAACTTGCTGCACAAATTACTGTCTTAAGCCTCTCCCTATTGCCTGCAAAAGACTCTTATCCATGTCTGACGTATCCTGCGTCAACTCCCAAATCATAATGCCACCCAATTTTTCCCTGGCATATTTCGTCTTTTCCACCATGGTTTCCACTCCGTTATAATAAACCTCCATACCATTGTAGGCAACATGGTCCTTGTCATATGCGACCGGCACGCTTTCCAAAATTGTCCCATAATCCGCCCAACTGGGCCGGGCATAAAAAGGCACGCCCAACACCACCTTATACGAAGGCATCCCCCGCGTTTCTGTTCAATACGCCTCACTGTCCCAACTCCCCACAAACAATTCTTCTGACGCCTCAGACACGGCTATGCTTCCGTTATCCTGTTCTATGGCTTCATCCAAAGAAGCTGCTTCGTTCTGGCTTACCCCCGAAGCAGCTAGTGACGGCTCAGACTGCGTCTTATTTGGTACAGCAAATGTGCTGGTATCCATTTGGCTGTTACGCCACAACCATACTACATTAGTCAATAGCACGCCAAGAACAAAGCCCCCCAGAATGTATACCAGTTTTTGCTTTCGTCCCACCGTATAACCTCCCGCTCAATACTGCCACTTCCCTATCCATTCACTTTATTATAACGTATAAAACAGCAGACAACAAGGCCAAAATAGTTTTGCAGAAGGTTTATACAGCAAAACAGCAACCGCGATTGTATCATAAAACAAATTTAAACTTGCTTTCATCTGGATTGTATTTACATTATTATTACATTTGCTTCATATTGTTCAATTACCCAGCCTGCGTTTTGCGCACTGGACAAAGCACTCTTTTTTCTCAATATCTCATCTATTTCTTTGTCTTCCCACTCTTCTTTCAACAGTTCCTCTGCATACTCTTTTTCTTCTAACCCTTCCTTTGTACGTTTTTCTCTATATTTCTCTCTCATCCGCTCTTTCGCCGCCTGCTTTTCTTTAAACTCTTCCAATATCTGTTTTTTTATTGCCTGTTTCTTTGCCAACCGTTTTCTTAAGCGCTTTTTCTTTTTATAATATTCTTTCGCCGTTGTTTTTTTCTTTGTTTTTTTCTTCTTTATTTTATCCTGTCCTGTACGGCCTGATGATACATTCCTGCTGGTTACATACATTCTGGGGCTCAACCCTCCAGTGCCATCTTCGTAAAAAACCCATTCCTCATTTTTAACACTTGCTCCTAGCATATTCCATCTTGCAACTAAAAGCTGATGACTGACTGGAAGATGCTCCAATACCTTTTCAAGTGCCTTCGCTTGTTTCGGGTCATTGACACACTTCTCCAAATATATCGGTGATATTGTTACCTTATAATCAGGCGCGGTTAAACATGGATACCTACGCTTCAAATACTCATAATACTCCTCTGCATTGGCATATTCCTTATCCGGTTTTTCCTTTTCAGAATAATTGCTGTTCTTTATCGTCTCAGTGCCGTTTTGTGCATTTGTTGTCTGATTCTTTGTTACACTAATATCAATTATTTCGTTTTCTGCAGTAACATTTTTTGTTACCTTGCTCCTGGTGAGCTCATTTTCTGCCGCCCTGTTTTTTGCCGTTTCCTTATTTGATAAAGCAGATACGCCTTTGTAGACATGACTGTAAGCACCGACAGTTCTTGTTATATCCATATATCTTCTCCTATTTTAAGTCGCTGCGCGACGGCACTAAAGGGTGCGGTTCTTTCGGCGCACTCACAGGAGAGACAAATTTCATTCCTAAGTCTTCTCATGAAATTTGCTCTCGTGCACCTTCACAACCTCACCTGTCCAGCGATACATTTTTA
>JAAWCE010000070.1 GCA_022793065.1 Lachnospiraceae bacterium
GCTGAAAAGGTAATTTTGAAATTGAAACAACTTTTAGGAGATGCCGCTGTTGATATTCAGCATGTCGGAAGCACTGCGATTGCTTCCATTTATGCAAAACCAATTATTGATATTGTGATTGGCGTCCGTGATTTGAACGATATTGTATCTTATGTGAGATTGTTGGAGCAGCATGATTTTGTTTTCCGCGGCGAAGATGTTGAGGGACAACTATTATTTGTAATGGGTGATTTTGAAAAAGATATGCGTACACATCATATCCATGTAGTCAAATGGAATGGGGAAGAATGGAATAATTATATCAATTTTCGGGATTATTTGAACTGTTGTCCTGATAAAGCAAGGTTATATGATGCCTGTAAGAAAAAAATGGCATCACAATTTCCGGATGACCGAAGGAGCAATTAATAGAATGTTTGCTGAAAGAAGCGGAAACTTTTGCTTTATATTCTTCCATGCAGGATTTGAATCGTTCTGCCATAAAATATGCGGCGGCTACGATTGAAATTGGAATGAGACTGTCGGATATCAAGGAATTATTGGAAAATTATTTGTTGGAAAATGGTGCAGATTCATTTTGGTATTGGGATGTGGGCGCGTTTATTTTTGCTGGAGATGAGACAGCTCTTTCTGTTTCAGGAAAGGATTACAAAGTAGCAGACAGAGTGATACGGAGAAATGACATTATCACCATTGATCTGAGTCCCCAGAGAAATGATATTTGGGGAGATTATGCAAGAACCCTTGTGTTTGAAGACGGTGTATTATGTGATGAAACCCCAAAAATAAAGAAAGAAGAGTGGAGAAAAGGATTGCAGATGGAAGAATATCTGCACCAAACCCTGCTTGATATGGGGACGCCGGATATGACATTTGAAGAATTATACGGTTACATGAATGAACTGATTGTAAAGAAAGGATTTTTAAACTTGGATTTTCTCGGAAATCTGGGGCATTCCATTGAAAAAAATAAAAATGACAGAATATATATAGAAAAAGGGAATCTGAAAAGATTATCAGATGTTACAATGTTTACCTTTGAACCGCATATCAGTATTCTGAATTCCCAGTATGGATATAAAAAAGAAGATATCTACTATTTTGCCAATGGGAAATTAATAAGATTATAGACTGGGCGCTCAGGTAAAGGGAGGAATGGAAATTTATGAGTTCTATACTACAATCAACACGAAACACGCGTGTATTGCCAACGGGAGAAATCCGATATATCAGAAGTGATGTTCCGGAAAATTTATCTGATAAAGAAATTCGGTGGCTGTTGGAGAATAATATAATTACAATTGTAGATTTACGTTCAGATGAAGAAGCAACCGAAAAGCCATGCATCCTTGAGGGACAGGAAGGATTTCGATACTTTCATCTTCCGGTTACTGGCGGTGGCGATACGCCGAAGTCACTTGAACATCTGCGGACTGTATATCAACAGATGGTAGATGAAAAAATGGAGAAGATTATCCATACGATTATGAATGCAGAATCTAAAGTTATGTACTTTTGTACGGCAGGTAAAGATCGTACAGGCGTTGTGTCAGCAATTATTTTGAAACGGCTTGGATTCAGTGATGAAGTTGTCATTGATGATTATATGCAATCGAAGGATAATTTAATGGATATGCTTACAACATATGTTTGTGTTCATCCAGAGATAGATCTGGAAATTATTATCCCACATAGAGAAAATATTGAGCAATTACTAAAGTGGTTATAAACCTGACTATTTAAAGATGACGGAGGAAAAGAAAATGCGTCATATCTATATTCGTGGAATAATCGGTTTGATTTGGCTGATCGCAGCCATTGTATGTGGGGTATCGGGAAATTTCCCGATGACGGGGCTTTACATTATCTTAGCAGGTGTGTTCCTGTATTCTGCATACACAGCATGGAAAAATGAAAAAGACGGAAAAGGGGGAAGGTAGTATGGGACAGGCATTCCTGACTGTGGGGAACTTAAGCATATAGTACAGTGGTTTTCTTCGCCCTGCAGAGCGCGGTGCTGTCTGTGCTGCTGCTTGCGGGAGCCGTCTCTGCCTGGCCGGTGTTACTGCCTGTCCTGCCATGTGTACTGGCTTTAGAAACCGTAGTTTTACTTTTTATTCCCGCAAAGCAACAAGCCAAGTAGCCATGCTTGTATGGATATTTGGAGATTGCCGCGGGGTCTTTGACTGCTGGAGGTAAATGAAATTGGAAGTATTGAGAGCTGAGAACATTTCAAAAATATACTGTCAAAATGCGGTATCATTGCAGGCGCTGCGCGGTGTATCGGTGACAATCCAAAAAGGGGAATTTGTCGCTGTACTTGGGAGAAGCGGTTCGGGGAAATCAACCCTTTTAAATATTCTTGCTGGTCTGGACAAACCCACGGAGGGAAAGGTCTATCTTGACGGTACGGATATTTTTCATCTAAGCGAAGAGAAAAGGACGCTTCTTCGGCGGGAAAAAATAGGATTTGTATTCCAGGCATATGAATTACTGCACTCACTGACTGTTATTGAAAATATCCGGCTGCCGGAGCTTAGAAAAGATGCGGATTACGTAGGAGAGCTTCTTGACGCGCTTAAAATTAGGCAATATGAAAAATCATATCCGGATCAATTATCAGGAGGGGAACAGCAGAGGACGGCCATTGCAAGGGCGCTGGTCAATCATCCGCCCATTCTTTTTGCAGATGAACCCACCGGAAATCTTGATTCCAGGACGGAGAGGGTTGTTATAGATCTGCTGAAAAGTCTGGCGGCAAGGTATGAAACCAGCATCCTGCTTGTCACGCATAATGAAGAGCTTATAAGAGATGCAGATCGTGTGATTCGCTTAGAGGATGGTGAAATTGTCAATGGATAGAAAGAAAATCTTATCTGTAGTGAGAGGGTATCTTTTCAGGGAGAGAACAAATACCGTCCTGACAGGCCTGTTTCTCTGCTTTGTCACAATATTTCTTCTGATCGGGAATCAGCTTTTTACAAATGTCCGGATGGCAGACAGATTGAATGCAGAAGCCTTGGAGGGGCGGCAGCATGTGATATATTCTGACATTTCAGAGGCAGAGTTTCAGAAGATAAGAGCCTGTGATTTTGTTGCGGATGTAGGAATGAGTTTCCATTTGGGACAGACGGAGGACGGTACGGCATTTGAATACATAGATGAAAGATACCGGGATCTGGGGGCAGCCGTAGCAGAGGCGAATATAAAGCAGGTTATAGACGGGCGCTGGGCACAAAAAGAAGAGGAAGCTGTATTTACGAAAAATTATATGGAAAAATACGGGCTGGAATTAGGGGATACGGTTACTGTTAATCTGACAGCTGCAGACGCAGATACAGGAGATGTAACATTTCGCATACCGGATCTTACCCTTACGGTTGCCGGAGTCATTGACAATGTGACCGGGTTTACGGACCGGAAGAACGGGTATGTTTCGGAGACGCTTGCAAGAAAAATTCTCAGAGAGAAAAACGGGCGGGTAAATGCCGTGATCCGGTTTGCCGATGAGGAGAAGATCCCGGAAAGTGTAGATAAGCTGAATGCGTATTTGGGCTATGGAGAGGAAGAATCCGAAACGTTAAAATCGCGTATCAATTATTTGCTTGCGGAATCCGTCTCGGATGGAGGAACCCTGAAAAAGCAGAATACAGTCATGAATGTTACCGTATGGCTGGTGTGTGTCCTGGTTGTGTATAATATTTTTTTTAACAGCCTTTTTGAAAAGAAACGGGACTTTATTGCTCTGAGAAAAATAGGGTTTCAGGCAAAGGATCTGATGAAAATTGCCGGAATGGAATTCCTGATTCTTGTCCTGAGCGGATTTGTGACAGGAATCTTGGCAGGGTGTTTCCTGAATCAGGAGGTATACGGTGAGATTATGAAAGCATTTGCCCATGCTTATGATGCGGAAGGGTTGGTTTCA
>JAAWCE010000045.1 GCA_022793065.1 Lachnospiraceae bacterium
ACAGAGCAAATATGATAGGCTTCTTCAAAACACGGAAGACCTTTTGTCCACAAGCCATGCGCACCTGCATAATCTCCATGATCTGAGAGATAGATCACAATTGTGTTATCCAGTAAATTCTGTTTCTCCAGCTCATCCAGTAATTCTCCGAACAGAGCATCCTCATAGCTGCAAAAAGCAAGATAATGCTGAAGGCTCTTTTTCTGTTCCTTCTCGGTAAGCTGACGGAATCGTTTTTGAGTCCTTTGATATAGGCGAGGTTTGTCTGACAGGTCGTCCCTGCAGCTGTCGGGCAGTTTAATGGTTTCCAAGGGATATAGTTTCAGATATTCTTTCGGCACAAAATAAGGGTCATGAGGGCCTAAAGTGCCTACATACATACAAAATGGTCTGCCCTCTGGAAGAGCTTCGATCTTATCTTTGGCTGCTTCCACTACTGTCCTGTCACCGAATGGATTTTCCTGCTCTCCATACTGACAATATTTCGGAAAACCTTCCCGCACAATCTCTCCATCTCCTCTGTCTGCGCCCTGGTAAAGATAATTTTTATCCTCATACCATTTCCAATCCCTCATATCCGGAGCCCTTTTTTTATCCGCCTTCTCCCCGGTCTGCCTTGCAGTCATGTATACAGTTTCAAATCCTCTGTCCTCGGGATTCTCTTCTGCGCTTACATGCCATTTCCCGGTATAGTATAAGTGATATCCTGCTTCCCTCAAATCTTCTGAAAACAATCTCACATTATCATGCAAGCCTTTAGAAAGGGCGTCCGCCAAGTCCACATTATTCCACACCCCATGACCGGAGGGATATAAACCTGAAAAAAAGGTAGCCCGGCTCGGACAGCAGTGAGGCGAAGGGCAGTAAGCCCTTCGGAACACCACGCCATTTTTGGCCAGCCTGTCCAGATTAGGCGTTTTTGCCATCCGGAAAGTAGGCTGCATATCTCCTCTTTGCTGATCGGTCATAAAAATCAAGAAATTTGGTTTCATTGTTCTTCCATCCTCCCGCGAATTGCCATAATAGTTTCCTTATATTTTTCAAGACCCAATGTCTGAAGCTGCAGCAGATAAGTATCCCATTCTTCCTCGATACCGCCCTCTGTGAGCCATTTTACCTGCATTTTATTCACATAATCGTCAATATCCTTTCCGCCGCTTGTCAGGTATTTACTTTCTTCCTGATTGGGCAGTAAAAACAGGGATGACTGCGTCTGATAGGGTTTATACACGTCATTGGAAACGGTAAGTTTATTAATATCTTCGTCCATAACTTTCACCAGTGTCCCCCACTCATTTGCCGCAATTTTACAGGGCACATGCACAGGGGCATTTCCATACCTAAATTCGCTATAGGACATCCCATCCGGAGTGTCAATATAATCCAGCATTCCATTCTCGGTTTTCTCCAAATTCGTTCCGATCGGCCCCAAAAATAATTGTGCGGAAATCTCCGGCTCAAAATGTGCATTCAGCCACCGCATGATCGCTTCCTCTTTTCCCTTGGCGTGGGAGGTCATTACGAACTGTGTCCCGTTTACATTCCTGTTTGAGCCGCCATGCCTGAGCCATACTTTCGTGCCATCCGGGCCGGCAAGCGGCGGTAATATTACATAATCTGCCTGATACTTATCCGGCAAAACAAAAGTAGAGTCAAAAGCCATAAAGGAACCCACAATCTCGGGATCATTATTTCCCTTTGCATTCATCACCGATGTATCCTGGGTTGTAAATCCCTCTGAATCCCACAACCCTTCCTGAATAAATTTGTGAAAAAATGCAATAGCATTTTTGTATTCCTCTGTCTCGGCAACGTAGATAATAGCACTGTCTTCGTCCTCTATAAAGTGGGAACCCAGTTTTCCGGCAAAGTCCACATATCCAAAGGAGCCAAACAAGGTATGATAAGAATATGCCATATCAGGAACTGTAGCGCTATAATGAAAGACAAAAGGCAATTCATCTCCCGCATCGCCATTACCGTTCATATCATTTTCCTTAAACGCTTTTAAAGCCTCATAATACTCATCGACATTCTTTGGTATATCCATCCCAAGCTGATCCAGCCATTTTTTATTTATATACATCAATGCCGGCGTATCCTGGGTCTGCCTTTCAACAGCCCGGCCGATCACATAAATTTTTCCGTCATCCGGATTCGCGCAGATATTTTTAAAACTCGGCATTTGGTCAAAAGCAGCTTTCACATTTGGCGCATACTGTTCAATCAGTTCCGTCAAATCGATAAACATACCCTGGGAAGCATATTTCGTTACATCGTTCGAATTGACGGCATTCATGTAAAACACATCCGGGAGATCTCCGCTTGATAGAATCAGATTCTTTTTATCCTCCCATGTTGCTGACGGATAGATCTGCCATTCCACCTCAACATTGGCAAGTTCCTCCAGTTTTTTGAAAATTTCCATTTCATTGGGATCACCATGCCATTCATTTTGGATGAAAGTGACTGTGAATTTTTCCCTGTCCCCGGAGTCTGCAGTTCCGTTGCTTTCTGCTTTTGCCGATTCTTCCTTACCGCAGGCGGCTGTCCCCATAACCATAATCCCTGCCATAAACAACGCCAACAATTTCTTTTTCATATGTTCCACCTCTTTCTTTTTTATTTATTCTTTACCCCTTTACAGCGCCCACCATCATGCCTTTTACAAAGTGTTTCTGTACAAAGGGATAAAAAATCAACATTGGTATACTGGATACAACCACACATCCATATTTCAGCAAATCAACCAACTGCTGCTTATCTGCAACTGTCGACGCATCACTGTTTGCGAGCGCATTCTGACTGTCTATCAAAATCGTTCTGAGAACCAATTGAAGAGGAAACTTACTTTCCGTATTCAGATAGATCATTGGCTCAAAGTACGAGTTCCACTGTTTGGCAGCATAAAACAAAACCATAACTGCAATCAAAGATTTTGACAAAGGCAATGCGATCTTAAAGAAAAATCCCAGATATCCACACCCGTCCAAAAAGGCGGCTTCCTTCAGTTCTTCCGGGATATTTCCCAGAAAGTATGACCTTGCAATGATCAGATTATAAGTGCTGATCATTGTTGGTAAAACCACAGCCCATATGCTGTCTAACATATGCAGTTGTCTTACCACAAAATATAATGGAATGATTCCTCCATAAAAATACATGGTAAATACCATAATTTTCATATATACCCCACCCAGGGGAAATTCTTTTCTGGAAAGAGCGTAAGCCATTGGCACTGTGAATATAACATTGAGAAGTGTCCCTGTTGCTGTATACAAAATCCCATTAAGGTATCCGGTCCAAATCGTTTTGTCTGCAAATATCTTTTTGTATCCTCCAAAGGTTATGTCTGCGGGCCATAAAATGACTTTCCCCTGATAAATTGCCTGGGGGCTGCTGAAGGAAGCGATTAAGCTGAAAAATAATGGGTAAATCGCTAAAATCATCACAATGATCAGAGTAAAAACGGTGATAACTCCGAACACTCGGTCATCTCTGCTTGTTTTTATCTTCATCCAATCCCTCCTTTACCATAAGGATGTATCGCTGATACGTTTACTGATTTTATTTACTGCCAGCAATATCAGAAAATTAATGGCTGACTGAAACATCTCCACAGCTGACGCGTAACTGAAATCTCCGTCAACCAGCCCGCGTTTATAGGTATAAGTTGAAATTACCTCTGACACGCCCATATTCATGGAATTTTGCATCAGATACGCTTTTTCAAATCCGACTGTGATGAGCTGCCCTGCCGTCAGGATCAGCATCGTAATGATAGTAGGCATGATTCCTGGAATATCAATGTGTAAAATGCGTTGTAACCGATTTGCTCCATCCACGATGGCTGATTCATGGAGATCAGGGCTCACCGAGGTTAACGCTGCTATATACACGATGGCGGACCAGCCGCAGGTTTGCCATATACCGGATAGTACATAGATCATTACATACGCTCTAGGTTTCCCCATAAAGTGGATGGGCTGGCCGCCCAAAAGTTTAATTATTGTATTGACCACGCCGCTGTAAGGGGATAACATGGTATACAGCATTCCTACCAGGACAACTGTTGATATAAAATAGGGGGCATAAGTGACTGTCTGAACGAACTTTTTAAAATGTCGGTTTTTCAATTGGTTCAAAAGGAGCGCCAGGATGATGGGGAACGGAAAACCGAGGATCAGGTTCACCATGTTGATCCATAGGGTATTTTTTAATATCAGCCAAAAATCCGGGGACTCAAAAAAGCGGCGGAAGTTAGCCAGACCAACCCATGGGCTTTTGATGAACCCTAAATATGGGGAATAATCGCGGAATGCAATTTGGGAGCCATAGATTGGCCAATACTTGAAGATCAGATAATAGATCAATCCCGGGATTACAAAAAAATACAGGGACTTTGTGTTCAGAAACTCTTTTTTGAACTTCTCTCTTCTTCTTATTTTTTCCATGTTTTCCTCCTTTGGTATTCAGCCTTATAATAAATTCATTATAAAAAAGATTCTTATTTTTCAGACTTCAATTATTTATCTAATCACTTCAAATTTTTAACATTTCATTGATTGCCCATATTTTTATGATAAAATCAAAATCACCGATAATTATTTGTATATAGTGCTGATTTTTGCGCAATATAAAAAACTAAGCTGCTGCCATTATTGAGATCGTATTGAACTTGGAGGAGATACATATTTGAGAAAATATATCTGTAAAATATGGAATGACATACGTTCACATTTTAAGATCAAACTTCATATATTGTTTTTCCTTAGCAGCGTTATTCCCGTTTTGTTTTTTCTGTGCTTTATATATCCCACATGGTATAACACACTAAAAACAAAGGAACTGAATTATATGGAAGACAGAATTTTAGCAATCAACAATTCTTTGGATCAGATACTTTTAGAGATTGAAAAGAATATGTCAAACATCTTTACAAATTCTTATATTATCAGTGC
>JAAWCE010000123.1 GCA_022793065.1 Lachnospiraceae bacterium
GACCACACGCTATGATTATTATTCGGCTTGACCGGGTGCTGGCGGACAGAAAAATGCGGCTTAATGACTTGGCAGCCCAGGTCGGTATATCTAATGTCAATCTCTCTTACTTGAAAACAGGAAAAGTAAAAGCTGTCCGGTTCAGTACGTTAGACGCAATCTGCAAAGTCCTAAAGTGCCAACCGGGGGATATTCTTGAATATGTCGAAGATGAAGATTAAAAATGCGGTTTTGAGACAAAATATCCCAAAGTTGGATGGATTGTCGGGCAGGAATATGAGGTGCTTAACGCCCATTAACAATTTGGAAATTGGGGAGGTATTGAATGTGATAAAATCGAAAGTGTTGGTCTTTATGGCAATACTTATGCTGACATTAGTTGGATGTGAAAAGGCAGGACAGGAACAGCCGACAGTATATTCTTTTAGCGGGGAAAATGAACAGCTTTCAATTTCAAATGGCATCATTATTTTGAATGGCACAGAGGAAATCTTTGCTGGCGGTGATTTGAAAGTAACTGGTGATTTTTTCAATGACATTACATCATACTCCACCACATTTTACATTATGGCTGGTGACGAAAAGAATGTTATTCTTTCTAATGATGTGGTAGACATGACGGGAGATACGGTCAATATATCTGGTGATTTAGGACAAATATCTGGGAACAGCACAATTAGGAGAATAAAAATTGATGATACAAGTGATTTGGAAAACATTCTCCATTTTGAGCTTACTACGAAAGATAGAAATGGTAAAGAAAATGTGTACCAACTACAACTGTCTCTAACAGAAATAACCAAAAGTGATGGTGACTAAATCCAGACAATTTGATGTTGATAATGGCTATCCTCTTTGGAGACAGAGCAAGTTAAACTCCGTGTCCGGTTCTCTCTGGATAATTTGAGGCTCATGCTCCCGGAGTCTCTTAAATTTTCCAAAAAGCTCCTGGCTATAGAGACTCTGGGAGCAGGCTTGACGAATCTGTCTGCCGATTCTCATGCGGCTGTGAATAGAAACTACTATAAGCATATATCAATATGTTTCTGTGTCACAGCCCGCGGATCTGCCTCCGCTTTTTCCACTGCTGTATTTTTATCGGAAGCGCCTGTCTCCGGCTTCTGTTTGTCTGTCTCGACGCCTTTCTTTTCCGACTCAGGCTGAGATACTTCACCCGTTTGCCGCCTGTCATCAGCAGTATGTTCTGTTTTGCTATCCTTTTTGTTATCAGCCCGATCTGCTTCTTCGGCTTCCGTCATGGCTTGGTTTGCCTCAGCCAGTGTACCCAGCTGCGCATTGGCAGCACCCTCCGCCTTCTGCTCCACCTCGGCAAGCTCTGCCTCCTTTGACGCAGTATCACCGCCCCGGCTCCTATCCAGTTTGATCTCGACCTTGAGGACACCTGCCCTGCCCTCCATCTGCGCCGCGACACTGCCCTGCACTTTCGCCTGCTTTATAGAAGAATCCGCGGAGATCATCGCCTGCATCTTTCCTGTCGAAAGCCCTGCTTTTGGGTCTGATACATTTCCTTTTTGCTGGTTACTGTTCGTCTCCTTTTCCGGCGCAGCCTTAGCCTGCTGCTCCTTCCGTTTCTCAATCTGGTGTTGTCTCAGCTGTTGGTTAAGATTGTTAATCTCCTGCTGGATTTCCTGCCTTTTCTTCATTTTTTCTTCCGGTGTCATGTCCTTATTCGCACCAAGCTCCTGCAGCTGTTTCTGCGCGTTTACAATCTGATCCTGGATGCTCTTACTGACAGAATCTGACTGCATGTTCATGTTGCCGCCCACTGACTGCACATTGTTTACCACTCTATTTCCGCTGTTTATAGTCATCACAATTTTCGTCTCCTTTCGATTTCAGCGTTCATTTTTGTGTTCTCAATTATTCTTTCGGAAATTTCCGCCTCATGCTGAACCGCCATGTTGTGGAACAGCTTTTTTCTGTTGTGAACATGCTTCTCACCGCTCTGCCACCCTCTCCATCATCAGCATCACACTAAGGCAAAATTTCCCGTCTTTGATATCAACTGCAATATCGCCAGCGTACTTGTGTGCCACCCTGCGAATGTTGGACAAGCCATAACCATGGCCGTCAGCCCTCCTCTTTGATGTGACAGGAAGTCCGCTCTCCGGATCCTGTTGCAGATTTCCTGTATAGCTGTTTGCAACTTCTATCATATAGGCATTGTTTCTACGATAAGAGCGAATGGAGACAGACGCATTTTTCGCCGTATGCTCCATTGCATTCTGAAGCGCATTATTCAGTATCACACTGACATCGAACACATTGATATCCGAACCGGCCGGGTAATAAAAATCACACTGAAACTGCATCTCCCTTTTCTCCGCCTCCCCCTTCCACTCCTGCAAAATTACATCCGTCACAGGATTTCCACTCTTAATCTCTCCAACTGCTTCCGCCAGCGCAGCCTTTAACTCTGCAGTGTACTCTCTGGCTTCCTCTGCCTGATCACTGGCGTAAAGCCTTTCCAATGTCATAATATGATTCGTCATATCATGCTTGATGCCGCGGATATTCTGGTACAAGCATTCTACCTGACCGATGTGATGACGGATACTGTCAATCTGTGCGGCAAGCAGCTCATTCTGCAGCTTTTCCTCCTGTTTCGCCTTGATGCTCTGGTACAGTCCAATCACCACCACAACTACGGCTATAGACACTGCATAATAAATGACTGCCCAGGTATCATATGCTTCCTTACTTTTTCCAGTCTCCCAAATATAAAAACTGCGGTAATATTGTATGATTTCAAATCCTACTGCCCCCGTAAACACCGGAGCCAGCAGGATACATAACTCTTTTTTCGTCATATTGGCGGACTTGTATACATAGACCTTCTTTACACACCGGATGCTGGCAAGCAAAATCAGAATTTCCGACATAAGATATACAATGCACATTGCCACATACAAAGCTTCCCACAAATAATCCGGGGCCTTCGCCATAAAATCTGTATGTGTGACATAGCTGTATAGGTTATCATACAAAATTTCCGCTATTGCACAGGCAAGCCAGCATAAAGAAAAAAAAGTTGCCGCGAGGAATATTTTCTGCTTATAATTTCTCCGATCTGTTCGGCACATCACCAAAAATGCCACGAAAATTCCAGTAACCACCGCAGTAAACGTACTCAGCCAGCAGCTCACCACATTGAGCGCCAGCATTGTCAGAGAATATGCCGCCCACACCAGCTTCACTTTTTCTTTTCTTTCCATAAACGGCTTTACCAGGCTGCCAAGACAATATCCCCCCAAAATCTGTTCTGCAACCGGCAGAAGCCTTGCCGTCAAGTTAAAAAGCAGCCCGCTTTCTATCATTCTCTTCTGCCTCCCTCAGCCCGGCAGACCGGCTCCTTCTGATTAAATCTCAGATAGCTCTTAACAAAATCATGATAGTTCTGCTTTGCCATAAGCGCTTGTCCTCTTTTCAGGTAAATCGTAGCAGCATCATATTTCCTGATAAAGTTTAAGTTTACCAGATATGCCCTGTGGGGACGGTAAAAGCCATCGCCCACCTTTTGCTCCAATTCCTTCATTTTTCCATAATATTCGATATCAGAATCCATCGTATGTATAATCACTTTCCTGTCAAATACCTCCGCGTACACAATGTCCTCAATCCTGACGGTGACATGCTCCCCACCCCTGGTAATCACAAGGCTTGACGTCTCTCTTTCCTTTTTCTTATGCTCCTCCCGCTTTCTATTGTCCTCATATTGCCCCACTGCGCGTGCCAGCACTTCCGCAAGCTTCTCATCATCAAAGGGCTTCACCAGATAGTGAAACGCCCCCACGTCGAATGCCTGAAACACATACTCCTCCAGGGCGCTGACAAAAATGATTACCATCTCTTTGCAGCTCCCGCGCAGCTGTTTCGCAATTTCCATTCCGTTTCTGCCAGGCATCTGAATGTCAAGCAGTAAAATATCCGGTTTCCGGTATGCTATAAGAAGTTCCTCACCCGACCGGTATTGCACAAGATCTGCATCAGGATAAAAATGTTTGATTTTCTCCGCATACAGCTCCCTGATTTCCTTTTCATCATCACATATCGCCAGCTGCATTTTTTCACTCCCCTTTCCTTAATTATCGTTTTAATATCAGGGGTTCCACAATGAAATGTTGTGAAACGAATCTTTTTTGTTGTGAAATACATTCTATTGGAATTTTCCGCCATGTTTCTCTATCAAATCCTGTTCCACCTGAATCCAGCTATTATATAGGCCAGTATAACACAAAATACAAGGCAAAAAACAACAAGCCGACAAACTGTGATCTCTCACAAGTTTATCGGCTCGTTGCTTTACATCTGACTCGTTTAAGTTTATTTTTTTCCGCCCTGATCACCTTTATTATTTTCATTTCTAATCAATCCCTTATAGAGCAACAATGCGCAGATTGCTGACACGGTGCCTGTCACTGTCGAGTCCAGTTCAATGCCATGCATATTGCAAAACAAATGTATTGCCAAAGAAACAATCAGAATGATTGCTACTACGGCAGCTCCTTTTAATAAATGCTTCATAACCTCATATCTCCTTCCGAAACAAATATGTATTGATCGTAGAATAGTATACCAGAGGAAACAGCAATTCCCTCAGAGTAGTCATAAGATGCCTCAATTCGCGAATAAGTGCGTTTTTCCTCCTGAAAAGAACGCATTTATTCATCATTTTCGCGCAGTACCACTTGATACAAAGAATCACATACAGTATAATCAGAAATGAAAATTTGAGAGGAAGAGTTATATGGTACAATTCGTTGAAATGCTGCTGCCTTTTTTTCAGCTTTCCCTTGCCATTCGTAATGTATGGCCCAAACGTATGAGCTTGAAAACGTTTTTCATACTTTATATGCTGCTGTTGCTTGCCGGAATGCCTGTAACGCTGCTGTCCTGCATACCATACGGGCTGTTTGGTATTCTGGTGGCGGCCTGCATTTTCGGATTGACTGCCTGCCGGGATACTGCGTCCCAGAATGTCTGTATGGGCATGATTGGGTTTGTGCTTACTGTAGTAACAGATAATATACTGTCAAATTTTCGGAATATGCTGATTTCCCCGGCTTTATCAAATCAACCATACTTCTCTTTCGGTATCATGCTGATCCGCATTTTGCTGTTTTATTTTATCACGCTGCTTTGCGGCAGACTGCTTAAAAAGCTATTACTGTCAGGCAAAGGGATTTTACGCCTTCCGCAGACATGGTATTTGATTGATGCCGCATTGCTGCTCCTGATAACCATCTATCTGTTCGATGATCTGATTCCGGGACAAAATGGCTCTGTCGGCAAAATGATATATAATAACGTCTTACATATTTCAGGATATCTGCTTGTTATGCTTTTTTTGCTTCTGGCCATGCGCCGTTCCTGGCTGGAGCAAGTACAGACGCAGGCAAAGCAGAAATCCCTGCAGGATTTACAGGACTACACGCACAATTTGGAAGTCATGTATAACGGTCTGCGCTCCTTTAAGCATGATTACGTTAACATTTTGCTCTCTCTATCCGGCTATATTGAAAACGGCAATATAGACGAATTAAAGAATTATTTTGAAAACCAAATTTTCCCAACGAAAAATCTGATTGACAGGGGTGATTACAAGCTGAATCAGCTCAGTAACATCGGTGTGTTGGAAATCAAAAGCCTGCTTTCCGCAAAAATGATTTATGCCCATGAGTCAGGGATTGATGTAACGATTGATATTCCTGACAAGGTGGACAGTTTTCTGATGGACACCGTGGATCTTGCCAGAATACTGGGAATCTTTTTAGACAATGCCATTGAAGCCACGCTGGAGACCCAGCAGCCGCAAATTGGTTTAAATATTCTTCAGAATACGACCGGTGTGTCAATCATCATAAGCAATCGCTTTCAGGATAACGGACTGGCGCTGCATAAGTTGAAACAGAAAGGCTTTAGTACAAAAACCGGGCATCAGGGGATTGGGCTTTCCAACGTTCAGAAAATCATCAGTTCCTACGACAATGTTCTGCTGGAAACAACAATGCAATGCGGTTGTTTCACGCAACATATGGAACTTGATGCCGGAAAGGAGTGACTTACACAATATGCTGAATATCTTTGTGTGTGAGGATAATGCCGCACAGCGGCGGACTATCGTGCAGATCATTCAAAATACTGTGCTGATGGAAGAACTGGATATGCAGCTTGTTTTGAATGCCGGAGACCCTTATGTACTGCTGGAAAAGGTTAAAACCAGCCAGAACACAGGTATTTATTTCCTTGATATCGACTTACACAGCGACATGAACGGAATGAAGCTGGCACAGCAGATCAGATTATTTGACCCCCGTGGGTTCATCATATTCATTACCGCACATTCTGAACTAAGCTTCATGACCTTTCAGTATCGGGTGGAAGCAATGGACTTTGTATTGAAAGACAACCCTGCCGAAGCGAAGGTGAAAATCAGAGAATGTCTCTTAAATGCAATGGAACGCTACACGCTCCAGACCAACAAGACACATAAGGTCTATACTGCACAAGTCGGCGGACGAAAAATCAGCGTAGATTATGATGATATTTTCTTTTTTGAAACTTCCGGTAATATCCATAAAGTGATTCTCCATGCGAAAGACCGCCAAATCGAATTTTCCGGCACCATAAAAGAACTGGAAGGCATACTGGACGATAGCTTTATACGCTGCCATCGGTCATTTTTAGTAAACAGAAATAACATAAAAGAAGCAGATGCCAAAAACCGAATCATCTATTTTACCAACGGAGAAGCCTGCCTGATGTCCACACGTATGATGAAAGGACTATGAAATCAGTATTTCTCGAAACTCTTTTCATTCTTTTATCAACGCTGTATGCAGGAATAGAAAATCTGGAAAAAAGGTATCTTAAAAGCTGTTTAAGGCGCAGTAGAAAATCAAAAAATAAGGAGGTTCAGCCGATGAAAACAATTGTAATTTACAACTCACAAACGGGGTTTACAAAGCGTTATGCCGAATGGATAGCGGAAGCGGCAGGGGCTGATTGTCTTGAATTATCCGCAGCAAAAAAGAAAGATTTGACCGCATATGAAGCAATTATTTTTGGAAGCTGGGCATGTGCGGGCAGTATCAGTAAGGTTCGTTGGTTTAAGGGAAATATAGACAACTGGGCCGGCAAGAAGCTGATTGCATTTTGTGTCGGGGGAAGTCCCATAGAGAATCCGGAAATCGAAGCAGCTCTTAAACAGATTTTTAACGATTCAGAGCGGAAAAAAGTAGATATATTTTATTGTCCAGGCGGTTTCAATTATGAAAAAATGTCTGCCCCGTCCACGCTTATGATGAAAATGTTTATAAAAGCACTCAAGGCAAAAAAAGATAAAACCGAGGCCGAGCAGATAATGATAAAAATGATTTCTTCGTCCTATGATATTTCGGATAAAAAGTACATTGAACCAATCCTGCAATGCCTGAAAAAAAATCCATGATTGCGTAGCAATTATGGTATAATAATTCTGCTAACGCAGAATTTAAGCCAGCTTACGCTGTCTTATCATCACTTCGTGATGCATTATACCGTGACCCATGGCTTGAAAATCAAATGTCTGCTTTACAGCCGCTTGATTTTCTACGCACATGGTATAATATGACCATATTCAAGGCATGTACTGGCCATCGACAAATCAAAATGGAGGAAAAAGATATGATATTGAAGAATAAGTATCCTGTATGTGAATTTGATACCGGTAAAAATCCGATTATTCAGGCAACGGATTTTTTGGCTAAAAGCCTTCCTGAAAAATGTGTGATTACCTTTTTCAGGAAGGAATTGGAACAGTTTGTTTCGGAAAACAATCTTCCTGTCATTGGCTATCTTAATTCAGAAGTGCTTGATATACCGATTTATGAATATGTATATGGCGCAGATAAGCTTTGTATTACGATGGCATTTTGTGGTGCGCCGGGTGCGGCTGTATCGATTGAAGAACTACATGCTATGGGATGTGAGAAGTTCATAATCTGCGGGGGAGCAGGGGCATTGACAAAGGACAGTAAAGTGGGAGAAATCATTATCCCTGTCTCTGCGGTTAGAGATGAGGGGACATCCTATCATTATTTAGAGCCATCCCGTGAAGTGGAATGCCATA
>JAAWCE010000028.1 GCA_022793065.1 Lachnospiraceae bacterium
CCGTCACGCTCCGTGTGGGGCGTGTGAGTAGCATTATCCTTCAACGTTCTCCGGCGCGTTCGTGATGTCGTCACTCTCCGTGTGGGGCGTGTGAGTAGAAATAGATATATTTGTCAGGAGAATGGGTAGAAATGGGTCACGCTCCGTGTGGGGCGTGTGAGTAGAAATTAATCTGTGCGGGGTCTATTGGTATTGCACCAAACGTCACGCTCCGTGTGGGGCGTGTGAGTAGAAATCACCGCTAATTTTGCAGACCGACAGACTGTAATTGTCACGCTCCGTGTGGGGCGTGTGAGTAGAAATAGTACAAAAAGTGTGACTGGATAGGCTTTAATTATGCTAGGAGCGAAAAGGACCGGTCCGGAAAAGGCGTGCATTTCTTTCTTGACGATTATCAATTCTCTGTAGTTTGGCAAAATCCGGACAAGTACCTTGATATGTTCCGGCAGTTTACGCACATCATGTCTCCAGACTTCTCTACATACACAGATTTTCCAAAAGCAATCCAGATATACAATCACTACCGCAAGCACTGGATAGGCGCCTATCTGCAAGAGAACGGCGTGAATGTGATACCTACTATCTCCTGGAGCACACCAGACAGCTTTGGATGGTGCTTTGATGGAGAGCCGGAGGGTGGAGTTGTAGCAATATCTTCTGTCGGGGCAGCAAATAGCAGAGAGAAGAAAGTCCTGTTTCTGGCCGGATATAATGAGATGCTTGCCAGGCTGCGTCCGGAAACCATTCTCTTTTATGGGAAGGTGCCAGAGGAATGCCAGGGCAATATAGTGCAGATACCGCCGTTTCATAAGCGGTTTGAAAAGGAGCGTGAGTAATGGGAGGCAGAGGGGCCAGTTCAGGTATATCCAACAAGGGGAAGAAGTACGGAAGTGAATATAATACAATTCTGCAAGACGGAAATATAAAATTTGTTACCAAAACCGATCGCACATCAGAAACACTTATGGAAACAATGACTCCCGGAAGGGTATATGTTACAGTTGGTGGGAACGACTTGTTATCAATAATGTATTTTGACACATCTAACAAAAGAGTAAAGTCTATTGATTTAGACCATCAACACAAAAAGATGCAGCCACATACCCATCATGGTTATATACATTTTGAAAATGACGGTCCTAAAGGAGCATCAAATCTTACTACCGAAAAAAATGGTTGAGAGAGTTTACGAACTATGGTATAATCACTTAAACAAAAAGTAGTAGCTCACGAGGGAGAAGCAGCGTTATCAACGCACGGACCCCGGTTCAAATCCGGGCACTTTTTGTCAGCGGAAAATAGTTTAGGCGGGCAGAGCACGTCAATTGACGAGACATCGGTTCAATTCCGGTTGACTGCGGGGGGCATGGCTTATGGCTGTGCCTTTTTCTTTTGGATGAAAATACATCTTGCAAGGAAAATCTGCATATGCTATAATGCCAGTAGGCAAAGAAAAGTGATAAGTTCCATGTGAACGAAGAACGAAATCCCCGAACCGTGGTGCAACACAGTCCGGGGATTCTTCTTTTCTTTTATAGCGGCAAAGCACCCACTAGGCTATTCGTTGCCCTTATCGTGCCTGTCTAGCCATTTGCTGATGAGGTGGCAAACCACACCTGCCGCAACAGTCACAAGAAAAGTGATAAGTATTTCCATGAAAACACCTCCTCCCGTTGTCGGGTATCGGGGCGGCAACGAAAATATTATATCACGAATTTCTGCTTAATTCTACATTTTCCCATGAGATTAAAAATTTGAAAAAAGTGCTTGACTTTTTTGCGTTATATGGATATTTCTGCCAAAATATGGTATGTTGTAGGTATTGTGAAAGGTGGGAAGATTATGGGAATATTTGATTATTTTCAGAAGAAAGACAAAAATATCGTGCAAGAGGAAACTGTAACGAGAGTTTCCGAAATTCATCAAGATAACTTTGAGTATAAGGCACAGAACAGAGGATTAGATGAATTAGATTGTTATGTTATTGTCGCAGGTAGATTAGTAATTGAGTAAAATAAAGCCGCTATTGGAATGTTACAGCGAACTTTTAAGATTGGATTTAATAGGGCGATGAAAATAATGAACATTTTAGAAGAAATGGGCGTTGTTAGTGAAGAATTTGATACACGTCCAAGAAAAATATTGGTTAACAAGAGGGAGTATGAAAAAATTGTTGAAAATTATCGTCTTAAAACAGAAATGTTAAGGAATACAGAAACAGATTATCAAACAGAAAGAATTTCATTATACAATGATAAATTCGACTACATGGAAGGGCATGACTTTGAATATTATTGCGCTGATTTGTTGAGAAAGAATGGATTTGAAACCGTGGAAGTTACTCAAGGTAGCGGCGACCATGGGATTGACATATTAGCAGAAAAAGACGGTATTACATACGCTATACAATGCAAATGTTATTCTTCTAATATTGGAAATGCCACAGTACAGCA
Source organism: Lachnospiraceae bacterium (assembly GCA_022793065.1). Classification (GTDB taxonomy): domain Bacteria; phylum Bacillota; class Clostridia; order Lachnospirales; family Lachnospiraceae; genus Acetatifactor. Next base: position 2,454 of record JAAWCE010000028.1, read on the forward strand.
AGCGCATACGGGGAAAAGCCTATATCATAAAGATATTGCTGTTGTGCTTACAAACCGCTATTTCACAGCGCAAGCAAAAGAAGAAGCGGCGGCGTTGGGTGTGAAGCTATGGGATAGGGACAAGCTGAATAGCATGATAGAAAAAGCAAATAGTTAGTGTTATGGGGCAGGGAATGAAAATTTTCTGCCTTTTTTCTATTTTGGTATTGACGGAATATAGATTTTTTGTCATCTTCCCCAATATTAAGTTTTATGGTATAATGTGGAATATTGTAAGATTTTAGGAGGTAGGGGAATGGACGGACATCAATATGAATATCAATGTGCAAAAATATTAAAAATAAAGGGTTCTCAAAAGTGCAAGTCACAAAAGGGAGTGGCGACCAAGGAATAGATGTTATTGCTTACAGTGGAGGGAAAAAGTATGGTATACAATGCAAATATTATACTTCCCCTGTTGGAAATCATGCGGTACAAGAAGCATTTGCTGGAGCAAAATATTATAATTGCGATGTGGCAGTGGTTATGACAAACAATACTTTTACTCTGGCGGCAAGAGAACTGGCAAAGAAAACAGGCGTTTTACTTTGGGAAAATAGTAAAGTATCGCAATCTGCTAATAGTTTTTGGCTTACGAAATTCATAGGAATATTTGTTTGCATTGTTGGTCACGCTCCGTGTGGGGCGTGCGAGTAAAAATTGTTTATACAATATGTCAATCTTGAATCAAAGTTAAAAAATTTTTGATGATGGCAATAAGTAGTAGAAAAGATATTTCTGGAGTATTTCATTGATTTTTTAAAAACTTAGTCAGATTATCAAGGAAACCGTCTAAATAGATAATTTTTTTGCATCTAAGACAATATTTGAAGTCAGTAGTATTATAATGCTGTACTGTTTTTTGACTCACGTAATTCTATTATATAACACAGTGGTTCCATTCTATCTATTTCCAACATGATATGGTTCAGGAAAATTATTTCATATAACATGGTTCTGCTCAATTCCAATCAATCATTACCGTTTGTATCATATGAACATGGATATGGGACTGGCCCTGCATTACCTTTAGATTCAATTGTTGCTATGATACGTTTTTCTGTACAGAACGAAAGTTTTGCAGTATAATAATAACAATTGGGCATTGTACAATGAGTCATAGGAGGAGTGGACAGATGGAGGATTATCGTTTTAAAGTAAACCTGGGAGGGATGATTGAAATACTGTCGGATCATCTCTACAGCAGTCCCGATGTGTATATTCGAGAATTGCTGCAAAATGGAGTGGATGCCATTACTGGAAGGAAAAAGCTTGAGAGTGGGCAAGATTGCGCTCATGGGACAGAGGATGACACTTTAGAGGGAAAAAGGGACTATGGATGTATTACCCTGGACATTGAAGAAGGAAAAAGTCTAATATTTTCAGACAATGGACAAGGGCTTACGGAAGAGGAAATTCATCAATTTCTTGCTATCATAGGCGAGTCGTCCAAACGTAATCTGGAGAATGGCAGGATAGAGACGGATTATATCGGCCGATTCGGCATCGGATTGTTGTCCTGTTTTATGGTATCAGACGAAATAAGGATGTTGACCCGTTCCTGGAAAGATAAAGAAGGACCGATTTTGGAATGGTGTGGGAAACCGGACGGAACTTATAATATAAAGAAGGTAGAAGAGAATAGTTCGGACGTGGGGCGGCTACAGGGGGGCGCTTGTGGAACTAGCGTGATACTTTTGGCAAAGCCCGGAATGGAATCATATTTTACCAAGAAAGTAATTGAAGAATTAATCACTTATTATGGATTGCTTTTACCTTTTCCGATAATGATTTGTCAGGATGGGGCAGAGCGGCAGATTAATCCAACGTATTTGCCCTGGGAGGGGAGAAGTACCAACCAACAAGAATTGTTGTTGTTCGGTCAGATGATGTTTGACGAACAGTTTTTCGATTGTGTGCCTTTCCAGTCTGAGGAAGGCAATGTATCCGGTGTGGCTTATATCAGAAAATTCCCGGTGTTACCATCAGCCAGAGTGAGTCATAGAATTTATTTAAAAAATATGCTGCTTACGGAAAAAGGGGACAATCTGATTCCTGACTGGGCAGTATTTACCAAATGTATTGTGAATGCTACGGATTTACGACCCACTGCCTCCAGAGAGGGATTTTATGTGGATGAAGTGCTGGAAGCCGCAAAAGAGGTAATAGAGGATTGCCTGACGGGGTATATTGCGGATTTGGCGGAAAATGAACCGGAACGGTTCCGGCAGTTCTTCCAGATTCATCAGTTGACCCTCATGTCGCTTGCATTGGCAACGCCTAAGTTGTTCGGCACATTGGCGGATTATTTTATGTTTGAAACTACCAGGGGCAGTAAATCGGGATATGATCTTAGAACATGCGGGGAACCGTTGATTTATGCGCCTACGGAAGAGAAATATAAACAGCTTTCTCAATTGTTTTTTGCACAGGATAAGCAGTTAATTAATGTGTCCTATGTACATTCCCTGGATTTGCTGAAACGTTTGGGGGCAATGTACCAGATTGAAGTCAGCGCTGTAGAAGACTGGGCTGTTGAAGATTTGATGAAAGATTTATCACCGGAAGATCAGGACGAGGGGTTTGAATTCCTGAAAATGGCCAATCGCATTTTAAAGCCATATGATTGTAAGGCAGAATTGAAATATTTTTCACCCTATCATCTGCCCACGTTTTACCTGATGGATGAAAATACATTGCTAAGGCGCCAGATTGCAAGTTCCAGAGCGCAATCTAATTCGTTGTTTTTCAATATGCTGGATGCTTTTGCTTCGGACTTGTCCAACGAGAGGGCCGCTACCTTGTATTTTAACTATAATAATCCTTTGGTACGAAAGCTGGCCGGTTGTGAAGAAGAGAAGGACGGGAAGGTTTTTGTGGAAATCTTATATGTACAAGCATTGCAAATCGGCGGATTTTCGCTCCATAATAATGAGATGGGGATGTTGAATCGTAATATTATGACTTTAATGGAAAGGGGGCTTTCCGATGTATGATCCAAAAAAGATGAAGAATATTTACGATAAAATGGAGCATGGTAAGGCCAGACTGTCTGCTATTCGTGCTGCGGCGGCAGAGGCGGATCAACACAATGACATTCCGTTCAAAATGTATTTCCGTATGGACATGTGTTATGAATCCTGTTTTTATGGAGACAGCATGGATATGATGGTGGTATTTCCGGAAGTTTTGGCGTTGGCGGATAAATATCCAGAGACGCCAGTAACAGTGTTTGACAGATATATATATCGGAATAGTGTGGATCATGTGCTGTGGATTTATAAATGGATATTGGGAAGTTGTGTATCTTTTTATCAGATTCCTATGGAAGATTGTCTGAAATTTTTTGAGGATGCAAAGGAACGGTTTTTGCGGCATGGGTTCAATCTGAAAACATGGTATCATGCAATGTATAAATTTTATAAGTACATTGACAAGGAAAAGTCAGTGTGGGCATTTCATGAATTTGAAAAGCTGCCACGGGACTTAAACAGCGATTGTAAAGCCTGTGAACGGAATGCGATGATTGCGTTTTATATGAATCAGGGAGACATGGAGAAAGCGGTGGCATTGTCTAAGGAGATTGAAGATTTTACGCTCACCTGCGCCGAGAAGATGGCTGCGTGGCTACGGTTAAAAAAATATTTTATGCAGTATTATATGAAGAAGGAGGAGTTTGACAAAGCGTTAGAATACTGCAAAATGATGGAGCGGAATCTGCAAAATGAGACGGAGTATGAATGTTGGGATGATTTTCTTGCCTGTTATGCGTATTCGGATTTGGGGAAGGCGTTGACAATATATAAGGAGCACTGGAAGGAATGGCAGAATTGTCGAAATCCGTCAAATGAATATTACTCGTGTATTAATATTTGTCGGTTTTTCCGAGAACTGAGGAAAAGCAAGGAAGCGGCGGAAAATCCGGTGAAGAGCGAACTGATGGTCAAACTGCCTTTGGATCATACGTTTTCGTTATATGAGGAAAGCGGATTGTACAGTATCCCTAAATTATATGATTTTTATTATAAAAGAGCAGCAGATCTGGCGGAGAAATTTGACAATCGTAATGGAGCGGACAGTTATCGGAAGGGATTGGAGGAGCGTTTATGTACAACCCTGTAGTTCTGCGGCAAAAGTATAGGGAAATGGAGCATGGAAAGGCCAGGATGGCCGGAATACGTGCGGCCATAGAAGCGGCGGACGAACATAAGGATATTTCGTATCAGATATATTTTCGTACACAATTTTGTGAAGAGTCAACATTCTATGGGGATGATTTGGATATGGTAGTAATGTTTCCAGAGATGCTTTCTTTGGCGGACCGTAATCCGGACGCGCCTACCACCCAGTTTAACAGGGGATATCGCAACAGTTATGATCATGTATTGTGGATATATAAGTGGCTGTTGGAGGACTGTGGAAGCTTTTATCAGATTTCTATGGAAGACTGCCAGCGTTTTTTTGAAGATTATAAACGGCGCTGCATTGCCTTTGGATATAACTTACGTCCGTATTATGAGTATATCTATTCTTTTTATGACAATATGGATGATCCTAGAAGTGATGAGGCTTTTGCTGAATTTTACAGGCTGCCCCATGATGGTAACTGTAATTGCAAGGCATGTGAGCGGAATCTGGAGATTGAGTATTATCTGAAGCAGGATAATTTGGAAAAAGCTAAGGAGCTTTCTAAGGAGATTGAGAATTACTCTCTGATATGTAGTGCGAAAGAGAAAAATAGAGCATGGCTGCGGCTGAAAAAGCATTTTTTGCACTATTATCTTAGACATGAGGACTATGGGAAGTTTGTGGAATATAGTCGTTTGCTGGAGCGTTATATGAATGGAGAGAGGGAGTTCGAGTGCTGGGATGATTTCCTGAAAGGCTATGCTTGTGTAGATATAGGAAAAGCCCTAAAAATTTACAAGAAATGCTGGAAAGATTGGATGGAAGAGAGGTGTCCGGCAGATATTTATGAAAATAATAAAAGCGCATGTATCTTTTTCAGAGAGCTTAAGAAGGTGAGAAAAGGGAACTTTATCAAGATTTCTTTTGACACTGATTTTCCGCTGTATCAGGAGAACGGAAAATATCGCATTGAAGATTTGTACCAATTTCACTGGAAACGTGCGAAAGAAGTGGCGGAGAAGTTTGATGCCCGCAACGGAACCAATTCATACTGCAAGGGGCTGGAAGAAATCACCTGAAATCTATTATTGGATAATATGGTGGAGAAGAGACGGAACTGGAAAAAAATAAAAACAGTCTCGGAACGGAAGCGCCTGGAAGCTATTTCAGCCGAGAATACGGGTGAAATAACTTCCCAGAAAGGGCGCTGTAGAGAAGAGACGGAACTGGAATAAAAATAAAAACAGTCTCGGAACGGAAGCGCCTGGAAGCTATTTCAGCCGAGAATACGGGTGAAATAACTTCCCAGAAAGGGCGCTGTAGAGAAGAGACGGAACTGGAATAAAAATAAAAACAGTCTCGTAACGGAAGCGCCTGGAAGCTATTTCAGCCGAGAATACGGGTGAAATAACTTCCCAGAAAGGGCGCTGTAGAGAAGAGACGGAACTGGAATAATAATGAAACAAAAGAAAGAAGCGAAAAAGAAGTCGGCAAAGAATACGCCGCAACAGGAGATTATGGTCATATTCAGTATGGAGAATGACCTGGAAAAAATAAGAAATGCCATCAGTGATAGCTTTGGACTGGAAAGAGCAAAAGAGGGCAACGCCGTAAAGGTTGGCAACAATAAATGTAACGTATCCATTTCCATATTATTGCCTTCCATGGGAGAAGAAGAGAAGAAGTTTATAGAGAGTCAGAAAAATGTGGTATGCGGCTATTTTTGTCAGGTGCAGAGTTGTGATGATGATATTAAAATCAACCTTTGCCATCATATTCAGAAGGCGCGGGCGTATATTTACATTCAGCTGGAAGCAAAAGATTCCCATGTGGATTTGCAGTATGATGTGAATGAAGTGAAGGATATTATGTGGGGGATGACGGAAGACGTGGGCGGAGTGCTTATAGCGGAGCAGGGCACGGAGGCCCTTGGCGTAGTAAATGAAAAAGGTGTGGTTATTTTTGACGGCAATGGCAATAGCGATCTGGAATCTTATTTTCCTTTTGTTTTGGAGGAAGTTCCAGAATATATGGCAGAATGTACCCACAAGCAAAAAGACAGAAGAAATAGAAATATGAAATACCTTTTTGACAAAGGGATTTATGTGTGTGAACTTCCGCTGAATCAGGATGATGATATGGTATCTGTCCGAAGCAAGGAGGAAGTGGTGCGCAGAGCATTAGGGCTGATGGTGGTTTCCTTGTATTCCGAGGCTATGCTGAACCCGGAAGAGAATTTGAGTGTGGAAGAGGCCAGAGAATTTATTGGGCATGTAATGGAAAACTATAAAATAACGAATTTGGAAGAAATATTAAGCCCGGAAGAATTGGCGTACTTAAGGGATGATGGGCCGGAGGAAAAGACAAAAATCCAGTATTCATGGCAGTATGAAAATCTGTATGTGATGGAATGGGTATTGGGACTGACAGAGTGGAACGACCCATTGGGAATCTGCGATGTACCTTTGATGGTGAGGAATATGAAAGAATTCAATTCCATTGAGGAAATCTGTGAGAAAACGGTTATGCGCACTCCAGGAGAAATATTTGATAAGGCAGATTTAATTTACCGTATGGATTGGGCGGCAGTGGACGCACGGATTCACCGAATGAGAGGACCGGCAGGGTTGGATCATGGAGTGGTACAGGAGAGACATAAGGCACTGAACTGGATGATTCGCTTTGGGGATGCTGAATGGGATGATGTGGATACCCCTACATAAGTGTAGAAATGGGAAAATAGTATGATAAAAGGTATCGCATGATAAAGTTAAAATAAGGAGACAGATAGTATGGGAAAATATTTCAGTGATGTTGTGGAACAGGCCATAGCGGATATTTATTATTGCTATGACAACGAACGTGCGGCAAAGGTGATAGGACCTTTGACAGAGGCAGCGGAAGCCGGGGATGGGGATGCTTCATATATTTTATCCCGTTGCCATTCCGGATCGCAGTACAGTTGGAAGTATCATCCGTTTCAGGCAGATGACCATAAGGCGGAGACATATGTTCGGAAAAGTATTCTTCAGGGCAGCGCCATAGGCGTTTTGGGTTCAATGAGATGTGGGATGTTTACGCCTGAAATGCAAGAGAAGATGCCGTTTGGAAGCCTGAAAGAAGCATGGGATATTGTCTGTCAGAAGGCGAAGGATGGTTGTTTGTTTTGTCAGAATATGATTGGCAATACATACTTTTGGTTGGATATTGTAGAAATTGAAGAGAAACATATGGAAGACTTCCCCAGCAAAGAGGCGTTCGGCGCGTATTTAAGGGAAAGTACACTGGCCTGTATTCCATGGTTTTTGAAAGCTTTCCGCGGCGGTATGGGATTTGCAGGTAAAAACATTCATCATCTCTATCAGTATGGAGAAGAGGGATTGGTGGAACCTCAGCCGGCCCAGGCTGTGGAAATTGTAAAATTGGGAGCGGAATTAGGGTATCCGGAGTGGGAAAGGATTTATGGTACGGAGCTGATAAAACAGCCCGGACGGGAAATGGAAGGGCTGCGTTATTGTGAGAGTGCGGCCCGAAAAGGAGAACTGACGGCCTGGTATCAGGTGGGAAATGCCTATCAGGAAGGAAAAATAGTCCGCAAAGATATTCCTTACGCAATGTCTTGCTATGAAAAGGGGCTGCCTGACCAGGAGAATCTTGGATGTTATAATAAGGCGGGAGAACTGTATTTTAAGGGACAGGATGGAATTGCGCAGGATTATGTCAAGGCAGTACAATTTTTTACACATACCAATTCCCGCGATAATAAATGGGGGAATGACATGTTGGGGATTTGTTATCTCTTTGGGTATGGCTGTCAGCAAGACCCGTCTATGGCAAAGAAGCTGTTTGATGAAGCTGGGTATTCTTCGGATTTGTCTAACTATGGCAGGGGGATGATATATGCGGAAGGCATGGGCGTGCCGGAGGATATTAAGAAGGGTGTGGAGTATCTTAACAAGGCAAAAGATTATGTTCCCGCAAAAGAAGCGCTACTGAACTATAAGAAAACCTTGTTCGGCAAGTGGGTCAGAAGATAGATTTTTCAGGATTTCGGCAGAAAAACATAACATTTTTCCCTAAGATTTATCAGCATTATATACTGCAGATCCGGGCAGAACACATTTAAGATAAAGTGATGATTTCTTCGGCGGTTATGACAAGTTTTTTTAGCCTGCATAATTCCTTTTCTGCAATTTCCTTACCCAGGGACGTAATAAGGTATTCCTTTTTTCGTTTTATTTTATGTTTTCCAGGCTCGGAGGCGTCTTTGGGCGCAATCCAGCCTTTTTTCAGTAATGTATTTAACGCTCCATAAAGCGTGCCGGCGCCTAGGGTTAATCGTCCGTTTGTCTTTTCTTCGATAAACTGCATTACGGCATAGCCGTGTCTGGGACAGTAGAGTGAAAGCAGAATGTAAAAAGTTACTTCGGTCAGCGCGCCGCCTTTAACGTTATCTTTCATGGGATACCTTTCGATATGTCTATGCTTTAATGTTTTTTATTACGATTACTGTAAATAATATAACACTAAATGTAATAAATGTCTAGGTAAGAGGAATAACAGCTATAGTTTTCTGATAGGGAGGTTCAGAGCAAATGAAAATATTAGTCATAGGTGGAAGCTATTTCTATGGTAGGGTGTTTGTGATGCTTGCAGCAAAGGACCATGAGATTACCGTTGTCAACCGGGGGACATATTCTATGACAGACATGGGGGTGAGACAACTTACAGGCGACAGAAGAGATGAGAAATTGTGGCAGTCTTGTAAGGAAGATTTTGATGTCATCGTTGATTTCTGCGGGTATGAAAAAGGGGATATTGCCACGGTTCTTCGGAATATGCCGGGGAAAGTGAAACAATATATTTTTATCAGTACGGTGGATGTTTATGAGAGGGGCAGGAAGGATGAATGGAATGGAAAAGAGGGAATTGCCGGAGACGGAATTGCAAAGGTGAGGAAGGACGAAAGTGCACCTTTGGAATATAGAATGTTTCCTGGAGAAGCAGGGCGTTATATTGCGGGAAAAGTAACTCTTGAACAGGAAGTGATGGAGGAATGTGGCCGAAGAGGTATGCAGTATACGATTTTACGACCGGCTGTTTTATATGGGCCTTATAATTACGCGCCCAGGGAATCATCATACATTGGTATGATGGTACAAAAGCATATACTGCCTCACATTGTAGATGCAGACGGCGCCTTTCAGTTTGTATATGTGAAAGATGCTGCCAATGCCGTGATAAAGTGTCTTCTAAAGGAATCAGCTTATGGACAGGCATATAATTTGTGCCAGGATCAGGTGGTTACGTATGATGTTTTTTTTGAAGTGCTGAGAGATGCGGCGGATGTGGAAATGAACGTTTTACCGGTTACTGCGGCACAGGCTCAGAATCAGGGGATACCGCTTCCGTTTCCGGTGACGGCGGAGGAAACGGAGTTATGTTCCAATGAGAAAGGAAAGAGAGAATTGGGAATTGTTTATACAAGTTTGGCAGAAGGGATGGCAAGAACATATCGTGCGTTTAAAGGGGTGTATGGTGGGACGGAATAATTCCCTTGGTTAAGGTCTCCTTAATAGACAAGTGTTTTAAGCTGATGGAGAAGAACGGGAAACAGCCTGTGCAGCCGTGCAGTGTCGTCTTTGAAGGTTTGCCTGAAAGGCAACACTGCCGCCCTGGTGCAAGGGCAAATGGGATTGTTGAAATTTATCATTAGGGGAAAGAATTATGAATGTTAAGGCGTTTCCTCTTTTTTCCAATGTTTTACCACTTGTAGTACATCTTCCTGTTTCCGAAGAGGAATTTGTACAATTGAACCATCTGACATAATCAGGTCATTTCTCAGCCGGCCGGTTACGTGATTCAAATTGATGACAAAACTGCGGCCAACGGGCAGAAAGTTATCAACATTATGGAAATAATCCGCAACTTCCGAAAGTGCGCCCCTGAAAACTACATTTTCAGAAATTGTGTGTAGAATGACAGTGTGCGGCAGGCCCGTTTCAAAAAATAAGATATCTGCAAAGGGAATGGATATTTCCTTTTTCTTACGAATAAACGAAAAATATTGTTGTTTCTTTTGTGTGATGCTGCAGTATTGCTCCATTATGTGTATGAAATGCGAATAATCAAAAGGTTTCCAAAGGTAATAGAGAGGTTTGATATCTTCTGCAGGTGTAAAAGTTTCCTCAGAGGAAACGGTCAAGATTATGGCGCTTTGATAGCCCATATTTTGTAGTTCTTTTGCCGTCTCAATTCCGTTTTTGCTGTCAAAGTGATAGTTGAGGAATAAAAGGTCCGGTTGTCGTTTTGACTGTCTGTCATGCTCAGACAATTCTTCACCGGAGGAAAAAGAGACCACCTCAAGATTTACTCCTTTTTCCTGAAAAAAGGTAGATAGAAAATGCTTTAACTGTAGAATGTCATTTTCTAACTCCTCACATATGTAGATCAGCATAGAACATTCTCCTTATGAAAAAGTAACAAATCAAATTATAACATCACAAGTATACCACATTGTCAAGATTTTTTTCATAACAATTTTGCAAATTTTTCGACAATTGTGATGTTTTTTGTTGTAATGCGTGCTTTTGTGCGTTAAAATGTAACGTACGATAAATAAGACATAAAATTGGGGAGCCATTATGAAAATAGACCGTTTGCTTGGCATTATAACAATACTCCTACAGAGAGAAAAAGTCACGGCCCCTGAACTTGCGGAACGTTTTGAGGTGTCACGGCGCACTATTAACAGAGATATTGAAGATCTCTGCAGAGCCGGTATTCCTGTGATTACCGTACAGGGAAGCGGAGGTGGAATTTCTATTTCGGATAGTTATAAAATAGATAAGACCCTTTTGGAGAAAGATGAAATACAAGCGGTATTGTATGGATTGAAGGGAATAGACAGTATATCACACGCATCTTATTTTCATAGGATGACTGAAAAACTGGCAGGCAAACATACTCGAATTGATGGGGGAGTTATTGTGATTGATCTTGCTTCCCATTATCAAAAGCCATTAACTCAGAAAATAGAAATGATAAAAACAGCAATTGAGAGAAGACAATGTATTTCTTTTATGTATTATTATGAAAAGGGTGAATGTAGAAGACAGATTGAGCCATATCATTTGATATTTCGATGGTCTTCCTGGTATGTGTTCGGCTATTGCCTTCACAGGGAGGCATACAGGCTTTTTAAGCTGAATCGGTTGTGGAATGTGGAGATTGACGGCAAAGAGTTTATTCCGCGGGAAATACCACAGGAAGAAATGGAGTTTGACGATTATTTTTCCAACAAATCCTTTCACCTGAAAGCGCTGTTTTCTTCGGATGAAAAGTATCGTTTGATAGAGGAATATGGAGTTGATTGCTACAGTGTGACAGAGCAGGGAAAGTTATTGCTGGAATGTGATTTTGTAAGTTACGAAAATATGCGCTCATGGATATTCAGCTTTGGAGATAAGGTAGAAATACTGGAACCTTTAAGGCTTCGTGACGACAGGAGGGAACAGGCGGAAAACATTCTAAGAAACCACAGAGATTGACATAAATATCATACATTGGTGCCATATGGTGGAATAAAAAGGAACATGACATACTGCTGTCACGTTTTCTGTGATACACTGGAGGTATCAAATTTGGAGGTGCAATCGTATGGTAGAGTCAAGATGCGGACTGTTGTGCAGTGAATGTGAGTTTAGAGAAAAGATGGGATGCAAGGGCTGTGTGGATATGGACAAGCCGTTTTGGGGGGATAGCTGTCCCGTGAAGTCTTGCAGCGAAACAAAAGGGCGGGAGCATTGCGGAAAATGTGACAATTTTGTCTGTGAGTTACTACATAAGTTTGCTTATGATATGGAACAAAGTGACAATGGGGCAAGAATTGAGCAGTGCAAGAAATGGTGCCAGGGTTAGCGTCATGTATCCGAATGGAATAATTTCATGCGAAATTTAAAAATGTATGAGGGATCGTCAGACCTGCTTGTTTTTGATAGAATAGCAGGTCTGTTTTTTGTTGTTTGGTTTGCAGACGCTTACTCATAACAGAGGACAGCCCAGAAAGGGAGGAGCTGATGGTATTCTGGTAAATGTGATTTTTGTCTGAAAATAAAAAAGCCTATAGATACAGGCTTTAAAAAGCGGAGAGTGTGGGATTCGAACCCACGTGCCCAATAAAGGACAACTGCATTTCGAGTGCAGCTCGTTATGACCGCTTCGATAACTCTCCTTCTCGTTTTTGGGCAATATGTTTGACCGTTCTTATTTTATAATATCTGTTCAAATTTTGCAATAGGTGAAATAGTTTTTTCTGTAATTGTTGCAAAATTTGATCAGAAAGGGTAATATTCTTATTAGATATTATGAAATCAATCATAAAGGAGGAAAAGAAACATGAAAAGAATTGGTATGCTCACTAGCGGCGGAGATTGTCAGGCATTAAACGCCGCTATGAGAGGGGTTGTGAAGACGCTGCTGAACAGTTCGGAAGAGGTGGAAATCTATGGCTTTTTGGACGGGTATAAGGGATTGATTTACAGCAAGTTCAGGATGCTGACAGGAAAGGATTTTTCTGGTATTCTCACAAAGGGAGGCACCATTTTGGGAACATCCCGGACACCTTTTAAGACAATTCAGGACCCTGATGAAAATGGTTTGAATAAGGTGGATGCCATGAAACAGAACTATTATAAGTTACAGCTTGATTGCCTGGTGATTTTGGGCGGCAACGGTACCCATAAGACGGCGAATTTGCTGCGTCAGGAAGAACTTAATGTTATTACGCTTCCTAAAACCATTGACAATGATTTGTGGGGAACGGATATGACTTTCGGGTTCCAAAGCGCTGTGGATATTGCCACGGATGCCATTGATTATATCCATACCACTGCGGCTTCTCACGGCAGGGTGTTCATAGTGGAAGTCATGGGGCATAAGGTGGGGTGGCTGACATTGAACGCCGGTATGGCAGGAGGCGCGGATATTATATTAATTCCAGAGATTCCATATGATATTAATAAAGTGGTGGACAAGATTGAGGAACGGGATAAAAAAGGAAGCCGGTTTACCATAATTGCAGTGGCAGAAGGAGCGATTTCCAAGGAAGACGCAAAACTTTCCAAAAAAGAATTCAGGAAAAAGATGGAGAAAAATCCACATCCTTCCGTATCTTATGAGGTGGCTGCGGCAATCCAGAAAAAGACGGGAAGAGAGGTGCGTGTGACGGTTCCCGGACATATGCAGCGAGGCGGAAGCCCCTGTCCTTACGACCGCGTTTTTGCAAGCCGTCTGGGTGCGGAGGCCGGCAAGTTGATTTTGGACGGGCAGTTTGGTTTTATGGTAGGGTATAAGAATCGTGAAGTAGTTCGCGTTCCGCTGGAAGAGGTGGCTGGCAAGCTGAAAGCAATATCACCGGATGCAACCATTGTGCAGGAGGCAAAATTGCTGGGGATCTCATTTGGCAATTAATAATAGACCGGTCCGGCAAATTCCGGTCCGCAATTATAAATCAGAGCTTGTATCATTATGATATGAGCTGCGGAAAGGCATGGGATAAATTATGTCTTATACGGCGCTATACCGAAAGTTCCGTCCGAGTACATTCGCGGATGTTAAGGGGCAGGAGCATATAGTGACAACATTGAAAAATCAGTTGAAGGCTGGAAGAATAGGTCATGCGTATTTGTTTACGGGAACCAGGGGGACGGGAAAGACTTCTGTGGCAAAAATTTTGGCCAGAACGGTGAACTGTGAAAATCCTTCCCAGGACGGCCCATGCGGAGAGTGCCGTATTTGCCGCGCCATTGCCGCGGGAGCCAGCATGAATGTAATAGAAATTGACGCCGCGTCTAACAATGGCGTGGATAATATACGGGAAATTGTGGAAGAAGTTTCCTATTCTCCGGCAGAAGGCAAATTTAAGGTTTATATTATTGACGAAGTGCATATGCTTTCCATAGGGGCTTTTAATGCGTTGCTGAAGACATTGGAAGAGCCGCCTTCCTATGTGATTTTCATTCTGGCCACCACAGAGGTACATAAGTTACCTGTAACCATTCTGTCACGGTGCCAGAGATATGACTTTAAACGTATTTCCATTGATTGTCTCGCAAACAGGATGCAAGAGCTGACAGCGGCGGAAAACGTACCGGTAGAAGAAAAGGCGTTGCGTTATATTGCGAAGACTGCAGATGGCTCCATGCGTGACGCGCTGAGCCTGTTGGATCAATGTATTGCATTTCATTTAGGGCAGGAATTGACGTATGACAAGGTGCTGGATGTGCTGGGGGCGGTGGACACTGAGGTTTTCAGCAGCTTGCTGCGTTATGTTCTGGACAGAAATGTGCTGGGCTGCGTGGGGCTGTTGGAAGAAATCGTCATGCAGGGCAGAGAACTGACGCAGTTTGTTACGGATTTTACATGGTATTTGCGTAATCTGATGCTGGTGCAGGCTTCCGATCGTCTGGAAGAAGTAATTGACATGTCCACAGATAATTTAAACCGCTTAAAAGAAGAAGCTGCTATGGCTGATATGGAAAAAATAATCCGATATATCAGGATTTTTTCTGAACTGTCAGGACAGATACGATATGCCGCTCAAAAGCGTATTTTGGTGGAAGTGGCATTAATTAAACTATGCAAACCACAGATGGAGACAGGGCAGGATGCGTTGATTGACCGTATTCGTCAGGTGGAAGAAAAGATAGAAAATGGCGTAGTGGTGGAGAATAGGAGTTTCAACGACGGAGGATCCGAACCGGTACAACCGAAGGTGAAACCCCAAGTACCCAAAGCGGTTCCGGAGGATTTGAAACAGATTGTGGCAAAGTGGGAGATGGTGGCAGGAAGTGCCAGTAATCCCATGAGGACTCATTTGAGATCTGCGAAACTCAGTCTGGACGGGGACTGTAAGCTGATGGTGATATTGGAAGATGGTCCGGCGTCGGATTATTTTAAAAAGCCTGAGAATCAGTCACAGCTTGAGGCGTTGCTATCTGATTTTTCCGGTAAAAAGATAGAAGTGAATATACAGGTAGTTCAGGGGGAACAGGAATTCCGGCATAATTATGTAGATCTCTCTCAAGTGGTTCGGATGGATATTGAAGAAGAGGAAGACGAGGCTGAATAGAAGGGGCAATCTGCCTTGACCTTTGAAATGTGCGGCAGAAATGAAAAGAGAAAAAATCTGGCCGGAAAGCGCTGGATATGGAATATAAGGCAGGGCATCTGCAAAAGTTTAAGTCAGGAGGATAAAAATTATGGCAAAACGTGGAGGTTTTCCCGGAGGCGCTATGCCTGGAAATATGAGTAATCTGATGAAGCAGGCACAGAGAATGCAGCGTCAGATGGAAGAAGGGCAGAAAGAACTGGAAATAAAAGAATTTACAGCGGCTTCAGGCGGCGGCGCAGTGGAAGCCGTGGTAAACGGCAAGAAAGAAATTCTCAGTATTAAATTGTCCAAAGAAGTAGTGGACCCGGAGGATATTGAGATGCTGCAGGATTTGGTTGTGGCGGCTGTCAATGAGGCGCTGCGCAAGGCGGAAGATGCCAGCGCGGAACTGATGGGGAAAATGACAGGCGGTTTGGGAGGTTTACCTTTCTGATGGATTTATACAGCGGACATATCAATAAACTGATAGAAGAATTGTCGGCGTTGCCCGGTATTGGCAGTAAATCGGCGCAGCGTCTGGCATTTCATCTGATTAATATGCCCCAGGATAAAGTGGAACGTCTGGCGGCATCCATAATTGAGGCAAAGAAAAATGTCCGGTATTGTAAGGAATGTTATACTCTGACGGACAGAGAAATTTGCCCTGTCTGCGCCAATCAAAACCGCAACCACAAATTGATTATGGTTGTGGAAAACACCAGGGATTTAGCTGCGTATGAGAAAACAGGCAAGTACGAAGGCGTATATCATGTGCTGCATGGCGCCATTTCTCCTATGCTGGGCATTGGGCCGGGAGAAATTAAATTGAAAGAGTTAATGGAACGGCTGCAGGAAGAGGTGGAAGAGGTGATCATTGCCACCAACTCTAGCTTAGAGGGAGAGACCACCGCTATGTACGCTGCAAAGCTGATAAAGCCCCTGGGCGTTAAGGTTACAAGAATTGCCAGCGGTGTACCGGTGGGGGGAGACTTAGAGTACATAGATGAAGTAACGCTTTTTCGTGCCCTGGAGGGGCGGACAGAATTATGAAAAGCAGAAAAAATTATCTGAAATATCGGAAAAACCTTTTCAAGTGGAAACAGCTGGGTACACATTCGGATTCTATCTGTTCCGAATGTGGTCAAAATACAATTTATCAAATTTACAGGTATGATGCATGGTGTTGTATTTCATGCAATAAATGGTTGGAAGAGGCCTGTGGTGATCCGGATTGTCCGTTTTGCAGCGCCAGACCACAGACACCAATGGAAGCATATACGTTGATAGATTTAGAAGTCGGCAGTGCAGGTGATAAAAAAATGTGGAGACGAAGAAATTATCAACATAAAACGAACGGAAAAGTGAGACATCAAAAGAAAAGGGAAACCTTTCAAATATTGAAATGAGTGCCCGTCAGAGGCGGGCAGGAGGTATAAATATGTCAGTTGTGGTGAATCATTTTGGAAACACACCGAATGGAAGAGAGATTTTATTATATACAATTTCCAATGAAAACGGAATACAAGTGTCGGTGACAAATATTGGCGCCGCCATAGTAAGGATAATTGTGCCTGATAAAAACGGCGTTCCGGGAGATGTGGTGCTGGGATATGATAATGGTGAGGCGTATATGGGGAATGCAAGTTTTTTTGGAGTGGTTATCGGCCCCAATGCCAATCGGACGGCAAATGCCTCTTTTACCCTTGACGGCGTCACATATCAATTGGATGTAAACGATGGTGTCAATAATCTTCACAGTCATAAGGAGAAGGGATGGCATAAACGCCTATGGGAGGCGGTTTCAGGTGAGGAAAGCGTCACCTTTTCACTTGAAGATGAAGATGGAAATTTGGGATTTCCCGGCAATAAAAGCGTCAGTATTACATATTCCCTGGAGGGGGACAATGGTTTGAAGCTTCACTATCATGGTGATAGCGATAAGAAAACTATTCTTAATTTTACAAATCATACATATTTTAATTTAGAAGGACAGGGCAGCGGGAGTATTGAGGATCATGAGCTTTGGATTAGGGCGTCTATGTATACTCCGGCGGATGCAGGATCCATTCCCACTGGAGAACTTGCGGCTGTGAAAGATACGCCCATGGATTTTACCAAATCAAAAAAAATAGGAAAAGAGATAGGGGCTGATTTTGAACAACTGAAATTTGCAGGCGGTTATGACCATAACTGGGTGCTTGACCAGTGGGACGGAAGCCTTCACCGCATTGCCGTGGTGAAAGCATCCGGCAGCGGCAGATGTATGGAAGTCTATACCACATTGCCGGGGGTGCAGTTTTACGCAGGCAATTTTATTACAAAGCATACCGGCAAGGGCGGGACGGAATATGGTCCGCGGGCAGGAATGTGTCTGGAGACGCAATATTTTCCTGATAGCGCCAATAAATCTGATTTTCCCAGTTGTGTTTTTGGAGAAGGTCGGGCATATGACTCTGTGACTGTTTATAAATTTATATAAAGGGCTTGTGAGAAATCTTTGTGTTAATTGTGGGTGGGATCGGAATCGAAAATTGCAAAGATTGTCGAACAGTTCTTCTGTTAGCGTGACAAGGATTGCTAAAATACCCTTTCATACTGATGATATGATTAGACAAACGGTATGGGAGGTGTAGGTATGCAATTGCCAAAAATAGTTACACAAATCGGAGAATCGAATCCGCATTGTAAAGTCTATGTGGAGGACTATGTGATTTCTTATATGAAACAGCTCAATCAATATGCCCGTGATAAGAGTATGGCTGTGGGGCTGTATGGTGTGCGTAAGGAAGAGGCAGGGGTAACATATCTGTTTTTTTATGGGGCGGGCAGGCTGAATTTTCTTCAGAAGGAATGTCGGCATTTGTCCCAGGCAGTTTTGCAGGAAGCCGAAAAGCAGCGAAAGAGGTATTTTCAGGATTATGTGTTCCTGGGATATCGCTTGCTGGATGGAGAAATGGTGGAAGGCTTTCATATCTGTGAACAGGGTGTGTGCAGGTACATAGAGGGATATGCGCAATTTTATGAAAAAAATGACAGTATGTTGGCGTATATGATTGATCAGCGACAGGAGGAAGCGAAACCGGAAGAGTTTGATCAGGAAAAATATAATGTTGTGAAAAAACGTCAGGAAGAGAGACGTGCTGGTGCAGTTGAAGGTGGACATGCTTCGGGGAATGTTCTATTCAAAGGCAGGCAATCGGAGAAGAGAGAAGTGACTGCAGGAGAGGACGGCGTTACAGGGGCAAATGTTGCCGGAGCGGCAAGACTTCGACGAATGAAATTTTCTGCCGCCGCTGTTTTTGTTTTATTGTGTGTTACAGGGCTGACCGCCATGGGAAATGGAGAGAATGTGGGTGACTGGCAGTCAATGGCAAGTCGTTTTTGGGAAGAGTTGACCAGAAGGCAGTTGCCTGACCATGGGGACAATGCGCTGGAAGTGTCAAATGGTTCCGTTCAGGTAGGGACGATTGTGGCGGAGGACAAGCTGAATGATGCAATATTAAAAGAAAACGCTTCTTCGGGGACTTCCGGGCAGCCTTCTTCCGATATGGCAGTGCAGGCTACAACGGAACCGGTGACAGAGTCTGGCAGTGAGCCTGTTGGGGAGCCAACGGTGGAACCTATTGCAGCGCCGACGGTGGAACCTGTTGTGGAACCCACCGTAGCACCCACAATAGAACCCACCATGGCGCCGACGCCGGAACCTACAGCGCCGCCAACCCCTCAGCCGGTATCATATACCGTCAAGAGAGGGGACACATTGATTGGGATTTGTATTCAGAAATATGGCAGCGACGCCCGTGTGTCGGAAGTATGTTCCCTCAACAATATTGCAAATCCGGACAGTATTAAAGTAGGACAGAAAATTTTATTACCATAATTGGGAGGATTATGGTATAATGTTGACACAAAAAAGTATTGTGTCAACTTTTGATTCGATTATGATGTAAAAACAACGTATGAGGATTTTGTGTCAACGCTTGATTTGGCATGTGTAGTGTACAGAAAATTATAAACTGGGAAATTTTAAGATGGAAAAGGCTGGGCGGCCATCCGAAGCAATGTGTCTGCGGCGAAGTATATGTCTGCAATGTGATATTATATGGCCAAAGTGCAAGGCGGTATGCGTTTGGAGGCATTATGGCAGATATTAAAAATTATTTGGAAGAAAAGGAAAAGAGAGAACAGGCGCAGCTTGGCTACAAAGAAAAGATTGCACGACATAAGATGGCAACTTTTTATAAGGTCTTGCTGATGTTGGCTGTGTTATTGATTTTAATTATAATTGTACTGGTCCAATATAAAAGGCATGTTTATACAAACTATGAGACTATTGCTACGGTAAGCAGGGAAATGATTAGCGGAATAACCGATACAAGAATTGGAAATGCAGTTTTGTCATATAGTAAAGATGGCGCCCATTGCACCGATGCTATGGGAAATGTTCGCTGGAATCAGACTTTTGAGATACAAGATGTGAAATTGGATATTAACGGCGATACCGTAGCCATTGGGGATTATAATGGCAGAAGTATCTATGTGGCCAATTCAGAAAAGCTGTTGGGAGAAATTACGACAAACATGCCCATTCGAGATATTGCTGTGTCGCAAAAAGGCTATGTGACGGCGGTGCTGGCAGATACGGACGTAACTTGGATTAATACTTATAACAACAATGGGGAACTTCTTTTCTACAGCCAGGCACATATGGATGAGTCGGGTTATCCTGTGGATATCAGTTTGTCACCCAATGGAGAGTTGCTGTGTGTGTCTTATGTATATGTGGATGCCGGTGTGCTTAAGACGAATATTGGATTCTTTAATTTTGGTCCGGTTGGCGCTGAACGCAATGATTATCTTGTGAGTGGGTTTAATTATACGGATATGTTGATTCCTTATGTGCGGTTTATGAATGATACAACCGCATTTGCAGTGGGCGACAGCAGACTGATGATTTTTACCGGAGCGCATATTCCAGTTACGCAGGAAGAGCATGTGCTTGACAGGGAAATTCAGGCCGTATATTACAGTGATAAGTATATAGGGTTGGTATTTATGTCGGATAATAACGAAAATCGTTATCAGCTCAATGTCTATGAACCGGCAACTTCAAAGAAGCGAATTTTTTATTTTGACATGGATTATACAGATGTTTTTTTCGGAAAAGATTATTTTGTAATATATAATGAAACGTCTTGTCAGATTGTGACAATGGATGGGATAGTAAAATTCAGTGGAGATTTTACACAGAATGTGAGACTCATGCTTCCGGCGGGGAATACATATAAATATTTATTGATAACAGACGATTCCATAGACACAATACAATTGAGATAGCAAAGGAGAAAAGTTGGATGGATAACCTGAAAATTAATATAATGCTAATTATAGTAGTGATTGCTGTGATCTGCAAAATGGTGGACGGATATAAAAAAGGGATGGTGAAGGAAATCATCTCTCTTGTTTCAATGGTGGTGCTTTGCCTGGTTGCGGCGTTGATTGCAAATGGTGTGCATAGTTACAACGATAAGAAGTTTTTAAATGTGGTGGTTGCAGTAGTATTGCTCAGTGTGCTGGGAATTGTACACCATTTATTGAGCCTGGTGTTTTTTTCTGCGAAACTGGTAACAAAGCTGCCGGTTATTCATTTAGTAGATAAAATATTAGGTATTGTCTTCGGCATTGTGGAGGTTGTATTAATTCTATGGACAATATATGCTTTTATTATGATCATGGACATTGGAGCAATTGGACAGTGGATTTTGACATATACACAAGAAAGTTCCATATTGACATGGATATATCAGCATAATTATCTGGCGCGTTGGATTGAGCAAATGTTGGAAGAGTTCAGCTTTGTTCCCATCCAGGAAATACAGGCGTTATGGAACGGCGTGGTGGGAAATTAAGGGGTAAATAATAAAAGTTAGATACCAATGTTGAAAGAATTAAGATGAGAAAAGATATATTGGGAAATATTATATATGAAAAACCGACCGGAGATAAATCCGGGCGGTTTTTTTGTTAAAAAAGGGAGTGTCAAAATATTGTAAAGAAAATAAAAAAAGGTGTTGACAAATAAAATACTAAATGATACAATGAAAATCCATCGCGGGGTTATGTAATTTATTCCAGATGGTAAAACAAAAAAAATAAAAAAGTTTTAAAAAAGTAGTTGACAGTTATTGGAAACTGTGATATGATATCAGAGTTGTCACGGAGAACAGTAATGAGACAACAAGAACCTTGACAAATAAACAGTAATGCAACCCTGAAAATTCCGAAAAGAGAATTTCAGAGAACAAACTTCTGGAGACAGAAGCGACCTAAAAGCAGTAAAAAAGGAAAGCCAGAGAAAGACTGGCGGGATGAAACGAAGAATAAACATGAGAGTTTGATCCTGGCTCAGGATGAACGCTGGCGGCGTGCCTAACACATGCAAGTCGAACGGAGTTATGATGAAACCTAGTGAATTGTAACTTAGTGGCGGACGGGTGAGTAACGCGTGGATAACCTGCCGTGTACAGGGGGATAACACTTAGAAATAGGTGCTAATACCGCATAAGCGCACAACTTCGCATGAAGGAGTGTGAAAAGCCGAGACGGTACACGATGGATCCGCGTCCGATTAGCCAGTTGGCGGGGTAGAGGCCCACCAAAGCGACGATCGGTAGCCGGCCTGAGAGGGCGGACGGCCA
>JAAWCE010000010.1 GCA_022793065.1 Lachnospiraceae bacterium
GATATGGCAAAGGAGGTTTATAACATATGTTTTCCCCATGCAGAGTGCAATGCCATGAAAAAGCAGCTTATCATCAATATATTGTCTTTTAAAGTACATACAGAGGTTTACGATAGGTACGGAGATATGGAAATGGCTGACTGCCTTTTTACCATTGACAGAAAAAGCCGTACTCTAACCATGACGGACTTTCATGCAGACAGTGGGGAGCAGTCTGTTGTTCTGGACGGCGGGAAGATGGCGAAGCTGTTGCGCTATATCGTGCATACACTGGAAATCTTTATGTGGGAACAGGATTATTGCCTGAATCCTGATGGAGATGATTTTTTTACGGATATTCTTCTGAAGGAAGGTATCTATGTAGATGATCTGGGAGAAAAGGGGGAGGCGCTGCCAGAAGAACCAGAGGGCAGACCATCGTGGCAGGTGCATATAGAATACAGCAACCATACCGTTCAGGATATATCCGGTTTTGATGATTACCTGCCAGAACGTCCAGAAGAATTGTATCTTTCTTTCATGGAGTATTTTGAATCAGATTATGAAATCCTTTGATTTATTTCTCTTTTATGCCCGGAAATGGTATCTTCTTCAAGAATGGTTTGGTTTGGAGGGGATGCTGCTCCTGCCTATTTTTTACGGTACTCTTTCGGCAGAACTTTAAAATATGTTTTAAATGCCACAGTAAATTTACTTTGGCTGTCATAACCAACAGTCCGTGCAATATCAGCTATACTTTTATTCGTTTCTTTTAGCATTTTTGCTGCCTGTTCCATACGGTGTTCTTTGATATGTGCGGCAAGGGAAGTTCCATAGACAGACTTAAAGGCATTTTTCAAAGTTGTCGGATTGATAAGATATTGTCTGGAAAGTTCCTCTATGGTTATTCTCTGTTCCATGTGCTGTAAAAGCTGGTCATGAATTTTTCGGATAGTTTCAGTCAGCTCAAATTGATATTCAGCCAGTTTACTTTGGGGCGTGAACTCCATTTTGCTAAGGTAAAGCAACAACTCCAAAATTTTGATTTTTTGGTATGGAAGCATAAGAGCTTCGGGTTGATTATAAAATGCTGAAAAAATACTTTCTGTCTGTTCATTACCTGCAAGAAAAGCAGGGCGGTCATTTTGGCAAAATTTTTCGGCTAATACTGTTTTAAAAATATCGCTATTTTTAAATAATTCGGGTGGATTGCCACAGGTTTCCAGCAAGTCAATATAGATGGTAAGCCCCTGGTACATATTACTCGGAAAGGTAAGCAAAGAATCTGTACAGGCTTTCATGGTATGGAGAGAAAAATCTCCCGGATTCAGATAAATACGGTTTCCGTTTTTCATCTCCCACATAATCTGTCCAGCTTTGCAGTAGTTAATTTGAATGATGTGTGATATAGCGTTATGCTGCACAGAAAAAGAATCGGTTGAAAATGTAAGATAGCATAACTCTATACCGGGATAAAGCGGAATGATAGTATTTGCCATATTCTGATGAAATTTTGTCATATCTTTTTGTATTTTTTTCAATTCATCACTCATAGGACAGACCTCATAATTCGGGGCAGGTGATTTCCATAACCTGCTCAATCATCTGATGCAGCAGATGTCCCTGTTCGGTATCTGCTGCTCGGTAATATACTTCCTTTCCTTCACGTCGGCAAACAATCAGACCACTATTTTTCAAAGGTCTGAGATGATGTGACACTGCCGGACTTGACATATGAAGCATGTCTGAAATATTGAGGACACATTCTTCCTGATGGCAGAGAAGCCAAAAGATTCGGATTCTGGTGGTATCTCCAAGCTGTTTAAAAACTTCTGATACGGTCTGAAAATAATCTACATGGTCTAACTGTTTCTGGATTAGTGCGATTTGTTGCCCTTCTCCATGTTGGTGTGGCAGCTTTATATTATTCATACTCTTTTCCTTTCTTTATTAGTTGCATTTCGCCCAAATGGAAATACTTTTCGCCCATTTGGGAATGAATCACATGGGGATATTGACGTGTGCCTCCATGCGTATTATACTACGACTATGATAATTAAACAAGTAATTAATTATTGAATTTAAAAACAAGGAGGAATTTGCAATGAAAAAAACGTATAAAATCGAGGTAGACTGTGCCAACTGTGCAAATTTGATGGAGGATGCGGCTCGCAAGACTGCTGGTGTGCAGAGCGCAACGGTCAATTTTATGACACAGAAGATGATCGTGGAATTTGACGAGGGGCAGGAGCCGAAAGATGTTATGAAGAATGTGCTGGATGCCTGCAAAAAAGTGGAGCCGGACTGTGAGATTTTCCTTTAAGCGGTTGCTGCTTATGACAAAGTGACACCCTTAAAATGCGCTGTTGCAATTTATGGGTGTCATTTTTATCAACAACAATTAAATGATTAAGCAAATCTTGAAAGGAGTTTTATTATGGAGGAATTAGTAATAAGTATATTACTTATGGTTGTTATTATAATGGCTGCAGCGCTTCTTATTTTTGTTGGCAGCCGCAAAGATGGCATGACAAAGAAGCAAAGGGTTATGATGATTCGGATTTTACTCAGTGCCGGAACCTTGCTGGCACTCCAGTTTATTTCCGCAGAGATGTTTGATACGGTTGACGGGTATTTATTCCCGTCTGCCGGAAGATTGCTTCGTTTTGCGTGCTATTTGATTGATTACCTGATTGTCGGATATGACATTTTGCGAAAAGCTATAAAGGGTATTAAAAACCATCAGGTATTTGACGAGAGTTTTCTGATGGCGGTGGCTACGATTGGAGCAATGGCACTGGCTATTTATGAGAATGGTGAATATCTGGAAGCCATTGCTGTTATGCTGTTTTATCAGATTGGTGAGTGGTTTCAAGGGTATGCAGTTGGAAAAAGCCGCCGTAATATCAGTAACCTGATGGATATTCGTCCCGATTATGCAAATGTAGAGAAAAATGGGAAGTTGGAGCAGATTGATCCGGATGAAGTAGGGATTGGCAGCGTGATTGTTGTTCAGCCGGGAGAGAAAGTGCCGATTGACGGGATTATCGTTGAGGGTGCTTCCAGTCTGAATACCAGTGCATTGACCGGGGAAAGCCTGCCGAGGGAGGCAAAAGCAGGTGATGAAGTAATCAGCGGCTGTATCAGCATGACAGGAGTATTGAAGATACAGACAACAAAAGAGTTTGGAGAATCTACGGTTTCTAAGATTTTGGATTTGGTGGAAAATGCAAGTTCCCGCAAATCAAAATCAGAGGA
>JAAWCE010000074.1 GCA_022793065.1 Lachnospiraceae bacterium
ACTGGATCAGCGGGGGAAAGCGCCGAATCATCGCGATGAATCTGTCCAATATGCTGAATGAATCCTATCGGGCGGCTTTTGGGCTGGAGAACATCGGCCAGGTCGCATATACCTTTGAGCCCAAAGACAGCGACCGTGACACGCTGGTGGTGCCGCAGACACTGACCTTGACTGTTCCCAGCGGCAGCGCATCTTACGATGGCTCGGGGGAGGAGCTCTACCAGGAGGACGGCATCCATATCGTCTCCAAGGGATTGGCTCCGGACTCGTTTGAACTCAGCGATGATATCCATCTCCTGCTACTAGTGGAAAACGGCACAAATCAGGCGCTGACTTTCGACATTGACTACGACTCCGTGTCGGTGAATGGATTTATGACCGATTTTATCTGCTACAGCAGGACGGTAGCTCCCGGCGGCAGCGGTGTGCTGGATGTTGAGTTGATGGGCTCGTCCTTGGAAGAAAACGGGATTGCTGAGTTGGAGAGCATCGAAGAGGTGGAGCTGACCGTTGAAGTCAAGAATGACAGCTATAAGACAGTGGCTAAGCCGGTGGTGACAGCCAGAGGAAATTAATCAGGTAAGGATGCTACAAGGTCGCCTATCTTCGGGTAGGCGACTCTAATGTTAATGCCACTTTATATTGACAAGTTTCTTTTCTGTAATATAATAATCTGTGTACAAAATTTGTCGAACGGAGGATAGAAATGTCTATTGATCCTATTACTCTTATTATTGTGATAATTGGAATTGTTAACGCTATTGTCTATAGGTTTGCATTTTCCAAAATCAAGCATTTGGACGGGATTGTCCACCCCAAAAGTGATCGACGTATTGGTATGCAAGCAAGTATGTCGATTACTGATGATGATTATGCCCAATTAAGCAGATTTTCTGATAGTGCTGCTCGATCCTATACGCTGTTCACTAATATTACAGCAATATTCCCCCTCCTTGGTATTTTCGGCACAGTGGTTTCATTGATGAAGTCCTCTGGAACAGATGACTTATCTGTTAATTTTTCTATGGCGCTAATGACAACTGCCGCTGGTCTAATTGCTGCAATGATCTTCAAATTTTTAGATTCATTTATTTCATCAACATTAGATCGAGCCCTTGATGAAGCAGACTATTTGATTCATGAGCACGATGAAGAAAAGAGGAAAAGATATGCGGCGCAGGCGGAAGCGGGATATCGTCATTGAGCTTACAGCTCTGCTTGACGTCATCATGATTATGATTTTTATGGTGATGAGTGAAAATGGCAAGCTGGTTTCTGAGGCGCAAAGCGAACTTGGTGCAGTTCAACAGGAGAATATAGAACAAGCCAGTCAAATTGATGAACTGACAGCAGAACTTGCCGAAGCATTAGCGATGCTCAACGAGGGGGACCTTGGTGAAATTCTTGAAAAGCTTGAAAAAGCAGAAAACAAACTTGAGGCATATCAGGCTATAGATGATGAAGTAATTGTGATAAACGTTAAGCTTAGAAATAATTCTAATAATTCGATTCGGTATTTATCTTATAGTAAGGTATCAGACCCCGATAGCGAAAACCAAATAGAAATCCGCAATGATGAGGATCGTGATCGCGCTGGCCGTAATTTGAGAGTCTTTATCTCCGAGTGTACTCAAAGTATTGATGCGAGCCTAACTGTAGTGCGCATTGTTTTTTCATATGATCCCAGCAAGATTTATGTGAAAGATTTTGAGACGATTGATACCGCTCTTAGGGATGCAGAGGCGCAAGAAAACAATGAAAATTTCAGGTATCGAGTTAATCCAATAAATAATTCTTCAAATTCAGTTTTGTAAGGTGGAGGACTTCTTCATGGGAAAAATTTTAGGAATCACAGGTTCTATTCTTGCTTTACTTGTCGGTGGAATTCTTGTTTTTAAATTTGTATTGCCCAATTTCCATTTTGGTAATGGAACGGGTAGTGGTACAGTCCCCCAAAATTCTATAAGTGCAAGTGAACCATCTAAATCAATTTCTTCTGAAGAAAACAAAATCTCTGAAATTCGAATAGAAGAAAATGATATTTACTTTGACAATGACCTTATGGAAAACGTGGATGACCTTAAACAAAAAATTACTGATATTGGTACTAACCATGAATATACCTTTGTGTATGATAATGCCATTAAAAGTACATATGATGAAGTTAATGGTGTCCTTGTTGAGTTAGAAAATGCTTTAGGCATAACTATCAATCGCAAATAGAAAATTTATCAATTTATCTCAAGGGCAGAACTGTAACCAGACATGCCCTTGTTTTTTACACATTTCGCTTGAACTATATACAAAAAATTTGACAGTAAGATGAACTTAAATATAATGGTAGATAAAATATGATAAAGAATTTTCAAATACTACCAAATATCAAGTATCCTCAACAATTCCCCATATAGACAAAGGACAGGTACTCCCTCGCCACATCTGCCAGTTGGTACACCCGCTCCACCTGCGTGGGCGGCTTATCTGTCATCCGATGCCGTGGAAAGAACCGGGATAAGTGCAGAGGAATATCTTGATCCACCGACGCCAGCCACTGAGCCAGGGTGCGGACCTCCTCCTCGCTGTCGTTCTCGCCGGGAACCAGGAGTGTGGTCACCTCCACATGGCACTGCTCCGCCGCCAAAGTGATAGAGCGCTTCACCGTCTCCAGATCGCCGCTCAGCCTCTTGTACCATTCAGGCGTGAAGCCTTTCAGGTCGATGTTAACGGCGTCGATCAGCGGGAGCAACGCCCTCCAGGGGGCCTCCTCAGTAGTGCCATTAGTCACCAGCACGTTGACCATTCCCCGCTCATGAACCAAGGAGGCGCAGTCCCAGACGTACTCATAGCCCACCAGCGGCTCATTGTAGGTGTAGGCCACGCCGATGCTACCATAGGGCCGCAGCTCCAGCGCCTTATCCGCCAGGGCCTCCGGGGAGAGTTCCGCCGTCTCAAGTTCCTTCTC
>JAAWCE010000053.1 GCA_022793065.1 Lachnospiraceae bacterium
ACGAACGCCCTTTGAAGGGCGGCGACGAGTCAAGGGCGTAGTGGCTTGAACGAAGTGAAAGCCAGCGTCTTTAGGCGCTGGCCGGTAACAGCGGCTTATAGCCGCAGAGCAAACCACCCGTTTGACGGGTGGTTATGATTGCCATTCCCCCTAAGACACAGAAAGAAACAACATTACAAAATACGTCAGAAAATCCGCAGACAAAAGCCAAAGCGGTTGAGTTAAATGAAGTAAAGAAAGTCATAAAACTAACTCCGCAGAAGGAAACGGATGTTACAGAAGAAAAGTGGGGCAGAGAAGAAATTTCAGAACTTATGGACATAATTCTATGTGCGGATGACTTGATTTCTGATGCCGGAAGATGGCATTTAGAAATATGTGAGTTATTTCTAAAGGACAGTAGCCAAGAGAAAAAGGCGGCTATGCTGCAAGTATTTTATGGGGAGTTGGATGAAGAGTACACGATTCCTGATGGAAATTATTATGTACATGTTTTGGGGCGAAAGGAAGGAATTGTGTTACAGGTAGAGGGAAATGAGTATCTTTGTTCTTATCAGGAGTTGATAAAAAGGATTGACGCTTTGATTTTGAGCGGCAGATACCCATTCAGCATAGAGAAAGAAAGGCTGGATGATTATGTTATTCCTGATGAATGGGAAGAATTGAAGGAAAGCCGCAAATATAGCGAAGCGGAACACGGAAATAAACGGAGACAACCAGCGGAAGGACAAATTTCCCTATTTAGTATCGAAATGGAATCCGGTTATGAAGATAAGAACAGTGAGGACAGCGATGCCATTCTGAACATGGAAGAGCTACATGAGCATGAAGAAAATGATATAAATGAAGATAGTTCTGCTATGACAGTGGAGGCAGTAGAAAGCATTGAATTTGTACCAAAACTGAAAGAATCATCACAGGCGGCAGTGCAGACCAAACAGGTGAATGAAGTCTATGAATCAACCAGTATTGAAAATAATATTGGAAATATGACGGAAGATTCTAACTACCATTTCTCCGAAGAACATCATTTACATGATGGTGGTCCTAAAACTAAATTTCAAAATAATGTAACTGCCATCCGTCTGTTGAAAGAATTGCAGGTAAGGGAAAAAGGTGCGGATGATAGATATTTGGCAACAACGGAAGAACAGATTATACTTGCGAAATTTGTGGGATGGGGTGGGTTGGCCAATGCCCTTACTCCTGAAAAAGCCGGATGGGAAGCGCAATATGAAGAAATAAAAAATTTAATGACGGAAGAGGAATTTCAGGCGGCACAGGAAAGCACTATGACCGCTTATTATACAGAACAGAGTGTGATACGGCATATTTACCATGCATTGGAACAGTTTGGATTTTGTGGAGGGAATATTTTAGACCCAGCCATGGGTACAGGAAATTTTTTCTCTGTTCTGCCAGAGAGTATGGCAGATTCCAGGCTTTATGGTGTAGAAATTGAGCCGATTTCGGGCAGCATTGCAAAGTATCTATATCCGAAGGCCCATATTCAAGTGACAGGTTTTGAGCATACAAGCTATCCAGATCAGTTTTTTGATGTGATATTGGGCAATATTCCTTTTAATTCAATTAAGGTGGATGACCCCCAATATAACCGCTACAATTTTCGGATTCATGATTATTTTCTTGCGAAATCTTTGGATAAGACACGGCCAGGGGGAATTGTGGCGGTTATTACATCCAAATATACTTTGGATAAGTCAAATCCCAGTATCAGAAAATATTTGGCACAGAGGGCGGAATTAATAGGAGCCATACGGCTGCCCAGCAATGCGTTCAAGAAAGTGGCAGGAACGGAAGCTACCGCAGATATTCTCTTCTTGAAAAAAAGGGAACGGGAAATTATGCCTGATGAAAACAACAGTCCATGGCTGTCCGTGGAAAATAATACGGATGGAATTCCTGTCAATACCTATTTTATCGACCACCCAGAGATGGTGTTAGGTAAAATGGTATTTGATGAAAGAATGTTTGGAAACGAAAAAAATACTGCCTGTCTTCCCATTCCAGGCGATGATCTTGATGAACGGTTAGGGCGAGCAATCAGCTATTTGGACGGAAAGTATGAAGAGCCAAATCAAGCAGGAAAACAGGATGATATGGGTGAAAAGTTTCAGGGTAAGTGTATTCCGGCAAGTCCTGAAGTGCGGAATTTTTCCTATGCGTTAGTGGAAGGAAAGGTATTTTACCGGGAACATTCCCGAATGTATGAACAGGATATTTCAGAAAAGAAAGCAGAACGAATCGCAGGAATGGTTGGAATTGCCCAGGCGGTACGTTGTTTGATTGAATATCAGAATCGGGAGTATGGTAATTTGTCCATGGAAGAGTATGAAGGCGGATTGCAGGAGAGGATTACAAAGTTAAATGTGGTTTATGACCGATTTGTAAAGGAGTATGGATATATAAACGCATACGCTAACGTGATGGCATTTTCTCGTGATGCCAATGCGCCGCTGCTGCGTTCTATTGAGAAGGAAAAGAAAAATTCTGATGAAAACAAAGAGAAAAAAGAAGTCTGCTATGAGAAAACGGCCATGTTCTATAAGGCAACCATACGGCCCAAAACCATACCATCTGTGGTTCATTCCGCAGAAGATGCTTTAAAGATATCACTGAATATAAAGGGCAGGATTGACCTTGACTATATGGCAGAACTCTATTACAAGACAGGGCAGGGGCGGAGTAGCAAAGATGAGATATTGGATGAATTGGGGAATCAGATTTATCAAGACCCGGTTTTATATGGTGGAAATCCATATGATGGATGGCAGACTGCCGGGGAATATCTGAGCGGTTATGTAAAGGACAAGCTGGCGGAGGCAGTTATTTATGCTGAGGAAGAACCGGAAAGATTTATGCGGAATGTGGAGGTGCTGAGAGCAGTGCAGCCCATACCTTTAACACCGGAAGAAATCAGTTTCTCTTTGGGATCACCATGGATACCGGTGGAAGTTTATCAAGATTTTATGTATGAGATTTTTAAAACGAAAGAAGTAAATAGAACCGGAAGATTTGCTATTGTGTTGGAGTTTTCAAGATACAGTGGGGCTTACTTTATTGCGAATAAAGGGAATGAGGAAAGTTCTGTTACGGTAAATCAGATTTATGGTACAGAGCGGATGAATTCTTATGAAATATTGGAGGCATCCCTAAATCTGCGATTTGTAGAAGTGAAAGACAGAATGGAATACATAGATCCTAAAACAGGGGAAGAAAAAATAAAATATGTGATAAACAAAAGAGAAACCATTCTTGCCAGGGAAAAACAGGCACAGATAAAAGGAGAATTTGAACGTTGGCTTTTTGCGGACCCAAAACGTGGAGCAGACCTTACAAAATTGTATAATGACAAATTCAATAATTTGCGTCCCCGTGAGTATGATGGTTCCGGTTTGATGCTGCCAGACTTATCTCAGGATATCCAGCTTCGTCCGCATCAGCTTGATGTGGTGGCACATGGTTTGTATGGGGAGGGAAATCTGCTGATGGCCCATGAAGTGGGGGCTGGGAAGACTTATGCCGCTATTGTTCTCATCCATGAATTAAAAAGACTGGGAAAGGTGGCAAAACCATTGATTGCCGTACCGAACCATTTGGTAGGCCAGTGGTCCGATGCGTATATGGAGTTGTATCCCAATGCAAATATTCTTGTGGCAGAGAAAAAGGATTTGCAGAAGCAGAACCGCCGCCGTTTTGTAGGCAGAATTGCCGCCGGAGATTACGATTGTATCATTATGGCCCATTCCAGTTTTGAACTGATTGGGATGTCCAGAGAACGTCAACTTGCGGCTATGAAGACAGAACTTGATGAAATAACGGAGGCTATCAGGGAAGAGAAAAATTGTCATGGGAAAAGCTGGTCGTTAAAACAGATGCAGATTTTTCGGAAGAATTTACAATTTCGATATGACCAGCTTTTTAATGCAGAAAAGAAGGATGATGTAATAAACTTTGAGGAATTGGGAGTAGACGCCTTGATTGTGGATGAAGCCCATGCGTACAAGAACAATTTTTCATATACCAAAATGAAAAATGTTGCAGGTGTCAGCAGTCAGAGTAGCCAGCGTGCTATGGATATGTACCAGAAATGCCAATATATCAATGAAGTAGGAAATGGCAAAGGCGTGGTTTACTTGACAGGCACGCCTGTATCTAATTCTATGGCCGAACTTTATGTGATGCAGAAAACATTGCAGCCAAAGGAACTTGAAAGGCGAGGGCTTTTGATGTTTGATGCCTGGGCAGGAACATTTGGGAAAGTCACATCTTCCTTAGAGATAAAGCCAGAGGGAAGCGGATATCAGATGAAAAATCGGTTTTCACAGTTCCATAATCTGCCGGAATTAATGAGTATGTTTTCTATGATTGCGGATATTAAAACGGCAGATATGCTAAATCTTCCCACACCAAAGTTAAAAACAGGAAGTCCTCAAGTTATCAAGTCTGTTTGTACGCCAGAGCAAAAACAGATTGTAATGGAATTGGCGGAACGGGCAGAAAAGATACGAAACAGGCAGGTGGATAGTCGGGAGGATAATTTCCTGAAACTTACCCAGGAAGCGCGATTACTCTCTATTGATCCCAGAGCCATAGATCCGGAAATATTGGATGATCCCAATACTAAATTGAATCTGTGCGCCGAAAATGTGGCGCAAATATATCATGAAACCGCAGAAAAAAGGTTGACACAGTTAATATTTTGTGACCAGGGGACACCCAAATACAAAGGGAAATCTTCCGAGGCGGAAGAGAGTGTGGAATTCAATTTTTATGAAGCTGTAAAAGCGGCTTTGACTGGTCTGAGAGTGAAAAGGGAGGAAATTTATTTTATTCATGATGCGAAAACGGATGTGCAGAGAGAACAGCTTTTTGACAAAATGCGAAAAGGAGAAGTTCGTATTCTGATAGGCAGTACAGAAAAAATGGGAACAGGTATGAATGTACAGGAGAAGCTGATTGCGTTGCACCATCTTGATGTGCCCTGGCGTCCATCGGATTTGACGCAAAGAAATGGGAGGATTCTGCGGCAGGGCAATGAAAATGAAGAAGTTTCCATTTATAACTACATTACAGAAAATACTTTTGATTCCTACTTATGGCAGATTTTGGAGCAGAAACAGCGATATATCAGTCAGATTATGACAGGACGTTCCGCATTGCGCACCTGTGAGGATCTGGATGAAACAGTACTGCAATATGCGGAATTCAAGGCGCTTGCGTCATCAGATCCCAGAGTGAAAGAGAAAATGGAAACAGATAATGAAATTAACCGCTTAACCGTATTGAAATCTTCCTGGCAGTACCAGCAGAACTGCTTACAAAGAGATATCAATTTGGGCGTTGAAAAGATAGGAAAAGCGGTGAAAAAAATTGCTGAAATAGAGGAAGATTTGGCTATGTATCAGGCAAATAAAGTGGGTGAATTTCAGATGGTAATTGGCGGAAAAATCCATGAAGAAAGGTCTAAAGCGGCAGAACATTTTATGGTATGTGCCCGGCGGCTGGGAATGGAGAAGGGAAGCAGTCTTGACATTGGCAGTTACGCAAGCTTTGCTATCCGGTTGGAACGGAGATTTGATGATAGTATTAAAATCTATCTTCAGGGAAAGGGGAGTTATAGTGTTGATTATGGTGATTCTGAATTAGGCAATATTGCCCGTATTGTGAATCTGGCAGAGCGTTTGGAAACGCTTTTACTGTCAGAAAGAAATGAACTTGCAGATTGGAAACAGCAGATTGAGACAGCGAAATTAGAATTACAAAAGCCATTTCCGGAAGCGGAGCGTCTGTTGGAATTGCAGAAGAAAAAGGTAGAACTTGACCTGGCACTGGAATTTAAGGAGGATGGAGAGGGGGTGATAGAACCGGAAATTATAGCCCAGGGCTTTGAAGAGGCTTTGGTTAAGAGGTATGAAGAGGAAGAGGCTAATTTGGAGCGATAGCAGAAGCGTATCCTGGAACATAAAACAGATCAGGAAAGCTAAAATGCAGTTGCCCGTGTTTCACAGGAAGCGGAAAGAAGTCAGAAAAAGTTTCTTGTGAAAGGCAGGTATTGCATGGATTATACACGGCATGATTTAAAGAAAATGCAGGCATGGAGCCTGGAAAAGAAGATGGAGGTTACACAGGAGAAGGTAAGGGAATGGTACACAGCCTATGGCGGAAAAGTGTATGTTAGTTTTAGTGGTGGTAAAGATTCCACAGTACTTTTGGATTTGGCCAGGAAAGTTTATCCTAAAATTCCGGCAGTGTATGTTGATACCGGATTGGAATATCCGGAAATCAGGCAGTTTGTCGGTACAAAGAAAGGGGTGGATTGGTTACAACCTCGTTATCCGTTTACACAAATACTTGAAAAATATGGTTATCCCGTAATCTCAAAAGAGGTGGCTGATTGTATATGGGGGGCAAGGAAAGGCCAGGCAACACGTATCAAAAGGCTGAAGGGAGAACTGCTGGACCCTGATGGGAAGAAGTCCATATTTAATTGTGAGAAATACCAATATTTGTTAGATGCGCCTTTTCAGATTTCGGCCAGATGTTGCTATCATATGAAAAAAGCACCGGTGAATCGGTATGAACGGGAAAGCGGAAGACATGGTATTGTGGGAGTTATGGCAGAGGAAAGTCGATTGAGAAAGCAAAGTGTGATGCGGTATGGATGCAATGGATTTGACAGAAAGCGCCCGGTGAGTCAGCCAATGGCATTTTGGACAGGACAAGATGTATTGAAATATTTAAAGGTGACAGGAATCCCATATGCGGAGGTGTATGGCAAGATACAGGAAATAAAAAAGAAGGATGGCCGTATTGCTTTGGAAACCAGCGGAGTATCCAGATCAGGTTGTATGTATTGTATGTTTGGCGTACATTTGGAACGGGAACCAAACCGATTTCAGAGAATGCAGTTGACACATCCTAAACAGTATGATTATTGTATCAACCGGCTTGGGTGCGGCAAGGTTCTGGATTATATCGGGGTTCCTTATGGAAATAATGAAACTAAGTAAAAGGAAAATGTTAATTAGATGAATATGGAACAGGGAGGTGTTTTCGTGAAATACGGAGGAATACATATGCTTGCAAAAATAGAAGAAAACTGTTTTTGTATGTGGAAAGTAATGCTGCCCCGGCAGAAGATATATGAAATACGGCAAGAGGAGGGGGAAGAATTTTATAATCTTTCAGATTTATTTGAAAGAATTCCCCTTGTGGGGACACAGGCGAAGGGAAAAATGAATTTTATCATTTTACAAGGGCCAATGATGCAATTAATAACAAAGGATATGGGGGAAAATTTTGTCGAACTAAATCTTTATAATGGAAAAAACATTGTGGGAACACAGAAGGAAATTATGGAGATGTTGCAGGATAGTTTACAAAAGCAGGGCTGTAACTTCCAAAATAATGCCTTTTTGAAGAACGTGGATGTGTTAGAGACATTAGAAAAAATTGTGGAATGTAATACTGATTATTACCAGAGTGATTTTCGGTATGATAGAAATATTTTGTTGGAAGCAGCAGTAAATAAAGAGGCGTCAAAGAATTTTTTCTGGATGAGCAGAGCAAACGGAGTATGGTGTTTTCCAGAGCGGGATGTGTATATTAAACATACAAACGCTTACAATTTATGGACTTTCTATGGTGAAAATCAGGAAGAACATGTGAGAGCATTTTTTGTCAGACTGAAAGAAATTGTAGATGGTAAAGTAAGGGGCGATGTTTTGGAATTAGACTATCAGAAACATTTGGATTATATCTGCACTCGTGCCCTTGCGCCTACACATGTGAAGGTAGTATCTGAGAAAAATGATAACAGTTATATCTTAGGGTATGAGGAATATATATCTGAATGGCCGCTGCTTGTTGGAAAATTTGGGATAGAGAAACAGAAAACTTATCTTGTGGAAAATGAAATTCATTTAGATTGTATTGCGGCAAAAGGACGCAATATGTTTTGGAATTTCATACAGGGAACAGAGGTTGACAATTATATAAGGCGGTTAGAGGCAGAAAAGCTTAAAAGTTATGGATATACCGCAGGAGATATGATGCTGATTGGGCAAGGAGACGCAAAAACAGCAGTGAAAAATGGGTTGAAATGTTATAGCTTGAATAATGATGGCACAAAGGAAATCCTATTGGATGAAGAGGATTATAGCAAGGCTGTTGGAGGTAAGAAATTGTTTGGAATGGAATTAGAGGAAAAAGAACTGCTTCAGTCCTTAAATCAGATGACCATACCGCTTTTTAATCATATTGAGATGCAGAGAATTTATGAATTTTTGTTACAGGCCGGAATGGAAAATGAAGTGGAACAAAATGGGGTACTGAATGGTATGATTCATAAAACGGAATGTTTTCTCTCCTGGGGAGAAGCAGTGGAACAGGAAGTAACTATAAAAGAGTGGGAAGCATCACAGGATGAAATTATTCAATAGTTTTGAATACATTTGGGTTGTGTTTCAGGAATGAGGGAGCAATGCCGAATAAAAAAGGTAAAATTGCTGACAGAATGAAGAGAAATCATTTTGTCAGCAATTTTTTGTTCAGGTAAAAATTTATAGGTTGGGAGGTGAAAGCTGTGAGCAAACAGAAAGGAAGAGAAGAACATACCATGCCCTTTACAAAGGAGCAGATGAAACAGGTTTTTGATACCAATATCATTGATTTTGCTGTCAGACATGGATTTGAAATTGAAAAAGGAGACCGGAACACAGTTCATGTGAAGCATAGCGGCGGCCTTTATCTATTTAGACATGGACGTGGCTATTATCAGTTTACCGGGGAGAAAAGCGGGAATATCATCCAGTTTGCGCAGGAATATTTGGGAGCTTGTGACTTCAAATCAGCGGTGGAGATGATTTTGGACTGTCGTGCATATGAGCAGGCAGAACATTATGTATTGCCAGTGGAGAAGAAGCCGAGAGGAGAACTGGTATTGCCGCCAAAGGATAAGGATTTCAACCGTACTATCGCTTACTTGACCCGTACCCGTGGCATTGACAGAGAAATTGTTTATGCCATGATCAACCAGGGGAAAATATATCAGGCAGTCACTCAAAAAAATGGCTACACCTTCAGAAATTGTGCCTTTGTAGGGTATGACACTTCCAGAAAACCTCGTTACTGTGCGCTTCGTGCGCCCAGCAGCGATAAAAAATTCCGGCAGGATGTGGAGAATTCTGACAAAACTTATGGTTTTTGTATGGAAGGACGTTCTCGGCGGGTATATGAGTTTGAAGCTCCTATTGATGCTATGAGCCATGCGTCTCTGTGCAAATTGTACGGCATTGACTGGAAGGAGGATCACCGTGTGGCGGAAGGCTGTCTGGCTGATAAGGCGCTTTGTCGCTATTTGCAACATCATCCGGAAATTCGGGAGATTGTGTTTTGTTATGACAATGATGTGGAGGGGAAGGATGCAATGGGCAACCCATGCAATCATGGACAAATCCAAGCGGAAAAGTCGGCAAAAGCTTTTGGAAAAGCGGGATACGAAGTATTTATTCAGACACCTCGGACAAAGGACTTTAACCAGGATCTTATGGTATTACAGGAAATGCTGTTTCATGTTCGAGATGGGCCTGAAGAAGTAGAAATCGAATTGGATTAATTTATAAGTTTGCGGAATAAGTTTTTATTTCCGCTGTTTGTAGCGAAGCGAAAGGACACATTGATGTGT
Organism: Lachnospiraceae bacterium; assembly: GCA_022793065.1. Lineage (GTDB taxonomy): Bacteria > Bacillota > Clostridia > Lachnospirales > Lachnospiraceae > Acetatifactor. Next base: position 9,710 of record JAAWCE010000053.1, read on the forward strand.
CCGCACCGCCGCTTGCGGTGGGGAGTTTCATGGAATCTTGCAGATTCTATGGTAAGGCAGGAATAGGTTTGTGAAACAAACCAGTGGAACACAGTACAGGCAAAGCCTGTACCATTGTTAAGAGGGATTGCCCTTTGTTAAAAGGTTGTGAAAAGGAAGGAGAAGGCTATGGTAAAACGGGAGGACCGTATTATTACTTCGGTGTACCTTACAAAGGAGATGTGCGCCCAGATTGACAAGATGGCCAATCGGGAACATATTTCTCGGAATGAACAAATTCGGCGCTACATTGAAAAGGGGCTGGCAGTGGAGGGATATAGCCAGGACATTGACCAGATTGCAGGTATTATCCGACAGGAGATACAGGCGGTGTATCATATTGAGGATATCAAAGCGGTGGTGGAACAGCAAACGAACCGAATTGCCAAAATGCACATGAAGTCAGGAAAGATAAATGCCGCAGCCTTTTTTCTGTTGGTTAAGGTTCTAATGAATGTGGCCCATAAAGGGACTGAGGATCAGTTTGACCAGATGTTAAATGAGGCGATTAGACTGGGCGTGGATTATATGCAGAAGAAAGACTTTCAAATCAATAGTTTTTTGTATGATACGGATAATCTGCGCAGGCTTGCGGAGGAATTGACAATAAACATATAAGGCATATAGAGTTGGAATAGGGAGGGAAAGATGACATACGAAGAATTTAAGGATGAAGTGAAAGAGCGTATTTTGAACTATTTGGGGCCGGAATATGTAAATGCGAAGGTGGATATAATTGAAGTCACGAAAAACAATGATCAGATATATGAATCACTGCATATTATAAAGCCTGAAAGCAAAGTAATTCCGGCAATCCGTTTGAAGGATTTTTATCAAGAATATTCAGATGGAATGGGAATGGATAGTGTGTTATTGGAGATGGCATGTACTTTTCTGGAAGCTGTCAGGCAGAAGAACGCTATCTTTGTCTTTGATATGCAGAATTATAAAAACGTAGAGGATAAGCTGTATATAAGTGTCATAAACAAAGAACGTAACAAAAATTACTTAAAGGATGCGTTTATTAGGGATGTATCAGGAACAGATTTGGTAGCAGTTGTGCGATTTATATGTGGTGAAGTATCAGAAGGGACTATGGAGAGTTGTCTGGTGGACAAGAAAATGCTGGAGATGTGGGGGATAGAAGATGATCAGGTCTATGAACGAGCCTTGCGCAATACTTATGAGTATTTTCCAGTAAAATTAGAGTGTATGAAGGATGTTCTCAGGGAGTTGGTTGGAATTGAGAATTTTGAAGATTCTGTGGAAAAGAAAGAAACGTCCGAAGAAACGGAAATATATGTTTTAACCAATTCTATAAAAACAGAAGGTGCGGCGGTAATGCTTTATCCAGGAGTGCTGCAAGAATGTGCGAAAAAAATAGAAGGTGACCTTTTAATACTTCCAAGTAGTATTCATGAGCTTTTGCTGATAAAGGATAATGGCTGTTTAAGTATTGATAATGCGCAATCTATGGTTATGATGATAAATAGGGCTGAAGTGAAGACGGAAGATGTTTTGTCAGACGAAGTATATCGTTATGACTGGGGAGAGCGGAAATTAATGACGGCGACGGACAGAAATCAAACAAAAGTGTTAGCTGAAAGAATGGAGGAAATGCAGGGGATGGATGGGTATGGAGAGCCATTGGAGGAAATAGAACAGGAATTGGCTAGGTAGTTCCAATGACAGGGGGTGGTAGAAAATTTCTTTATTAATTTACAAGCAAGGATTTAGTAACCCTAATGATAAAAATGTGGCGGGAAAAAATTACGCTCATATTCGATATATTGCCACACGTCCAAGGGTGGCAAAAAATGAGGGAATGAACCATGGATTATTTGGCTGTTTGGAACCAGGAGGTCCTTTGACAGAGTTTCAGGATTGGCGTGAAGTGGCAAAGTTGGTTTATAGAAATTCCAAGAGGCATGTTACCATGTACCGAAGTATTGTTTCTTTTGGAGAAGATACGGCAGAGGAGCTATTATTGAAGGATTTAAAAGCCTGGCAGCGTTATATTCAAAATCATATAAGAACAATTGCTGAGAAAAATCATATTCAACGTGAAAATTTACGATGGGCGGCTGCAATGCACAAGGAGAAAGGGCATCCTCATTTACATATTGTATTTTGGGATAATTCCATACAGAAAGCAAAAATCAGAAATCCCTTTACCCATCCGTCCGTACCAGACAATATTCGCAGGCAAATGATAAAAGATACTTTTTCGGAGCGAATACGGGCATATGGAGAAGAAAAGAATATAGCGGTGGCTGGTTTGAGAAGTATCAGTGATGAGTTGGTGGAGGATTTTGAAAAGCACATCCGCAAGACAGAAAAGAAGCATTATAAGATATGGCAGGAAAAGGAAATATTTGAGGACTTGTGCCTTGATTGCCTTACTATGAATTATATTGCGGATCAGGTGTTTCAGATAAAAGAGGCCCTTCCTGGCAAGGGGAGGATAGCTTATCAATATTTGACCCTGGGAGTGAAAGATCAGGTGGATGGTTTGGTGGAGTATTTGGTGTCAAAGATACCTGGATTGCAGAAGAGAAAGACAGATTATGTGGAAAGTAAGATGAAAATGGCATATTTGTATGGGGGAGATAGTGCTTTTCTCTTGTCAAAGCGAAGAAGATTTGAAAAAGAGGCTGAGAAAATAATTGCGAACAGAATCCTTGGAATGGTCAAGACCTTGTATCGGCTGGAAAATGAGGGAAGAACCGTAGAATATCTTTATAAATGCCGTCAATATTATATGGAACAGATGGTTACAGGGATATTTGTAATGCTGTCCTCGGCTACGGACGCCCAATATGGAAAACATGGGGAAACGGAGAAACTACAGGGAAGTGAATTGTCGAAGGAGGCAAAAAAAGAATTATACTTAAGAAATCAGGACAGAGGATATGAACATTAGATTTTTTGCAGAGGTAGCATTGAAAAATAAGACAGAGTTTTATGGCTTCTCTCCCAGGGGGATACCAGGAAAAGGTAAAAGTGCCGCAAGGCGGCACTGGCAAGTATTATGCCTGATAGTTATGGGAAAATATCAGCTTTTCAAAAGCTTTGCCAATTGGAGAATGGCAGAGGCTTTTTCTTCTGGCAGAACCCTGACGCTTTCCAAAAGCTCACGCTCAAACTCTGATGGGTACATAGCTTTGGTGTCTCCTTCCAGAAATTCCACAATGGATACTCCAAGATGGGAAAGTAGTTTCTCTAATATATAGACGGACGGTTGGCTTTCACCTCGTTCAATTTTATGGATATAATTTTCGGATACATCGGATTCCTTAGAAAGCCGGTAAACGCTGATACCTTTGGCGTCTCGCAATTTTTGGAAACGGTCAGAAATGTCTATCATAGTAATCACCCTTTCTTGTCTGCGCAGACTGTGGATTTTACAGTCTGTTTCGAGTAAAAAAATATTAAATCCTCGGTCTGCTGTTAAATCAACAAGCAAAGCCTGTTGATTCATATTATGGGTGATAACATAAGAAAAAATAATACATATAAAGTTGTTGAAAATACAGATATATTGTTGTATTATATGAAATATAGGGAAAATAACACTTTTGCGTAGTTTGAAGATTGGTTCTACTCTTTTGAAATCTCTGGTATTATTTTGCCCTCTGTCTGCTCCACTTCTTTGATATGTTTTAAAAGGACAAACTCAATATAGTTCGTCATAGAGCGGTGCTGGGCGGCAGAGAGTACGCCGATTTTGTCAAAAACTTCATCTTCCAGACGCAGGGTAAAAACCCTTTTATTTGTAGCCATAAAATATATCCTCCATGTATGTGTAGATAGGTATATTTTATGGTATTCTTTTTACAATTTATACAGTCACTTAATTGTTAAGTGATGTCATTTTGCGGATAAATGAAAGGAGAGTGAAGGAATGAATCAAGCGCCGCAGGGAGAATCCATATGGGGAACCATTAATTCTTGTGTGGAAATAGCATTAAATGTTTATATGATTGTGGCTACAGACCAAGATGGTATAGAGCATGAAGGAGTGATGGTACATAAGGAAACAGCAGGGAAAAGATTTTCAAAAAAGGCTCAAACAATGGGAGAAATGGACGGGGAATGGCTTTGTTATGGCGAAGAAACTAAGGATATTCCTCTTTATGAAATGCTGAGGCAACGAGTGGATATGTGCAGGCATATGGAAACAGCGGTGTTAAAACAGATGGAGGAGATGCGGCGTGATGGCAAGCTGGCGTTGGCAGAGTACTTTGGAGAGTGCTTACCTCCAATAAAAGCGCCAGAGAATAGGATAAAAGAGATGTTTCATGTAAGGAATGGCATTTACTTGACACAGGATGACAATGGCTTAAAACTGGCAGTGCATGAAGTGGTGGCGGATAATTACATGACTCTTTTCGCTGGGGAATATGGACAAAAAGAAGGAGATTATCTATTTTACAGTATGGGTGGAGTGGGCAGAGCAACTTGTGCGATTGCGTTAAATGAACTAAAGAATGTCTATGAAGAAGTTGCTGCGCTGATAATTTCTGAAGAAAGCCTGTATGCGACCTTATATCAGGAATTTGGCAGTTATACGGATATCTATAATCATTATATGCCAAAACAAGAACGAATACCAAAGACAGACGCACCAGTAAATTTGTTTTTAGCAATACAGTTGGAGGCGGTTCAAAATTCTTTGGAAGAGGGAACAGACAGGGAAGCGCAGAAAGAGGGGGATAATATGGATTTGGGGGAACAGGTTGATTATGGTATAGAACCATGAGGAAAAAGGTCAGAGTATTGATTCTAGCCGTAAGCCTGGCTGGATTCTTTATAATAGTAGTATTGGGGCTGGAATGGAAAGCGCAAAGTATTTTCGGGAGATTGGAGAAAAAGAATAAAGGGGATTGTCTGTTTTGTGGAGGAAGTGCATGGGGATATTATAAGGATGTGGATTCTATTGGAATATTGAACCTTATTTCCGGGCAGATTTGTGACATTGGTATTTCGACTTATGGGGAAAAATCTTATTCTAAAGAGTATTTTGTCAAGACTACAATGGATGGAGAAGGAAGGTATTGTCGTTTTATGATATTTGGCAGTCGGGGCATCTGCAAAATGAATTTGTCATGGGATAAGGATAAGGCGGTTGTATCGGATGATTTTGCATCGCTGTACTGTAGAGCTTGTATGGAGAAACTCAGTGAATTGTATGTTGAATGGAATGGGGCGTGTTTTGAGGAAGAGGTCTGTCCGTTTGTGTTGATTGATTTTACAACGGGAAAGTTCTATGCTTTGAATAGAAAGAAATCATCATTTTTTATCAGAGACTATTATATTATTTTACAAGCGGGAGAACAGGAGGTGGATGGTGAGATTTTTTATGCGCCGGAGGGCAGTATAAAGTAATATTATGCTAATTCTGAAAAGTTAAGTGGAATTTGGTATAGATAAGTACATAAGCATTTGGACAGAACGAGAAAATGCTGTCATAATGGAAGAAATGAGGAACAAGGGGAAATTGATATATTAAAGTATTAGGCCATATGCCCGGTGATGGGTATATGGCCTATTGTTTTGGAGGTGCATGAATTGAAACAAGTTTATATTGCCAGTCCTTTTCGTGGGGATTATGAGAAAAATATAAAAAATACAGTGGAATATTGCAAGCTTGCCAGTGAGTGTGGGGTAATTGGGTTAGCACCCCACCTTATTTTTAGTCAATGGTGTGATGATAGGATTCCAGAGCAAAGGAAGAAGGCATTGAAATTAGGGCTTGCCCTTTTGGAAAAGTGTGAGGAATTGTGGGTGATGGGAACTGCAATCAGTCAAGGTATGGAGGGAGAGATTGCGTTTGCGAGGGCGCAAGGCATTCCTATATTTTTTGTGGAATATCCCATGCGAAAGGAGTTATATCCGGTCAGTGTGGATGAAAATCGACTTTTGAATGAACAGGATGTTTTGGAGGGGAGCGAACAAGGAGATTACACTGGGAAACAGGTAATATTGCATTATCGGGTTTTAAAACCAGAATACCGTGTTTCATATAATCAGCTTTGGACTGCCCAACATGGCCCAGGATGCAGGCCAGGGCGGTTCAGTGATACAGTTCATCTGCGAAGTGCTTTGGATGGAGAGTATATGATTGTTGGGAGAGGGGATTTACTTGGAATTCCCAAAAGGGAAACATTAGATATGTTAAAAACAGCATACTCGAATTTTGGTCAAGGATATAGTGAGCGAATTGATGAGGAACCATGCCTATGAAAAAGAAAGAGAAGTTAATTTTCAGTGCCTTAATGATGGGAGTGGGAACAATAGCAAACTTATTCTTTACAGCATCTCTCCATGAATTTTTCTCAAAGCAATATGGAAGTATGGGCTTTGTTTCATTTTCGCAATGTGTAAACGGTCTGGCTACAGGCGGCAGACAGTTTTATTTGTTTCTTGTTTTTGAGGGGCTTCTGGCATTGGGCTTGATTCTTTTCTGGATTCGGAACAGTTGTCCTTATCAAAGTGAACTGGTGCAGATTGCGGGAGAAATATATACACCGGCTCCTGTGGGACAGTATCAGCATGGTTCGTCCCGGTGGTTGAAGAAACAAGAGTGCGATAGGGTATTTGAAACACAGGTGATTGATCCACATAATCATATAGTTAAAAGGTTGCTTGACAGTGGTGGTGATGATTTGGAATTTTTGGAACAAACAGTAGATGCAATAGAGCAAGAAAGAACCTGTCACAATGACTTGTCAGAACAAAGAAATATAGTAAAGGAAAGAGAGGAAGAAAATTTTGAATCAGTGGAGTATCAGATATTTGCGGCAAGCGGAGCAAATTTGGCGTCTCATAAAGGGGACACCATACTGCAAGAATATGAACAGCCAAGGAGGTTGTCGGGGCAGTCCGAAGGCGTAGAAAAGGACAGATATAAGTTATTCTCCAAGGGCGGTATTGTGGTAGGAATGGAGAAAATTGGAAACCGGGAAAAGCTATACATGGTGGGGGGAGATACCCATACCTTGACTATAGGAGCCACCCGTTCCGGGAAGACCCGTTGTCTGGTGATCCAATCCATTAGTGCTATTGGGCTGGCTGGGGAAAGCATGGTCATCAGTGACCCCAAGGCGGAATTATACCATTACACGGCCAGGTTATTAGAAAAGCTGGGGTATGAGGTTATCTGTCTTGATTTTAAAAGCCCTGAAAAAAGCAGCCGTTACAATCTTTTGCAGCCAGTAATTAATGCAGTGGCAGAAGGGGATATGGAGCGTGCAGAGATGTATGCCTGGGATATTACCAACATTCTTGTAGGCAGCAATACTTCTAATGAGAAGATATGGGAAAATGGTGAAAAGTCCACCATAGCGGCGGCGATACTCTGTGTGGTGGTGGACAACAAAAAGCGTCCAGAGTATCAAAACCTTACCAATGTGTATTGGTTTATTGCAGAGATGAGCAAAGCTGTAGGTGGGAAAACGCCTATGGGTGAGTATATGAAAAAGCTGCCGGCAAAGCATCCGGCCAGGGCGCTTTTATCCATTGCGGAGGTAGCGCCCAGTCGTACCAAAGGAAGTTTTGACACATCCGCATTGACTACTTTGCGTTTGTTTACCAGTCGGTCGGTATATGCCATTACCCATAAGAGTGATTATGATATTGCGGAGATTGGGAGAAAAAAACAGGCATTGTTTTTGATTCTTCCGGACGAAAAGACTACCTATTATCCCATTGCAAGCTTGATGGTGTCTCAACTATATGAATTGCTGGTACATCAGTCGGATATGCGGGGAGGCCGTTTGGAAAGGCGTGTCAATTTTATATTGGACGAATTCGGCAATTTTACCAAATTGGACGACTTTACCAACAAGTTGACTGTGGCAGGAGGACGAGGTGTGAGGTTCAATTTATTTCTTCAGAGTTTTGAACAGCTTGTGCAAAAATATGACAAAGAAACGGCGGCGGTTGTAAAGTCTAATTGCCAAACATGGATTTATTTACAGGCGGATGATAAGGAAACATTACAGGATATTTGTGATAAGCTGGGAAAATATACCACATCAGCATATCAACTTTCCGGTCAACATGGTCGTTATGTGAATCCAAGCAGTTCTCATAGTATTAGCCTTGTGGCAAGGGAACTGTTGACCACAGATGAAATTCGCAGGATTTCCAGGCCGTATCAAATCGTTATCAGCAGAGCGCATCCGGCTATGATGAACGCGCCGGATTTGTCCCAATGGTATTTTAACAGAATGTGTGGATTGGGGGATATGGAACATAATCGTAGAGTAAGAGAAGCCAGGGAAAAGGCTAGAAAGGTATTATCTCCACGGACGGCGGAAATTCCATTATGGAATATTTGGGTGTATTATACAAAAGATTTACAGCTTAAGGAAGCGCAGCAGAAATCTCAGGCTTTTGTGGGACAGGCGGACGCAATTTTCCCGTCTGTCAAGAATTATCAACAGACAGGAGGTGCAGTTAAGATTGAAGAGGATGATGAAACATAAATTTGCATGGATTAGGACGGTGGGCATAATGTTGTCCGCCGTTTTCTTTATGTTGGGGAGCAGTACTACGGCATACGCAACAGGAATCAGAGGCAGTAAGCTTGTAAAGGGGACAGAAAGGTTGATTTCGGATGCGACCACCTGGCTAATGGTGCTGGCCCCGGTAGTGGCAGGACTTTTGATTATTTATTTCTGTATAAGGCGTTCCGCAGCGGATGAAATGGATCAGAAAAAATGGAATAACCGTATTGTGGCGGCGATTGTGTCCTGTATCGGCGCAGTGATTGGAAGCGCTACATTGAGTATTATTATCAGTTATTATCAATAGTGATCTATATTTGTGTTGTGTAAATCCCCAGGGATTTCCCTGTGGTTTTGCTATATAACAAAGTAACAGCCTGATAGCAGGCGAAAAAAGTATGGAAAAGGAGAGAAAAAATGAAAAGATTTAAAGAAAACATGGACAAGATTGTAACATGGGGGTATGTGAAGGGGATGCGTGTGAAAGCTGGCGTTGCCGATATCCTTGCGCAAAAATCCGGAGAGGGATTTGTGGATACAGCCCTTAAAATTTTAATCAGCGTTGTAGTAGGGGCGCTTTTGCTGGCAGGACTTTATACATTGTTTAAGAATACCATTTTGCCGACCTTGACACAGAAGATTACAAGTTTGTTCAATTATCAGGGTTAAGTGGATTCTGCCCGTCTTGTCCAATGGCAGGACGGGCACTTCAGAGAAGGAGGTTTGGATGAAGGTAAAGAGTAAGATTGTTGCCCGATATAAGGATAATGGCAAGCTAAAAGCCATTGCAACGGTTTGCCTGGATGGAAAATTTCTGATTACAGGTGTGCGAGTGGCGGACTGTCGGAAAGGGTTGGCTGTTTTTATGCCCAGCAGGGAAGTCCAGGAAGGGGAATATAAGGATATTTGTTTTCCGATAACAGCAGGACTTTATCAGAAAATTAAGGACAATGTGCTGGAGACATATCACAGGTCGGAGGAGGCGGCAGAACAGGAATCAGGAGTTTATGAGGAGGAAAGACAGAATTGGAAGTAATACTTATATTGCTGATAGTGGCATTATTAAACGGAGCAGTGGTATTTATTGACAGTATGCTTTCTGATTTGGTTCCGATTACACTCTATGCAGATCGTTATATGGCAGGAAGAGACGGCGGTAATATGGTAGCAGTGTTATTTGATATTTTCATGGGTCTGGGTATTTCGCTGATAATTCTGAAATTTTTGAAGAAAGGATTTGAGTGTTATGTATTGTGGACAGATGGAGATCCGGACAGCGAACCAATATATCTCGTAACTCGTTTTATTCAGGCGTCAGTTGTGGCGGTGTGTTTTCCGCTGTTGTATGGGTGGATGGCGGATATTGTGGCGGAAGTGACAGATGAATTGTTAAGCGCTATCGGAGCATCTACCAATTATGATTGGCAGACATGGCTGAATGGAATATCATCCGAAGGGATTGTGACAGCGATTTTTGGCCTGATTTTTGTTATCAGCTATTTTATATTATATTTTCAATTTCTGATGCGGGGGCTGGAGATTTTGATTTTGCGCATTGGTATGCCTATTGCTTGTGTGGGATTGTTGGACAATGATAAAGGTGTGTTCAGAAGTTATGTTATGAAATTTTTTCAGTCAGCTTTTTCGGTTGTGGTACAGATTGCCCTATGTAAGCTGGGGGTGGGTATGGTAATGAATTTTCATATATTATGGGGTATTGCCTGTATTGCGCTTGCCATAAAGACACCAAGGTTCTTATCGGAATTTATGGTTCCTACTGGGGGTGGAGGAGCTGGTGTTGTGAATAATGTCTACCATTCGGTTCAGCTGATAGGAATGGCAAAGAAGCTGATGAAGTAAAGGCGGTGGGGAATGATTACAATAGATGATATATCAATGTTTGTTATCGGTTTCATCCGGCTGGGGGCAGTATTTCGGTTTATATACTGTATGGTGAGGCTGGAAGGTGCAGCAGAGGAACAGACACAGTATCAGAAGCGAGCAAAGAATACAGTGGTTTTTTATGTGCTGGCAGAATCCGTCTGGCAGATAAAGGAAGTTGTCTTGCGCTATTATGGATAATTGTCCTGTTTTTGGAGGATAAATGAAAACGGAAGTAAGGAGGATGAATGGAGCAGGAAATCAGTCTTTATATTCCTATGGGTGTGAAAGCGGAACATGAATTTTTCAATGGATTTGGAAAAAAGGAGTTGTCACAGAGTTTGATAGGTTCTGTTATGGGCGGCATGATCGCCATTTTTTTATGGCTGGTTATGGAGAATGTGGCATTGACAGTTGTTGTGGCGCTTACAGGAATTTTCGGCAGTGTGATGATGTGTACAAAAGAGAATAGCCAGAGCGTGGTAGATCAGATTGGCAATATAGTGAGGTTTTATTATAGCCAGCAGATATATCCCTATCGTATGCTGGATGAATGGGGTATAGAGGGGCAGGATAATGAGCCGGAAATCTGTTGCAATGGGTTAGTTGGCGGAAAGAGGGTGGGAACATGAAGTTTAATATTTTATACATAGATCCACCATGGGAGTACAATCAGAAAAAAGTGCAGGGAGCAGCCGAAAAGCATTACAGGACTTTGACGAAAGAGGAAATATGGGAATTGGACATTGCCGGAATTTCGGAAAAGGATTGTCTGTTGTTTTTGTGGGTGACATTTCCGCTTTTGTCTGAGGGGTTGGAAACTATGAAACGATGGGGATTCTCTTATAAAACATTGGGATTCTGTTGGGTGAAAAGGTGCAGAAAACAGACTGAAAAATGGTATTTTGGCATGGGGCATTGGACACGTTCCAACCCGGAACTTTGTCTGCTGGCAGTGAAGGGGCATCCGAAAAGAGTGTCAAATAAGGTATTTTCCTTAGTGGATACTCCATTGGAAGCTCATAGTAAGAAACCGGATATTGTACGTGAGAAAATTGTGGAAATGGCTGGGGACTTACCAAGAGCAGAATTGTTTGCAAGGGAGGTGTATCCCGGATGGACATGTGTGGGAGATGAAATTGATGGTATGGATATCAGAGATGCCATAGAAAAATTAAAAGGAATGGGGGAATAGGATGGTACCAGAGGAACGGATGAAATTGTTGATGAAGCGTGTAGAGGAAGAGTACAAAAGTATATTGAAAAACGCTGATTTTACCGGTGAAAATTGTGTGGAAGAGGCAAGAAAAGTTGTGATAGCAGACATGATATTCCATAATTTGGATTTGTTTTTGGCAGGAAGTCCTGGGGAGGTAGAAGTATTGCTATTCCATGACCATCCATTGAAAGCGTTTTATGATAGCTTGCCAGAGCGAGATTTATTGCTGTTAAATGGGGTGATGGAAGCATTGGAAATATTCCTAAAGGATACCAGAAGGCATATCAAAGATCTTTATAAACAATGGGGGAATGTTCCTCTTGATGAGGTTAAGAAGGCGCAAGAATTTTTTGCCATGGAGGATCAGTTGGAAGAAGGGGCAAAAAAAGAATATCAGGAGAAGATTATCCCGAAACAGGAGCATATTATCGGGCAAGAGAGTGAAAGGAAAGAAGATGAATTGGGACGTTGATATGGGAAGGCTTTTTATAGCTGGTATGCTGCTTTCGCTTTTTGGCGGTCTGCTTTGTGATATGGTACTGCGCCAATATCTGAGAGAAGCAAAACATTTACATAAAACTGCTTTTATAGGAATGGCAGTGACGGCGGTATGGATGGCAATTTACGGCTATTCCATGCTTACGCTACGTTGCGCCTTGCTATGCCATATCCTGATTTTGGCAGGAGCGGCAGATATGGCCACCAATGAGATACCGGATGCTTTTCATTTGTTGATTGGGATTGTGGGATTAATTTATTTTGAACCTATTTTTGCATTTGCAGGTTTTCTGTTAGTGCCGTTGCCATTTTTGATTGCGGCATTGAAAACAGGGAAAATCGGGGGAGGGGATGTAAAGTTAATGGCAGCTTGTGGGTTTACTCTCGGAGTGTCAGGTGGGATTCGGATGATAATATGGGGGCTTATCATGGCCCTTTTATGGAATGGAGCTATGTGTAGAGAGAAGGAAAAAGTTCCCCTAGCTCCATTTCTTGCCTTTGGAGGTTTTATGGCATTGCTGCCGAATTAAGATAAGGTTAGAAAAAATTGATTGGTGTGGGCGATATCCTGAGATAAGCTTTTGGAAATACCCATAGAAGAAAGGTATGGTGTTTAGTGAAAATTTTATTAAAAAACAGAGTGGTGCTGGGGCTTTTTTGTATTATTACTGCCCTTATCATATGTTTTGGCCTCACTCCCATGTTTCATGACGCATTGGCTTCCACTGTGGAAATTGTAAGGGTAACTGGGGAGATTAAACAAGGGGATTGCATTACTGCGAAGATGGTGACGACTATGGAGGTGGGGGGATATAATCTTCCAACGGATGTGTTATATCATATGGAGGATGTGATTGGTAAATACGCCAATGCGGATTTGTGCAAAGGGGATTATATCCTTGCCAGCAAATTATCAGACAGCCCACAGATGAAAAATGAATATTTAATGGAATTGGACGGGACAAATCGTGCTATTTCGATTACCATTAAGTCTTTTGCAGCTGGGTTGTCCGGTAAATTGGAACGGGGGGATATTGTCACGCTGATTGCAGGTAATGTGGGTGATTTACGAGTTACTCTGATTCCAGAAGAATTACAGTATGTTGAAGTTATGGCCGCCACCTTAAGTAATGGTACGGACAGCGATAAGCAGGTGGAAGGTGAAGAAGAGCTTGCAAGTACTATTACAGTGCTTGTATCACCGGAACAGGCCAGGCTTTTGACAGAATTGGAGCAGTCAGGAAGCATCCATGCAGCCCTTGTGTATCGTGGAAAAAGTGAAATTGCGGAATTGTTTTTGAAGGAACAAGAACACATATTGGAGGAACTATATTCGGAAGTTTGGCAAGATAGTGATGATAATGCGGAATCATATGAAAATGGTTCGGAAGAAGATAATTAAAACAGTCTCGGAACGGAATAAGTTCACTGAGTAATTCAGGAGTTTAATGAAAAAAATAAAAATGTTTGGCTGGTCAGGTGAGGTTGTGAAGGCACACGAGAGCAAATTTCATGAGACACTACTTAGTGTCTCTGAGTACTTCCGAATGAAATGTCAAGAGGAAATTTAAAAACAGTCACGGAACGGAGGTGCCCAGAAGGAAATTTTCTTCCCTGGTCAGGGCGCCGAAGTGCAGAGACGGAACTGGAATAGGAGAAAAATATGGGAGAGGAAAATATACTTGCTATCATGGGAAGTCCAGGCAGCGGAAAGACGGTTATGGCCGTGAAGCTGGCCCGTACCCTTGCGGCAAAAAAGAAAAATGTCATTGTAGTGTTCTGTGATCCTTTTACGCCGCCAATTCCGGCATTGGTATCACATAAGACGGTTCATGATGTATCTCTCGGCACATTGCTTACGGCTCCCGGTCTTGAACAGGAGGGTATTTTGAAAGCATGTGTCCCAGCGGTGGGGAGCGAACATCTTGGACTTTTGGGCTATCGCAGTGGAGAAAGCCTGATGAATTATCCTAAAGTGACACATGATAAGGCAATGGAATTATTTGTTTCTCTGCGCTATCTTGCAGAGTATGTGATAATTGATTGTGCTACGGTGTTTGAGGCAGATCCGGCTTCCCTTGTAGCCATAGAAGCAGCGGACAGGGTATTGGGTGTAGGGACAGCGAATTTGAAGGGAATTTCCTGGTTCCAGACACATTTGCCCATGTTGGCGGACAGGCGTTATTGTCGGGAAAAACATCAATGGGCTATTGGAAACCTGAAAGAGGGGCAGGACTGGGAAGCGGTATCTTGTCAATACGGAGGTGTTGAATATGTATTGCCCTATACAACAGAATTAGAACAGCAAGGGAACGAGTTAAATTTATTTGAACCATTGTTTTCCGCAGAAGGAGGTTCCTATCAGGCGCAAATCAATCGAATTCTGTTTGATATATTTGAGTTTCAGGCAACACAAGCATGTGCAATAGGAGAAAAAAGATCAAAAGTGAAGAGACAGAGGACAGAAAGAAGCCCAAAGGTTGTGAACGACCATTCCATAATGCGCAGTGAAGTTGTAAAACCACAGCAGGAGAGGAAAAAACGGCAAGGTTTTAAAATGTCTTTTAGGAATCGGGGGGAATTTTAGGGTGTTGACAAATATCATCAGAAATGGAAGGGGGAATATGCTTGCAGGAATCACTTGATATTCATGGTCATAAAGGGATGTTTGGAGGAGAGAAACGTGTCCGTCCATTCCCAGAGATTTTAAAAGAAGTGCAGGAGCATATGACAAAGACTTATGCGGCTATACTGAAGAATGATTCTGATATCAGTTATGAACTGGTGAAATCATACATACAAAAATATCTTGAAGATAATCTTCTGTGTGTGGAGGGAATGGAGCAGGAGGAATTATGTGAGTTGATTTATGGGGAAATGACTGGCTTCTCATTTCTTACTAAATATTTGTACAGGGACGATGTGGAAGAAATCAATATTAATCAATGGAAAGATGTGAAAGTGACGTATTCGGACGGGGCAATTTTACCTTGTAAGGAGCATTTTAATTCACCACAGCACGCTGTTGACGTAATCCGGAGAATGTTGCATAATTCCGGCATGATATTTGACAGCGCACAGACCATTGTGGTAGGGCATCTTTCTAACAAAATCCGCATTACGGTTATGGGAGACGGAGTAATTGATAAGGACAAAGGACTATCTGCATCCATTCGTATTGTGAATCCTAAGAAATTGACCAAAGAGCAATTTGTGGAATATGGAACGGCAACAGAGGAAATGTTGGATTTGCTTTCGGCCTGTTACTGTCATGGTATATCCATGTGTATTACAGGAGCTACTTCTAGTGGGAAAACTACCTTGATGAGTTGGATATTGGGACAGGTGCCATATCACAAACGCATTGTCACATTGGAGCAGGGGTGCCGAGAGTTTGATTTGACAGCAGAAGACGAACAGGGCAATGTGTTGAATAATGTGGTGCATCTTGTGACCAGATTTTCGGATGATCCAAAGCAAAATATTACTCTTGTAAAACTGTTGGAAACTACCTTAACCATTAATCCGGACTGTGTTGCGGTGGCGGAGATGAAAGGGGCGGAGAGTATGCAGGCGATTAATGCGGCCAATACGGGACATTCCGTGATTACAACCATTCATGCCAATTCTTGTGCGGATACTTATTATCGGATGGTTACATTGTGTAAACAATCCTATGATATGGATGATTCTACTTTGATGGGGTTAGCGACAAAGGCATTTCCAATCGTGGCTTTTGCAAAGAAATTGGAAGATAACAGCCGTAGAATTATGGAGATATCCGAGTGTGAATATCTGCCTGGGGAAGGTGGGCAGAGGATGCGCACGCTGTTTCGGTTCCATATCACAGATAACCGGAACGTGGATGGCAAGGCGGAGATTGTGGGGCATTATGAGAAAGTAGAGCCGCCTTCGGAGGGACTTTTGAAACGTTTGAGAGAAAATGGAATGTCATTCAAGGCACAGGAACAGATATTTGGATTGACGAAAGAATGAAACGGAGGAAATCAGCCAATGACAATATTGATAATAACAGCGTTTGTACTGGCGGTAACAGGAAGTTTTCTTTTGCTTCGGTTATCACCTTTTGTTTTTCTGGAGGGGCTGGCGGTGTTCTTAAGACCTAAAAGACAGTCCATAAAAAGCAGGATAAATCAAGTACGGAAAGAGAAGCGCCCCAAAGGGCTGAAATTATTGTTTCTGGAGACAAAGGAGATATTGAGGGTAACTGGAAAAAGCGGCAAGTTTTCCCTGTTATGTGTACTGTCCATGATAATGTTTATGGTAGGAGTTTTGATGGCGCTTTCAATGAAAAATACGTATATGATTCCGGTTCTGGCGGTAGGGTTTGCTTTACTACCGTTTTATTATGTAAAATTTGCGGCGGGACGGTATAAGAGACAGATTAGTATGGAGTTGGAAACAGCGCTTTCTATTATTACCACCAGTTATCTAAGGGGTAAAAATACCATTATTCGGGCCATTGAAGAGAATCAACCATATTTAAACCCACCTGTGGCAGAGGTCTTTCGCCATTTCTTATTGCAGACCAAATTAATTCATTCTGATTTGAAGAAGGCGTTGCAACAGATGAAACCAGGGATTGACAATGGGGTTTTTCACGAGTGGGTGGATGCGGTGGTTGCTTGCCAGGATGATTATAATTTAAAATCCACATTGCCGTCCATTGTAGCAAAGTTGTCAGATATGCGTGTGGTATCAGCGGAATTAGACTTGATTTTGATGGAGCCGGTGAAAGAGTATATCACCATGGTAGTGTTGCTTTTGGGAAGTATTCCTCTTATGTATTTTTTAAATGTGGAATGGTATGAAACACTTATGTTTACTGAATTTGGTAAAATCTTGCTGGCCATTTGTGGAATGGTGATATTTATTTCTGTTGCAGCGGTGGTTAGGCATACACGGCCTATTGAGTATAAGAGGTAGGGAGGCTTAGGAAATGCACCATTTGATTTTATTATTCTTTGGGATGTTTTTGGCAATGGGAATCTATTTGATTCTGGCAGCAGTATTACATGTACCCACATATCAGGCGGCAAAGGCGGCGCTAAATGCTATTAAGAAGAATAAAAAACAAGTAAAAAATTTCGATGCGATATTGATGGAATTGGCCGTCAAGCTGTCAAAGGTATTACCTATGGATGAATATAGGAATAGGAAACTAACTGCCGCATTGAAATCAGCGGAAATTCCATTGACAGCAGAACAATATATTTCTCTTGCAGTGGTAAAAGCAGGAATGGCGTTAGTGTGCGCAGTACCTTGTCTGTTTATTGCTCCTATCATTTCTCCTGTTTTTATGATTGTGGGAATGGGAATTTATTTTTCAGAAAGCAGTAAGGCAGAAAAGAAAACCAGGGTAAGGCGAGAAGAAATTGAATTTGAACTACCTCGGTTTGTGGCTACATTAACGCAGGAGCTACAGGCCAGCAGAGATGTGTTGTCAATGTTGGAAACTTATCAAAAAAATGCGGGTGCTGCTTTGAAAAACGAACTTGTGATTACGACAACGGATATGCGTACCGGGAATTTTGAAGGAGCGCTGGCTCGTTTTGAGGCAAGAGTATCCAGCGCAATGTTAAGTGATGTGGTAAGAGGTCTGATTGGGGTATTGCGAGGGGATGATGGCGTGGCGTTTTTCCGTATGTTGAGCCATGATATGAAGCAGATAGAACTTCAACGGTTGAAAAAACTGGCGTTGGAACGTCCTCCTAAAATACGAAAATATTCGTTTATGCTGTTGGGATGTATGCTTTTGTTATATATGGGTGTGATGGGGTATCAGATTCTCGGCACTATGTCGGATATGTTTTAGGCAGGAGGTGGTATTTTGTTGAAAAGGATTTTAAATTCCAAGAAAGGTGAGGGATATATTGACATTGCGGTGGGAGTTCTCTGTCTGATGCTGGTGGTGGCAATGGCGGCGCAGTTTATGCCTGTGTTTGTGAAGAAGCAGCAGCTTGATCTGTTTGCGGCGGAAATTATGCGAGAGGCAGAGATTACGGGAGGGACTAATGTATCTTCACGAATTGATATGTTGCGAGGACAAACCGGTTTAAACCCTGATATTACATGGGAATGTGAGTATTACAGTGGGAACAGTGTACAGTTAAATGGCGATATTACTGTTACATTGACAGATAGGGTGGATGTAGGATTTTTCACATTTGGTTCGTTTCCGATTGAAATACGGGCAAAAGCATCTGGCAAGTCAGAGGTGTATTATAAATGACAGATGCGGAACAAGTTCTCGCAAGCGAGACAAATTGCCATAAATGGCAATCGGAATAGTTTAGATAAGAAATGGCAAGAGAAAATGCAATGCAGTTTTGGAACTAAGCTAGGAGGTGGCATGATAAGGCAAAATAAGATATTACGGGACAAAAGAGGGGCTTCCAGTCCCATGACAATTGCGTTGGTGTTGGGATTGCTGCTATTCATTTGTGCTATATGGGAGTTTTTCCGGCTGGGGATTATTGTGCAGGGGGTGAGGGAGGGACTTCAAGAAGCTGTTATTGCCGTAGTGGTGTCAAATTATGATGATACCTACAACGGACTGCGAGAGGGGTATTCCGGCGGTTATCGGAGGGAAGATGACCAATGGGTTGAAATGATAGATTATGATGATGTTTATAGGCGGCTGGATAGATTGCTGGGCACACAGGAGGAAGGGGAGTATCATGTGAAGGTACGTGATGGTGGTTTTGAGTACAGAATTTCAGGGCTTGTATTTGAAATTGAGAATGTGCCTTTGACACCTGGCAATGCAGAACAAAATTTTCAGGCGGATATCAGGATTCAAATGGAAATTCCATTGTCGTTTGGGTGGGAGCTGGTACCGCCGCTAATCATGGAAGTACGAACAAAAGCAGCCTATATGCCCAAATTCTAGGCCCCTTGTATGCTTTCTTATGATTTGCGTTACGTTATAAAGGATAACAAATTTTAACAAAAGTGATGACAGAATTGTCTAAATGCCTGGACTAGAAGAATATTTCAGGTTATAATAAAGATGGGTAAAGAAATATGGGTAAATAGGGCTGAACTGGAAGGAGTATTGTGGTATATTTCCGTGGGCAGTGAGCCGGAAAATACTGCAATCATGAACTGCTGTTTATGCAAAGAAGAAAGGGAGGTCCGATGTATGGAGAAACGTTATAATAAAAGGAAATATATTGTCATTATTTTATTGTCTGTAATTGCAGTGGGGCTTTGTGGTGGTCTGTTTTGGTATTTGGGAAGGAGAGATACGGAGAACTCAGTAGTAGCAGATTCAGGGAATATAGGGAATGGAGAACCAGGTTTCCAGGATGGAACATCCAGACAGGGAGACGAAGTAAAAGAAGCAACCGATCAACAGACAGAAGTATCGGCTGAAGGTTTGGGAATGGTAAGTGAAGGCAGTGCGGAGGCAAAGGGCAGTTTGCCAGAAAATGGAGAAGCAACTGATGACCAAGAGAGCGGTCAGAAGGATACAGAGCCGAAAGATGAAACGTCCGGCATCCAGGGAGTGTCACAGAACGGAGGTATGGAGCCTGAAAGTAAACCGTCCGGCAGTCCGGAAAGTGGACAAGGAGGGGATGGTAAATCTGAACCTGATGGAGGGATGAATTTGGAACAATCTCAGGAGCCGCCTGTTGAACAGGAAAACGGTGAGCCAAAGGAACACAATCCCCAACCGGAACAGTCCCAACAAGGTACAGGCAATCCACAAGGTGGGGAAAAGAGATCGGATGGCGCAATATATGTACCGGGATTTGGCTGGATTGAGGACAGTGGGGAGGCAAACTCTACAACAGTGGCACCAAATGCAGGAACGGGGGATGCTGTAGGAGATATGTAAATGTAATATATGATTGGGCGGATATGGCTGGAGCTGTATCCGCTTTTTGTGCGTCAATGCGATGTTAAGAGGAAGGTCTCGGAACGAAGTGGTATCCAGGTGCGGAGACAGAACTATAATAAGGAGAGTGTAAGAATGAAGAAAGTGTTATGTGCATTGCTGTGTGTGGCAATGTTTTTTTCTTTTTCGAGAGTAGCATATGCGGACGGTACACCCAATATTGACAGCGGAGGCGGCGGTATGGGACAGGGGACAGCAAATAACTCCTGGGCTCCCGGACGGGATGGAGTGAGGGTGACTGTAGTGAGGGACAGTGACAATACACCAATATCATTGCCCTTTGATTTCTCAAACGGAACCAATGGTGATGTGGCAATTCATTTTAGGTATGGCAATAAAATTGGATATCGGGAAGGAAACTCTCTGGCACCGATGCAGAATGGTTACTCCTGTATTGTTCCCACAAACCCTATGCCCAGGATTATCAGCACAGGAAGCAGTCCGGCCAGTATTGCGGCAATTAGGGATTATTTTTGCCGGGAGGGAACCATGCGAGATATTGCGTTGACATCAGGTATTGCATATGAAGATTTAATTGGGGGTGACTACAAGGTATTGCTGGAACCCATTGCGTATTTTTTGTATGAGGGTGTGATGTTTGCCATGACAGCTACAGAAGCGGCTTTGTACAATAAACAGGTAATGAATGGGCTTCGGGGAAAGATGAATTCTCTTACCCATAAAAACTTGCCCCTTGCCATGTTTCTTGAGGTGTCGGACCTGGGCTTTCCAGCATGGGGAGGTTCTACTGTACAGGCGCAGAGTGATGATATAATTGTAGCCAGTCTGGGACTGGGAATTGTCCGTTTCGCTGATCCAGACCCGGAGCAAGAGGACGGAGTTGTTGTGTACCGGTGTGGTACGGAAGTGATTACTTCAGTGTTATTGTCAACCAATGAGGATAAAGACCCTGATAATTCAGCTTATGCAACTTTTAAGATAGGGGAAACAGAATATTCCCATAAAGATATTTATATACCAAAGAAAGAATCTCAACTTGCATGGATTAAATGGAGGACGCCAGAACAGCCATGTAGCATAAAAATTACTGTGGAGAGCAACTGTACTCTGGACAGAAGTGAAATTGTGGCGAAAGTGGTGGATATGAACAGCAATCCGCCGCCAGACCCACAGGCAAATGACCGTTATGACGGTTTTACTATTCCAGCTATTCCAGATAATCAGGACGTCACAAGCTTAACCTGGGGTGAATGGAAGTGTAAATGGCATGAGAATAAAGTGTGGCATGATGTGGGAGAAGCCTGTGAAATAGATGGTGACGGGATAGGGGCAGTGGAGGCATACTTCTGTGATCATGGATGGTGGGAATATGAATGGGCATCATATTCTGCAAGTGTTAGCGCAGCATTATCCACTGCACCAGACGAAAAAAATCCAACAGCATCGGGTAAGACTATGAAAAGCGGATATGGGCTGTGTGCCAATGTTGACGTAAATGTTTATTCCACTGCACCAGGAGATCATATTACTCAAGCGCAAAATGTAGTGGCTTATTTCCCAGAGTTTTCTTATAGAACTTACTGGAGACTTCTGGAAAGAGTAACAACAGAATATGATGATTCTTTTGTGTTTCGGGAAAATCCATATAGTACATATGAACGCCGGGTTCATTTTTCACCGGTTTGGTTCCCTGATGGGCAGTATGTGACATACATGGAAGTATTGGATGCCTGGACTCCGGCCGGAATGCTTCGGATGTATCTTACGGATATAATGACAATACAGGATTCATTATTTGATGACTGGCATATTCGGCC
This sequence comes from Lachnospiraceae bacterium, assembly GCA_022793065.1. Lineage (GTDB taxonomy): Bacteria > Bacillota > Clostridia > Lachnospirales > Lachnospiraceae > Acetatifactor. The sequence continues at coordinate 31,562 of JAAWCE010000053.1, forward strand.
TGTGAAATAGGAAATGTGTAGGGTTGGTAAAATGAATTTGCTCGTGAAATCGAGAGGAAAGAGCGGATATGGAAGGATTGATATTTCGGATTATAATGTTGGCCGTCACTGTTACAGGGGGCGGCCTTGTACTTTGGGTGTTGACAAGAGGAAGGGAAAAGTATGGGAGGAAAAGAGCTTCTTCCACATTGTTGACGGCACAGGAATTTATTAATGTACAGGATATTAAAAAAGGATTTCTTTATACGATGGATGGTTTTGTTTTGTCGTTTGTGCGTATCCATTCTATGAGTATTGACTTATACAGTAAAACAGAAAAGAGAAATATGATTCATCTGCTTACGGCAGAATTGTCCGAGGTACAATATCCCTTTAAGTTTATTGCGGTTAGCAGGCCGGTAGATATTTCTCCTGTTATTGAAGATATGCAGAGCATGTTGAAGGATGCGGAGGATAAGCGAAAGGAACTGCTTAGACAGGAGATTTTGCAAATGTCTGGCTATGCCCTGTCTGGTGAGATTGTAGAAAGGCAGTTTTATGTGTCTTTGTGGGAAAAGGCGGAAGAAGAGGGAATAGGATATGCAGAAGGGGAGCTGTCCAAACGGGCAGCTTTGCTTGCCGAGAAATTTTCCGGATGCGGTATTCCCTGTGAGGTATTGGGAGAAAAGGAGATTGTGAGGCTGTTGAACCTAGTGCATAATCCGTCTTATATCCATTTGGAAGACACAGATTATTCGGCAACGATACCAATGTTGAAATCAGGTTATTAAAACATTATCCGCTCCAAAGTAAGGATGCGGAGTACGGATGGGAGTGGGCGAGCAAGGGATGGGGTGCCTCTTATTGTGAATGGAAGGAGAGCAAGTTATGTTTGGAAAACAGAGGATTCAGGAACAAAAATTACAAAACAAAGCATTGTTGAATGTGGTAGCTCCAATGGGAATAGGGTTTGCTAAGAATAGCCTTGATTTGGGAGAAAATAGGGGAAAGGTGTTTGGTTTGATTCATTATCCGCAGAAAGTGGAAGTGGAATGGCTGTCTAAAATTACTAATATACCAGCAACCGTTGTAGCTATTGGCTGGAGGCCGGTGGATAACGCAAATCTTATCAATGCAATTTCTCGCAGTGTGGTTTGGCAAAGGGGGATTGCGGATGGGGCAAAAGATCCCTTATCCCGTCAAAGGGCGGAAAAGGCGGCGGATGACGGAGAGAATATTATAATGCAGATTGACAGGGAGGGAGAGACGGTGGGGCTGATGAGTGTTGCCATAATGCCCATTGCCAAAGACGAAAAAATGTTCAAGAGAGCGTGCCGTTGTGCGGAGAGCATTGTAAGTGTGATGAAATGTAAGATGCGTGTAATATCGAATCTTCAGAAAGAAGGTTTCCGGCATATATCTCCTTCATTTCCTATGGAACAGAAGATAGAAGGAATTTTACAGAGAATAGTGCCAATGTCTACGTTTGTAGGAGGTTTTCCCTTTGCCGGTAGTGGGTTTAATGATGGAAATGGTATTTATTTTGCACAGGATACCAGTGGAGGGCTGGTCATTGTGGATACCTGGAAACGGGGCGGTGATCGGACAAACAGTAATTTTGTCATTATGGGAAATTCTGGTGTGGGCAAGTCCACTGCAATTAAACATATCATACTTTCAGAATTTATGCGAGGAACAAAAATCTTTGTGATTGATCCTGAAAGTGAATATAGAGAACTCTGTCAAAATCTGGGTGGGCAATGGGTAAATGCGGTGGGTGGTTCCAGGGGGATGATTAATCCTTTGCAGGTTCGTCCTTCACCCAAGGATGATGAACAGGAAACAGAGTGTGGAAGGCTGTATCCGGATGAACAGTGCAGTGTGGAGGAAAATCCAGAAAGAAAACTTTCTCAGTTGGCCATGCACATGAAGAACCTTGAGATATTTTTCAGTCTTTATATTCCTTCTATTACAGACATGCAGAGAGCAGTTTTGAAGAAATGTCTAGTGGAGCTTTATCAACGTTTTCATATTACATGGACTACGGATATTTCCGGCATGTCTCCAGAGGATTTCCCTGTGTTTTCCGATCTTTACCAATTACTTAAGGAGAAGGCGGCAGAGGAAGGACAGGTATATAAGGAGCTTGCTTTACTGCTGTATGATTTGGCGGAAGGGGCAGATGGCTTTATCTGGAACGGCAGGAGCAGTGTGTCACAGGCAGGAGCCGGTAGTGAAGAAAATGGAGCAATTATGGTATTGGATACCAACGCTTTACAGGGAACCGGAGATCATATTAAAAGGACACAGTATTTTAATCTCTTGACCTGGTGTTGGGAACAGATAAGCAGAGATAGGAAGGAACGTGTGATGTTGGTCTGTGACGAGGCATATTTGATGATAGACCAGAATGTGCCCCAGTCCTTAGTGTATCTTAGGAATATGATGAAACGGGCTAGGAAGTATGAGGGCGTATTGGCGATTGTCTCACACAGTATGGTTGATTTTCTCAGTGATAGTGTCAGACAGTATGGGCAGGCGCTATTGGATATTCCATGTTATAAGGTGCTGATGGGGACGGATGGCAGAAACTTGAAGGAAACCACAGAACTATATGATTTGACAGAGGCGGAACAGGAAATTCTTCTGGCAAGGAAACGGGGACACGCTTTGTTTATGGTAGGGGCGAAGCGTCTGCATATTCATTTTGTGATTCCAGACTATAAGATGAAGTATATGGGTGGGGCAGGAGGAAGATAAAAATTGAAAGAAATATTAAAAAGTAGTGGTTGCTATCTGCATATGGAGTGGAGTTTGCTAAAGGGAATAGGGAAAGAGAGGGTTGTATGGCTTTAGATCCGGTCACGGTAAAAGTATTGATACATATGGCTGCACAGGCCACAGACCGTGAACAGGCATGGAAGCGTATAGTGATTTTGATTTTTACACCGGTGGTTGTTTTGCTGATATTGATTGTATTTATCATGTACTTATTGACAAGTCCCCTTTCGCTATTTTCAGAATGGATGTTATCAGAAGGCGAGCTGGAGGCCATAGAATCCATTCAGCAGGAATATGGATATCATCAGGATATTGGAATTTACGAGAAGGATAATTTGGAGGATATGGACCAGTCTTTGGAGGGAGAAATATTTACAGATGGGGACATGGAAGTAGTGTATTATAGCCAGCTTGATGAACGGTGGAGGGAGGAAATGTATGGAACATCTGGTACAATAGGACAGGCTGGTTGCGGCCCGACTGCCGTAGCAATGGTGATTTCTACTTTGACAGGGGAGGCTCATGATCCGGAGGAATTGGCCCAATGGTCTGCGGCGCATGGATACCGATGCGAGGGACATGGTTCTTATCATAGCCTGATTCCGGCGGCTGCATCCGCATATGGTTTGGACTGTAAAGGAGATTTGACAGCGCAGGAGGTTGTGGATGCGCTTGCTGCCGGTAATATTGTGATAGTGATTATGGGAAAGGGACATTTTACAAGCAACGGACACTTTATTGTGCTGCGAGGAATCACCAGGGAAGGAAAAATTTTAGTGGCTGATCCAGCCAGTTATGAGAGAAGTGTGCAAGAATGGGAGTTCTCTGTCATTGCGGAAGAAGCCAACAAGTTTGCCGGTGCAGGCGGACCTTATTGGGCTATTAGTAAGTAATGGAGAAAGGTGGTAATGGGGAAATCGAAAAAAAGGTCAGAAATATTAAGAAACAAGTATGGAATACCGGGGCTTGATATGATAAAAGGAGGTTGTCGGGATATGGTTTTATATTTATCATCTCCCCAGCACAGGAATTTGCTGGATTTTATTGATTTTAGTGAACAGGAAAACGGTCAGGCAGTGAAAAAAATGGTGGGAAAATTTGTATTAAAGCAGTTTGTGATATATGATATGCGAAATTTTTCCCATTTTACGGATGTGGTATTGGATCGTATTGCTTTTGAGGATACTGATGCGGAATTTGGACAGGCGATTGAGGCTTTTTTGACAATGTATCCTTTGCATGTGACAGTCATTTATGAAGGTTTGTCACAAAAGGAGCCTTTGTTTCAGATGTTGCTTGACTGCGGCGTGGGAAATATTGTGTGTGGTTCTGAGATTTTGGAAATACAACGGGAGATAAATGAGTGCTTGAGCGGAAAAGGAATGACAAGGTATCTATCAGAAGATTGGCAGAACAAAAAAGAGGTTATGGAGCAATATCAGTTTGGGTGTAAAAATGTGGTGGTGGCTGTAGTAGGAGCACAATCAAGAATTGGGACAACTGCTATAGCCATTGGACTATGCGCATGGCTGGCGCATGTGGGTGCTTCAGTCTGCTATGTAGAAGACAATCACAGTGGGCATTTGGATGTTTTGGCACATAGCTATGGTATGGAGCAGGATGATATGAAAGGATGGTTTTTTGAGGGGGTTCGGTATAGAAAAAAGGAATGTCAGGAGGATGTGAATTTTCTGGTGTATGATTTAGGTAGTGATTTAAAAGGGCAAAGTGATATATTGAAGCGAGCAGAAGTAAAGATTCTGGTCTGCGGTACAAAACCCCATGAATTAGGATATACTGTACGCTTGCAAAGACAGCTTGCAGAAATCCATGCCTGGTTATTCTGTCCTTTTGTAGCGGAGGGAAGCAGGATGGAGCTGGGAGAGGCTTTGGAGAATAATTTTCACAAGGTGTTATTTGGAGAGTATCAGCCGGAAATGACTGATTGTGGCTGCAATAAAGAGGTTTATAGGACACTGATGGGAAAATATCTTATGTAGGTGAATGTCAAGTAGATGTGAAAATGGAAAAAATGGCATCCACTTGAGAGTACCCAAAACTATTTATAGGCACATTTCCAAGTGACAATAAGTAGTTCTTAGAAAAGTGGGGACTGTCAGGTGGATGCGGAACAGGGATAGGAGAGAAATCAAATGATGACGAAACAGGCAAAATTAAAGAAGCAGGCTTATGAAAGTGATTTGAAAAGCCGTTCACTTTCAGTATTATTGTATTTAATTGATCGTTCAAATAAGGAATTGACTTGCTTTCCGGCGATACCAACTATGGCGGAACAGCTTCATATTTCGGAATCTACTGTAAAGCGTTCTTTACGGGAATTGGCGGAGAAAGGATACATAAAGAAGGAATCCCGTTTCAGGGAAAAGAACAGAGGGCAGTCCAGCAATCTATATACTTTAATTCTATTTGAAGGTCAGATTGTCAAAGACAGTATCATAATGTCTACAAAGGACAGCATGGAAAGGAAGCAAGATGAAGAAGAATTAGAGGAAGTTCAAGTGAATTATATTGATTTTGCAATGTTACAAAGGCAGAAGGAAAGCTATCATGTAGCAGAAAAAGAGCAAATACAAAAGCAGGAAACGTGTGAGGCAAAAGAGCAGGGACAAACAAAACTTTGCTATCAGAAACAGCAAGATGCTCAAGTGTGTGAGGAATTCAAAGCAACAATACAGAAGCAAGAAGTTCTGCAAAACATGGAACAGGAGCAGCCGCAGGAATTTAAGCAGTCTCAGGAGCAAAGCCAGTTATTATTAAAGGGAAAAACTTTAGGGAAGTCGTCAGAAACAGCATCGTATGGGATAATATCTTTGTGTGGGGAAACAGTGGTAGAAGCAACGGATGAAACAGTTTCAGAAGAAGCAAGTTCAGTATTTTATATGGCGGATATTATGAAAATATTGGGTTTGGGGATTGATGTGATGAAAATGCCAGAAGTACTACGGGAAGTGAATAAAGCCATTTTATGGAAAGTGAGTGAAATTTTATACATCAAAAAATTTCATCATATGAAAATCGATAGGATTATCCAGCTATCAGATTTTTTTATGCAGAAGCAATGGTGGCGGATATTTTTAAGGTTTCGGTATAAGAAGATTTGCTTTAATGAAAAGATTAATTTGAGTGTAGGAAAATTGAAAGATATATGGATATGTGGGATGTTTCAACCAATGTGGCCGGGGGAGGGGGTCATCCAGGCACCCCCTTGAACTGTTCAGTTTAACATGTAAAAAGCGTAAAACTAAGTATAATAATCTGCGATAGATTGGTATTTAGTCTGTCAGAGCTGATTTTTTCATAATTCTTTTTTATCCTGTTCTCTTTTTAAAGATTCAATGCCGAGGCGTATTAGTTCTAAGGTGGCGGCAGAACGGCTTGGATAACGATTTTCAAAACGGAAGTCATCTATTTTTTTCAAAAGTTCTTCATCTACTGTAAGCGTAAAACGTGGTTTTTCAGTTGGCATATTTGTATCCTCCATGGTTCATATTATGTACCAGTTCACCACTGATGTCAAGCAACATCATGAGAAATGATAAAAAGCTATTGACAAGTTCACCACCGGTGAACTATAATGAAAATGAAAGGTTCACCAGTGGTGAACGTCGAAGGAGTGAGTAATATGCCAAAACATTTGAAAAAAATAACTTTTGTTTTTTCACCAGACATGGAGCCATTATTAGAAGAGATTAAAAAAGAAATGTTTTGTAGTTGTTCTCAGTCTGAAATGATTAGAACATTGGTAGAAGCAGGATGGAACGCAGTTAGAGAAGGCCAGCAAAATATCTTGCCAAAACAAATTTTTTTTGAAGGTTCTGGGAAAGTGACAGAGTGGAAAGGATAAGAAAAAGGGATGGAAAAAATTTTAAGGGCATTTGCGAGTGGGCAGCTTCAAGTGGTTCAAGTAACCGAAAACAGAAGCCCTGAACGGGAAATGTTGTTAGAAAAAAGCTTTAAACTGCACAAAGAGTTGGAGCAGAAATTGGGTGAGGTTGATCGGGAATTATTAGAGCATATGCTGGATGCCATTTCAGAAGAAAATTGTCGAAATGCGGAGGATAAGTTTATCCGTGGGTATCGGCTGGGAGCTTTAATGATGATGGAAGTGTTTGCAGGCCAGGATACTTTTTAAAGGAGAGTGGTATAAGATGAACATATTAGAAGCATTGTATAATGGGCATATTTGCCCTGTGGAAAATGTGATTCCTTCCAGTCCTAATTATCGTCCTATTGCGGAAGAAATCAGCAAAGGACGGGAGTATTTTCTTAGCAGGCTTTCGGACGAGGACAAAAAAAGGTTTGAAATGTGGAATCAAAAGGTATTTCAGTATGAGGAAATGGTGGAATACGCAAACTTCGCTTACGGTTTTAAATTAGGGATTATGTTATGGCATGAAGTATTTCAGGGAAGGGAAGTGTGTAACGAATGAGGAAAGCAGGAAAAGAGAGATTGCTGGATATTCTTTTGAATTTCAGGACGGTAAAAGCGTTGGATATTGCGCTTGAAAAGAGTAGTACTTATCAGGAAGCATTGAGACAGCAGGATAGAGTGTATGAAAGGTTAGAGAAAGCAGGATTAAGCAAAGAACAGACCATGATTGTTGAAAGGGTGATTTCTGCTGTCACTCATTGCGGCGCAATATATGGTAAGGTAGCCTACAGATTAGGGATGCAAGATGGGGTAAGATTAATAAGGGAATTAAAAAAGATAAAATAATGTTATATCAAACAAGGGGCATTTTTTCAAAAGGATGCGCCTTGTTTATTTTATGTTATAGGACAAGCTTGTTTTTTCAGTTTTTCGGGAATGAAAAGTATTCAGACATGGATTGATAAAAATATGGTCATTGTTTAAAAGACAGAATATAAAGACTATAGTTGTATAAATAAGAAGTAAATTGATAATTTATAAAAAATATATTTTGAAAAATATGAATTGTTAAAATAATATGTAATAAAACTTCATTTCATGCCATTTATATATAGAAGGGTATGTTTGCTGCCTTTTTTGATACCTGAAATGGCTGGCTGAAAATTTATTATAAATAGATTGTCAGTTTTACAAATGAATACGAGTTCTATATAAGGAAATTGTCATCAAAACTGGAAGAGGAATATCCCCTGAAGTTGTCCAGGGGAAAAAGAAAGCGTGTCATAGGTTAATGAAAACCGCACCTTCCCATTCACCGGGAGGCGCGGTTTTTTTTGACCGCATATTTATAAAAAAATTATATACTATTCTGTTTTTGCTGTCACGGATAGCAGGCTTGATTCCATTATGCCTGTTATCCGTTTTTTTGTTGTCTTTTTTCTTTATTCGTGGACCACCGCCATTCCCGGATTGAACTGAAAAATTTAATTCGGGAGGAAAGGATAATGCAATATTACAAAGACAGCGATTATGCCCTGAATAAATATAGTGAGGGCATTGTATATAAGTTTGCGGACAGAATTGTGGAGGTGACACAGGAAGATTATCTGCGAGCAAATCCGGATAAAACAGAGGAGGACTTTGCCGAGATAAAGGCTTTATCAGATGAGATTTATTATCAACAGGATAGGCAGGAGCACCGAACAAACCGAAAAAATGTGAGTATCAGCGGAATGGAGGATTGTATAGGGGAGATCCCAGCATTGGATATGGAACTGATACGGGAAGGTGAAGAAAAGAAGGCCATGGATGCGGCAAAGAGGCTCCTTGAAAGTGGAGAATTGACACAAATACAGAAGAGGCGTTTCCTTCTGCACTTTTTTCGTGGATTATCCACCAGGCAGATTGCAAGGCTGGAGGGTGTCAGACAACAAACCATATGGGAAAGTTTATATTGGGCAGGAAAAAAACTGAAAAAATTTTATGATAATTAACCTGTCACCCCCCTTGTTTTTTGACGTTGGGTGAAGGGATTTTTCATTCCTTTGCCTGAACATTGACAATTAGATACAAATGCGGCGGATACATATTTGACAGGACGGGAAACCGAAAGCGACGTGCCGGGACGCGCCAAGACGATATGAAGAGCGATTTTGAGGTCTTTCATATTCCGAGCGATTCAGACTGCGGCAGTTACGTCTCGTGGTGGGGCGGATTGCGATAACACCTGTCAATGATCATGATACTTCTGCTCCAATGGAGCAGCCCTGAGAAATGGGAGAACGCATCACCCCTGTTTGAGAAAGAATAGGGGGCGGCTTTTATGGTATCCGAAGGACAGGCACCGCCTTCCTATTTGCCAACGGAGCGTCTGCCGCATTTTGCTTTACTGCCAAAAAAGATACTTTTCTTTCAAGATTTTTTGGCAGATGTATAGATTCTTTTTTGTTTTTGTGGGTAATGTGCCAGGGGTCTCAGAATTTTGTACAGACATAAATATTGTTGCTTACAAACAGAATGGCTGATTTTGGAAAAATTTGATTCGGATGCTGGCAGAGTGCTCGAAAATCAAGAAAGAATGAAATGATACACAGTTTACTGAGCAAAGCCCCAGGACATTCAAAATGGAACAGATAATATGGGTTTGGTTTGTAGTATGGCTGTGTATATGGCAAACAAAGGAGGCATAAAGATTGAATGAAGAATATGCGGATATTCAAAACAGGATTTATGAGGCAGGTATTTTCCGGCTCGGAGAAAAAGTGGTGTTGGTTATGGAAGATTGTGTTCTATTGGAACATTTTACTGGAAAGGCATACAACTACCGCATGGTGGAGTTACGTTCTTTCAAAGTAAAAAGACTTTTTTCAAGACAAACACCTTTGACAGAAAACGGTTATGGGAAAGCTGTGGAAAAAATGTTGTCTTTAACATCAAAAGCAGTAACGCCTCAAATACAGGACAGGCATACCAGGGCGGTTGTTTTGTTGGTACACATTTTTTCCAATATTTTGCCAAAGCATGGCTTGATCTTGCGGAAGAATCAATTATCGCTCTCTCTTGCCATGCTGGAATCCATGGAGAAAGTAAAGGTGGCGCTGTGCGAAGCGGAGGTGGGAACAGGAAAAACCTATGCGTATCTTTTAGCGGCTGTTGTTTATCGACTTTTTTGGAGAAATGAAAAAGAAGGTTTTTCTGAAAGACAGTCAATTATCATTTCAACATCCACATTAGCCCTTCAAAAAGCGCTTACAGATGAATACATACCACAGATATCAGACATTCTGCTGGAACATCGCATTATTAATACAAAACTTACATTTGTAGTCCGCAAAGGAAAGGCACATTACGCCTGTGACAGTCGGGTAAAGACATATCTTGCGTCTATTAAACATAATAACAGGCCGGAGGATCAAGAACTGATAGGGATATTGACGGATATTTTTTCCGGTGCCCGTTCTATAGATCTGGACGGATTACCATTATCGGATTATGTAAAGGAGCGGATCTGTGTGGAGCGATGCCAGCGCACTTGTGAATTTGCTAATGTGTGTCGTTATCGGGGGTTTATAAAAAAGGCTGGTCAGAACGGGATTGATTTTCAGATTGCGAACCATAATCTTGTTTTGGCGGATGTACTCAGTCGCAAAGATGGGAGGGACAGATTGCTTCCGGAGCATTGTGTCTTGATTTTTGACGAGGCGCATAAACTTTTAGATGCGGCAAGGCAGATGTATGGGACTGTTTTTGAGGATGTGGAGCTGGAACGTCTGGCATCGGGAGTTCGCCGTGGAGTGGGTGGGCATTTGGGCAAGGGTAATATTATCCTGCTTTGTGAGGAAATGCTTGAATGGAATCGTTTGCTTTTTGAAATTGTCAGAAAGTCTATAGGACAGGCATATGGTTCTTCCTGTGTGGAGGTAGTTTTTACACCCGAAATTATGAAGACGGCAAAAACGCTGGGAGCGGTTTTGGAAAAACTGTCCTTGTGTTTTTATACAGTGGACAATAGAAATGCTGCCTATAAGAAAATTTTCAACCGCATCAACCGGGAACAGGAAAAGTTGAGAGTATTGTCAGATGATGTGGAATGTATTTATTGGCTGGAAAATATGGGGGTTACTGCTTGTAGGCTTTGTTCCCTACCGAAGGAATTGGACTTTTTATTGTTTGAGGATATTTGGAGCCAGGGAAAGCCTTGTGTGCTTACTTCCGCAACATTGTCTGTAGGAGGGGATTTCTCACACTTCATGCACCAGATGGGGATTGACATGCTGGCACAAAATCATTTATTGACAGTCAGTAAGGCGTCCCCTTTTAATTATAGAAATCATGCTTTGCTATATTTGCCGGAGGATATGCCTTTTCCCAAGATTAAGAATAGGGCATATGTGGATGCGGTTTTGGGAAGATTGAGGGAATTAATTGGGCAGACATACGGGCACACGTTAGTATTATTTACGTCTTATCGTATGATGGAAATTTGTAATCAGGAACTTGTGAACATAGGGATTAACTATCCGCTTTTTTCTATGGGAAAGGGGCGGCTGGATGCTATCAAGGAGTTCAGAAAAAGCGGTAATGGCGTGCTTTTGGCAAGCGACAGCGCCGGAGAGGGAATTGATCTGGCAGGGGATGTTTTATCGTCCCTTGTGGTGGTGAAGCTGCCATTTCCAACACCCGATCCCATATTGGAATATGAAAAGTCATTGTATGATGATTTTTATAGTTATCTTTCTGAAGTTATTGTACCAAACATGCTGATGAAGCTTCGACAGTGGATAGGGAGGGGTATCCGCCGGGAAACGGATACCTGTGTATTTTCCATATTGGACAGTCGTGCCAGTGGACGATACAGGAAGGATATTTTGTCCGCTTTGCCTGATATGCCAGTGACAAATCAGATTGAAGATGTGGGGCGGTTTATTGCAGCGAATAAGAGTGAGGAATATTTCAAAAAAGGGAAGTGAAAATGTGTATGGTGTGTCATAGGACAATGGGAAAGTGAAATAGAATACATCAAAGGAAGTTTGCAGTGAAATAACTGTTATGGCATAGGCGGAAAGGAAAGGCGGAAATGAAACTCACAAAGGAAGCCCTTGCGGAAATGGCGGCAGTGGATATCAGGACAGTGGATATCTCGGAATTGACAGATTTGCGAGAGATAAAAATAGACACTTCGCAGCCGGTGGAGAAAAAGCTGGAAGCGTTTGCCAGGCAGACAAAAAATGTCTATGTAAACCGGATTGGGGACTATGTGGTAAAAGTCAGATTCCAGGAAAGCGGAGCGACCATAGATGATAAGATGACTGAGTACTTGCGAAGGCTGTCTGAGGTTTACATATAGAAGAGGGCGGTAGTTTGCGTGGGACATTATAACAGTTCAGTGACCTATCTGAACTGTTACACTAAATATGTAAAATGTGTAAAAGTATGCCGAAAAGGGCTTGATGAAAAAAGACATTTATGTTAAGCTGATGGCAGGACAAATCAGTGGAACTCCTGGCTTTAGATGTTGTGGAAGCTGTCGGCTTTTCTCTAACAATAAAGTCAGGGGTGAAACAATGAAAGAAAAATCTATCAATCATAAAAAACATTTCTTAAAAGAAGATGATTCCCAGAGGAAGGAAGCTTGCGCAGGGCAAGAAGCTCCCAGGGGGAATTATTACTACGTCGCCATGTATCTGCGCCTTTCCAGGGAGGACAATGATGTGGGGGTCTCCTGTGACGGAAACGCAGAGGGAAGGGACGGCGTATTCAGGGCCGAGAGCAACAGCATAGGCAGTCAGAGGGAATTGATCCGAAACTATATCCGGGAACAGGAGGATATGGAACTCTTTGACTGTTACGCGGACGACAATTATTCCGGCAGCAATTTCAACAGACCAGAATTTAAAAGGATGATAAGCGATATTGAGGCGGGCAGGGTGAACTGTGTCATTGTGAAAGACCTGTCCCGTTTTGGACGTGATTATATAGAAACCGGGAGGTATCTGGACAGGGTATTCCCAGCCCTTGGGGTGCGTTTTATTGCGTTGACCGACCGGTACGACAGTTTTTTGGCAGACGCAGGGGAGAGGAACATTGTGCTGCCGGTAAAGAATTTTATTAACGACAGCTATTGCAGGGATATTTCCATTAAGGTCAAAAGCCAGCTTGCGGTGAAACGCAGGAGTGGGGAGTGCCTTGCGGCCTTTGCGGTATATGGTTATCGGAAGTCCCAAGAAGAAAAAAATAAGCTTTTGATTGATGATTACGCAGCTGGGATTGTCCGCAGGATTTTTTCCTGGAAGATTGAGGGGATGGCAGTTTCCGCCATTGCCAGGAAGTTAAATGAACTCCATATACTATCTCCAAAGGAATATAAGAAGTCCCTGGATCTGAATTACCGGGGCGGTTTTGCTGGCGGAAGCAGCCCAGGATGGAGCAGCCCGGCGGTAAAACGGATATTGACCAATGAAGTTTACCTGGGTCATATGGTACAGGGAAAGACGGAGCGGATCAACTACAAAGTAAAGAAAAATATAATGAAGCCAAAAGAGGAATGGGTCAGGGTGGAAAATGTCCACGCTCCGGTGATATCCCAAGATGATTTCTGGATTGTACAAAACCTGTTACAGGCAGATGGGCGTGTGAGGCCGGAGAAAAAGGAAACCAGCCCGTTTATGGGGCTATTGTTCTGTGGGGATTGTGGGGAGCAGATGATAAGGCGTGTCAACCACTACAAAGGGACAGAGAAGGTATATTATATCTGTTCCACAAAAAACCGGGGGGAAGGATGCAGCCGTCACAGTATGGAGGAAGGGGTATTAAAGGGGCTTGTGGGTGATGCGGTCCGTGGATACGCTAATGACTTTATGGAACAGGAGAAACTTTTTGCGCAGGCCAGGGAGCGGCAGGCCAATTTGGAGGCGGTTGTAAGTTGCAATCAAGAAATCGTGCGCCTGAAAAAGGAGCAGGATAAATATGACAGCCTGTGCTTGGGATTGCATGAGGATTTGAGAAAAGGTGTGGTTACAAAAGAAGAATTTGAGCGGCTGCATAGTAAATTCCAGCGGAAAGCGGATTTCTTGCTGGAAGCGGAAAAAGAGCAGGAGAAACTTGTGAGGGAAATGTTCCGGTCAGGGGTACTCAGCGCAGGACGCCTTGCTTCTTTTCAGGAATCATTGGAATTAAAGGATATAGACCGCCATACCCTTGCCAGCATGGTGAAAAGGATAAGGGTTTACGAAGAGAAAAGAGTGGAGATTGAGTTCTATTTTCAAGACCGCTACAAGGCTATGGCAGATATAAACCAGTATTTTACAGTTGAAGAAAATGTGGGGAATTCGTTGAGGAAAAATAGAGGGAAAGCGGTATCCGAAACAACGTCATCCCAAACGGAAGGGGGTGTTTGATATGGCAAGAACATCTAAACGCACCCATGTTTCCGAAAATACCATAGCCATACAGGGAACCGGACAGGTGAAGCAGGGGGGAAAGTCCTATAAAGCAGGGATTTACGCAAGGCTGTCCTCAGACCAAGCCCTGAAAAAAAGGGAATCTTTGGATGGCCCGAATAACAGCCTTGAGACACAGATTGAGATTGCGGAGAAATATGTGGAGGACTGGAACCAGCAGCATAAGGACAGGATTGAGGTGGTTGACCGCTATACGGATCTGGGAAAAACCGGAACCAATTTTGAACGGGACGCTTTTCAAAGGCTGATGCAGGATATCCGGCTGGGGAACATAAACTGCGTGATTGTGAAAGATTTGTCCAGGTTTGGCAGGAATTACCTGGAAGCCGGGAATTACATAGAGAAGATATTCCCCTTCCTGGGGGTTAGGTTTATTGCGGTTGCGGACGGATTTGACACAGGGGTTGAGGGCAGCCATACAGGGCAGATAGCGTCGGAGATAAAAAATCTGGTAAACGATATGTATGCGAAAGACTTCTCCACCAAGGCCAAACTGTCATTGAAACAGCGCAGGGAGGAAGGTTCTTATGTGGGGGGGCCACCGCCCTATGGGTATGAGGCGTATATGGAGGGGCGGCTCAGGAAGCTGCGCCCGGATAGGAATACGGCAGAGATTGTCCGCATGATTTATCAGAAATTTGTAGAAACGGAAAACTGCAAGGCGGTGGCCGATTACCTGAACACCAGAAGGATTCAGCCGCCGGCAATCTATAAGAAAAGTGGGGAGGTATACTGTCCGCCGGGAGTGGCTTATCACAGATGGGAGAGGAGCGCCGTAGAACGTATTTTGAAAAGTAGTATCTATGTGGGAACTTTGGTGCAAGGTAAGACTTCTATGACTGCAAGAAAAGAACAAAACCGAGTAAAAAAATCAGAAGAAGATTGGGTAAAAAGGGAAAACTCCCATATGGCTTTGATTGACGAGGCTTTGTATGAACAAACTGCTAAAATTTTGCGAAAGATACAAGAACGTACACAAAGTTACCATCATCCCACGGCAGGATGTCCCATTGGAGAAAATATATTTGATGAAGTTTTATACTGCGGAATGTGTGGCAGAAAAATGACAAGGCAAAGTTATGTGAAACGTTTTACGGATGGCATTCAAGAGCGGAGAGAAAATTATTTTTGCATGGATAGTGGTAATCAGAAAGAGGGATGTTATCCGGAAACAAATCGGATATCCAAGATAGATTTGGTTGATATTCTGATGACATTGTTTGAAACGGAATTCTCCACACACTTGAAGAAGCAGAAAGATTATGTGGAGCTGGGACATGCGATTATTCAGCAAAAGATACAGGAACTTCATCTGAAACTGCGGCAGATAGAAAAGCAAAACCAAGCGCTTTCAGAGGAAGAGGGCCAGAAGTACATGGAATATCGTTCAGAAAAAATAGCACAGGAGGAATATGTGAAATATCGCCTATGGAAAGATGAGCATATGGAGGAACTGGCTAAACAGAAAGCGCAATATGAAGAGATGACAAAGAACCTGGAACGGCAGGTGGAGACTTACCTGAAGGCTATCCGCTCCCTTGTGAAGTTGAAAAAAAGGGAAATATTGACAAAAGATTTGGTGGAGACATTAATTGAAAAAATATATGTTTATCCTGGGAAGAGAGTGGAAGTGATATTCACTTATGGTGAAGGGGTGGATTAATATGGAAGGGAAGAAAAAAACAGCCATATACCTACGGATTTCTGTAGAAGATACTGACCCTGAAAGAAGTGGAGGAGGGCAAGAGGAAAGTGTCAGCATTACCAGCCAGAGGAAGTATCTTTTAGAATATATTAAGAA
>JAAWCE010000002.1 GCA_022793065.1 Lachnospiraceae bacterium
ATGCAATCCCCATATACCGGCTAAAGTCCCGCGTCTTGGTACAATCGTGAAGAATCACATTCAGGGCAGCTTTATCATTTGTAGAAGGCTGCTCTTTCTTTCTGCCCTGAATATGATACTTCACTTAAGAATTATACCACATTTTTTTATAAAAAAATTAAAATATAATATTTTAATGTGTTATAGATTATATGGGCAATTTTTCTGTAGGGTAAAAATTGGTATTTCAGTCTGAGGCATGTTGTTCCAAATTCTTTTAAATCACAAAATTCATTTTTACATTCAAAATATGTGTATTATTTGTTATTCATTGGTTGAAAAAGGTGAAGGAATAGATAGGTAGGAAGATTGATAATAAGAATGCAAAAGAATGCTATTAACATTGACATAGCGTATTATATAAAATATAATCATATAAGAGAATGCAAAGGAGGTGAATTATGAGATATACATATTTGGACTTAATAGAAGAGGTTCTTAGAAATGAAAAAAGGGAAATGACACTTGGAGAAATATGGAAGGTTGCAGAAGAAAAGGGATATAGTAAAAAGCTTATGTCAATAGGTAAAACTCCAGTTAATACTATGAATGCATGTATAAGAAAACATATTGAAAATGCAAAAAGTGTTAAGTTTAAGCAAACATCAAAAAATCCAGCGTTATATTACTTGAATAGCTGATGAAAGGTCTATTGCAATGATTAATAATTATATAAATACTATTTTTAACATAGATTGTCTTGAAGGTATGAAAGAGATGCCGGATAAATCAGTTGATTTAGTTATTGCTGATCCACCATATAATTTATCTAAAGGGGCGGAGTGGAAATGGGATAATAGTGTTGTGCTTAAGGGTATGGGAGGAAATTGGAATAAAGTAATGGTTGATTGGGACAACATGTCTTTTGAGGAATACTGGAATTTTACTGTTCAATGGATTTCTGAAATAAAAAGAATTCTTAAGCCAACTGGCTCTGTGTGGATATTTGGGACATATCATAATATGGGAATTATCAATGTGATTTGTCAAATGCTTCAAGTAGAGATAATTAATGAAATAGTGTGGTTTAAAAGAAATGCGTTTCCCAACCTTTCTGGAAGAAGGTTTACTGCAAGCCATGAAACGATTTTATGGGCTCATTCTGGCGGTGAAAAAAGACAATATTATTATGATTATGAATATATAAAAAATACAGATTTTCCTGAAGATTTAATTAAACAACCTGGAAAACAAATGAGAACGGTATGGGATATACCAAATAATAAAACTAAGGAAGAATTGGCATATGGAAAGCATCCGACACAAAAACCGATAAGATTGTTGAAGAGAATGATTTTGTCATCTACGAAAGAAGAGGATTTGGTATTTACACCATTTAGTGGTTCTGGAAGTGAGTGTGTCGCAGCAAAAATGTGTGGAAGAAATTATTGTGGATTTGAATTAAATGCTGAATATTATAATATTTCACTGGAAAGATTAAAGCATTGTGAAAAGGAGAATGTTCAAATTAGTTTGTTTGGGAAAGGTACATGAGAAAAGAATGAAAATTGATCCGGTAATTAAGTGGAGTGGTAGTAAAAGGTCACAGGCACAGGAAATAATAAAAAAATTTGAAAAATATGATTGCTACTATGAACCATTTTTAGGAGGTGGTTCTGTTATGTATGCAGTTAATCCATCTAATGCTATTTGTGGAGATATTTGTGAACCGCTAATTGGATTTTGGAAGCTGGTTCAAAGCTGCCCGGAAAAAGTAACAAAATATTATTCAGATGAATGGAATCGTCTGCAAAAAGATGGCTATAAAGTATATTATGATATACGTTCCAGGTTTAATATGGATAAGTCACCATTAGATTTACTCTTTTTATCCCGTACTTGTGTAAATGGATTGATAAGGTTTAATACAGAAGGGGAGTTTAACAATTCCTTTCATCATACGCGAAAAGGAATAGATCCTAATCGTTTTGAAAAGATCGTTTATGCTTGGCATGAGAGAATCTCAAATGTACAATTTATGTGTGGCGATTACAGAGAAACGACGCAAACAGCAAAAAAGAATGACTTGATTTATTTAGACCCACCATATGAAAATACGAAAGGAAGATATTATGGAACGATTAATTATGAAGAGTTTTATGAGTATCTGGATGAATTGAATAAAAGAGGAGTTAAATATATATTATCTTTTGATGGCATACGTGGAGATAAGGAATATGAAACGGGAATACCAAAAGAATTATATGTAAAGAAATTTTTATTAGCTTCTGGGAATTCGTCTTTTAAAAAGGTTATGGATAAAAGCAATGAACAAGTATATGAAGCTTTATATTTAAACTGGTAAGAGAATATCTTTTACCAGTTTATTCAATTAATTAATAGATATCAAAAATGTTGATAGGCAAATTACAGTGTTGTATTGTTATTTTTAAATAGTCAGCCAAAACGTCACCTAAATCAGAAAAGCCTTTGATTTGCATTTGGCAGCGAGAAATAGAAGTATCAACATCAAATCCTATTAAAACATCACAGTTACATTTGATTGAGATAGTAGATAAGTCAAAGTCTATAGGGGCTAAAAAACATCCAACTGAAGCATATTTAAAATCAGACGCATCAATTGTTGCTGTGGAAATAGTCCAAGTGTCCGAACATATAGGGCGTTCTACACTGGGACAGTATAATAGTAAATCAGATATATATTTTTTGAGTGCTGGTCCAATGTTGGACTCTAAATCTCCTGCTGATTCTTTCGACTCTGTGCATATGATTAGCGGTTTTTCTAATAAATTAAATAGCATCGTAATATGGTCAGGTCTCTTGCTGGCACTTATTCTAGGCAATGTAAGCCATCTGAACTCTGTGCCATATGAAGGTTCCAGACTGTTTATCAGTGATATGCCGCTCCAATCTCCTCCAGGAGGATTGCAAAAACTCTCAAAAGTATTAGGAATAATATAGTTAAATATAATGTGCATAAAGGTATCGACATCATTTTCAGTATAGTGTGTTGGAATTGCATAAATTAGCATATTTAATGTTTGCTTTTTTGTTGTTAAAGTGGCCAATTTATTTTCTTTGTTTTGGATTAGGCGAACAATATTAGGGGCATTTATAGTTCTGGTAATTTGGGGTGCGTCAAGTATAATAAAATCGCTTAAAGATACAATAGCGTTCCATAAACCGTTTCCGCCAGCCAATGACAATATGCTTTGATCTAGCTTTTGAAGTGTGGATTCAGAGGTTTCACCATATACAAACGTGAGTATTTCTATAGTTTCACCGCAAAGCATTGCAATGAAGGGAAGAATTCCTCTATCTGGTCGCGCATCGTCTCCGCGTGGTTTAAATCCTTTAAAAATGCAGACAATTAAGTCTTTTTCTGTAGCTAATTTGTTATAAAAATCATCATTCATTTCGGGATATATGATACGTAACTCGTTTGTAAAATTAATTTTGTTATAAGAAGGAATCAGACCAAAAGGCAAATCTTTTGAGCCAATTCCAATACTATATTTAGCTGCTAAATTTGCAAAATCTATATTATGTCCTGTAATGGAGTTTTGGGCTATTTTTTTGCAAAAAGGGAAATGATTATTTTCTTTTACGAAATCAATTATATTGCCGGAATAATTATTGCGAATAGAAGTCCAATCCTCTTGACTAAAGCTATTAGTGCTGCTTGATGTAGACATAAAATCTAATATTTTTAAACTTTTTTCTATTAATGTGTCATATATGGGATTTACATCAATACCATAAATCAAGCCATAGAGTAATGAATATACATTTTTTTCTCCAAATAGTGATGTGTCAAAATGTTCTAAAGAGGAATCAAAAGAGGGTTGGAACTCTTCTGATTTAAAGTATACTTGAATAGTTGGGTATTTCCAATTTTTTGAAGCGTAATAGTAGCTATAAGGAAGGGCTGCATTTGGAAAACGTAATGCAATTCTATTTCTATTTTCATCTAACTCATATTTTACAAAATCTATAATGTATAGGTAGGGACAAATATTAGACCGAGCAGTTGAGTATGCTCTTCCACTACGCTGCCATGCTTGATTTCCGGCTTGTAAAGCACTACAAAATTCAATGGCAAGGAGTATTATTTCGCTGTTATTAGTTACCTTTGTTAATAAAACATCAGGAGTTTCGTTTAGAATACTTCCGTTATCTTTTAGGATTTGAAAAATGTTTGAAGTCCAACGATCGCTTGTATTTTTATTGAAACCAGGAAAGTATTCAAATAACATAGTGTCATTGTTTGTAGTAATTACCTTTACCGATGGGCACGCGGGTGTGAGAAAAAATCTTTCTTCATTCTGTATGGGAATGGATTTTGAAATAATGGTATAGAGACGTTCACATTCAACAATGTTATCTCCATGTATTCTAAAATGTTTATTCATATATAGCTCCAATGTATAAAAATATAATAAGGCAATTATATCATATTTATAGTAATATAGTCAAAGATTATTTATTTTAGAGATCTTTTTGATGATTTTTGTAATGTCACATCGTATATTCTTTACCTGGATAAGTTAGTGAATGGTTATTGAAGAATAGGAAAGGGCATGATACAATGAGGTAAGTCATTTGTAGCCTGAAAGCGGGCAAGGAGGAATTGCATGTTTTTATCAGAATTACCTACCCCATGCTATGTGGTGGATGAAGCTTTGCTTGAAAAGAATTTGAAAGTGCTGCAGGGCGTAATGGAGAGTACAGGAGCAAGGATATTACTGGCACAGAAGGCATTCTCTATGTACAGGGTATATCCGTTGATAGGGACATATCTCTGCGGCGCTGTGGCAAGTGGATTATATGAGGCCAGATTATGTGCGGAAGAGTTGGTGCGTCCAATGATGGAAAGAGAAAGGGGAGGAAGACATTGGGAGAACCATATTTTCTCTCCGGCATACAGGGATAATGATTTTGAGGAAATTCTTCAGGTGTGCGACCATATTGTATTTAATTCCTGGCGGCAGGTGGAGAAGTTCGGGGAAAGGGCAAGGGCGGCAGGAAGAAACATTGGTTTGCGAATTAATCCGGAGTGTTCCACCCAGGAAGGACATGCAATTTATGATCCTTGTGCACCCGGCTCAAGGTTGGGAGTAACAAAGGAAAATTTTGAAAAAGGACTGAAAGAACATGGGGGCGAATGGTTATTTTCTTTGTTAGATGGTCTGCATTTTCATACACTTTGCGAGCAGGATGCGGATGCTTTAGAGCGGACGTTAGATGTGGTAGAAGAGAAATTTGGCATGTATTTGTCTAAGCTGAAGTGGATTAATTTTGGAGGAGGCCATCATATTACCAGGGAGGGATATGATATTCCCAAATTGGAGCGGTGCATCAGGAGAATGCAGCAGAAGTATGGACTTAGTGTGTATTTGGAACCAGGTGAGGCGGTTGCATTGAACGCGGGTTTTTTAGTCACAACTGTATTGGAGACTTTGCATAATGGGATGGAAATTGCAATTTTGGACACTTCCGCAGCCTGTCATATGCCCGATGTATTGGAAATGCCTTACAGACCGCCGCTGCAAGGAAGCGCACAGCCCGGTGAGAAGCTGTATACATATCGGCTGGGAGGTCCTACTTGCCTGGCGGGAGATGTAATAGGGGATTACTCCTTTGATACTCCATTGAAAGAGGGAGACAGGCTGATATTTGAGGATATGGCCATTTACTCCATGGTAAAGAATAATACATTTAACGGAATGCCTCTTCCTTCTATTGCCTTGCAAAAAAAGAATGGCGCATGTGAATTGGTGAAACAGTTCGGATATTCAGACTTTAAGGAAAGGCTGGCATAAGGGGAGCAGTGCCGGAGATGGGGGTATTTTTTCCATGGACATGTTCAAATCTAAACAGGAGTCCCGATGTAACCGGTACTCCTGTTTTAAGAGAAAACATGAAAGAGAAAGGTATATAGTAAACTGCAAAAGCAGTGTTGTTGTTTGTCGAAGCTGACAGAACCCTAACGACTATTTGTTAAAACCCCACAGCTCCTTTGTTTATGTATCTATCATAGCTTGAAAATGTGTCCAAAGTTTGACATTGAACTTAAGTAATTATAAAATCTATGAAAAAAGAAAAATCCTTGAAAATGAGGCAAATAGATGTACTGGAAGGCAGGAGAACTTCTATGAGAATTATTAAGGATAGTACGCCGTCTGCGGACGGTTTTCGTATGCCGGCGGAGTATGAGAAACATGAAGGTTGTATTATGATATTCCCGGAGCGTTCTGATTCCTGGCAATATGGCGGTTATGCTGCCAGGAAAGCTTTTGTAAAGGTGGCGGAGGCGATTGCTGGGTCGGAGAAAGTGACCGTGTGCGCCAGTGGGAGACAGTATGACAATGCAAGAAGCATGCTTTCGGAGCGGATTCGGGTGGTTGAGATGTCCAGTAATGATGCCTGGGCCAGAGATTATTGTCCTACCTTTGTGAAGAATGACAGGGGGGAGATCAGGGGGATTGATTGGGGATTTAATGCCTGGGGCGGACTTTTTGACGGACTGTATTTTCCGTGGGATCAAGATAATCAGATGGCAAGAAAACTCTGCGATTTGATGAATCAGGATGTATATGATAAAAGGGATTTTATTCTCGAAGGGGGTTCTATTCATGTGGATGGTCAGGGGACATGTCTGGTTACGGAAAGCTGCCTTTTAAGTAAAGGGAGAAATCCCGAATTGGACAGAGTCGAAATAGAAAAGATTCTATGTGATTATTTGAACGTGTCTAAGATACTTTGGCTGCCCAGTGGAATCTATGGAGATGAAACCAATGAACATGTGGATAACATATGTGCTTTTACTGCGCCGGGAGAAGTGGTGTTGGCATGGACCGAAGATGTGACGGATGTGCAATATGACATGTCAAAGGCGTGCCTGGAGTATCTGGAAAGTGCGACGGATGCGAAAGGCCGGTCTATCAGGGTGCATAAGCTGCCGCTGCCAAAGCCTGTGACCATGACGGCGCAAGAGTGTGACGGATTGGATGCCTGTTGGGGAGAGGCTACCCGTACCCCTGGGGAGCGGTTGGCGGCGTCGTATGTGAATTTCTATATTGCAAATCATAGTATTGTCATGCCTGGATTTGGAGACCCGTCAGATGAAAAGGCCAAAATGATTTTAAGCGATCTGTTCCCGAACAGAGAAGTGATACAGATATATGCCAGGGATATTTTAATTGGAGGGGGAAATATACACTGCATCACACAACAAATTCCAACATCCGGAAGAGATATGGAATGGGTAAAGGCGCCGAAAGAAGCTCACCCTTTAGTGCAGTCGCGCAGCGACTGAAAAATCGTCCAGCTAGGAAAAGTGAATCCATTTATTAAAAATGTTTTGCTGGACAGGTGAGGTTTTGAAGGCGCACGAGAGCAAATTTCATGAGATGATTTAGGAATGAAATTTGTCTCTCCTGTGTGTGCGCCGAAAGAAGCTCACCCTTTAGTGCAGTCGCGCAGCGACTTAAAATAGGAGAAAGAAAATGAAAAAGGTAACTGTGGCGGCAGTGCAGATGTACTGCAACCGTTCCCAAAATGAAAACCTGGAAGCGGCGGAAACGTTGATTCGTGAGGCGGCGGCACAGGGTGCACAGGTGATTTTGCTGCCGGAACTTTTCGAGACATGGTATTTCTGCCAGGAGAGAAATTATAATTCCTATGAGTTGGCAGCGGGGGTGGATGAAAATCAGGCAGTACAAAGATTTCGGCAAGTGGCACAAGAACTGCAAGTGGTGTTGCCGGTGAGCTTTTTTGAGAGAGAGGGAAATGTGACATACAATTCTGTGGCAATGATAGACGCGGATGGAACAATTCTTGGTATTTACCGGAAGACCCATATACCGGACGATCATTTTTATCAGGAGAAATTTTATTTTACGCCGGGCAATACAGGCTTTCGTGTGTGGGATACCATATATGGCAAAATCGGCGTGGGCATCTGTTGGGACCAGTGGTTTCCGGAGGCGGCAAGGTGTATGGCGCTGATGGGGGCACAGATATTGCTATATCCTACGGCAATAGGGTCGGAACCTATCATTTCATGCGACAGTATGCCCCATTGGCGTCGTTGTATGCAGGGACATGCTGCGGCCAACGTAGTACCGGTGGTGGCTGCGAATCGCATTGGAGAAGAGACAGTGCTGCCCACTGAAGAGAACAACAATCAATCTTCTGCACTGACATTTTACGGCTCCTCTTTTATTGCCGATGAAACAGGAGCAATTCTGGAGGATGGGGGAAGAACGGAAGAAAAGGTGATTCTGCATACTTTTGATTTGGAGGAAATAGAAAAAATGCGCCTGAGCTGGGGGATTTTTCGTGATCGGCGCCCGGAAATGTATCATAAAATCTGTGAATAGGTGGAAAAGCAGTCGTCAGGGAGAAGAAATGATTCTTTGACGACTGCTTTTGATTTTGGACGGTCATGGGCTGCCATTGATGCTAAGGTTAATCCACTGCTTCAATTGACGCTACAATACTCATTTTGGCAATGGCACGCAAGGGTATTGCGGTTGCCAGCAGACATGCAGCGATAGAAATGAGTGCTGCTTCCAAAATAGACACATAGGGAATCGCCACAAGCTGTAAAGTATCCGTTGTTGCGGCATTTATAAATATTGTGCACAGATATCCCAGCAGCCCTCCAACAATAGACGCGATGATTCCATAATAAGCGCCTTCCCACAGAAAAGTTTTATAAAGGCTTCCGGTGCTCATTCCTATTGCACGCTGCATACCGATTTCGGATATCCGGGTATGAATATTGCTGTATACTGTATTGATAATATTCAATATTCCGATAGAACCGATAAAGAGGATAAGCCCCAGACAGAGGAATTTGATTTGCTCAAAGCTCTCCGCAAGCTGTGCATTGGTCTGTTGATAGGAAAGCCAGTGACTTCCGGGATTTTCATTGCACCAGGCATCTAACCATTCCTCAAATTCTTCATGATCCGCATTTGGTTCCAGGAGGGGATAAATCTCCGAATAGCTCCTTGAGCCCGTCAATAAATCATAGGCTTTATGGCTTACTATTATTTGTACGCCATTGGCAAAGCCTTCGTTGTTTATTGTAATCATTTCATCGGTGACTCCGGCAACGCGCAGCTTTTGACCATTTATCCATAGAATATCGTTTGTTTTAAAAGTTGTACGTTCTACCGCTTGCCCTTCATAGGAAAATGGAATGGGATTTTTCACAATACAGGCAAAACCGGATATCAGGTCGTTTATATCCTGTTCCGACAGCGTATTTGTATAGGAAGTAAAGCGGGCGTCGTCTATGCCCGCAATATGGAAGGCTTCCCATGGCTGCAGTGAAAAATCCAGTTCTAATGGAAGGACACCATCCTCATTGTGCATATAGGTGGATAATTTTGTCGTTGCTAATTGGGAGACCCATTGGCTTTCACGAATTTTTTCTATACTCTCTGAAGTCATTCCAATACTTTCATTTGTGATGGAATAATCGCCCCAATTCCTGTTTTTTACGGCATTGCTGGTGTCCAGAATAGAAGTGAAGCAATGCAAGGCCACAAATACTGTTATGCTCATAACCAAAGAAAGCATAGTGATAATTGTTCGGAACCCTCCACGTTTTAAGTTTAATCTTGCATAATAGGATTCAAAACTATGAATTGCTTTTAATTTTCGGTTTCGGCGTTTTATTTTTACATTTTGTCCGGACATGGCAATGGTTGGAGAGACATGGGAAGCATATCGTGCCGCCGGAAAAGCTGCCAGCATTGCAAAAAGTAAAGTGACGAAAGCGCTTACGAGAGAAATCTCAATATTGTTGGCGCTTGTTTCGTGGATTGCTGTATTCAGATCTTTGGTACTGTTTGCCATAAACAAATCAGGGTTCAAAAGGCCGGTTGCAGCTATCAGAATACTTTTTGCTGATAAGGAGCCTATGATCAGCCCTATGGGAATACCAATGCCGCATAAAATGAGCAGTTGGAGAGAAACAAGGCGGTAAAGCTGTCCGCGTTCGCTTCCGATTGCGCGTAAAATGCCGTATTCTTTTAAGCGTTTTGCCACAGCAATTTTCATAATGTTATAAATAACCAGTCCGGCTGCAAGTAAAACAAGAATACCAACCATTACACAGGAAAAGGTCATAAAAGAAAATCCGGTATCCCCATTGGATGAGTCCTTTTCTTTAAAGGAAATGCCCAGAGCATTTAATAAAATCCAATTATATTGTACATTGGATTCAGTGATACCAAGGTCGGAGATAAGTTCGTCAACAATCTTCTGAAACTGTTCGGTGTCTTTTGTTTTAAAATCAGTTGAATAGAGCAAATATTCCTTTGGAAGCAGGAGAGATGCAGTGCCTTCTCCTGACAAAGCCTCTAAGGTTCCTGAAGAATAACCGATATAATTACTTTCCAATATGCCGCAGACAGTAAATTCCGCAGAATATTCATATGCCGGAATAGCGCCCCTCATAAAAGATACTTGCGCCCGTAATGTAATTTTGTCTCCAACATGAATCATTTGGTCTAAGTATTGCAAAGCATTTTCCGGCAGAGCAATTTCCAAGGGAGCGGTCGGCAGACGCCCTTCTTTTATTTTGCAAATGAAGGGATAAGCATTTAATGCGTCGTCTAAATATTCCCGAATGTAGAGTGTTAGACCGCTGTTTCCAAGTTTCATATTGCCAATGTTAATCAAAGATCCCACATCGTAAAGGTGGGGATTGTTTTCCAGTTTCAGTCTTTGTTCTTGTGTGATTTGATGAAAGGTCCCATAACGGTTTCCGTTTAATGAGGCCGCCTGTTCTTCTCTCATGGTCTGCAGGGTTCCCAGAGAACTGCCGATTGCGGTTGTCATAATACTGGAAAGGATTACGGCAATCAAAATGAGAGCTGCCATAATCTTTTGCGCTTTTAATTCTTTTATGGCAAGGGATAGATATGATTTCATCATGGGTTTACCTCCGATAATTCTCCGTCGATAATTGTAAAGCGTCGTTGGGCCATTTCTGCAATACGAGGGTCATGGGTGATTATTACAAGTGTCTTGTGCATCTGTCCATGTATTTCGCAAAGCATTTTCATTACTTCTCCGCCGCTTTTACTGTCAAGATTTCCCGTAGGTTCATCCGCGAAAATAATATCGGGTTTTGCAATCAAAGCCCGCGCAATGGCTACACGCTGTTGCTGACCGCCGGACAGTTCATGGGGTAAATGAGAAAGGCGTTTTTCCAATCCCAAGAGAGAGGTAAGTTTTTGCAGATATTCTTCATCCGCCTGTTTTTTATCCAGCAGCAGCGGCATAGTGATATTTTCGTAAGCGGTTAATACAGGAAGCAGGTTAAATTGCTGAAATATAAAGCCGATTTTTTGTCGGCGAAACGCGGATAATTCTTTGTCGCTTCCTTTATGAATATCGGCGCCGTCGTAAAGCACACTGCCGGAAGTAGGGTTATCCAAACCGCTGACGATATGCAGCAAAGTACTTTTTCCACTGCCGGACGGTCCCATGATAGAAATAAAATCTTTTTCATGTATGGTCATGGATGTGCAGTTGAGAGCAACAACTGGATTTTCATTGGCGCCATAAATTTTTGAAATATTTTTTACCTGAATTTCCATAAAATAAATCTCCTTATCCATTGATGATAAGGAGATTGTAAAAGGTAAATCTCAAAAATTTCTCAAGATTTAAATGATTTTTATTGTGACGGATACGGTTGCGCCAACTTCATTATTTTGGCATGTAATATTGCCGCCATGCCGTTTTGCAAGTAGTTTGGATGTGTATAAGCCCATTCCAAAGTGCTCCGGATCTTCGTTCCCCTTTTGAAATGGCTGAATGTTATTTTTTAACAGTGCGGCAGGAAAACCACAGCCGTCATCCGTTACGGATAATACCAGACTATCTTCTCTTAAAGTACAGCAAATGTCAATGTGCTGTACTGCAAAACGAAGTGCATTTGAAATAAGGTTTTCTGCAATTTGGAACAATATGGATTTATCCGCCAGCACAGAAGCCGAATATACCGGGGCTTGAAATTGTATTTGCTTCGGACTGTCTAATCCAATGAAATGAATCATGCTTTTCAGGTCAGAAATAATCCCGTTCCAGGGTATGGTTTCTTTCACAAGCGGTATTTCTTCTAATTTTTGAATACTGCTCATGGTTTCGATATAGCGTTCAATTCTGCTTGTATAATTTTCAATCAGGGATAAATGGGCTGAAAGCTGTTCTGAGTCAAGGGCGTCGTTTAAGAGGCCCTGCTTTGCCAGTTTTGCAGAGCCTTTCAGCACTGTGACAGGATTGCGGAGATTGTGGGAAAAGGCGGCGTTTAGCCTTTTGCGCTCGTCTGCCTGACGCCATAGTTCGTGATTGCTGTCCAATAATGCTTTTCTCATGGTTTCAAAAGCAATACAAAGCTGCCCCAGTTCATCCTGAGAGTCTGCTGTTATTGTGAAATCAAGATCATTATCTATGATGCGGGAAGTACCTTTTGCAAGTGCTTCCAAAGGTTGTTTTAATTTTAGGCGGTAGAACATGGAAGCGGTGAAGAAAAGGGCCAATGTATTAATTATCATTGGCAGAATAAACTGAAACATAGAAAATAATTCCGCAAGTTTGGTGGCATCCGTTGTGGGATCAGGCGTTTTTATTATGGTGACGGGATCGGTATGGACATCAACGATGACGCCTCTGGGGGCGATTGCGAAACTTAATTCCATGCAGCCCCAGAAAGAAACAGCCGACAGAATGAGCGCGATTGTGAAATTGAAAAAAGCGATTGTAAAAAGAGCTTTCTTTAAATTCATTTGCTTTAGCCGTTCCATTTATAGCCCACCCCCCAGACGGTTTCTATATAGCTGTGAAGCGATAGGGCTGAAAACTTTGCCCGTATTTTCCGTATGTGTTCCATAATGGTATCACTGTTTCCGTCGCTTTCCAATCCCCAGATGGTTTCATAAATTCTTTCTCTGTCAAAAACCTGTCCAGGGTTTACAGAGAGTAATGCTACAATATCAAATTCTTTTTTGGACAGGGAAATTGCGGCGCCATCAATGGAAACTTCCCGTTTTGCATAATCAATGACCATATTTTGAAAAAAGCGCAAAGTGGATTGGGTATGTTTTCGGTTTTCCCGCCGCAGGTGCGCCGCTACTCTTGCGCCAAGCTCGTCTAAGTCAAAGGGTTTTACAATATAATCATCGGCGCCTACAGAAAAGCCCCGAATTTTGTCCGGGGTTTCAATGCGGGCAGTCAAAAACAGAATAGGACAGCTCATGTGTTCTCGAATATGTTCACAGACCGTAAGTCCGTCCATGTCCGGCATAGTGATATCAAGCAAAATGATATCGGGCGAACAGGACATTTTCGTCAGTGCCTCCTGTCCGTTATAGGCGGTAACGACCTGGTAACCGGACATTTCAAAGTAGTTTTTCATTATGGCCACAATGCCTTTTTCATCATCCACCAACAGTATTTTTTTATTCACAATGATTGCCTCTTTTCTGACCATGCAGTTCAATTACATTCTTTATTCTACGATGACAGCATTGGGATAAATCCGTTCCATTCTGGCGTCCGGGAAACGGGCGTCAAGAAATGCTTCCAAAGCATTTTGGGGCGAGGTATCTCCGGAAGAGGTGTTGCGTTCCGTATACCGCGCCAATGCGAGAGAAGACAGAATCATATTAATTATCATAAATACTATCATACAATTACATAATATTTTGCCCCAGCGAAAAGGGAGTTTTTCAATGAGACGGGACAGTACAGGATAGAAAAGTTTCAGCCATACCACTGCGGCAATGCCCCAGAAGAAACAGTACAGCAAATTAATTCGTCCCCCTAAGTTAAAGGCAAATCCGCTGTAATCCCAGAATACGGTTCCAAAAACCAACTCTGTGAATACACTGCACACATATTCATAAACACCGCCTAACAGGGTGCCGGCAACAAAGATGTAACCGTCGCTTTTGTTGCGGTATCGGTACAGGAAAAGTGTCAGAAGCGCACACCCCAGTCCCCATACAATGCTGAAGGGGCCGTAAACCACACTGCTTCGGCTCATTAAAATTCCCATGGTGGCATAGCAGAAGATAGTCTCTGTAATATCTCCCAGAAATGCGCCGATGAAAAACAGTGAGAAAAGCTTATAAAAGCCGCATCCTTCCGCGAATACCTTTTCTTCCGTTTTGGTGGGCTCGGTGGTTATAATGACTTCACCGGCTATGGAAGGGAAGGATTTCTGCATACGTTTGCGAACTGCAATCGTAAGTTTGTTTTCCAATAGTTTTGAGGTATGCTGCATCCCTTCCGAAAGCTGTGAGAGCCGTTTGGCGGTCACTTTCATGCCAAGGATGGCCATGGAGGTAGTGACAAAGTCAAGAAGCAGTAAAATTGCGGCAGCCCACTGAACAACCAGCGATACAGGATAGGGAATCATACCAAGTACGCCGCATAAAAAAGGATTGACAAATAACATGGTCACCAGCGCTAATATTCCCCATAATAAGGAATAACGCACGCATACATAACCGCCCAGGTTATATTTAATATGGGAGTAATCCCATAATTTTTTCTTGAAAATCCGCTCCATAATCATGCCGGTGGAATATTCCAGTAAGGTTGCCAACACCAATCCCCCCAGAAATAAAAAGAATGGATTTGCTGTTAATTCCGGCAGAAAAATGGAAAAAAGTGTGGATGCGACGCCATAAATAGGGCACAGAGGGCTGTTCACAAACCCTCTGTTGACAAATTGTCTTCGGCAGATGGCGGCGTGGCACACTTCCACACACCAGCCTACAAAAGAATAAATAAAAAATAACCAAACCAAATTAGTAAATGTATATCCCATAAATACCTCTTTATCTTAGTATAAGCAATGACCATATGAGTTATGACATGATTTTTATGGAAAGCAGGATATGGTCATCTTAAATTCAGGGCCCAGCATTTTTCTTCTCATAATATATGAGCTGATGGTATCCGGTTTTTCATGGAGCAGATTGGCGATGCCGGCCAGTTGGGTCCCTGTTTCTATAGAATACTTGCCGTTATGTATGCAAAGTTCCATGTATCGTTTCTGCGGGGCGGAAAAGCTGTGATTATAGATTGTATTCTTTTTTTAATTTAAAATAGTTATCTGATATGATGCCGCTGACATGGGTGCCTAAATTCTTTTTTATATTTTTGTCCAGTTCTTTCAGGTAGATTGGTTTGTCAAAGTGAATGATAACCGTGGCTTTTTTTATAAGGGGCAGATGGTCCTCGAAGACTTCCGCCGAATTCACGATTGTCATGGGAATTACAGGGACGCCGCCTTTTTCCGCAATTTTGAAGCTGCCTTCATGAAAAGGAAGGAAGGTGTCTTTGACTTTGTTGCGGGTGCCTTCTGGAAAAATACAGATGGATACCCCGTTTTTTACCTCTTCCACACCTTTCAAAATAGTTTTCAGGCCCTCTTTGATATTTTCCCTATCCAAAAACAGACAGTGAATATTCCGCATCCAGGTGTTTAACAGCGGCCATTTTTTCATTTCTGCTTTGGCTACATATCCGGTAATTTGCGGGAATACAGGGCAAGTAAGCACAATGTCAAAGTAGCTGCGGTGATTGCCTACGAACAGTGCTGCGCTGTCGGTGGGAATATTTTCTTTTCCTTTGACAATGACCTTCGTGCCAGTGAGGAAGATAATACAACGAAAGCCCCAACTGACGATTGCCTTTGAGCTGCGGTCTTTCAGGCCCGGATTGTATTTTCCAATCAGCCATTGGACAAATAGAACCGGAATTCCTAAAATGAGAAATGTTAATAAAAAAATTACTGTCAGAATAAAACGAATCATGATATAGCACATCCTTTGCATTATATTAGATACTCTACCATATTTTAGCATAGAAAACGGAAGCTGTACATAGAATAAAATAAACAGTAAATATAAGAGAGGTTACCCATTGAAAAAAATACGAATTGCCGCCAGGGCATGCCTGTGTGTCATTTTGCTTGCCGTTACATTGTCCGTCACCGGCTGTACCTTACTTAGCGAGGAAAAGATTAAACTGCGGGATCTGGATTTCACCGTACTTGGGGAAGAAAAGATACCGGAGCAGTTGAAAACCATCATAGAAGAAAAGAAAAAGACGCCTTTTCAGATTACATACACGGACAATGCAAATTTGTACATATGTATTGGTTACGGCGAACAGGAGACCGGCGGGTATAGTATCGCGGTAGACGAACTGTATCTGACAGATTCCAATATATGTGTAAGGACCAGCCTCTTAGGACCGGAGGCTTCCGAGAAGGGGAATAAGACGCCTTCTTATCCTTATATTGTAATTAAGACGGAATTTTTGGAACAGACAGTGACGTTTGAATAAGCCCAATGGCGAGAGAGAGACATAGGAGCGTATATGTTTTGAAAGATGTCTAAAATTGAAAATTGAATGGTAAGTGATAAATAATATCCGGCAGCTATGAACAGGCTGCCGGATATTTGCATTTGTCAGTCTTTTTGCTGTTATAAAGGAAGAGGCGCAGATATTGTGGAGGAGATAAAAAAGAACATACGATTGCTTTTCGGCATCAAATCATATATAATATAAATGAGTTTTTCTTAGATAAAAATTACGAATCAGATAAACAAATCTTTGCGCAAAATGTGCCAGAGCGTCGGATAATATGCTATACTTTATGTGTTGCTCACCGACACCCCCAACAGGGAGGTGGTGTTTGCATGGAAGTTGTGATTTTTTTGCCTATTGGCATGATAGCATATGCAAATTTTTATTGCAAGATACATTTTTTATACAGAAATTATATCCTTATCTGATATCAATTAAGGGGTATTATAAATGACAGAAAGGGGGAATAAATGAAAAATAGTGAGGAATTACAGAGATTGATTACACAATATCAAAAAAATGTGGAAGCGTATAGAAATGCAAAGCTGTATAATGAGCAGAACTGTCGGGATGAATTTATCAGTCCTTTATTAGAATGTTTTGGGTGGGATGTTCATAATAAAAAAGGAACACCTCCTCAATATAGAGAAGTTGTAGTAGAACAGTTTTCAAACCACAAGGAAAGACCTGATTATACATTAACTTTAAATGGAGTTTCTAAACTTTTTGTTGAAGCAAAGAAACCGTCCGTTGACATCATAAATGAATCTTCTTCGGCGATTCAGGTAAGGCGTTATGGATGGAATGCAAAGCACAAATTATCAATTCTGACTAACTTTGAAGATTTGGTTATTTATGACACTACTAATAAGCCGGAGGATAAAGATTCTGCAAATGTCTCTTTGTACAGGAAATATCATTATTTGGAATATGTTGATAAGTTCTTGGAAATCAAGGAACTTATTTCGCGTGATACTGTATATTCAGGAAAATTTGATGAGTTTATTAATGATAATTTTTCTGAGGCTGAAAGATATTCTACAGGGGTAGACGAGATTTTTCTGAAACAGGTTAATAGATGGAGGTTAGAAATTGGAAGAGATCTTTATAAAAAATATGACATTTACAAAGATATTGATGTATTAAATGATACGGTCCAGGAATTTATTAATCAGATTATTTTTCTGCGAATTTGTGAAGACAGAAACTTACCATTATATAAAAAATTGAAAGAAACTGCAGAAGATCAAAGAGAACTACAAAAATTATTAACAAAAGTATTTAAAGAGACGGACAAAAAGTATAATTCAAAGTTATTTGCAGGAGAAAATATTATATTTGATTTAAGCAATGATATCATTTATAATATGATTGCTGAATTATATTATCCTCAAACACCATATTTATTTAATATTATTGAGCCAGGATTACTAGGTAAAATTTATGAGGCTTTTTTGACAGAAGGACTTGTAATAGAGGATGGAAGTATTATATTAGCAACTAAAAAAGAGTATAAATATCGCTCGATTGTGTCAACACCCGTTGAAGTTGTGAAATATATGGTAAAAAATACGTTAATCCCTATATGTGAGGGAAAAACTCCAGAAGAGGTAAAATCAATTCAAGCAGTAGACATCTCATGCGGTTCAGGTGTGTTTCTGGTAGAGACATATGAATTTCTTATTGATTATTGTATTGAATGGTATTTGGAACATAAACCAGAATATTTATTAGAATTAAGTAATGGAAAAAGAAAGTTGCCATTAACGGATAAAAAGGATATTTTGGTGAAGTGCATTTATGGTGTTGATATTGATATGCACGCAGTTGAGGTAAGTAAGTTTTCATTATTGATCAAGTTAATAGAAGATGAGACGGCAGCGTCCGTCAGAGAATGTATTCCGATTTTACCAGATTTGAGTATAAATATCAGATATGGGAATTCATTGATTTCAAGGGAAGATTTGGAAGAGAGTAAAATAACATTTGAGATACTTCGTGATATTAAGCCTTTTCAATGGGAAGATATTAATAATGGATGCAAATTTGATATTGTGATTGGGAATCCGCCTTATGTAAAGACAGAAGACATACATACCCTAGATTCGGAACGTGAGTTCTCTGTTTATAAGAAAAAATATAAGAGTGCATTTAAGCAGTTTGATAAATATTTTTTGTTTATAGAAAAAGGCCTAGATTTATTAAAAAGTGATGGAAGGCTTTGTTATATTGTGCCTAATAAATTTTATAAAATTGGTGCTGGCCAGGAACTAAGGAGATTGTTGTCCAATCATATTGTTATGTTAGATGATTTTGGTGACATGCAGCTTTTTCCAGATAAAACTATTTATAGTGCGATTGTTTTTATTAGTAAAAGGCGCAGCAGGGAAGTGAAATATACAAATGTGACATCTTTGGCATCACTTTGGATAGGAGAAGAACAGGAGAATATTGTATTTAATAATACCAGCCTAAACGAGGCGCCATGGCGATTATCTACAGACATAAACTTTATGAAAATGATTGCAAAAGTTGAGGAAAATGGTAAAACTTTAGGCGAAATAGTGAATATTTTTAATGGGATACAAACAAGT
Organism: Lachnospiraceae bacterium; assembly: GCA_022793065.1. GTDB lineage: Bacteria > Bacillota > Clostridia > Lachnospirales > Lachnospiraceae > Acetatifactor. Next base: position 19,008 of record JAAWCE010000002.1, read on the forward strand.
GCTGAACGACCGGAGCCGGTTTACTGGTTTGGTAAGAATGAAATCATTTCGGAAACGGAGCAAGAACTTGTGGTAAAAAAGTTTGGCAAAGAATATCACATTGAGAAAGGAATTTTAAAGCCTTACTTTAAACCCACAAAGGTAGATGAAAAGGGAATGGGTACATACTCTTTACTTAAAACTGATAAAAAGATTATTTTTCCATATAATTGCCAGGGTAATTTAATAGATATTGCTGTTATGAAGAAGGAATATGCAGGAACATATGAATATTTATTAGATTGTTATAATTTATTAGTGCCAAAATGCTTAAATGCCGGAAAAGGCAGAGATATCAAAAATGCTACTGAAGATACCTGGTATCAGTATGGAAGAACACAAGCATTAACGGCATTTGTTCATACTCCCAAATTAATTGTCAGAGTTTTGAGTAAGGAGCCAATGTATGCTTATGACAAGAACGATATGCTGATTGCGTCTGGGGGAACGGCTGGATATTGTGCAATAACAGAATTGCCAGATTCAAAATATGATTTAGCTTATATTCAGGCATGGTTAAATCATCCTTATACAGAGAAAATTTTTCAGATTATGGGGAGTGATTTTGAAGGAGGTTTTATTGCTCGAGGAACATATCTATTAAAAAAGATACCTTTTGTGGAATTGGATTTCGAGGATGACCGACAAAGTGTGTTGTACCAATCCATAGTGAATGCCTCCAAACAAATATATAAATTGAATGATGTCTTAGACAGAAAAAAGGATAAAGCAACAACAGAAGTAATAAAAAAGGAAAAAGAAAAGTTAATGAAACAGATTGAAAAGGGGATTACAAAAATTTACAGATTTCAATTTTAGGTGAAAGGTATGATATTAAAAGAAGATAGTTCAGCACAAAAGTTAAAAGGGGCATATTATACTCCAATAAAATTAGCTGAAAAGATTGTGGATTTCTTTAAAAATGATCAGTCCATTGAGACTATTTTGGAACCTAGTTGTGGGGATGGCGTTTTTATTGAGGCATTATTTAAAAACGGATTATTGGATAAACAGAAAGTAGTTACGGCTGTTGAAATAGAAAAGAGTGAAGCTGAAAAACTGAGAGAAAAATTACATGGTGATTTAAATGTAAATATATTGATAAAGGACTTTTTTGAATTTTACCATGAGCACAAAGAAAAGCAGAGATATGATTTAATTATAGGAAATCCTCCATATATTCGATATCAGTATCTTGATGAGAAGCAGAGAGAAGAGATGTCGGAAATTTTAATCGCTCACGGCATGAAGTCTAATAAGTTGATTAACACATGGGTTGGATTTATGGTGGCATGTATCCATATGTTAGATCAAAATGGGAAAATTGCCTTTGTGATTCCAGCAGAAATACTGCAAGTTGCATATGCGGAGGATTTGAGATTGTTTTTATCTAATCAACTTTCCCAAATAACTTTATTGACATTTGAGGAATTGGTTTTTGGTGGAATTGAACAAGAAGTAGTTGTGTTTATTGGTGAAAAGGGAACTTGTGAAAGAGGAATAAAAATTGTTGAACTTACTAATTTGGAGGATTTAGACACTTTTGATCATAATATAAATGGATTTCAAAAATTAAATCATGTGCATGAAAAGTGGACGAAATACTTTACAACAAAGGAAGAGAATCATTTAATAGCTCGTTTGAAAGAAGATGATAGGTTTCAAAAGTTGTCTGAAACAGGTATTATAAATGTGGGTATTACTACAGGGAACAACAAATATTTTTCTGTGGATGAGAAGACTGTGGAGAAGTATGGGTTGGGTGATATAGTACGGCCATTAATTGGACGAAGTTCACATGCCCATAGTGTATATTTCTGCGAAGATGATTGGCAAATGAATGTAACTAGGGGAAAAGCAGCATATTTAATTGATTTTCCGGATAATCCTATTGAAGAATATGCTCAGGGCTTAAGAGATTATATTGATCTTGGTGAAAAAAATGGAGAGAATGAAGGATACAAATGTCGAATTAGAGACCGTTGGTATCAAATTCCGTCTATATGGGCTCCTGACGCTTTTTTTCTTCGGAGAAATAATTTGTACCCCAAATTTGTATTGAATTGTTGTAACGCTGTATCTACTGATACAATGCATAGGGTTAAATTTAACATGGGAATTGAGGCGGAACGAATAGTATTATCATATTACAATAGCATATCGTTTGCTTTTACCGAGATATGTGGCCGAAGCTATGGAGGTGGTGTGTTGGAACTATTGCCGGGGGAAGTTGGAAATATTTTAGTGCCTGTGATAAACTGTATTCCAATTAAAGTAATTCGAGAAATATTGTTGCAAATAGATAAGATTGTGAGAAATGAGGAAAATATAGAAAATGCGCTAAGTCTTGTGGATAATGAAATATTAGTCAAGTATTTGCAAATGGATGAAAAAACTTGTATGGCTGCAAGGAAGATATGGAAGAAGTTACAGCACAGAAGATTGAAAAGAAGCTAGTGTGGGGAGGGAGCGTTATGCCGCAAAAGTTGAAACTAAAAGCTGGAAGCAAGGTTTTGGGTATGGTTGAGCTTTTTGAAGGATATGAAGTGGGGGAGAATAGAATTGTTGCCAATGTGAGTATTCTACGATATTCAGGAGCAATTTAAGGATTGGGGAATATACCTTGCGGAACAAAGAGAAGAATAAGCAGGCGGAGAGTGCTTATGCTGCATATTGGTGTAAGGGGCTTTGGTATGAACGGAGAAAAATATGCTGATAGAAATACAAGATGATTTTGATTTAGAAAAAATTGCTTTAAGCGGACAATGCTTTCGTGTCAGGAGGTTTGACAATGGAACATACCGTTTTGTAACAGGCGATAAGGTTGTCTACATACAGGAGGCCGGGAATCAAAAATATGCTGTCTCCTGCAGCATGGATGTGTGGGAAAAGGTTTGGAGTGTGTATTTTGATCTTAATCGAAGTTATAGCGATATTTTTGACAAAGAGTGCCATAAGCACCAATTTGTTCATAAAGCTATGGTTTATGGGCGGGGCCTTCGGATTCTTAACCAAAACCCATGGGAAATGCTTATTACATTTATTATTTCACAGAGAAAGAATATCCCTTCCATTACAAAGTCTGTGGAGATGCTGGCGTTAAAATACGGACATTGTATTGATACTGAATATGAGACATTTCATTCTTTCCCTTCACCTCAGGAAATGGCGTGTGTTTCGGCGGAAGAATTGACAGAATGTAGTTTGGGATATAGGGTACCATACATACTTGATGCGATTCGTCAAGTGCTGGGGGGAATACTTAATTTGGATGTGCTTTCTACCTTTAGTGACGATAGGCTGTTGGAAGAATTGCAAATGGTCCGAGGGGTTGGAAAAAAGGTTGCAAACTGTGTGGCTTTGTTTGCTTATGGAAGAATGGCTTGCGTACCCGTTGACGTGTGGATTTCCAGGGCAATTGAAAATGATTGCGGAGGAGAATCCCCCTTTGGATTGTTCAGGGAAAATGCAGGCATCATTCAGCAATATGTATTTTACTATGAAAGATATCATAGGTAAAATGGAAACACAAATTTAGTTGCATTATTTGCTGAAACCTGATATAATGTTGGCCAAAAGAGTGTTGCATCAGCGATTGCTTCCATATATGCGAAAGCACCCTGGAAAAACAGAAGGTAAGGAAGTAAGAACTCTGATTTCATGAAAGGAATACACGCTAAAGTGTATAAAGGGAAAGAGAAGGAAATGCGGAGATAATCTGATTCAGAAGGATGGAAAGCCGGAGATTGGGCCGGCTGTCAAATGAAACACAAATTCATACCAGTTTTTAGGTGATGTCCCTTTTGTGAAGGGTTATTTGTGTGCTGAACAGGAGAACCGCTATTCTCGAAACCTTATATGTAATAATACACTGTGAATCTGTCTGGTTGGCAATGATTGGAGTGCGCCCACTGACTAGATGCTTCTCTTTGCCCCGTCATTTGAGGAAAAAGAATTAGTTCTGGTGCTTTTAAGGTTTCATATAGTATGTGCTTTGCTGTTTGGCCGGGAAAACTGGTTGAGCAGCATTTTTTATGCTCAGATTTGCAGGAGACAACTATTTTGGATAAAACAGTTTGCAAAGTGGGAGCATACAGGAAAATGAGCGAACAGAAAAGGGAGCAGCGGTTCAAAATGCCAAAGCGCGTATACGTGTAAAGTATGAGATAGAAGAGATATGGAGGATTTTATGCTACAAATAAAAGAGTTGACAATAACACATAAAAAAGATTTGAGAGTTATGCTGGAAGGATTTCAGTTTACACTGAATCCCGGAGATAAGGCAGTGCTGATTGGAGAAGAAGGGAATGGGAAGTCCACCTTACTAAAATGGATTTATGACCCGGAGACCATTGGCGAATATGCAGAAGCCAGGGGAGAGAGGATTTGTTCGGGAGAGAAGATAGGATATTTGCCTCAGGAATTACCCCATGAAGAAAACAATAAAAGTGTCTATGAATTTTTTACAGAAGATGAGGTGTTTTGGGAACAAACACCCAAAGATTTGAGTAAACTGGCGTCAGATTTGGCGCTTTCGTCGGATTTTTTCTATGGGGAACAAAAGATGAGCACCCTTTCTGGCGGAGAGAAAGTAAAAGCGCAGATTGCAAGGATTCTCATGGCGAAACCCAGCATACTGTTGTTGGATGAGCCGTCCAATGATATTGATACTCAGACGCTAGAATGGTTGGAGAAATTTATTGTGAAGGCAGACCAGGCATTTTTGTATATTTCTCATGATGAAACCTTAATTGAGAGGACGGCCAATGTGATCATCCATTTAGAACAAATACGCAGGAAAACCAAATGCAGATATACGGTGGCACGAATTTCTTATCAGGAGTATATCAGCAATCGAAATTCCGCTATGAAGAACCAATTAAGAAAGGCTGAAAATGACAGAAGACATGAGGAAATCAGGCAGGAAAAACTGCATCGCATTATGCAGAAGGTGGAATATGACCAGGAAAATATAACCAGGCAGAATCCCGCCGGCGGACGACTGTTAAAGAAAAAAATGAAGGCTGTGAAATCCATGGAAAAAAGATTTGACCGGGAGGCGGAACATATGACCCAAATGCCGGAAGAGGAAGATGCTATTTTCTTTAAATTTGGACAGAAGATAACGCTGCCTTCTCAAAAAGTGATATTGGATATGCACCTGGAGCGGCTGTATGTCCCCGATATGACAGAACACCGCATCTTAGCCCAAAACATTCATTTGACTGTGAAAGGGGCGGAGAAGATTTGTATTGTAGGTAGAAACGGGATGGGCAAAACAACGCTTTTACGCCAGATTGCGGAGAGCTTGCTGGCACGGGAGGATATTCGTGCGGCTTATATGCCTCAGAATTATGAAGATTTGTTAAATATGGAGCAGACGCCGGTGTCTTTCCTGTGCCAAAAGGGAGATAAGGAGGAAATTACCAGGATACGTACTTATCTGGGGTCCATGAAGTATACGGAGGATGAAGTAAGTCATTGCATCAAAGAATTATCGGGAGGACAGAAGGCAAAAATATTGTTATTGAAAATGAGCCTGTCCGGAGCCAATGTCTTGATTCTGGACGAACCCACCCGTAATTTCTCACCCTTGTCTGGACCTGTAATCAGGGAGGTTCTGCAGGAATACGGCGGAGCGATTATCAGCGTGTCCCATGATAGAAAGTATATCAACGAAGTATGTGATACGATCTATGAACTGACCCAAAGTGGGCTGCAATTGTATGAAAAAATGTAGTTGTGTTTCCTGTGCGGACTGTGATATGATTTGAACAGGCAATCATGTGTATGTTATGGGACTTTGGTGTATTGGCAAAAAACACAGGCATTATTGTATTTTGATTTGGTGATGGGTGGTAAAGTGAATAGATTTTAGTGGATTTCATAACAAAAGGGAGGTATGTATGCTGCTGATAAGAAATGGATATATGATTGAGCCTAAGTCCGGTAAAGAGGGAAAATATGATATTTTAACAGAGGGAGATCGAATTCTGAGCATAGGTAAAAACATTCCGGAGCCCCAGGGCAATTGCCGAGTGATAGAAGCGGAGGGGCTTTTGGTGGCGCCGGGACTGGTGGATGTACATGTTCATTTTAGGGATCCGGGATTCCCGGAGAAAGAAGATATTATCACAGGAGCAGCAGCCGCCGCCAGGGGAGGTTTTACCACAGTAGTTATGATGGCTAACACAAAACCATCCATAGACAATAGGGAGACTTTGGAGTATGTGTTGAAAAAAGGGCGTGCCACTGGTATCCATGTAATGTCATGTGCCAATGTGACCATGGGAATGAAGGGAAAGGAACTGACGCCCATGGAGGAATTAGCCGGGGCGGGAGCGGCAGGCTTTACGGACGACGGGATTCCTTTGTTGGATGAGGCGTTGGCACGCAGAGCTATGGAACGTGTGAAAAAGTTGGATATTCCCTTGAGTCTTCATGAAGAAGACCCGCAATTCATAAGCAACAATGGAATTCATGCAGGAAGGGCAAGCGCGTATTATGGCATTGGCGGTTCTTCCAGAGAAGCGGAGATTCGTATGGTGGAACGGGATTTGCGGCTGGCGCTGGAGACAGGAGCCGTTGTAAATATGCAACACATCAGTACAAAGGAAGCGGTGGAGTTGGTACGTCTGGCCAAAGGACAGGGAGCTAATGTTCATGCGGAGGCAACACCCCATCATTTTACACTGACGGAAGATGCTGCCATAACTTATGGAACATTGGCTAAAATGAATCCGCCGCTGCGGGAAGAGGAAGATCGTTTGGAGATTATCCGGGGCCTGGCGGATGGCACCATTGATCTTATCGCTACAGACCATGCGCCCCATACCAATGAGGAAAAGACGAAGCCCATAACGGAGGCGCCCAGCGGAATCATTGGTTTGGAGACGGCGCTTTCTCTGGGAATTACGGAGCTGGTGTCCAAAGGTTATCTTACCATGTGTCAGCTTTTACGTCTTATGAGTACCAATCCCGCCAATCTGTATCATTTGGATGCAGGCTTCCTGGCAGAAGGCGGGCCGGCAGATATCATATTAATAGATACGGCGGCGGAAGTCATTCCTGGTGACTATGCTTCCAGGGCGTCCAACACTCCTTTTACAGGCTGGCATTTAAAGGGTAAGGTGGTGAAAACCATTGCATACGGTAAGGAAGTAGATGATACTTGAGGCTGGTTTGTATGATAAGAAAAGTTTGGAGTTTAGAGTAGGCTGAGGAATCACAGGATAGCAAGGAGTGTTCAAAGGAAAAAGTGCAGACAAACATGACAGGAATTGCGGAAAGGGCGGATAGAATGAAGCAAAAGCAAAATGCAGTGGTACTTTCACAAAAGAAAATAGCAACAGATATTTATGATATGTGGATTGAGACATCTCTGGCGGCAGAAGTTAAGCCGGGGCAGTTTGTATGTATCTATCCCAAGGATAAGAGTACTCTTCTGCCTCGTCCAATCAGTATATGTGAGGCAGATGCCCAAAAAGGTGCACTGCGTGTCGTATACCGTGCTGCCGGTGCCGGAACCAGGGAATTTGCCGGTTATGGAGAAGGGGATTCCGTTTCTGTATTGGGAACTTTGGGGAATGGATTTCCTGTAGAAGAGGGAAGGGGAAAGAGAATATTTCTCATAGGCGGCGGTATTGGAATTCCGCCGCTGCTAGAGCTGGCAAAGAGATTGGAGGGAGTGAAGCGAGCGGTATTGGGCTATCGAAATCAGGAGCTTTTTTTACGGGAGGATTTGGAAACCTATGCTGCGACTTATGTGGCTACGGAGGATGGGAGTATGGGAAGTAAGGGAAATGTAATGGATGCCATAGGGGACAATGCCCTGGAAGCAGATATTATCTACGCTTGCGGCCCTATGCCCATGCTGCGTGCTGTAAAAGCGTATGGGGCGGAGCATCATATCAAAACCTATATTTCACTGGAAGAACGGATGGCGTGCGGTGTGGGAGCCTGTTTGGGATGTGTGGCCAAAACAAAGGAAATAGATCATCATTCCCATGTGCATAATGCCCGCATTTGTACGGATGGACCGGTATTTGATGCGGATGTGGTGGATATTTGATAAGTAATATTTATAACAATTGAGGAACGGCATTGGAATAGGAGGCGGAGATGAACACAGAAGTGACATTAGCAGGCATAAAATTGAAAAATCCCGTTATGACGGCATCGGGTACTTTTGGTTCAGGGATGGAGTATGGGGAATTTGTAGATTTAAATCGATTGGGAGCGGTGGTGACAAAGGGAGTTGCCAATGTGCCGTGGCAGGGAAATCCCACCCCAAGGGTGGCGGAAGTCTATGGAGGTATGCTCAATGCCATAGGGCTGCAGAATCCGGGTATTGATGTATTTATGGAGAGAGATATTCCTTTTTTGAAGCAATATGATACTAAAATGATTGTCAATGTCTGTGGTAAGACCGTGGAAGATTATATAGAGGTGGTAGAGCGCCTGGGAGAAGAGCCGGCGGTATCCATGCTGGAGATCAATGTATCCTGTCCTAATGTAAAGGAAGGAGCCATTGCTTTTGGACAGGAAGCTCATGCGCTGTACGGGATTACCAATGAAATTAAGAAACATGCAAAACAGCCTGTGATGATGAAATTAAGTCCGAATGTAACTGATATTACAGAGATGGCAAGGGCGGCTGAGGCTGGGGGATGCGATGCTATTTCTTTGATTAATACCATTACCGGTATGAAAATAGATATCCATAAGAAGCGGTTTGTGCTTGCGAACAAGACAGGGGGAATGAGCGGTCCGGCCATAAAACCTATAGCGGTGCGCATGGTGTATCAGGCAGCACATGCGGTTAAAGTGCCCATAGTGGGTATGGGCGGCATTGCCACCGGTGAAGACGCCATTGAATTCTTATTGGCCGGAGCTACGGCGGTCAGTATCGGCGCAATGAATTTTGTGAATCCCTATGCGACCATTGAAGTGATAGAGGGGATAGAAAAGTATATGAGGGATTATCAGGTAGAAAATGTCTCGGAGCTAATAGGGGCGGTGGAATAAACAGCCCATTGGGCGCATATATATACCTATACCAGTAAAATTGGAGGTATCTATGTGGAGCTGTTAAAAAGAAATATACATATGGACCGTATTCGTGTTCAGGCTGTCACGCAGTTTACATTGGAAGACGATGTAAATCTGCCGGAAAACAAACCTGATATCAGCAATTTGAACCTGGAGAAGGGGGAATTGCTTATTGATGAAATTAAACCCGCTGTGGATTCTGTCACCGTTCGCGGCAGGTTAGGTTTTGTTGTGTTATATCACACTATGGAAGAGGGCAGCAGTCTGATTTTGTTAGAAGGGAAAATGCCCTTTGAAGAAAAAATCAATCTTCAGGGCGTGGTGCCTTCGGATACGGTGACAGTGGACGGAGAAGTGGAAGACCTTACGATCAGTATGATAAACTCTCGAAAGCTGAATATCCAATCTCTGATTACCATGACAGCGCAGGTGGAAGAGTTGTATGATGAAGAAGCGCCGGTTGCCGTTCATGGGGACGAGATGGTAGAGTACCGTCGGATGCCGGTGGATTTGGCTCAGATAGCCATTTGTAAAAACGATATTTTTCGACTGAAAGAGGAAGTGGTTCTGCCTTCTAATTATCCTAACATTTTTCAGATTCTTTGGAGCAATCTTTCCCTTGGAGATGTAGAATTTAAAGTAATGGAAGAGAAAATTACCATTTCCGGAGATATTCATCTCTTTATTTTGTATGAGGGAGAAGGGGAGGACCATCCGTGCCGCAGCTTTGAGACAACGATACCCTTTAGCGGGGTGTTGGAATGTCATGGCTGCCGTGAGGGTATGCTGCCGGATATCCGTTATCATTTAGGGCAGCAGGAATTGGCAATTCGGCCTGATTTTGATGGTGAAGAACGAAATATTGGGCTGGAATTGGTTCTGGATATTGCCATTCGTATCTATGAAGAAGAACGTTTGGAAATTATATCTGATATTTATGGCGTTTCCAGAGAAATCACCACCATAACTCACAGCGCACAGTTGCGTCGGCTGCTTTCTAAGGTCACAGGAAAGACAAAGGTGACGGACCGTATCCGAGTAGCCGGGGGAACAGTGCTTCAACTGCTTCACAGTGAAGCCGCTGTGGCGCTGGAACAACAAAGTACGGTGGAAAACGGTATCTTATTACAGGGGAGTCTGCAGGTGAAAGTCATGTATATTACAGGAGAGGATGAATCTCCGTATGGATGCACCCAGGCGCAGATTCCCTATCAATATACTTTGGAGGTGCCTGAGATTGCGCCGGAAGATATGGGAAAGGTACATGCAGAGGTAGAACAGTTACAGGTTACAATGTTGGATGGAGAAGAGATGGATGTAAAGGCGGTCATTTGCTTTTCCACCGTAGTATTCAAAAATGTTCCTGTGGAATTGATCAGCCAGGTGGATGTGGCAGAGTTGGACAGCAGTAAAATGAGCAATCTTCCGGGTATGGTAGTCTATATGGTAAAAGAAGGGGATAATCTCTGGAATATTGGTAAGAAATATTATGTTCCGGTAGATGCCATTAGGACATTAAATGATCTTGACAGTGATGAGTTGAAAGTGGGTCAGAAATTGCTTGTAGTAAAGGGGAGCTGACAATACAACAATATGAGATGAAAAAAGCTTTTGCACCATATTCGAGTGCAAAAGCTTTTTATTTCGGAAAACACTATCCTCAATTTGTACTGTTCACACAGTCTGTCATAGGGATACTGCTTTCCGATGTAATGCTTTATTCTGCGGAAGGGTCTGCAGCATTGGAAGCCTTTTTAGCTTCTTCGGCCATTTTGTCAAATTTCTCCATTACTGCATCATAAGTACGCTGAGAGATATCAGGAAGGTCTCCGCCCCAGGTTTTAGCAGCTTTCTTAAATCCCTTTTCGAATGCGGAGCGCATGTCTTCAATTTTATCAGGGTCTCCGCCTGTTAAAGCGTTGGCAAAATCAATGATTCTGTCAGAAGTCTGCTTTACACCCCAATAACCATCTTCAGCAATATCAGCCTGGGCCTGCATCTTTGTAGCCGGATCCACCGTATAATTACCGCTTCTTAAGAACGACCAGATGTCATTTGCCTTGCCGTAGGTATCAGCCTGGCCAGCCATCATTTTCTCAACCAGACTGCGCAACTGTGCAGTACGCGCGTCTGCATCTGCCTGCATTTTTTTGATCAGATTGGTGTCAGGCGTATAGGTTTTCTTAACGGTAGAAGCCCCTGTAGAAGGTTCATATACAACGCCCTTGTCCGGTGTGGTACCGGAAGTATTTTCTGTTTTGGTGCTTTCAGCGCTGGTATTTTCCGTTTTGACAGTATCGGTTTTTACACTTTCTGTTGAAGAATAGCTGTAGGCAGCCGCCGCCTGTGTTGATGTAACTCCATTTACACTCATAGTTTCCTCCTTCTGACGGATTTCCGTCGAATCTGCCCGTAGAATCTGTAAAGTTGTATTCAGATCTGCTGCCGTTGGATATCTTAAATAATATCTAAGCATGGAACGACTCTTTATGAGAGTAGTTCGGCCGGTCAGACAGGTGAACGGGCGCATCATCCATGATTATATAAAGTATTTCGGCATATGGAGATGAAATATTTATACCATAACATAATTTACTGGGAATATATGGTAATATAATTTGAAAATTTTTTAAGTATAAGGAAATCTGCAGCCCACTGTATAAATAGGAATTGTTTTGATTTGTTCTCCCATACCTCCACGGGTGATCTGGGCTAAATATGCTTCATCAATCAATTTTTTGCGCAGATATATATCCAAAGAATTATGCTTGTTTGATTTTGCTGCTTTTACTTCGATTCCATATTTTATATCTTTTTTGTCCACAAGCATAAAATCCAATTCGTAATTATCATATACGGAACAACAAGGTTTGTCTCCTTTAAATAGGTTTTCTTTATATAATCTGTAAAGTTCCGTATATACAAAATTTTCAGCTATAACCCCATCCACCGTGTCGTTTGGAATGGAAGTAAGGGAGGCGACATAACTTGCAATGCCGCAATCCATAAAATAGAATCTGTGTTCTTGCAAAAGATCGCTTATACATCCTTGATTGTATAAATCGCAGCTTCCAATAATTTTAGAATATTTCAGCCATGATATTGCGTCATTGATTTCTTTTCGGCTTACATGTTCTTTGGTGTCGCTGATGGTAAAGTCTGTAATATCTCGAATATCTTTGGAGGAAGTTCCCTTTTTTTCTTTTGCAATGCTGATAAATGCGCCTTTGTATACGTTGTCAAAAATGACGGCACATTTATCTGACTTAAAATAAGAAGCAGATTCTTCTGTAAATCTGGCAATAATGTTTCTGATAACCTCATGGCAATGATAAATGCTTTTTGTCTGTAAATAAGTGCTGACCACAGCAGGATAGCCGCCTGTTTGTCTGTATATTTTATATTTTTCCGTTAGAGCGGCGTAATCAGCGGAATCTGACTGCCCATAGAGGTCAATGTTTAGTAAAAGTTGTTCTGAATTGAAAGCTCTGCAAAATTCACGAAATGACAATGGAAGCATTTCTATTTCATACATATTACCGGCGGGCTTGAAATATTTTGAAGTTAAAGTTTTGCCCAGGTAACTTCCTGTGACTGCTATGTGGCATTTTAAATCGCTTTGCAATGCTCGGATACTATTATATATTTTGTGGCTTTCCTGAATCTCATCAATAATAATGATTGTGTCCGGTGAATTATGAAATTCTTCAAGACGGGCTTTGCGGCAATAGTCAATCATGCCGAAAGACAAGGAATTGGATATTACAAGTTCTTCAAAGTAATGTAATGAAGTTTCATCAGCTAAATTAATATAGATGAAACGCAACATCTCTGTTAAGAGGATTAGCGTCACATATTTGTTCATATAGTCCGGCATTGATCTCTCTTTTGGAACAGGTTGGAAGATTACCTTCTAAGGGGCGTAAAATGTTATGTTTGTCCAGAATTAAATTATCAATGAAATCTACATTGTGCAGAACATCATGGTAACAGAAATAAGTGTTATCAATGATAAATCCGGCTGTCTGGTGGCTGCTGTCCGTTACTATATGCGTTGCTGTCATACTCATTTGGGTTCACTTCCTCTCAAAAACTATGGAGATTTCTATTTCACAATCGGAAATGGTCTGACCTTCTGCGGTCAGGCTGTAGACTGCACGGATAATCAAATTTTCATAATTTTTGGCCGGCGCGGCGTTATCCATTGAGGACTGGGCGTGGGGCGGCAAGGCGCCCTCTACCGAATGAGTGAGAATACCTAGCCGCAGACAACCATATGGTGTGACATAATCCGTCATATGTTCTTTCCCACATTCAAAAATCATGCTTGTATGGACGGCACCGGTTCTGATCAGTTCCAATCTGTTATTATTATATTTTATTCGACTCTGTATGATAGCACTATCGTCATCTGCGGATTCTCTATATAGAAGATACAGGCTGTGGTTTTTATAATAATATTCTCCCTTTGCGGTTGTCCGGGTGACATTTATTTCCCCTGAGCCGTCGCGCTGACGACCGATGATGGTAAGCCTTACTTGTTCTCCCATATCAGTATTCCTCGATATTTACGGTTTTGGCGGATAGAATTCCGTATTTTATGATGGAATTGGCAAAGCGGACAAACTTATCAGCCTTATCGCTGACATAGAACTGGTATTGATTGCTGCCAAGTTCCGGTGAAGTATCCTGCAATAAATTCAGTTCCGTGAGCATTTCCTTTAACTCCCTTGCGGTTTCGTAGGCAGGATTAACCAAAGTTACATTTTGTCCCATGATTTTGCGCAGTGTGGAACGGATGAGGGGGTAGTGCGTACAGCCTAATATCAAAGTGTCAATATTGATATCAATGAGTTCTGTCAAATATCTGCGGGAGATTTCGTCCGTGACGGGGTCCTCCAATAATCCCTCTTCTACCAGTGGGACAAAGAGAGGACAGGCTTTGCCGTAGATTGTCACATTTTGATTCAGTTCCCTTATGTATTTGGAATAAATCCCGCTGTCTATGGTTGCTTCCGTGGCAATAACGCCAATGCGGCCGTTTGCCGTTACCTCCGCCGCTGTTTTGGCGCCCGGCCGTACCACGCCGATGATAGGGACTTCAGAATCCTGTTCCAGGGTATCCAGTGCATAAGCGCTGGCGGTATTACACGCGACCACAATGGTTTTCACCTGAAACGTTTTCAGGAAACGTACAATTTGTTCCGAATAACGGGTGACTGTATCCTGAGATTTGCTTCCGTAAGGGACACGGGCAGTATCTCCAAAATAGATGATTTTTTCTTTGGGAATCTGCCGCATAATTTCCCGCATTACGGTAAGGCCGCCCACACCGGAATCAAATACGCCGATGGGGGCGTCTTTTTGGAGCAGTTCCCTATTTATTTTCATTCCCTTCATGTAATGTCTCCCAAAACGTACTCAAATTAGTCAGCAATTTGCTGCGGAAAGTGATTTTACCTTCTCCGGCACGCAACAGATCTAAGTAAAGACTCCCAGAACCATCCCATTCCGGCCCCAAAGCTTCCGGATTACCATTTTCGTCTTCTGCAATTACTTTTATGGTGTCCGGCGTCAAAGTAAGTTCCGGATATAAAAGTCCCCACCAGCCAATGACCGCGCACATACTCACTATTATACGAAATCCAACCCATTTCTTTTTCATTTCCCAATAACCTCGCTTCATTTCATGTATGGAGATTATTGCCGAAATTGTCAGGGGTTATACAAATCAATCTGTCAAAAATATTTGGTGGTATCTAGGAGGTGATTTCTCCTTTGTCCAGCCTGATTTTGCGGATAATCGCTTTCTTTTGGTTGTCGATATGGGTTTTGGCTGCGGCTGCAGCAGTTTCCTTATCTTTGCTGACAATGCTCTGATAGATAATTCTATGCTCTTCCACCAGGGTTTCATGCCCGCTGCTGTCTTTAATATATTCAAAACGATAACGATACATTTGCTCGGACAGATTGTGTACAAGTTGTATCAGGCGCTGGTTGCGGGTGGCCTGTACGATAATGTCGTGAAGCGCCACATCGGCCCTGGCAATACTTAGGATGTCTTTTTTGGATACACATTGCTCAAAATGGTCGCAGGCATTTTTCAGCAAGGACAGTCCGTCCTCCGTAATCCGGTCGCAGGCCAATTCTGCACAGAGGGCGTCCAATGCGCGTCTGACTTCCAGAACATCATTCATGCTTTTTTCCGTAATCTGTGCAACCTCTGCGCCCCGCCTGGGGATCATGGTGACCAGACCTTCCAGTTCCAATTTGTGTATGGCCTCTCTGACGGGGGTACGGCTTACCCCTAATTTCTCTGCCAGACGAATTTCCATCAGTCGCTCGCCAGGCTTCAATTCTCCCGTAAGAATAGCCTGCCGCAAGGTATGGAAAGCTACATCCCGGAGCGGTAAAAATTCATTCTCATTCGTTTGTGTGGAATTTTGCATAAAGTTCCCTCCGTGTGATAAGCCAAAAGTTGCTGAAAAAGAATTAGGGCGTGGGGACAGCATCCATGGGAGTCTGATTGTCTGCCCGCCTAACCAGAAACACTTCTTTTGCCAGGGGACTGCTTTGGAAATGCTCCAGTGCCTTATGGGCGGCTTGTGCCTGTTTGGTGGGAAAAATTCCGAACACGGTAGGTCCGCTGCCGCTCATTAAGCTTGCCGCTGCGCCCAGGCAAAGCATTTGTTTTTTGAGATCTTCAATGACAGGATAAGCAGGGATGGTAACTGATTCCAGAACGTTTTCCATGCGGCTTAAAATACCCGACAAATTTCCGGTTTGTATTGCCTCCGTCATTCCGTCAATATCAGGATGCCGGAAGGGGCGTGCGTCAAGCTGTTCATAGACAAATTTTGTGGATACCATGATATCTGGTTTGGCCACAAGAATATAACAGTCCGGTATGGCCGGCAATGGTGTGAGACGTTCTCCAATCCCTTCCGCAAGGGCTGTGCCCCCCAGAAGACAGTAAGGTACATCCGCACCGATGGATACCGCATATTCCGCCAGACGGGAAAGGGGTATATTCAGTCCGAACAGAATGTCAATTCCTTTTAACGCGGCGGCGGCGTCCGTACTGCCTCCGGCCATACCGGCCGCAATGGGAATATTCTTCTTAAGATGGATATGGACGCCGGATGTAATGTGATGTTTATCATACATGATTTCGGCGGCTTTGCGGATTAGATTGTTTTGATCCGTGGGAAGTAAATCGGAATCTGTGGAGATAGTGATACCGGAATCCGTTTTTTGTAAGGTCAGTTCGTCATACAGACCGATACTCTGCATAATCATTTTTACCTGATGGTAGCCGTTGGGCATTTTATTGATTACATCCAATCCAAGATTTATTTTAGCAAATGCTTTCACATGATATTCATTCATCTATATGTCGTTCATCCTCCTGATAAGCGGCTATGGAAAAAACTTTGTTTGTACTAAATTATATACAATCTGCTATGTTTCGTCAAGCCGCAATGGTTTCCCCTGTATCCCGAAACTACTTTGAGTGAAATGACAGCGTGAAGGTATTGCTTGCCACAGATTGCAGATTGTGATATATTGACCATGCGGGAAGAAAGAGATACTGTTAGATGGCGGAAGAGCATAGCGGGATTATGTTTTAGAAGAGAAAGGAAAATATTAATGGTCACAATCTTAAAAGAGACGCCGCTGGAACCTATTACATTAATGGGGGAGCGCGCAGGGGTGTGCTGGGGAGCGGATATCCGTGATAATGACAAAAATTATAAGCGGGGGCTGGACTGCATTGTGTCAGGACATCACCGTGTGATGGAATATGTCAATGTGGAAATGATATTGGATGGGTATTCCGCTCGTGTAATCCGGGAATGGTATACCCATATCGGCGGGGCGCCCACTAGGCTTCAGGCCAGTACAAGATATATTAATTACAAGGATTTTGCTTACGTTGTGCCGCCGGCCATTGAGGGAAATGAAGAGGCGAAGAGAATTTACACAGATACGATGAAAGCGATTACCCAGGCAGCGGGGCGTCTGGAGGAAGCGTGCGGAATTTCCAGGGAAGATGCAGCTATGCTTTTGCCCCTGGGGATGACAACCAAAATTGTAGACAAAAGGAATGTCCGAAATCTGATTGAGATGTCTCATCAAAGGCTGTGTACCAGAGCTTTTTGGGAGTACAGGCGCCTGATGGGAGATATTATGGAAGCATTAGGGGCATATTCGGAGGAATGGCGTTATCTGGTGGAGCACTATTTTGTTCCCAAATGTGAGGTGGCAGGATACTGCACGGAAAAAAAGAGCTGCGGCAGAAAAGAAAAAAGATAGAGAAGCGCCGCAGTGGAGAGACAGTACTGGAATCGTCCAGCTAAGAAATATCAAGAGTTTAAAAACAGTCTCGGAACGAAGGCGCCCGGAAGGAAATTTTAGCTGTGTACTTTGCAGATGAAATTTTCTTCCCCTTAAGGGGCGCCGCAGTGGAGAGACAGTACTGGAATAGGAGAAAAAAATTATGCTTAAGAAACAACAGAAGACAAATGAAATCTGGATTCCTCACAGGGCGGACCCGTATGTATACCGTCACGGGGATGGGATGTATTATTTTATGGCTACGGTTCCTGAGTACGATCGGATTATAATACGGGGCGGAAGGAGTTTGGAGGCTTTAAAGGACGCGGAAGAGATCGTCATTTGGACCAGGCATGAGAAGGGAAATATGGGTGCGCACATATGGGCGCCGGAATTACATTATCTGGACGGAAAATGGTATATTTATTTTGCAGCGGGAGATGCTGAGGATCGCTGGAAAATTCGGCCTTATGTTTTGCGGTGCAAGGGCGGCGATCCTTTGCATGATCCGTGGGAGGAAATGGGAATGATGCAATGTGCGGATGAGGATGAATTTTCTTTTCGCGCATTTTCGCTGGACGGGACTGTTTTCGAGAATAAAGGTCAATACTATTATGTGTGGGCGGAAAAAGTGGGAGTGGGCAAAATGATTTCCAACTTATATATTGCACGCATGGAATCGCCTGTAAAGCTTGCCACGGTTCAGGTGTTGCTGTGTACGCCGGATTATGAATGGGAGCGGAGAGGATTTTGGGTCAATGAAGGGCCGGCGGTAATGAAGCAAGGGGGAAGAATTTTTGTGACCTATTCTGCCAGCGATACGGGTCCTAATTATTGTATGGGAATGTTATCCATTGATGAGAAAGCGGATATGCTGGATCCTCGCATGTGGAGTAAACGGCGTGTTCCGGTTCTGGTTACGGATGAAGAAAAAGGGATATATGGGCCGGGGCATAACTCCTTTACAGTGGACGAGGATGGGGATTGGGTTGTGGTTTTTCATGCCAGGACAGGAAAAGACATACAGGGAGATCCTTTGGATGACCCCAACAGACATGCCATGCTTCGGAACATTGTGTGGGGCACGGACGGGGAGCCCGGATTCATTCTGTGACAGGGGAGATTATGGGGGAGAAAGGTGAAATTTTTCCAGTAAGCCTAAAGTATTTTATTCCATTGCCGATAATCTTAATAAGCAATGTAAGGAACATGGAAACAATGTCTGCGGCGTTATTAAAATAAAGTGAAGGCTTCGGGAGCCAGAGTTTACGCAAGGCGGTTTCGGCAATTTTGTTCCTTGGAAAGGGAGGAATCAGACATGCGTGTTGAAGCATATAATCAGGTCCAACAGATTTATCAGACGAAAAAGGTGAACAAGTCTCAGCAGACCGGCAGCGTATCTCATGCCGACAAACTGCAGATCAGCGATTTCGGAAAGGAATTCCAGGCAGCAAAAAATGCAGTTGCCAGTGCGCCTGATATCAGAGAAGATGTGACGGCTCCCATCAAGGCACGGATACAGAACGGGACTTATGGTGTGGACAATATGACGTTTGCAGAGAAGCTCATGAGCAGATTTGACGAGATGATATAAAGTCGTCTGTAAGTTATAAAATGCCGGATGGTCTGAAAACAGGCCAGGCTGGAGAGACTGATAGGAATTGAAAACGGCAGGTGTCCGTAAGGCACCCTTTCAGGACAAAAGAATTGTTTTGGAAGAAAGGGTGCGGGAAGGACACCTGTAGAATTATTAACAGGAGGCAGGAGTCCCGTGGCGAGTTTAATGGAGAACCTGATAGAAGTGCTGGGTCAGGAATGCAAAGAATATGAAGGGCTTCTGTCTCTATCGCAGAAGAAGACACAGGTTATCGCGGGGGGTAATCTGGATGAATTGCAGAAAATCACGGACGATGAACAGAATTTGGTAAGCAGAGTGAATAACCTGGATAAAAAGCGGGTTGAAATCACCAGGGATATTGCCAATGTGTTGAACAAGGATGTTGAAACAATGAAACTCTCTAACCTGATTCAAATGCTGGCCGGACGATCGGTGGAACAGGCGAAGCTGGCAGAGGTTCATGACAGGCTGCAGGCAGCGGTCAGAGAACTGCAGAGAGTAAACGAGCAGAACAGGGAACTGTTGGTAGACGCGCTGGAAATGGTAGAATTTGAAATGAATCTGCTGCAGTCTATGAAGGCTGCGCCGGAGACTGCCAATTACACCAGGAACGCTTACAATTCCGGTGCGCAGATGGGTGTAACCAACGGTAACTTTGACGCAAAGCAGTAACAGAAGCGTTACAGACCACGGCTTTATGGACAGAGTCGTGAAGGGCGGTCAGCGGCCGTCTCGCAGACAGACAACAATCTTTGGAAAGCATTGAGGTGATTATTATGCCATTAATGGGTAGTTTATACATCGGAGCATCAGGGTTACAGACCGGTCAAAATGCGCTGAATACGACAGCGCATAATCTTTCTAATATGGAGACTGTGGGCTATGTCAGGCAGCAGGTGCAGCAGGGCTCCAGAGCTTATGTCAAGTTATCTACCGATCCCAAATCTATTGCAAATAAAGAATATGGACTGGGCGTATCATATACCCGTGTAAAACAGGTGCGAGATTATTTCTTAGACAAGACATATCGCAGAGAAAGCGGGCGCAGTATGTTCTATGAAGTGTCCACGGAAGTCATGGAAGAAGTGGAAAGCCAGTTGGGAGAGATGAACGGAGAAGCGTTCCAGAACACCATTGAAGACTTCTGGACTTCTATACAGGAGTTGGCGAAAGATCCGGCCAGTTCCGTAACCCAGGGACTTATGGTACAGAGGGCGGAGGAATTTGTGCTGAGAGCCACCGCCGTATATGACGGCCTATGCTCCTATCAGGACAATTTGAATGTCCAAATCAAACAATATGTGGATAAAATTAACGCCTATGGTAAGCAGCTGACGGTTTTAAATGATAAAATCCGTGAGATTGAAGCAGGGAATATAGAGCATGCAAACGACCTGAGAGACAGCAGAAATCAATTATTGGATGAACTGTCTGAGATGGCCAATATGAATTTCGGCGAGGATGTATACGGCAATATATGGGTGCAGATTGAGGGCGTGGACTTTGTAAAGGGCGACAGATGCTATCAGATGGAAGTGGATGTGGATCCGGCCACTGGATTTTATACGCCGTTTTGGCTAATGAACGCCACCTACACGGTCAACGAGGATGGTACCAAAGAGTACAATATTGACGGTGCGGAGGTGTTTGATTTAAGCCGCAAAGTTTCCACTGATTTAAATACGGATATCGGCGGGCTGAAGGCAATGCTTTTGGCAAGAGGGGATCACCGGGCGGATTATACTGATATTACCGAAGGAAAATATGATGATGTATCCCAATCGGTTATTATGAACATACAGGCGGAATTTGACCAGTTGATTCACAATGTGGCGGTGAAAGTAAACGAGATTCTTGGAAACGCAGCGGGCGCTAAGACGTTGGGAGCGGGAGAGACATTGACGGTGCCGGATGCAGACGGGAATATGATAACTTTGAAGGAAGGCGATAAGTATTGGGAAGTGGATTCCAACGGCTATATGCGTAAGGATGACGGCAGCCCGATACAAATGTTTACCAGACTGGCTACGGACGGTTACCGGAAGGTGACAGGTACGATTACAGATGCGGCAGGTAATACCACACAAAAAGAATATTGGATATATAATCCGGAAGTCTTAAACGGACCCAATGGTACTCCGGAGACAGAAACGCTGTATTCTGTTAAGAATCTGCAGGTTGATCCGGAGTTGGCGCAAAAGCCGGCAATGCTGGGATTTCGTCTGGAAGACGGTTCCGAAGATAAGGCTACGGCAGAAGCGCTGAAAGCGGCATTTATGGAAGAGAATTATACTTTGAATCCGAATGTAAAGAAGAAGACAACATTTGTGGATTATTATACGGATTTGGTGTCGCAAATTGCAAATACAGGGTATGTAAACAGGCGTATTCTTGAGAATCAGCAGAATACGGTGGAAGCGACCGAAAGTGCGAGACAGCAGGTAATCGGTGTGTCTTCCGACGAAGAATTATCCAATATGATTAGATTTCAGAACGCATATAATGCCTCCAGCCGTTACATCAATGTAGTGGATGAGATGCTGGAGCATATTCTGAGTACACTTGGGGCATAAAGGAGGCGTAGGTAATGTCATCAACATTTTTTGGATTAAATATAGCATATACAGGTTTGTTGGCCAGCAATGCGGCGTTAAATACGACCTCTAACAATATAGCAAACGTACAGACAGAAGGATATAGCAGACAGCAAGTGACCCAACAGGCGGCAAGCGCCCTGAAAGTATTTCAGACATACGGCTGTGCGGGCGCAGGTGTGGAAACTTTGGCAATAGAGCGTGTTCGGGATGAATTTTATGATTTCAGATATTGGAGCAACAATGCCAAAGTAGGAGAATATGGACAGAAACAGTACTATATGCAGCAGATAGAGGCATATTTTGACGATAACGGTAAAAATGCCGGATTTAAGACGGTATTTGATCAGATGATGATAACCGGACTGCAGGCGTGGATGAACAATCCGGACGATGTGGCTACCAAACAGCAGTTTATCGGTTTTGCAGGTTCCCTGGCGGAGTATTTTAACGGTGTGGCGGGAAATATGCAGAAGGTGCAGAAAGACGCCAATCAGGAAATTAAGCTGAAAATTGATGAAATCAATTCCATAGCGGGTGAAATTGCCACTTTGGATAAACAAATTAACACCATTGAATTGTCCGGCACGCCGGCCAACGAGCTTCGGGACAGGAGAGAGCTGCTGATTGATCAGTTATCACAAATCGTTGACACCGAAGTTCAGGAGATTCCAATCATTGATAAGAACATGCCGGACAGGGAGACCGGCGCCAACAGGTATATTGTCAAAATTGCCGGGGGGCAGACATTGGTGGACGGGAATGATTATAAGAGTTTGGAATGTGTGGCCAGGAAGGACTTCGAGAAAGTCAACCAGTCTGATATTGACGGTTTGTATGACGTATATTGGGGAGACGGACAGAAATTTAACCTTTACAGCGGCGCTATGGGCGGAGAGTTGAAGGGTCTGGTAGATCTGAGGGATGGTAATAACGGAGAAAGTTTTGCAGGACAGGTAACAGGTGTGGGATCGGTTACTACAAACGGCGTAACACAAAGTACAGTTACCATTGATGTAAATAAGCACTATTTGACGGATTTAAATAAGTGTAACCTTTCCGATCAGGGAGGTGTGATTAAGCTGGGAAATCAGGAATTTTATTATGATTCCTGGACATATAGCGTTAGCTATGATAATAATGGGGAGCCCAATTACAGCTATACTTTTACGATTTCAGGTCCTGAGAAGAACGGTACGAAGACGGTGATCGGCGGTATGGAGGGCAAGACGGCTACCATAGGTACCAGTATTAACTATCAGGGAGTGCCCTATTATATGGCGCAGATGAATGAGTGGGTCAGAACTTTTTCACAGAAGTTTAATGATATTATCACCAGCGGTTATTCCGGAACCGAGCAGGGAATCAAAATGTTTACCGCAAGTATGCCCACGGATGATAAGCAGTATAACCTTCCGGATGACAAGCGGTATGACACGGAGAGTTATGAAGCTTATCTTGAGAGAGTAAAAGCACTGGAAGCAGGGGGCATGTCCACGGCAGATGCTATGGAAGCTGCAAAGCTGACTGTATCCGTAGGTATGAACAATGTAACGGAAGACAGCTATTTTATGATGACGGCGCTGAATGTGGATATATTGACGGCTTTGGAACTTGATCCAAGTCGTCTGGCAAATAAAAAAGAACTGGGCGATGGTGTGGAACAGAACGACTTGCTGGAAGACATAAAAGATCTGGCTTCCGACAAGGGGACAATGAGTTTCCGCGGCAGTTCGGCGTCAGAATTCTTACAGTGTATTTTATCTGATATCGCGTTGAACGCCAGAAGAGCGGAGACATTTTATCAAAGTTTCAGCGATATTGCATACACCGTTGACACACAGAGGAATTCCATTTCCGGTGTGGACGAAGATGAAGAAGCTATCAATCTGGTGAAATTCCAGAACGGATATAATCTGGCATGTAAGATGATACAGACATTGTCGGAAGTATATGACAGACTGATACTGCAGACAGGTGTATAGGCGAGGAACGGATTCCAATGCCAAAAATATTGATTGGTATGCGTAAAAATTGTACACACAATGATAGAAAAGCGTGCCAGGAGGTATAAGAGGCTGAGAGAAAAGCCTTAGACAATGGCGTCCGTCAGAAGCGGACAAAAGTTGAATAGATGGAAAATGAAAATGGTTCCACATACAGAATGAAAGTCCGCAGAAGGCGGGACAGGAGGTATCAATGAGAATAACAAATAAAATTATACAGCGCAACAATCTGTCCAATATTAACACAAACAAGATTTACCAGGATAAGCTTAGTACGCAGATGTCCACACAGAAGAAGATTAACCGGCCTTCCGATGATCCGGTAATTGCAATCAGGGCATTGCGTCTCAGGAGCAATGTAAATGAGATTACACAGTATTACAGCAAAAATATTCCGGATGCGGAAAGCTGGCTGAGCGTAACGGAAGCGGGACTGAAAAATCTGTCCCAGATTATGACCAATATGATTACCCAGTGTACCAAAGGTTCCAATGGCCCGTTGAAATCCTCTGACCGTCAGATTATTCTGGAAGAGCTCAGGGGATTGGGAGATGAAGTATATTCCACAGGAGATGCGGATTATGCAGGCAGGTATGTATTCACCGGTTTCAGAACGGATACCCCTTTAAGTTTTATGAAGGAAGAGAAGGGATTAAAATATACAATTACGGAGCAGTTGGATAACACTGCAATTGACAGCGTTACAAAGGTGAAGACAGGAAATCTTCTGGATATTAATTCCAGCAATTACAATGACCCGGCTATGGCTGGAATTGATGAAAAAGATGTGGATTCCGTGGAGTGTTATCGTATCAGGCTGGCGTATAATAATTGTCTGGAAGACGGAACAAACGTTAAAATAGAATATACGGATTCCAGCCAGAACCCGCCTGTGAAAGTTACCTGGCCGGGCAACGGTGTCAATATCACCACGAAACATTCCTATGAAGATCCTTATACTGAGGCTGCAAATGATGACGATGCGGTGATATATGTTCCTGAGACCGGGGAATTGCTGTTGGGGAAGAATCGTTACGGCGAGTTGATGGGGACGAAGGATCAGGATAGCAGCCCTGAGAATGAGGCGGAGATTCGTGTGACATACGAAAAGAGTGATTGGCTGAAAGGGGATTTGCGGCCGGAACATTATTTCTATTGTACCAGTCAGGATATGAATGACCCTCAGGCGAAACCTGTTACCTATAATGAAAACTATTTGGATGTGAAAGCGGAGCGCCAGGTCATTGAATATGATGTTGGATTTAATCAGACCATTCAGGTAAACTCCACTGCCGACGAATGTTTCCAGCACAATGTGGGCAGAGAGGTGGATGATATTGTAAATGCCATGCAGGACGTGCTTGATTTGGAAAGTGTAAAAGCTAAGATTGAGGAAATTATGAAAAGCTTTGACACTGATAAGGAAGGGGCTGCAAATGCGGCGGATATTGCCACACTGAACAAACAGTTAGATGCGGTGAATAAGGCGCTGACATACGCAAAGGAAAAGGAGCAAAAGCTTTTTGAGAAAGGTATCACTACCTTCCAGAAGCATTTGGATGATGCAAATCTCTGCATTACCGATTGCGGAACCAGAAGCCGGAAGCTTTCTCTGATTAAGAACCGTATGGAGAATCAGAAGACAACATTTGACACGCTGAAAAGCGATAATGAAGACGTGGATATTACTGAGGTAGCCATTAACTTGAACAGCGCCGAACTTACGTATAATGCGGCATTGATGGCAACGGGAAAGGTGACACAGAGTACGCTGATCAACTACATTTAAGCGATAGAGGAGCTTAGGAATATGAAGATTCAGACAAAAGTGTTTGGAGAAATAGAAATCTCGGAAGATAAGGTAATTACTTTTGTAAATGGAATTGTGGGTTTCCCGGAATTAAAGCGTTTTGTACTGCTTCATGATGAAGAAAAGGGAACGGGTGCGGGCATCCGTTTCCTACAGTCCATAGATGAACCTGGTTTTGCCATGCCGGTTATGGATCCGTTGGTGGTAAAGCCGGATTATGACCCCAGGGTAAGCGATGATTTGCTTGCGCAGTTGGGGAAAATCTCATCTGAAAATTTGTTGGTTTTGGTAACGGTAACGGTGCCCGGTGATTTGACGAAAATGAGTGTGAATCTGCAAGGACCTGTGATTATTAACGCGGAAGAGCACAAGGGCAGTCAAATGATTGTGGAGAATAAAGAGTATCCTGTCAAGTTCCCTATCTATGAGATTTTGCAGGCAGGGACGGGAAAGGCAGGTGTGTAAAATGCTGGCGCTATCGAGGAAAAAGAACGAAGCTATTATCATCAGCAATAATGTGGAAGTTACCATTCTGGAAATCAAGGGAGATCAGGTGAAAATTGGTATTACCGCACCCAAGGAGGTGCCGGTATACCGCAAGGAGGTGTATCTCCAGATTCAGGAAGCCAATCGGGAAGCTGTAAATGCGGACGGCATGGAGGCCTTGAGAAAATTATTAAAGTAATAATTTATTGCAGAGGGGCTTTCAGCGGTTAATTTTTCTCAAAAAGTTTCCGATAAATCAATTAGATGCAGCTTAAAGCATTTATGATAAATCATTATGGGAAGCAAAATATTACAAGGAGGTGGGAAATATGGCAATAGAGCCTATTTCAAGTTTAATGACTGTGCAGGCACAGGGAAGTGCTGTGACACAGAAGCCGCAGACACCCGTTGAGACGGAAAGACCTGACAGCAGTACCAGCAGCGCGCCCGCCGCAGAGTTGGTGGACAGAACAACCGCAGTGGTGGAGAATGCGCAGGAAAAAGGAAATGCGAACAGTAATGATCAGGGCAAGGAACAGCAGCAATTGTCCCACGAACAAATTCGTAAGGCAGTGGAGCGGCTGAATAAGAATCTTGCCAACTCGGAGGCGGTGTTTGGCATCCATGAGGATACAAATCGTGTAACGATTAAAATTGTGGATAAGAACACCAAGGAAGTCATCAAGGAATTGCCGCCTGAGAAGACTTTGGATATGATTGCAAAGGTATGGGAGATGGCCGGCATCCTGATTGACGAGAGAAGATAGGAAAGGGCGGAACACAAATATGGCTATGAGAATCAGTGGTCTGATGTCCGGTATGGACACAGAGAGCATCATATCTCAATTGGTTGAAGCTAAGAGGACAAAGGTAAATAAAGCGGTCAAAGCGCAGAAATCCCTGAAATATAAACAGGATGCGTGGAAAACCCTGAACGCGCAGATTAAGAAGCTGCATACCACAGCGCTGAGCAATCTTCGTTGGGAAGGTTCCTTTGTTAAGAAGACAACAAAAGTTTCCAATAGCAACAAAGTATCTGTAATCACAGGAGACGGCGCTATGAACGGTGTTCACAGCCTGAAAGTGAATCAGATGGCACAGTCCGCCAACCTGACCGGCGGCAAGCTGACAAGGAAAGACGGAGCGGCTGTCACAGGGGATACGACACTGGGAGAACTTTCGGGGCCTACATTGGCCGGACAGGGTATGATCGTTGTAGAAAGCGGTACAGGTGAAAACAGTCGTACACCTATTACAATGGACGAGACGACTACCATAAGTGATTTTGTAGGAGCGCTTAGGTCCGCAGGTCTGAATGCTAATTTTGACGAGGGAAATGGCAGAATATATATTGCTGCCAAGAGTTCCGGTACCGAGAATGACTTTAATATTCGTACCTATCAGCCCGGAGAGGGGATGTATGATGCTGACACCGCAGCAAAGGGATTGGATATGCTTCAGGCGTTGGGATTGGATTATAGTGATACGTCCAAGAATGACATAGAACGTATGATTATAGAGGTCAATGATGCGTTGGATTCTGGAGGAGTGAGCGGATGGAAGGCAGAATTAGCATTGATGGCGAAAAAATTAGGATATATTGACAGCGCAACCAATAAAATCAGTACAAAATTGACGGATGAGCAATATACAAAATTAGCCGTTCAAATGTTAAACGGTACCAGTGGAGTGAGCGATAATGGATTGCAGAGTTGGGCGGGTGAGTGGCTGAAGAGGGGACAGAAATTGGATGCCTCCGATGCTAAGATTACCTTAGACGGCGTGGAATATACCTCTTCTAAGAATACGTTTGAAATTAACGGATTGACATTGACCGTAAATGCCGTTACGGATCCTACGGAAACCATTACCATTACCACAGAAGACGATACCAACGGCATTTATGATATGGTTAAGAACTTCTTCAAAGAGTACAATTCTCTGATCAACCAGATGGATAAGCTTTATAACGCCGATTCCGCCAAAGGGTATGAGCCTTTGCTGGATGAAGAGAAGGATGCAATGTCGGATTCCGAGGTAGAAGAGTGGGAGTCAAAGATTAAGGATTCCATCCTTCGCAAGGATAGTTCTTTGAATACCATTGCAAGCGCCATGAAAGAAATTATGATGCAGGGCGTTAATATGGCCGAAGAGGGCGAGCCTGAGAAGATGATGTATCTGTCCCAGTTCGGAATTAATACCCTTGGATATTTCATAGCGCCTGAAAATGAGAAGAACGCTTACCATATCGACGGAGACGCGGATGACGCGGATACCTCCGGTAATCCGGATAAGCTCAAGAGCATGATTGCAAATGATCCGGATACGGTGGTAAAATTTTTCACCACGCTGTCCAGAACATTGTATGACAAGATGACGGATGTGATGGCGGGCACGGAATACAGTTCAGCCTATACTGCATATGACGATAAGAAAATGCAGAAGGATTACGATGAATATACCGTAAAAATAAAAGATTTGGAAAAGAAGCTTGCAGATTACGAGGATAAGTGGTATGCTAAATTTGCAGCAATGGAAACAGCAATGGCGAAAATGCAGCAGAACGCCAGCGCAGTAACGTCCTTGCTGGGCGGTGGCATGTAATGTTGGCATAGCTTCCTGGACCCGGCCGGACGAATAATGAAAGGCAGGATGGAATTATGGCATTACCTAACGCATATGGGCAGTATAATAACAGTAAAATTTTGACGGCATCTCCCGCAGAGCTGACATTGATGCTTTATGAAGGGGCAATCAAATTCTGCAATATTGCTATCAGTGCGGTGGAACATAAGGACATTGAGAAGGCACATGAGAATATCCGCAAAACGGAGCGGATTATTGACTATTTCCGCCAGACACTGGACATGAAATACGAAGTTGCGGAGGATTTCGAGCGCGTATATGCTTACTTAAGCCAGAGGCTGGTGGAAGCCAATGTGAAAAAGGATAAGGAAATTTTGGAGGAAGTGAACGGGCATCTGCGTTCTATGCGGGATACCTGGAAGGAAGTCATGAAGAAGAGTAAGGAGTAGAACCCATGACGGGAAATTATCTGACGCTGTTGGAAGAGAGCTTGAAAAGAAAACTGCAGGCTATGGCGGAGATACAGGCGTATAATCTGCGCCAACAGGAAATTTTTCAGGCCGAAGAGGTAGATCTTGACAAGTTCGATGAATATATGGCGGAAAAGCAGAACCTGATTGAGAAGCTCACTTCTCTTGACCGTGGATTTGAAAGTCTGTATGAAAAGGTAGCGGAAGAGTTGAAGGAAAATCGTCATCAGTATGGGGCGCAAATCAGAACGCTGCAGGAACTGATTACGGAAGTAACAGAGGCGGGCGTTACCATTCAGGCACAGGAAGCACGCAATAAGAAGATGATAGAAGATTTCTTCCGAAAGGAACGCGATAATATTCGCATGAATCGCAAGACTTCCAAAGCGGCGATTGATTATTATAAAAACATGAGTAAGTCGGCTGTGGTGATGCCGCAGTTTATGGACAGTAAAAAATGAAGACCAAGCTGAACAAAAATAAAAAGTTCCGTAGCCTTCGCTGCGGAACTTTTTACATAAGGCCGGCAAAAATTTCAGTATTTTTTTTTATTACACTAAAGTATTGTAAAATGTGTCCGATATAATAAGCAGGAAAGTAAACAGGAGGTTTACTGATCAATTTATCGTTTGATTTTCGGCATGGACCGGGTCATAAAATAAACGGATAAAAAGCAAGATGCGACAGCCGCAAGGAGGCAGCTTTTTTCAAGGAGGAATTTGATATGATAGTAAAACATAATCTCACAGCGATGAATTCCAACAGAATGTTGGGTATGACAACAGCTTCTCAGGCAAAAGCTACAGAGAAGTTATCTTCCGGTTATAAGATTAATCGTGCTGCCGATGATGCGGCAGGACTTGCAATCAGTGAGAAGATGAGAAAGCAGATCAGAGGTCTTACACAGGCTTCTTTGAATGCACAGGATGGCGTTAGTGCGGTGCAGACTGCGGATGGTGCGCTGCATGAAGTACATGATATGATTCAGAGAATGACGGAACTGTCAGTAAAAGCGGCAAACGGTACTCTTTCCACATCTGACAGAGATGCGATTCAGCTTGAAGTCAATCAGTTGGTAAGTGAGATTGACCGTGTGTCAACCACAACCAAATTTAATGAAACTTATCTGCTGAGAGGAGCAAGCAAAGGAGAGGCTGGTAAGCTTACTTATAGTATGGCGCAGAAGGGCCTGATGCCTGATTTTCAGAATTATGGTCCTGTTAATAGCCAGACAGGTACAATGGGCGTAACCCAGTATGCGGCTTTTGCACAGGCGGCTACGATTGCTACAAATGTGGGACTTTCTGATACGGCAGCGCAGACGACCAAGTATACTGCAAAGGCATTTGGACCCATAGGAACTCCCGGAACGGTATATGTGTTGGTAGAGAGTACAAAGCCGGCAAATGCCAGCGGAACAGTGGCAAAGATGAATGCCAGCGAAATTGCTAAGGATATCAACAGTAATTCTGCAAATACGAATCCTGTATTTAAGGCATTTACAGGTATGGATCAGTTGACCGCGGCGTTAAAAGCTGATTACAGTGAAGACATCAGGAATGTCAGCACATATATTAATAGTGATAATCAAATTGAGTTGAAATTAGAGACTTTTCCTGATATCAATGATGCAATTGATTTGAGTCTGCATGTGGGCGCAGATTCCGATAATGAGAATAAGATTTATATGAATCTGCAGAACCTCAGCGCTAGAGGATTGGGATTAAATGGTCTGGATGTGAGCGGTGATACGGGCAAAGCAGCTACAAGAGCAATTGATGTTGTAGCGGAGGCATTGCAGAAGGTGTCTGCACAGAGAGCTTCTTTGGGTGCAATTCAGAACAGACTTGAGCATACGATCAATAACCTGGATAATATTGTTGAGAATACAACGTCCGCAGAGAGTGCAATCCGCGATACGGATATGGCAACGCAGATGGTGGAATACTCCAACAACAATATTCTTGCTCAGGCAGGGCAGTCAATGCTTGCTCAGGCAAATCAGGCAACATCGGGTGTATTGTCACTTCTTCAGTAATCAAGAACCGATTTATATGGAAGGGTGTTACCAGTCATTTTATATGGCTGGCAACGCCCTTTTTACATGAAAACTTTATTTTCAAATTTGTTATTATACATGGTTACAAGATTTATGGAAGAAAACTTGTTTGAAGTAAAATGAGATAAAAAAGTTTATAAAAAATGAAAAAAAGGCTAAAGTTATTGGAAATCACTCCGATATACTTAATAAGTAAAGCAAAGAACAGCTTTTGTTCAGGCTTATCTTCGGAAGTTCCTGAGTAATACGCACGATTGCAAAGGAATACCCGTTTCGACCTGCCGGAATATGAACGTGCGAATCATAGGAGGGGCAGGCGCAAATAGCCGCATGGAAGCGGCATCATATTCAAGGAGGAATGAATTATGGTAGTACAACACAATCTAACAGCTATGAACTCTAACAGAATGCTTGGTTTAACCACAGCATCACAGGCAAAGGCTACTGAGAAGTTGTCTTCCGGCTACAGGATTAACCGTGCAGCAGATGATGCCGCAGGTCTGGCTATTTCCGAGAAGATGAGAAAGCAGATTAGAGGACTTACACAGGCTTCTACGAACGCACAGGATGGTATCAGTGCTGTGCAGACCGCAGAAGGTGCCCTGACAGAAGTTCATGATATGCTTCAGAGAATGAATGAGCTGGCAGTTAAGTCCGCAAACGGTACTCAGTCCGAGAGCGACAGAAATGCAATCCAGAGCGAAATCGATCAGTTGGTAACAGAAATTGACCGTGTATCTACCACGACCAAGTTCAATGAAACCTATCTGTTGAAAGGTAACAATAAGGGCGATGTTGGTAAGTTGACTTATAGTACCGCAAACGCTGCATTGTCCAGCAAGTTTGGCGCAGTTACCAGTAATGGTACCATCACTGGCATGAGACTTACACAGTCAACACAAACCATTGGCAATACTACTTATGTAGTACAGACCTTTACGGTTCAAGGCGGCAGCACATACAGCTTTGTTTCCAGTACTTCTGTAAAGGCTGGTGCCGGTGCATCTGTTACTAAGTTGAACGTAAGCGAAGTTGTTAAGCAGCTCAATACAGGTTCCGTTCAGGCGTTCTCTAATATTGATGATATGACTTCTGCAATCAAGCGCGATTACGGCGATGATATCAAGTCTATTTCTACTTATGTAGAGGCTAGTGTTACCAATCTGAAGATTGAAACATTTGCTGACTTGAACGATGCTATTGACTTGAGCCTGCATGTAGGTGCTGATTCTTCCAGCGACAACAAGATCACTCTGAATGTAAATCAGATGAGTGCAAGAGGTCTTGGAGTGAATGGTTTGAACGTAGCAGGTAAGACCGGCGATAATGCAACCAGAGCAATTGATACAATTGGCGATGCATTGGCAAAGGTATCCAGCCAGAGAGCTACACTCGGTGCAGTTCAGAACAGGTTAGAGCATACAATCAACAACTTGGATAACATTGTTGAGAATACCACAAGTGCTGAATCCGCTATCCGCGATACGGATATGGCTACTCAGATGGTTACTTACTCTAACAATAATATCCTTGCTCAGGCAGGTCAGGCAATGTTGGCTCAGTCCAACCAGACCAACCAGGGTGTTCTGTCATTGTTAGGCTAATAGCGTAGCAGGCTAACCATAGTGAATGAAATGAAGAGGGAGATGCTTCGGCGTCTCCCTTTTTTCATTGCCATAGAAACAAAAATGAGTTATGATAGATGTAATAAAGGCAGAGTAGGGAGGAATAAATTCTATGAGCAAGCATATTCTTTTGACCATATCCATTCTGATATCGAACAGGCCGGATACGGTGCGTAAATGTCTGGATTCTGTTCAGCCCTTGCTGAAAGCGGTTCCGTCGGAACTGATTTTGACCGATACAGGATGTGGGGAGCAAGTGCGGAGCATCATAGAGGAATATACGAACCATATTATTCAGTTTAAGTGGTGTAACGATTTCTCAAAGGCAAGGAATGTAGGATTAAAACAGGCAAAAGGAAAGTGGTTTATGTTCCTGGATGATGATGAATGGTTTGAAGATACAACGGAAATCATTGACTTTTTTCAGTCAGGGGCATATAAAAAATATGGCATGGGGGCATATTCCCAACGCAATTATGGCGATAGGGAGGGAATCACATACTCTGATTTGCTGGTAGGACGTATGACTCGTCTTGAACCGGATGTTAAATTTACTTATTCTATTCATGAGTGTTTTAACCGAGTGGTGGGAAAGGTAAAGAAATTTAATGTGTTTGTACATCATTATGGTTATGTATATGATACGAAAGAAGCACTGCATGCCCATGCCAGACGTAATATTGAACCTCTGATAAAAGAATTGAAAGCAGCGCCTAATGATATGAAACATGCGCTGCAGTTGACACAGGAATATAATGTGCTGGACGAATATGAAAAGTCCGTAGAAATTGCCAGGGAGGCGATAGAGAAAGCAAAGAAAGGGCCTGTGGTAAACGACTTTTGCCTTGCGTCTTTACATGCAAATGTGGTTATGTGTTTGATGGATTTATGGCGTTTTCAGGAGGTTATTGAGGTTGGGGAAGCGTATTTGAAGTTGGATGCGCTGGACCCTATGGCAAAGGCACTGATTGCAGCAAGGCTTAGTTGTGCCTATATGCACGAAAAAGAAACAGAAAAATGTTTTGAAAAGGTACAATATTATTGGGAAGTATATCAGGATTATGTAAAGGATGATGAAAAATTTATCACATATGTGACGAATATTACCTGTTCTTGTTTTGAACCTTATAATAGAAGTATTGTGTTGGGAAATGGCGTAAATGCAGCGGTTCTTATGGAGAAACACAAAATAGCCTGGGAGTGGTTTCAGGCGATGGAGTTGAATATTGAGAGTCAGGTGGTTCATCTTGAACCGGAAATGATGAAAATCATAGTTGAAAAACTGCCCAAAGTCAGTGAAGAAGTCAGGCAATATTATGTAGATATGTGTAATGTGTTTCTGAGACGGCAGGATATTAAATTTTTCATTATCAATGAAGTGATGGAAAGATGCAGACAGGGAGAGACATGGGAAGATAAGCTTTGGCTCACAGCTTCTTATAAGGACTGTGTGATAGAACATCCTTTTGAAAAGATGATAAAAATTGCGGATGCTGTTCAGAAGTGTGACAGAGGGCAAGCATGTGATGTGGCTATGGCAGAACAACAGGTGATGTGGCTATGGGAACACTTATCTGATTATATGGGAGAAATGAAAGCCTTTGAGCTTATTCGCATGGAAGAGCACCTGGGGCTTGCGTCGGAAGTGATAATGGATAAAATTCCTTATCATATATGGCAGCGGGAGCTTACGGATTATTTTGGCAAATACTCTCAGGATGACGTAGTTTGGTGGACGGAAAAATTTGCGGCATTTCTGCCGGAAGACAGCATGAAACTACGATTGTGGAAGGCATTTGCAGCAGTATATGATGCTATCAGAGAAGCTGGTTTGGGGGATAAGTGTTCCATGGAGACCGTTCTAAATGGTTTAAGGGAATACGCAGATAATCGCATTGCATTGTGTGAACAGATTTACAGACCGGAGATTTTGCAGAATATGCAGGATGTGCTGGCAGAAGAGGATCAGGCAGCTTTCCGTTTGCGGCTATTGGAAGATCAGATTCATGCGGGAGAATATGTCAATGCGCTGAAGGATGTAAAAGAGCTGAGAGGATTATTGCCAGGATTGGACCCTGTGATGAAATGTTACCTGGAATGGCTCAGTGATAAAATGAAGGTACAGGAACAGGAGCAAAAAAAGGCGAATAATGAGTTTCAGGTATTGGCGGTGGGCGTGAAACTGAAAATTCGTCAACTGATGGCGGCAGGAAATAATCAGGCTGCATTGACCGCAGCAAAACAGTTGCATAGTTTGATGCCAGAGGACAATGAAGTGGCAAAGTTAGTACAAAAGTTAGAAGGGGAATTATAAGATGGTGTTAAGTATCTCTATTCTGGTTTCTGGAAGGGAGAAGACAACAAAACAGTGCATTACTTCGCTGGACAGGCTTAGAAGAAAGGTATCCTGTGAGCTGATTCTGGTGGATACGGGATGTCCGGAAGAAATGCGGCAATGGCTCGAAGTACAGGCGGACAAGGTGATTTCTTTCCAGTGGTGTAATGATTTTGCCGCTGCAAGAAATGTGGGGCTTGCGGCAGCTTCCGGGGAGTGGTTTATGTTTCTGGATGATGATGAATGGTTTGAGAATACCTGTCAGTTGGAGAAGTTCTTCTTGTCTGGAGAATATAAGCGTTTTGCTTCCGCTTCCTATATTATCAGGAATTATATAGACATGGAAGGAAAGCAATGGCAGGATGTTCCGTTGCCGCGTATGGCTAGAAAAGATGATGGTATTGGCTTTATTTATCCCATTCATGAGATGTTGTGGCCCCGATATGAACCTGTAAAACAGTTGGAAGATTATGTACATCATTTTGGATATGCGTCTGCAGACGCCCAGGCACAAAAGGCAAAGCACCAAAGAAATCTATCCATATTGCTTCCGGCCATAGAGGAAGAACCTCATTGTATGCACCATTATCTCCAGGCGGCGATGGAGTATATTGCCATTGAAGATTTTGACTGCGCATTAAAGATGTCGGAGGATGGAATTGCACATTATGACTCCAATAGGAAGGATAATGACCAATACTTTAACGGATTGTGTGCTGGGGCAGTGAAAGCCAGGGTACTGAAGAAGGATTATGAAGAGGCTTGCAAAAGAGGGGAAGAATTGCTGGAGTTAGCAAGTCTTTCCAGGTTGGGGAAAGCATCCATATATGGAGATTTGGCGATTGCGTGGAGTGCAGGAATGGGACAGGACAGACAAAGCCACGGGGACGGTCAGAGAACGGATGCTGTGCAGAGGGAAGTATGTGCACAGGGAGGCTGCATAGGTACTGAGGCTTTTGTAAAATATCTGCAAAAATATTTGGAAGAAAAGCATTATTTTTCCGGACATTCTATGGAAGCATTGGAACAGCAAACCTTGATTCTTGACAGTTGCTTTACAGTGTATCATTATCAAATGGTTATGGGATGGGGATTTGCGGCTATGTTGTATTCCGGTCAAGTGAAGGAGACGGAACTTCTTCTGCAAAGAGAAACATTGGAATGGTGGATGGAAGCTGTACAGAATTGGTATACCTGTGCAGGAGAGCAAGATCGGGAAAGGTGGAAAGAGGACTTTCATAGATTGGTCTCGGTCAGGCAGGAGCAATGCGCCTTTTCCAGGCAGTTATATCATATGCTGACTGCGCCGGAAAATGGTGGGGAAGAGAACGCCGAAAGCGGCCGGCAGGGAAAAGCAGAGCAGCCGGCGGCCGGCGGACAAGACGCCGGAACGGAAATGGAAGTATTAGCAGCAAAACTAAAAGTGCAAATTCGCTTTCTTATGGAACAGCATCAGAATGAAGCGGCGCTTGCTGCGGTCAGGCAGGTGCTTCAATTTCTGCCAAATGACAGGGAGTTGTTGGAATTACTGGATAAACTGGAAGGAAGATAGAAGAGATGAAAATACAATTTCTCAATGGGGGACTTGCCAATCAGGCATTCCAATACATTTTTGCCAAATACTACGAGCTATCACATCCGGGAGAAATTATGTATATGGATGATTCTTATTTTGCATTGAATACGGTTCACAATGGGTATGAGCTGGATAAAGTATTTGGAATCAAAGCACACATGTTAAGCGAGTGCTTTGATGACGAGGTATGGGGATTCATTTTAGACCAGCGCAGGCAGGGCAAAAGTGTACCGCAGATTTTGTGTGAAAATGGAATTGAGATGTATATGATTTCAGAGGTGGGAGAGGGACATAAAACTTTTAATCCCTTTGAAGGTCAGGTGGTATCCATTCCATGCAATCAATATCTGCCCCAGGTATTAGACGTAGAGGGCGATGTATATTATCATGGATATTGGATTAATAAGAATTGGTTTGCTGCTTATAAAAGTCAGTTCCTGGAGGAATTCCGCTTTCCGGAAGTGAAAAATCCCAATAGTCGTGCCTACCTTGAACAGATTCAAAATACAAAATCTGTATCCGTTCACATCAGACGAGGGGATTATGTGACGCTGGGATGGGCCATAGAGCCTGAATTGTGTCAAGTATGTATCCGGAACTTTATAAACCAAATGGGGGGGGTATCAGGAAAGTGGACTCTGTTTGTATTTTCCGATGATATTGCATGGTGCAAAGAACATCAAAATATGCTGGAGCCGGAGCAATTTAAAGATGTGGTATTTGTGGAAGGAAATGTAAACGGCGCAAACTACCTGGATATGCTGCTTATGAGTCAGTGTAAAGCTATGATTCTTTCAAACAGCGCTTTTTGCTATTTGGCGGCATTGCTAAATGTAAATTTGCAATATTATATTAATCCTACACAAAGGGAGGTGTAGGGAAGGCCAAAGGTAAGTGAAAAATACTTATCATCAACGGGAAGAGACGCAGAGAGGCTGAAAGTATAGAGTTGAAAGGGGCGGGTGTTTCATTTGTTTACCAGGGAAGATATTTTGGAATATGGCTTAAAATTTACGGATACTTATGTGGACAAGCCCTTTCATGATGATAACTGGGTGCTAATTCGCTATAGAAAAAATAAGAAAGCATTTGCCTGGACGTATATGTATGAAGGGACTTTGCGGGTCAACGTAAAAACGGACCCCCAGTGGAGGGATTTCTGGCGGCAGACTTATAAGGCGGTAATTCCCGGATACCATCAGAATAAAGAGCATTGGAATACGATAATTATAGATGGCAGTATTCCGGAGGATGAAGTGAAGCGAATGATAGCGGAGAGTTATGATTTGATTACAGGCAGGAAATGAGAAAAAGTCATGGGGAGAGTATATTTATCAGACAATGTGGGTAAAGTTTTAGAACAATTTGTAAATATAACAAATGAAGTGTTCGGCTCAAAAGTAACCGGTATTTATCTTCATGGTTCCCTTGCAATGGGATGCTTTCGTTCGGATAAAAGTGATATTGACTTTATTGTGGTGGTGGAAGAGGACATTGAGGATGAACAGAAAATGTGTTTTATGGAGAAATTAGTGGACTTAAATAGAGAGGCACCCAAGAAGGGAATTGAAATGAGCGTGGTAAAAAAGACTTACTGCAGTAATTTTGTTTATCCAACCCCATTTGAGTTACATTGTTCTGCCGCACATTTGGAATGGTTTCATAGGGCGCCTGACGAATATGTCCGTAAAATGAAAGGGACAGACCCGGATCTGGCAGCGCATTTTATGATACTTTGTCATTATGGAATTACTTTGTGGGGAAAACCTGTCAAAGAGGTATTTTCCAGTGTGCCAAAGGAGAATTATATTGACAGTATTATGGCCGACGTGGAAAATGCGAGGGAGGCAGTTTTGGAGGAGCCTATATATATTGTGCTGAATTTGTGCAGAGTATTGGCGTACCTTAAGGAGGGAGCTGTGCTTTCCAAAAAACAGGGAGGGGAATGGGGGCTGCAAAATTTAGAACCTGAGTATTATGGAATTGTGAGAACTGCGCTGCAAGCCTATACATCCGATGAAAAAATGGTAGTTGATAAGAAGCAGGCGTTGGCGTTTTGTGATTGGATGAGGGATAACATCGTTTATTTCAGGCAGTATTAAGGATTAGTATATCGTGTGAGGTATGGCCATGAAGAATTATAAATTTATCATAGAATATGATGGGACCCGTTATTATGGATGGCAGCGTCAACCTGGACAGAATACCATTCAGGGAAAGCTGGAAAGTGTGTTAAGCCGAATGTGCGACATTCGGGTAGAAGTCATTGGCGCCGGGCGCACGGATGCAGGGGTTCATGCAAAGGGAATGGTGGCCAATGCCTTTTTGGAGACGGAAAGTTCCTGTGAAGAAATCAGGAATTATGTAAATACATATTTGCCGGAGGATATTGCCGTAAGGGAGGTGCGGGAAGCGTCTCCGCGATTTCACGCCCGTTATAATGCCATAGGTAAGACATATTGCTATACATGCTATGACGGAGAAGTGAAATCTGTTTTTGACAGAAAGTTCTATACACCATTGGATGAAAAAACTGATTTGGAACAAATGCGTCAGGCAGCGGCAGTTTTGGAAGGTGAGCACGATTATAGGAATTTTTGCGTCAACCCTCGTATGAAGAAGTCAACCGTGCGCCGAGTGGACAGGATAGAAATTGTGCGCGAGGACGGATATCTGCGTTTTTTCTTTCATGGAAATGGCTTCTTGCAGAATATGGTGCGTATTATTGTGGGAACATTGTTGGAAGTGGGAAGCGGCAGAATGAGTTCGGAACAGGTGGAGGCTGTGCTTGCCAACCCCAATAGGCAGAAGGCGGGGCCAACTGCGCCGGCCCAAGGCTTATGCCTGATGGAGGTGGATTATGACTGAACGTGCAAAAGTGCAGTATATGGCGGAAAAGTCTGTCACGGCGTCGGAAATGGAGAAGTGGGAAAAAGAGTGCGGAGGATTTTTTCCGGTATTGTTGGAAATAGAACGACAGATGGCAAAGTCAGCGGAGCAGAGGAAGAAGCCCGTTGTTGTGGGGATTGACGGACGATGTGGCAGCGGCAAGACAAGTATTGCGCAGATCATTGCCGAAATTTATCCCTGTAATGTATTTCATATGGATGATTTCTTTCTGCCTGTAGAGAAGAGGACGGATAACTGGAGTCATATTCCAGGAGGAAATATAGATTTTGACCGTTTTCGGTCGGAAGTGTTACTGCCGGCTTGTAAAGGTGAGACGGTATATTATCGTCCATATGACTGTTCTGAAAGAAGTTATGGGGATACTCTGACATTCCGGAATTGCACGTTGATTATTGTGGAGGGGAGTTATTCTCATCATCCATTGTTGGCTGGAATGTATGATTTGAAGATTTTTCTGACTTGTTCCGGTGAAGTACAGGTCAAACGGCTGCAGGAGCGGGAGAAAAGTTATTATTCCACATTTAAGGAACGGTGGATTCCTATGGAAGAAAATTATTTCCAGAGCTGCAGTGTGGAAGGGAATAGTGACCTGATAGTGAATACAGATGCTATATTTCCGTGAATATTGGGTATCCTAGCTGGTATGAACAGAAAAAAGATAATTTATTCCTTTGACTATTATGTATTACTCTTTTTTGCACTTGCTTTTATGGGGTGGTTGTGGGAAGTGGTATTATTCTTTCTGACAGACCATGCTTTTATCAATCGAGGGATATATAGAGGGCCGTATCTTCCCATTTATGGTGTGGGGGGAATTTTGTTATGTCTGTGCTTCCGGTCCTTACGGAGAAGACCTCTTTTGGTATTTTTGATGTCTATGATATTATGTTCTGCTTTGGAGTATGGGACAAGTTACTTTTTGGAGGTCCATTGGGGGATCAGATGGTGGGATTATAGCAGGCATTACTTGAATTTAAACGGACGGATTTGTCTGTTGGGGGCGGTTATTTTTGGGCTTGCGGGAACGGGGCTGGTTTGTCTTTTGCTGCCGTTTTATGATAAAATTTATGGGAAACTGTCAAAGAAATTTTGTGTAGTTCTTTGCTTTATTTTTTTAGCTGTTTTTGTGGCCGATGCTACCTATTGTGCTATGGGGCCCAATATGGGCAAAGGGATTTCCTGGGAGAGTGAAAACTTTATGTAACAGTTTCCTGTAAGGTGGTTTGTCTTTTGAGTTGCAAAAACGAATGGATTAGGTATAATAAAGTATGTAGTGGAAACTGTAAGGAGGAAGGTATACGAAAATGATTGTTTTGCGGAATATTAGTAAGAAATTTGGTGACAAGATGATTCTTTCCCAGGCATCACATACATTTCGGGAGGGGGAGATTGCTTCTATTACAGCTCCAAATGGAACAGGAAAGACCACATTGCTGAGCATTATCAGCGGTCTGCTGCTGCCGGATGAAGGAACTGTTGTATATGGAAGTAAGAATGGATGCCGAGGTGTAAATATTGTCCTTTCTGGCGAAAGAAATCTTTATGTAAAGAATACAGTGCAGGAAAATTTACTGTATTTAGGAGCAATTCGAGGGATGAGCCGAAAAGAGATTGAAATGCGGATAGAGCAATATCAAAAATATTTTCCGGTGATTCACCAGATTAGCAATACAATGATAGAAAAATTGTCTTATGGGCAAAAGCGATTGACGGCAATTTTTTCTGCGGTCATATCTGATGCAGATTGTGTGCTGCTTGATGAAGTGACGGAAGGTCTGGACATGGAATACATATGTATGCTTCAGGAGTTGTTGACGAATATTTCTGAGAATAAAGTGATTTTGTTAGCTTCTCACGACTATGATTTTGTGGCGGGTATTTCTGATAGTATTGTCTTTTTCAAAGAAGGAAAGTTAATGGAGCAGAGGGGGCGCTTTCATCTGGAGGAATTGAAAGAAAAATATATGCAGATATATGGATTGGAGGGAGGTAAAAAGGATGCTTAGAGCGGTATTTTGGGAAATCAAGATGGATATGAAGAGTGCATTTCGATATCGTTTTGGAATGGCAACAGATATTATAATTTATTCTGTTTTGTTGATTTTCTTTTTGATGTCAAATTCAGGAAAGTCCTATCAGGATATGTATCATTATGATAATTATAAGGAATTGCTGGTGGTTGGGTATCTTGCATGGATTTATGCAGTGACAGCCATAACCTCTATATCTCAGATTGTTTCAGGAGAATTAAGACAGGGCACATTCTACAAAAAGTATAATTCCGTTTATCCTCTGCAGGCTTTGCTGTTTGGACGCATGATTGCCGCCCTGATCATTCAGAGTATCGTGGTGTTAATTGTCCTTTTGGTATCTGTGCTGTTTGGAAACAGTGTAACAGGGATACAGCCGTTTGCAATAGTGGCAGTAATCATCAGTACAATAGGTATGTATGGGATTGGATTGATCATTGCCGGAATGTCAATATTTCATAAAAAAATCGGTTCTATTTTATATATTATTCAATTATGTCTGCTGTTTGTCACTGATACGATTCCCACATCACAGAGTGTTACTTTGGTTCTTCCACTGACATTATGCAATACGGTACTCCGAAAGTCCATAGCAAGAATTTCTTTTACAACTGATTTTATGAAATTAATTGTCAGTGCCGTTATTTTTTTGGTTTTGGGAATATGTGTGTTTCAATTGTATCTCAAAAGGGCTCGGAAAAAGGGAAATTTGTTGTTTTATTGAAATTGAGATGCTCCGGACAAAAGATACTGGCAGAATGTGCCGTCCGGGATATGATATGGGGAATTGGACTTTCCATGAAGGATGAAAAAAGATTTGATATGAAGGAGTGGAAAGGACAAAATTTGCTGGGATTCTCTATTATGAAGGTTAGGGATAGGCTTAAGAACGTAAAATCTTAGATAAACAGCATATCTACGGTCTGCCGTTTACCGGTGTTCCATAATAGACTTTAGATTCCGTTTCTATGGTAAATTTCCCATGATGAAGGGAAAGTATGGACGCAGCACAGTTTGGCAGCGCTGTCTTCCAAAAGTCCTCCAATGGAGTGTTTGAAATAGCATTTAAAATACAACGGTTAAATGCACCGTGAGCAACGATTAGTATGGTTTCGCAGCAGCCCTCCAGCGGGAGAATCTGTTCTTGAAGGAAAGCGTTTCCACGGTTGATTGCCCCGTGGAACGTTTCTCCGCCTTCGGGGGGAAGGTAGGATTGAGGGGCACAGAAAAAATGATGTAAGGGGTGGTTGGGGTTTTGTTTGGCAGTGTCAAAGCATTGTCCTTCACAATCACCAAAGTTAATTTCCAGCAAACGTTCATCCGTTGTCAGGGGAATGTTCCTTTTGCCGAGAATAATCTGGGCTGTCTCTTTGGCACGAGACAGGGGTGAGCTGAAGGCTTTGTCAAAAGGAACGGACTGCAAAGCTTCCGCAGTTTTATGCGCAAGTTCTCTGCCATAGGCATTTAAAGGGATATCGCTTTGTCCCTGCAATCTTCTTGCCTTATTCCAATCTGTTTCTCCATGTCTGAATAAATAAATTTGCACTTTGTATCCATTCCTTTCTTTGTAATGCCCATGGCTGCCCCCCAAACTATCCATGAGTTCTCTTCTGTTCCTGTCTGTATTTTTCTGCCTGCAATCGGAACATTTCTGCATATTTTCCATTTTGTTCCATTAAATCCTTGTGGCTGCCACATTCGATAATTCTGCCCTTTTCCAACATATAGATTCTGTCTGCCATTACTGTGCTGGACAGCCTGTGGGAAATAAATATTACCGCTTTATGTTCTGCAGCTTTCAGCATGGTTTCGTTCAGGTGGTATTCACTGATGGGGTCTAACGCGCTGGAAGGTTCATCCAAAATAATCACAGGACAATATTTGTAAAAGGTTCGGGCAATGGCTACCTTTTGGGCTTCTCCACCGGAAAGATTCACGCCTTCTTCGTCAAATTCCCGTGTGAGTTGGGTATGAATTCCCTTTGGAAGGGAATTTAAGCGCTGCTCAAATCCGCTTTCGGTCAGTGCGCGCCGAATAATGGTTTCTTCTTGCTGAAGATCACATCCACAGATACCAGTTTCAGATGGTAATGTTCCCATGCGCACATTATCCTCAATGGTGGCGGCAAATATTTTATAATCCTGAAACACAGATGCAAACAGTTGATGATAACTGTCTTTATCATATTCTCGAATGTCAGTGCCGTTTACTTTGATAGCGCCGCTTTTTACATCATATAAGTGTAATAAAAGCTTAATCAAGGTAGATTTTCCGGTGCCATTGTAACC
The DNA here is from genome assembly GCA_022793065.1 of Lachnospiraceae bacterium. Lineage (GTDB taxonomy): Bacteria > Bacillota > Clostridia > Lachnospirales > Lachnospiraceae > Acetatifactor. The sequence goes on from JAAWCE010000002.1 coordinate 62,828, forward strand.
TACAATTGCGATCTTTTCCCCCGATTTTACCGACATGCTGATGTTATGAAGAATATCGTTGTCATCACCATAGGCAAAGGATATGTTCTCAATGGTCAGCTCACGGAAGTCATTGGGCGCAATGGTTTCATGGCCTGTGGTGAGATTGCTTTCAAAAGAAAGGAAAGTTCGTATCTTCTCCACATATAGACCATGCTGCTCAAATTTAGGAAACAATTGGGACAGATTGCGCAGAGAGTGTTCCATGGAAGAGGCGGCGTTAAACAGCGCCATGGTGCTTCCATAGCTTAAAACCTTTAATACAACAGTTTTATAAACAAGATATCCTAAGTATAGAATAATACTCAAAATTTGATTTGGAAGAAAATCGCCCAAAAAACCGATGACCATTTGTTTTCGGCCATATTTAGTTACAATAGGGTACACTTGACTGTTCGCTTCGGTGAATTCTTCTTTCAGTCTGTCGGCAAGAGGATTCAGGCGCAGCTCTTTGGCATAGTCGCTTAGATAGAACACTCGGTTAAAATAACTTCTTTTGCGCTCCACCGGTTTTAACGCCGCATCTCTTGCAAACTGCAGTCGGCCGATGCGGGAGTTGGCAAATAAGTTAATGCAAAGACCTGAGAGTACAAATACGATGCCAAGAGCGTCAAAGGCCAGGAAGAAAATGCCATTGGTGACAATCCTTGTAAAGTGCGCCAACAGAGAAGCAAAATCGGACAGTATCATGTCCATACGGCTGCCGGCTTCATGAATACTCCACACAAATTCATTGTAGTATTTTGGATTGTCATAGCGCTCCAAATCCAGGGAGGCGGCTTTTTCGTATAACTCTGTCTGCAAGTGCATTTTCAGCTTTTCTTTGGCTGCGGGCGTAAGATAATTTTCCATAAACGCGGCCCATACCAATTTCAGCATAACAAGGAAAAGTATAAACATCAAAAAGCGAAATGCTTCTTCAAACGTGCCCCCTCGTGAAATCAAATCAAGAAGATACTTCATGGTCACCGTAAACTCAATAAATACTTCGACGGAGCAGTAAATATGATAGAGGCAAAAATGAATGAAAAAACCCGGCATTTTTTTAACTACTATTTTCAACATAAACAGAATATTGGCGTAACTTCTGCCCAATGTAATATGTTTTTCTTTTTCCATGGAACTCCAATCTGCCTTTGTGAAGGCATATGTAATCATATTCCCTCATCAATTTTCTTGATAGTTTTGCGCCTGTTTATGGAACATGTCGGCATATTTTCCGTTGAGGGACATTAACTCCTGGTGGCTTCCACATTCGGCAATTTCCCCGTTTTCAAACAGATAGATGGTGTCCGCCAGTACTGCGGTGGAAAGCCTGTGGGAAATGAAAATTACGGTTTTCTCCTGACATATTTCCAGGATATTTTCATATAGTTTGTATTCTGCAATAGGATCAAGAGCGCTGGAAGGTTCGTCAAAAACAGCAATTTCATAAGTGCCGGCAAATGCCCGCGCCACGGCAATCTTCTGTATTTCACCCCCGGATAAGACCGCTCCGTCCTGGGCAAATTCTTTGGTTAATATGGTATCCATACCGTGGGGGAGCGTGCACACTTTCTCGTAAACGCCGGTCCGGCGCAGCGCTGCTTCCGCTTTGGCATAATCTGCTTCACATTGGGGCTTGTACATTAATACATTTTCTGCCACGGAGAGGGAGAAAACCTGGTAATCTTGAAAGGCGGTGCCGTAAAGTCTGCGATATGCCTGTAAGTTCAGGTTTTTAACATTCTCACCGCTTAGAAGAACCTGACCTTCCGTGGTGTCATATAAACGCATGAGCAGCTTAATAAAAGTGGTCTTGCCCGCTCCATTGTGCCCTACAATGGCAATTTTCTCACCTCGATGTAAGGAAAGGGAAATATTTTTCAGCGTGGCATGGTTTTGACCCCGATAGGTAAAAGAGACGTTGTTAAATTGCAAAAGGGATGTTCCCTCCTGGTGTAAAAGAGGCGTTTTGCCGTCTTGCTTTTCATCAATTATGGGTTCATATTCCAGAAATTCTTTCAAATTGGCAATGTAAAGACTGTCTTCATAGCTTTGTATCACCGCCTTTGAGGTGTCAATGACAATCCAGGCAGCCGTGGTCATAGCGGAAAAAAGAACGGAAAATCCGCTGAGAGTCATGCTTTGCGTTACAAGTGTTCTGTAGAGGGAATAAATCATTACCCCTTGAAAGATAATCACAAAAGTAAAAATGTCACGGATAAATTTCAGAGATATCCGTTTGGGGCCGTAATGTTTCAACTGTGCCACCACGCCCCGGAAACCTTCCATGTAGATTTTCCGAAGCACCAGAAATACATTGGAGATGCGCAGCTCTTTGGCATAATCCACCAGGTAGACGGTGCGGTTTACATAATCAGTCTTGCGTATGTAGGGAACGGATGCTTTCTTCATATGAAAGTTTACTTCGTTGATTAATTTGCCGAATACGAAATTGCCGATGATAGGTCCGGCAATGAATATAATCACAAAAGGATCTATGGAAAACATGTAATAAAGGGAAAAAATGCTCCCAATGAGACTGGTAAATATGGTACAAAGATTGCTGCAAATCTGTGTAAAACGTTGTTCACAGTCCTTCATAGCAAGGGTAAATTGGTTATAGAATTCTGTATTCTCATAACATTCCAATTCCACTTGTGTAGCCTTTTGAAACAGCATTGTGTTGATTTGCTCAAAAATATCTGCATCCGCTTTGGGCTTATAAATATGCTGGTACCATTTGCCAAACAGTGTGGGCAGGGCAAAACCAAATGTAACCGCTATAAGGAAGAACATGATTTCACCGAAACTTCGTCCGATTTCCATGGATTCCACAAGATATTTGATAAAAATGATATCATAAAATATCCAGTACACATATCCAATGCCGATATCCAGAAGTTCACCCAATACCCGGCCTTTTTTCATTTGCCATAAGAGTTTGAGAATATATAAATTATTTTTAAAATAGCTTGCTTTCAAATTGTCCCCCTAAAATAGTAGATTGGAAAGATGCAACATATGTTCTGCAAAAGTATTCTATCATATTTTTAGGGGATAAGCAACTTTTTCGTTTTATGATAAGAAGCGCAGGCAGTAAATCCATATTGCAAAGAACAATATTGAAAAGAACAATAAAGTGATTTAAGATGAACTATATAAAAATGTCCAAAGGAGGAGATATGTATGGATTCTTTATTTCAATCCACCCCAAATACCCATAGGCCGGCAACAGAGACAATGCCATATATTAGGAGAGGTATTTTTGATACCCACGCCCATTATGATGACGAGGCCTTTGATGAAGATAGAGATGAGCTTCTGGCAAAATTACCGGCACAGGGGATTGCCAGAGTGGTAAATGTGGGGAGCAGCCCCCAATCTTGCGTGAGGACAATGGAACTGGCAGAAAAGTATGAGTACATTTATGCTGCCCTGGGGGTACATCCAAGTGAAACGGCACAGATGGACGAGGCCTTTTTTGAGCGTCTTCGGGAAATGTGTCAATGGAAGCGGTGTGTGGCTGTGGGAGAGATTGGGCTGGACTATTATTGGGACGAGCCGGAAAGGGAGATTCAGAAGAAGTGGTTTGTGCGTCAGTTGGAGCTGGCGCGGGAATGTGAGCTTCCGGTAGTAATCCATTCCAGGGAAGCGGCTAAGGATACGGCGGATCTTATGGCGGCTCAGAGAGCGGGAGAAATAGGGGGCGTGGTCCATTGCTTTTCCTATACAAAGGAAACAGCCAGAATTTTTCTGGATATGGGATTCTATATTGGAGTTGGGGGCGTATTGACTTTTAAGAATGGCAAAAAACTCAGAGAAGCGGCGGAATATGTTCCCATGGACAGAATTGTATTAGAAACGGATTGTCCCTATCTGGCGCCGGAACCCTATCGGGGAAAGCGAAATAGTTCGCTGTATCTTCCCTATGTGGTTGCGGCATTGGCACAGGTGAAGGGCATAACGGAAGAAGAAGTGCGGGAAGCAGCCTGGAACAACGGGATGAAGCTGTATCGTATGACCCAGCCAAAGGAAATAGATTCTAATACTCAATAAAATTTTATTGAAAATCAATAAAAAATTATTGACAATCACAAAATAAGGGAGTATATTTTGAAGAAAGAACAATAGAATATAGTGAAGAATAACCAGGGAATTCTTTTGGTACATTTGAAACGGCACAAGTTTGGAATCGGCAGTGGAAGGGGTTTGAAAGAATAGCAAAGGGAAAAAGGAGCATGTAAAAGAGGAAGGAAAAAGGATATGAAATTGGAGAGGAAACCAGGGCTTAATAGCGGGACAAAGGGAAATCATGGGTTAGATGAAAAAAAGGAATTGGATCAGAAAAAGGAATCAGACCAGAAAACGAAGTTGACTATGGGGACGAAGTTTCTGCTGGATTTTATGTTTTATATGGCCATAGCGGTCACGATTTCCCTTCCCTTGAGCATTAAGCTGATTGGAAAACAGTTCCCATTACTGATTGAGCATTATGAAGAGTCTGTCATTATTTATTTTGTGTTGGGCGTATCTGCGGCAGTGCTGCTGAGAGAATTGAGAAAGATATTCAAAACGGTACTGGATGAAAATTGCTTTGTTCAGGAGAATGTGATCAGTCTGCGGAAAATGGGAAGTTGGAGCTTTTTTATCGCGGTAATGTCGGCAGTGCGCAGTATTGTGTATTTGACAATAGCAATGTCCGTGGTGGTATTTGTGTTTATCATTGCCGGATTGTTTAGCAAAGTATTAGCGTATGTGTTTGAAGAGGCTGTTCGGTATAAGGAAGAAAATGACCTGACAGTTTAGTTGTATTGGACGGCGGATGATTTTGTTTCCGCCAAAAAGGAGCATAAGGATGGGAATTGTGGTAAATTTGGATGTGATGATGGCAAAACGCAAGATGAGTTTGACTGAACTTGCCAGTGAGGTTGACCTGACGCTTGCTAATTTGTCCATCCTGAAAAATAATAAGGCAAAAGCGGTGCGGTTTTCCACATTGGAGGCAATCTGTAAGGCGCTGGACTGTCAGCCCGGTGATATATTGGAATACGTGGAAGAAAAGGAAGCGTGAAATTAATGCAGTGCTGGCGCCGCAGTGGAGAGACAGTACTGGAATCAAAAAACAGTCTCAGAACGAAGGCGCCCGGAAGGAAATTTTAGCTGTGTACTTTGCAGATGAAATTTTCTTCCCTTAAAGGGGCGCCGCAGTGGAGAGACAGTACTGGAATAGGAGGAAACAGGTTATGAGCGAGCAAAATGGAAGTGCATGGATGGAAGACAATGGTAAGGATAGGAATGTGACTACCTGGTCGGAAGGAAATATGGCAGAGAAGCAGGCGGTTTCGGATGAGGTCAGAAATGTAATAGCATCGGGGAGCAATTTTGTAAATGGGGCGGTTTCTGAGGGGGCAAAGCAGCAAAACACTGCTTATATGGAAACGCAAGAAACGAAAAGAATGAAGGAAAATTTTCATTTTTTTGGTCCGGCCGCTTTCATTTATTCTGTATTTTATGTTTTTTGCTTGTTTCATAACAAATCGGGGATTACTTTCCCTTTTTTCGCAGCAGGCAGCCTCTTGTTTATGCGCTTATCTTTGTCAAAGTTAGGGATGTCCTTAAAAAAAGGAAGCAAATTTTACATGGCAGCCATAATTTTACTGGGCATTTCCACATTTTGCACCGCAGATACAAGGATAATATCTTATAATAAACTAGGGTGTTTCCTCTTGATGATGAGCCTTCTGTTAAAACAGTTTTGCAATACGGAAAAGTGGAGGCTGGGGAAATTTCTGGGAAGCATCTGCGTGATGATCGTAGCCGTCATAGGAGAGTTAAACCGGCCCATTTCGGACGCTGCCGCCCACAGAAAGAATGGGGGGAAGAAGTTAGATAAAAGATTTTGGTATGGGGCATTGGGATTATTGATTGGAGTACCTTTAACGCTTGCAGTCCTTATGCTGCTTGCCAGTGCGGACGCCATTTTTCGTGAGATGACGAAAAAAATTCTGGCTAATATAAACTTATATAACATTATCAGTGTACTGATACAAATCGTTTTTGTTTATTTTGCATCATATGCGTTGATTGCATGGTTGTGTTCCAGGAAATTGAAAGATGAGGTGGTTTACAGGCGGACGGGAGAACCTGTGCTGGCCATTACCATTACCACATTATTGACATTGATTTATTTGTTGTTTTCAGGTATTCAGATTGCAGCGTTATTTTTAGGCAGAATGAGTCTGCCCCAGGGATATACGTATGCTATGTATGCAAGGGAGGGATTCTTTCAACTGCTGGGGGTAAGTATTCTCAATCTGGTGATTGTGCTGCTGTGCATGAGTTATTTCAGAGAAAGTACAGTGCTGAAGGTTGTGCTGACTGTTATGTCATTGTGTACTTTTGTGATGATTGCATCCAGCGCCTTGAGAATGATAATGTATATCAGGTTTTATTATCTGACGTTTCAGCGGATTCTGGTGCTTTGGGGGCTTGTGACACTTGCTGTTCTGTTTGTGGGTGTGGTAATTAATATATTTAAGGAGAATTTTTCTTTTTTTCGGTATGGTACGGCGGTGGTAACTGTATTATATCTGGTATTGTCCTTTGCTCATCCGGATTATATCATAGCCAGGGTAAATGTGGCCAATGCGCCTGGCGGGTCTATGGCGGTATTGCAGGGACAGGGCGGAAATTCTGCAGTGGATACTTTTATGACAAATGGTGCCCGGAATGAAGGGGGAGGGGAGCGTTTCTTCCTTACAAGTAAGCCCTATGAGGATTATTATTATTTGAGAACATTATGTGCGGACGCGGCGCCTGTGCTGGTGCCTTATCTGAAAGAACTGGGATATGAATTGGAGGCGTTTCATGCGGAGAATCCAGTATCTTATGCTATGGACAAAGGATTGGAATTAACCGGAGCGGCGGGATTTGGCTATGATTGGATGAAATGGGTCAAACGTGATATAAAAGGATTTGGCGTCCGTACTTATAATGTGTCAAGGCATATTGCATTATTGATGTTTCGGCGGTATATGTAAGGGAAGCTATTCATGTAAAATAAACGTTGCCCTAAGCTTTGTCTTGTGGTATTCTTAAATGGTATTTTCCAATAAATGGCGCTATGGGGAGGCATTGATACAGTATTCCCAACAGGAGATTATCATGACGCAAAAGAAATTTTCTTTAATTCCATACTTATTAAAATATAAATGGCATTATCTGGGAGGCATAATTATCTTAATGCTGGTTGATTTGGCTAATCTGTATGTGCCGCAGTATACGGGCGAACTGGTAGACGGGCTGGCGAAAGGAGCTTTTGGCCAGGAGGGGGTATGGCCCCTTTTGGGCAAGATTCTGGCTGCCGGTATTGTAATGATGCTGGGACGTTTTGGGTGGCGGTACTGTATTTTTGGCGCAGCCAGAGGGATAGAATACCGGCTTAGAAATGAGATGTTCGGGCATTTAGAGACGCTTTCTGCTCGTTATTTTAACAGCCATAAGACCGGGGATTTGATGGCGCATTTTACCAATGATCTTCAGGCGCTTCGTATGGCGGTGGGGCCGGCGGTGGTCACTGCCTTTGATGCCATTGTTATGACCATTATGGTGTTGGTAAAAATGATTTTTTATGTAGATTTTCAGTTGACCCTTATGGCGTTTGTGCCTTTGATTCTGGTGGCGGTGGGATGCTATTATTATGGAATTGAGGCCAAAAAGCGTCAGACAAAGAGGCAGAAGGCTTTTTCCGATCTTTCGGACAAAGTGCAGGAAAGTTTGGCGGGCGTGCGTGTGCTGAAAGCATTTGTACAGGAGGACGCTGATTTTCAGGCGTTTGAAGAGGCCAGTAAGAACAGCATGGAAAAAAACCTGGCGGTGGTAAAGCTTCGCGCGGTATTTGGTCCGGCGCTGGACCTGGTAACGGGAATCAGTTTGCTGCTGACGTTGCTTTTTGGCGGACAAATGGTGCTGGCGGGCCAAGTATCCATTGGTAAATTTGTGGCGTTTATTTCCTACATCGGGATGTTGGTATGGCCAATGATTGCCTGTGGAGACTGTATCAATAGTTTCAGTCAGGCAGCGGCGGCGTTCCAGAGAATTGCCTGTATTTTCCGGGAAGAACCGGATATTGTGGATAAAGCGCAGGGAAAAGCTGCCCGCATTAAGGGTGATATTGTATTGAAAAACCTGACGTTTACTTATCCTGACGGTGAAGATCCCGTGTTGAAAAATGTAAGTCTGCATGTGAAGGCGGGAGAAATGCTGGGGGTTCTGGGCAGAACCGGCAGCGGCAAATCCAGTCTGGCGGATTTGCTTTTGCGTGTGTACGACTGTGAGGAAGGCACGCTTTTGGTGGACGGAAAGCCCATTACGGAATTCCCTTTGGCGGTATTGCACCGGGATATGGCGTATGTACCCCAGGAGAGTTTTTTGTTTTCGGATACTTTGGAAGAAAATATTGCATTTGGGCTGGAAGAGAGAATCAGCGAGCATCCGGAACTGCATGAAAGTATTCAAGAAGCCGCCAAAGCGGCATGTATTCATGATAATATTATGGAGTTCCCTGACAAGTATCAGACATTGGTGGGGGAGAGGGGCGTTACGCTGTCCGGCGGTCAGAAACAGCGCAGTTCCATTGCAAGGGCTTTGCTGATGGACGCCTCGGTACTGATATTGGATGATTCTCTTTCGGCAGTGGATACGGATACGGAAGAGAAAATATTGGAAAATCTCATGGCACAGCGCCAGGGGAAAACTACGATTGTAGTGGCTCATCGAATTTCCACACTGCAAAAAGCGGATCATATTGCGGTACTGACGGAAGGAGAACTGACAGAATACGGAACCCATGAGGAACTGCTTTCTCTGGGAGGGTTCTATGCACATATTTATGAGAAACAACAACTGGAGCAGGAACTGGTGGAAATGTAAGGGATAACTGTATTTTCTCAACAGTCTCGGAACGAAGGAGCCCGGAAGGAAATTTTAGCTGTGTACTTTGCAGATGAAATTTCCTTCCCTGGATAGGGCACCGCAGTGCAGAGACCGGAACAAGTTCCCGCTTGCGGGAACTGGAATAGGAGGCACATTCATGAGTACATTGACTGAGGATAAAATTGAATCAAATTATGAAGGCAATGCCCTTCTGCATCTGCTTTCCTATATGAAGCCCTATGGGGCGTGGGTGGGAGTTTGTCTGGCGTTAGTGCTGGCCCTGACTGGAATTGACTTGTATCGTCCTATGCTCATTGGAGACGCCATAGATTTGTTTGAGGCGGAGGGGAATTATGACGTCATTGTGGAGACTGCCGTTAAGTATGCAATTGTATTGATTCTCAGCTTTGTGTTTAATATCACTCAGACTTGGATATTGCAGAAGACCGGACAGAAGATTATTTTTACAATCCGGAAAGAGTTGTACGCCCATATACAGTCATTGAGCTGCCGTTATTTTGACTTGACGCCGGTGGGAAAGCTTGTCACTCGTGTTACTAACGATGTGGAAGCTTTGGACGAAATGTATTCGGGTATTTTGGTGCGGCTGTTCCGCAATATTGTGAAAATTATCGGTTTGGCGATTATTATGTTGGTGCTTGATTGGAAACTTGCCCTGGTTTCTTTTGTATTGCTGCCTTTTGTGGCGGTGCTGACAGTGGTGTTTCGCAGGATCGCAAGGCAGACATACCGTGTATCAAGGACAAGACTGACAGATTTGAATACTTTTTTGTCGGAGAATATATCCGGTATGCGTATTATTCAAATTTTTGGCAGAGAACAGCGTAAATTTGAAGAATTCAATGATAAGAATTATAAATTTTATAAGGCCGTATATAAAGAAATGCTGGTTTTTGCAGTGTTCAGGCCGTTGATCTATATATTGAGTATTATTTCTCTGATGATTGTTCTTGGAGTGGGCAGCCGGGATGTGCTGGGCAGTGTTATTTCTATCGGTACATTGTATATATTTGCTCAGTATATCCAATCTTTCTTTGAACCCATTCAGGAACTTGCAGAACAGTTTTCTACATTGCAGTCTTCATTGGCATCGGCTGAGAAGATATTTACCATTATGGACGAAGAGCCGTTGGTGAAGGAGGATGAGAAACCTGTTGTTCTTCCTGAAATTAAGGGACGCATTGAATTTTCGCATGTGTGGTTTGCCTATGATGATGAAAACTATGTGCTCAGGGATGTGTCCTTTGTGATAGAGCCGGGGGAAAAGGTGGCCTTTGTAGGCGCTACCGGTGCAGGAAAATCCTCCATATTGAATTTAATCGGTCGGTATTACGATATCCAGCAGGGGAATATTTATATCGACGGCATAGATATCAGAAAGATTTCAAAAAAACAGTTGCGCAGCGCCATTGGCCAGATGCAGCAGGATGTGTTTATATTTGAGGGAAATGTGGAGAAAAATATTCGGCTTCACAATGAAGAGATTCCCCTTGAGGATATTAAGGCGGCAGCAGAATATGTAAATGCGTCTCATTTTATAGAAAAACTGCCGGAGGGTTATCAGGAGCCTGTATCCGAGCGTGGATCCACTTTTTCTGCAGGAGAGAGGCAGCTTTTGTCTTTTGCCAGAACCCTTGCTCATAATCCTAGAATATTGGTTATGGATGAGGCCACGGCAAACATTGATACCGAGACGGAGTTATTGATTCAGGAGGCGTTGGAAAAATTGATGCAGGGACGTACTACCATTATGGTTGCCCATCGTCTCTCTACAATTCAGCACGCGGATTGTATTATGGTTATGCACAAAGGGAAAATTCGGGAACAGGGCACACATCAGGAGCTGCTGGCGCAGGGAGGAATCTATAAGAAACTGTATGAATTACAGATTCATCATGAGATATCGGCATAAATAGAAAAGCCTTTGGCCGGGGAGAATCATAATGCTGAATCAGACCAGGGGATATGGAATCATAACAGGTTGAGGTACGGAGGGAATCTATGCTGACAGTTCTTCTAAATTGGTTTTATATGATATTTGCTTTCTTTTGTTTGGGGTTTGCGTTTTCGCTTTTTACGGGAAAAGCGCTGCATTATTCCATAAAGCGTGTGGATAGTATTTTGATTGCGGGTTTGGCCATTTCCACTGTCTATGCGCAGATTTTCAGTCTGTTTTACAGGGTGAATATTGAGGCAAATGTGGTTCTTGTAATATTCTGCATTGTGGTATGTGTGCTCAGAGGGAAGCAGATGATGGAATTGTTAATGCGTGCTTGGAAAAGCAATTCCTGGATTTACAAGGTTTTGCTGCTGCTGCTTTTTCTGGTATGGGGTTTTTTTACGTCCAGAGGGTACAGGACAGTGGATATGGATTTGTATCACGGGCAGAGTATACGATGGATAGAAGAGTATGGGGTTGTGAAGGGAATCGGCAATCTGCACGGACGTTTTGGCTATAATAGTTCTTTGTTTGCGGTATCCGCATTGTATAGTATGAAGTTTTTGCTGGGACGTTCCTTACATGGGGTGAATGGGCTCATTGCATTTCTATTAAGTGTGAATGTGCTGGAGATGAGAAAATGTTTCAAGCGCAGGAAAATGCTTTTGTCGGATTATGCAAGGGCGGGGGCGGCATACTATCTTTCCACCATTTGGGATGAGGTGATTGCGCCGTCTTCCGATTACGCGGTGATGTGCGTTATTTTTCTGATTGTAATAAAATGGCTCACTCAGTTGGAAGCGGAAGAAGGGGACAGAAATCTTATTACCCCATATGCGCTTCTCTGTGTATTGGGGGCGTATGCGATTACGTTAAAATTGTCCGCGGGTTTCATCTTGCTGCTTATATTAAAGCCCGCATATGTTCTTCTGAAAGAGAAGAGATGGAAGGAAATCGGCATATACCTTTTGATGGGATTGATTACGGCCACGCCCTGGCTGACACGGAACGTATTGATTACAGGGTGGCTGATCTATCCTTTTGCGGCGTTGGATTTGTTTCAGGTAGATTGGAAAATTCTGGATGTGGGGGCAATCAGGACGGATGCGTTTCAGATAGAAATATGGGCCAAAGGAGCGAATCATTTGGGGGTGAACGCCACATTTGATTTGTGGTTTCCGAACTGGTTTCAGAATGAATTGTCTGTTACAGAAAAGCTGTTAATTGCGGCGGATATAGCGTCTTGTGTGATGGTATTAGGGATGGGAGCAGTGGTTTTGTTCAGAAGGCAGTGGCAGAAACTGGATGTAATGCTGGTGCTGCTTACCGTGATGTGCTGTTATTTGTTCTGGCAGTTCAGTGCGCCCATGATGCGGTATGGTTACGCCCATGTGCTGCTTTTGGCGGCATTGTGCTGCGGCTATGTGCTGGAAAGAGTGAAACTGGCTGGGTTTGCTTATGTTTTTTTGTTTTTATATGGAGGGTACAAGCTGTATGTGGGGTATGACTATATCCTGGGCTGCTGCAGATTGCCTCACTATGTCTGGCAGGAGACTTATGAAACTTATGAGTTGGAACAGTATGAATTAGATGGTGTTACTTTATATTATTCCCCTTCCGGCGGCTGTGTGGGGTATGACCTTTTTCCGGCGATTCCCATGGCTGAATATGGAGTTGAGCTTCGGGGAGAAGGATTGAAAGACGGATTTCGTCAGAAATCCGATGGAAATACCCCATAGTGTTGTATGTGCGGCTGCAAAGAACAAGTTAGAGATTGCAAAGTAAAGAGGTATGTGTTAAAATGTTTAATCATCCAGATTTTGGATATCCTCCTAATGTGCCGTTTTTATGATTTCTCCGAAAACGGACAGAAGGCGGTAATTCAAAATCAGGAGGAAAATATTGATATGTATGTGTGCCAAAGCACACAGGGAGGTGTAATTATGAAAAAGTCAGTGGTATATTTATTGGCAGGGGTGTTGATGTTTCAGTTAGCCGCATGCGGTAATGATGCAAACAACAGTCAGGAGAGTTCCGGTTCGCAGAGCAGTTCTGAAACGGTCAGCAATTCTTCCGATTTGTCCACAGGGAATGTGGGAAGCAGTGAGACGCTTCCGGGGACCGATGGGGGAAGTGAAGGTACGCTGCCTGGAGAGGAAGGCGGCTGGAGTGAAGAAATGACAGGGCTTAAGTCAGCAGTGGTGGATTTACTTGGACAGAATTATTGGCCGGATATGGCGCTGGACGCAGAGATGCTGGAGGTGCGATTTGGCGTTACGAAGGATATGTATGATGACTTTTTGGCAGAAATTCCTATGATCAGTAATAATGTGGACACGCTGGTAATTGTGAAGGCAAAGGAAGGCCAGGCGGATGCGGTGGAAAGCGCTTTGAACGCATATCGGGATGTTCAGGTGCAGGATACCATGCAATACCCTATGAACGTGGGCAAGGTTCAGGCATCCATGGTTGAGAAAACCGGTAATTATGTCATTTTTGTACTTCTCGGCGCCGATACAACGGAGCTTATGGAGCAGGGGGATGAGGCTGTAGTTGAAGCTTGCCAGCAGGTAAATCAGTCGGTGATTGATGCTATCAAACAGAAATTAGGGCAATAGTTTTTTGCTTCACGTTGCCAAAGCAGGAGAACAGTGGTATGGTTTTCAGCAGTGTGTTATTTCTCTTTCGTTTTTTTCCCTTATTTTTTGTATGTTATTATTTGCTTCCAGGGAGGATGAAAAATGTCATCCTCTTTTTGGGGAGCTTATTTTTTTATGCCTGGGGAGAACCGGTTTATGTGTTGTTGATGCTGTTTTCCACCGTTGTAGATTATACTCATGGGCGCTTGTTGGAACGGTTTCGGGGAAAGAGGGCTTCAAAGGCGATTTTACTATCTTCTGTAATGATTAACCTTGGGGTACTCTGCTTTTTTAAGTATGCGGATTTTCTGATAGGAACGGTGAATTCCTTGACCGGATGCGCATTTCCTCTTTTAAATCTGCCCTTGCCCATTGGTATTTCTTTCTATACATTCCAGACCATGTCGTATACCATTGACGTATATCGTGGAGAGGCCAAAGTACAACATAATATATTGGATTTTGGCGTATATGTGACCATGTTTCCGCAATTAATTGCCGGCCCCATTGTAAAATACCGGGATGTGGAAGAGGGACTTCACCAGCGTAAGGTGAATCTGTTGGCAATCAGTGCCGGATTAAAACGTTTCTGCGTGGGGATGGCCAAAAAGGTAATACTTGCAAATCAAATGGGAGAATTGTGGGTATTGGTGTCAGGATTGGATATGCGCAATATCAGTATGTCCACCGCATGGTTGGGAATCATTGCTTATGCGTTCCAGATTTATTTTGATTTTTCCGGATATTCGGATATGGCAATTGGTTTGGGACAAATGTTGGGTTTTCATTTCCCTGAGAATTTCAATTATCCCTATATATCGGCTTCCGTGACGGAATTTTGGAGGAGATGGCATATTTCGCTGGGAAGTTGGTTCAGGGAGTATGTATATATTCCTTTGGGCGGCAATCGAAAGGGGCTTCCCAGACAACTTTTCAATATTTTAGTGGTATGGACGCTGACGGGAATATGGCATGGGGCAGGGTGGAATTTTCTGTTATGGGGACTTTGGTTTGCACTGGCATTGGTGCTGGAGAAGCTGTTCATGGGAAAGGTATTGGCCTGGCTTCCAAAAGGGGTGGGTATTGTGTATACACTTCTGATCATGTTAGTGGGATGGGTTATGTTTGGCATGGAAACCATTTCCGGAATCGGGGGATATCTGGGAGCGATGGCAGGTATGACAGGGAATTTTCTTGACAGACAGGCGCTTTATCTGGCCAGGCAGTTTGGAGTATTATTTCTGCTTTCTCTGGCGGCATCTGTGCCGTTGGCCCATATGTTGGCAAGTAAATTGGAGAAATCCCGCACCGGTCTGGGAATTGCCCTGTACCGTTTTGGGGAAAAATTGATTCCGGCAGCGCTGCTTTTGGTATCCATTGCCGGAATTGTGGAGGCGTCTTATAATCCGTTTTTGTATTTCCGGTTTTAAAAGATTATGTATCATGGCAGGAAGAGGATGTTTATCATATATTGAGCAAGGAGACTGTACATGGGGGAGAAGAGAAACGCACTTGTTACAATCGGACTGATTTCGGCGATCATACTGATTCTGACCGTTGCTGATTTCATGCATGAGGACAGGCTTTTTTCGGATACGGAGAATCGAGTGTTGGCTTCTAAACCAACCTTTTCCGCGCAGGCTTTGTTTGAGGGAGATTATACACAGAAGTACGAAACTTATGTGACAGATCAATTTGTCAGTCGGGACAAATGGATTGGCATGAATACGTATATGGATATTGTGCTGCAGAAACAGGAAATTGGCGGTGTTTATCTTGGAGCGGAGGGTTATCTGATTGAACAGCATCTTCCGGAAAAATATACCCAGGAACAGGAAACGAAACGGCTTGACTTATTAGAAAAGCTGGTGGATAGATGGGATGCAATGGTAATGCTTGTGCCGACGGCGGATAATATTTTGATGGAGCAAATGCCGGCCAATGCGCCTTATTACGATGAGGCGGCATTTTTGGCGCAGGCAGAAGAGAGAATTGGGAGTGAGCATATGGTGGATGTGTATACCATGATGCAGGAACATGCCGGGGAGGAAATATATTACCGCACGGATCATCATTGGACCAGCCTGGGGGCGTATTATGGGTATCTGGCCTGGGCGGAGGCGATGGGAATTTCGGCGCAGGACTATGATGTGAATGGGATGGAGACGGCTGCCGACGATTTTTTGGGAACATTGCACTCTAAAGTGAATCTTGAAATGAGCGGGGAGAAAATGCAGTTTTTTCCGGAGACAACAAGCAGGCCTGTGAAAGTCACGTATGATTTAAAGAATACCACGGATAGCTTATATGAAAGAACCCATTTGGATACGAAAAACAAATATGCTTTTTTTATGGATGATAATCATGCCTTTGTTGAAATAGAAACAGGTTATCACAATGGGAAAGTACTTTTTGTGCTTAAGGATTCCTATGCAAATTGCTTTGTTCCCTTATTGCTGCCTCATTATGAGAAGATTTATGTTATGGATTTGCGGTATTTTAATGGAAGGTTATATGGATTTATGGAGAAGTATGAGCCGGAGGAAGGGATGGATGTATTAGTATTATATAATTGTATACATTTCCTGGAGGGTTTTTCATATATGCAATGACGGGAGCGGCAGAGAAGTGAAGCAAGAAATATGAGAATAAGCGGGGGATAAATTGGGCAGGTCACATATTTTATGCGGTGGTGGTTGAGGAACGCAGAAAGCCGGACAGAGGAAGGTGAAAAGGGAGGTTATATGAAAGCAGTTGTTTTCGATATGGATGGCGTGTTGTTTGACACGGAGATTGTTTGCATGAAAGCATGGGTTGCTGTGGCTGAGGAAAATGGAATGGAAGGCATGGAAACCGTTTTTCCCCATTGTATCGGATTGAATTCAAATGACAGTAAACGCATTATCCTAAACGCATATGGAGCAGACTTTGACTATGCAGAGTTTCGGAAACAGACCCATGCCTGGTTTGTAAAGTACATAGAGGAAAATGGATTGCCCATAAAGCCGGGAGTGGAAGAAATACTGGAATGGCTGAAAACCACTCAATGCCCGGTGGGGCTGGCGAGTTCTACCGTAAGAGAGTCCGTCATAAGACATTTGGAATTGGCAAAGATACGGGAACATTTCATGACGGTGGTGACAGGAGATATGGTGGAACATTCTAAGCCCCGGCCGGATATTTATTTACGGGCGTGTAAGGAGCTGGGAGTGGAACCAAAGGAAGCATATGCCATTGAGGATTCTCCAAATGGAATCAAATCTGCCTTTGAGGCGGGGATGAAACCCATATTGGTGCCGGATATGATAGCGCCCAATGAGGAAATGCGCCGGATGAGCCATAAAATATTCCGGGATTTGCGGGAAGTAATGGGATATTTGAAGGGAAATCTGGCAGGGTGACGAAAGGAGACGGGCAATGGCGGATTTGGGGATTGCACGGAATACCATTGAGGTACTGCAGAAGCATCAATTTCATTTTCAAAAAAAATACGGACAGAATTTCTTAATTGATACGAGTGTGTTGGAGCGAATTATGGCTGCGGCGGAGATTACGGAACAGGACTGTGTTCTGGAGATTGGGCCCGGCATCGGCACTATGACACAATACCTTGCGGAGCGGGCAAGGGAAGTGGTGGCAGTGGAAGTTGATAGAAATCTGATTCCTATTTTGGAAGAAACGCTGTCAGAGTATGCAAATGTGACATTGATCAATGAGGATATTTTGAAGGTGGATTTGAATCAGTTGGCGAAAGAGAAAAATGCCGGCGAACCTATGAAAGTAGTGGCAAATCTGCCCTATTATATTACAACCCCGATTGTTATGGGGTTGTTTGAGCGTCAAGTGCCTTTGAAAAGCATTACAATCATGGTGCAAAAAGAAGTGGCGGAGCGTATGCAGGCCGGACCAGGCACAAAAGATTACGGTGCACTGTCTCTGGCAGTACAATATTACGCGAAGCCGGAAGTGGTGGCAAAGGTGCCGCCGAACTGTTTTATGCCTCGTCCCACTGTGGGAAGCGCGGTAATCCGTCTGACCAGATATGAGGAACCGTTAGTCAAAGTACGGGATGAGGGGAAGTTTTTCGGGATAATCAGGGCGGCTTTTAATCAAAGGCGCAAGACGCTTGTGAACGCATTGGGAAATGGGGCGGAGCTAGAAATTACAAAGGAACGCGCAGCAGAGGCACTGATACAGATGGGACTTACGCCCACTGTGCGCGGGGAAGCGCTGACACTGGAGCAGTTTGCGGAGTTGAGCCGTGTGATATATGGGGAGTAATACCTTATGGGCAAAATTAAATTGTACTTTTGACAGGAAAGTATAAGTTGTGACGGAAAAGTGTAATATTGGCAGAAACCCTATACATGTATGGAGAAGGTTCCATGTATAGGGTTTTTATTATGATTTTTTGTTGGGAACTGCTTCAGGAGCGCTTAAGGTTTTCAATTCGGCTTGAAGTTTATCAAATGGGAGCAGTCTGTCTGAATAGGTACTATCTGTGTATAGTAATTCTTTTTCGGCTGTTTTTTTCAATATATCCAACAGGCAGTCATATTTCAATCCTGGTTTTTGCTGCAATGTATGGTACAAATGTGCAATGACAGAGGGACTATATACTCTTTCATTTTGCCTGAGCCCCAGCACAAGCCCGATGATTTCATTCATTTCAGATTCTGCAATAGAAATGCCGTTAAAATGAAACACAATTTCCGGTTCTGCAGAAATTATCTGTAGCCTTTTCATATATTCACGATAAGATGTGAATTCTTGGAGGTTAAAATTCAGCATAAGGAACCTGCGAATATCATCTTCTACAATATTTACCTCCCGAACAAAGCCTTTTAATACGCTTAAAAGTTCCTGGTGCTGTTCCCATGCGGCAGCATTGATGAGAAATTTAAATTGAATTTTTTTAATGTCAAGATTAAAAGTTACAATCAAATTTCTGATATTTTCAATAACTTGGACAGCATTGATTGCTAAAACCCTTTCACTGACGGATAAAAATATTTTTAATTCCGAAACGGCATCATAATTTGTAACGTCTTTTTTTATATTCGTATCCCCAAAAAGAATAATATCATTGGAAGAAATTTTTCTTTTCAGGCAGGAAAGTATTTCATTAACATCTTTTGTTTCTTTCGGAAACATATCTTTTTCTTCTGCATCGGAATTGGCAATGACAGTGTTTATTAACTGAAGCCCCAATTGCTTTATATCAT
Organism: Lachnospiraceae bacterium; assembly: GCA_022793065.1. Lineage (GTDB taxonomy): Bacteria > Bacillota > Clostridia > Lachnospirales > Lachnospiraceae > Acetatifactor. The sequence goes on from JAAWCE010000002.1 coordinate 81,610, forward strand.
CCCATTTTTCTGTAAGTAAGTTTTCATAGCATGTTTCATCTTCTATTTCCACAAAAGTGAAGGCCGGGATGGTTGCCCATACCTGATTGATTTGTTCAAGTATATATTGTTTTTCACTTTTTAATCCATATAATTCCTCAGGATAATTGTACTTAAGTATGGTAGAGGATCTTTGGTGGTTAAAACGGGCTACGTCAATTAAAGTGGTAAGCTCTTTTTCAGGGGAAAATAAATTTTCCAAAAGCTGTTGTTTCTTTCCATTGGCAAGGAATGTTTTATTTCTGTTAATGCGGTCATTGTCCAGAATATATTCCGACAATTCTTCATAGGCGCTTAAAACATTTTCATCCGTAATAGGATATTGGCTGTTCAGGGCAATTTCTTCCTTATAGTAAATAGGAATTAATTGCTCTTGCGGTATGTTCAGGTTGGAGAAGAGTGTCCTTGCTCTTGCAATGCCATCGTCGGAAGATATTATCTTAGACATTGCTACCGCATACCTTTTTTTGCCCACATTGTGTATTAATTCAAATGCAATATTTAGTCCTTCCACATTTTCGGAATTTGGATAAGCAATAAAAATGACTTGGTCTGAAAGGGTCAAAAGGGATAAGGAACCCCATTTATTAAAGCCGGCCCTGGTATCAACAATAATGGTATCTACATTTAACACCTTTTTTATATAATCAAATATTTCCTGAAAAGCGTCCTGTTCTTGTAATTGAACTGTCTGCAGTTGCTCTGTCTGATAAAGATAGTCTTTATTCATCTCTTTCAGCGCCGGAATCAGAAACATTTCGCCAGGCACGTTTTGGAGTTCCAATGGGCAAAAAATGTGCTCTATGGATACGTTGTTTTGTTTTTGTACGGTTTTTCGGTATAAATATTCAACAATACCATATTCCACCCCAGTTCCGACGGCGTTGACCTTTTCAGCAAAGATGTTATGGAGGCTGGGGGCTTCTATGTCAAGGTCCAGCAACAGAACTCTTTTTCCGGCTTTGACAAGATTGTAGGCAGTTTCAATCAATGCAATTGTTCTGCCCACACCGCCCTTATAGGAATAAAAACTGATAATCTGGATATCGTTATGGGTGGTTTTCTCATCTTCAGCCGCATATAATGCGTCGGACCAGGAGGCATAGCCGCTTTTTCTTGGGATTTTCTCAATTTGATATTCTTTTGCGTTTTCAGTGGAGTAGATATCAATAAAGCCAATATGATATTGCTCCTGGTATTCCGCTATTTTAGCGGCAATCAGAGTGCGAATCTCCTGTTTGGATACAGCTTTGTCCGAAACAATTGTTGTATGAATCTTTCCGCGGTTGCTGACATGGACCTGAACCCATTCGGGGGCTGAAATATGGTATATTTCTTTCATGGTCTGTTCCAGTTCTTCCCAAATTTTTTTCATTCTTTCCTACTTTCTATAGTTCGTGTTTTTTCTGTTCTAAATAGGAGAAAACGGAGATAAACCGTTCTTCCCATTGATCAAATATTTCATTTTCTATTTCATCTTCGGGTATATAACGATAGTCAATATATTTTGTGCCCTGGGGGGCGGCGATGAAATCCAATGCCTCTAAGATATTGTCTGGCATATCGTCGTATAATGTATCCAACAGTGACTGCAGTTCAGGTGAACGGAGTACATGACGGGGACGAGGGCGCTCATGTCCGTCAACAATCCATTTGCCGAAGGCGGAACTATCCGTAACAGTGTATTTCATACATATCATTCCTTTTAATAAACATTCTATGTATATTCCCCCAAAATGAATTGCACCTACTTTTCTCCTCACTTTCATTAGTGTATCCAAATCATCGAATCGTGATTCGGCTGCGTCTTCGTAGTTCTCCATAGAATTCTCCTTTTATCAGTAACATTACCGTAGTTTTATGGCCTGACACGTTTCCAGCAGAAAAGGAAAGCGAGTATGATATACATAGTTTAATGAATATATGTTGATGGAATAACGCGCAAGCACATAAAGGTGCCAAGTGTAATTTGGTGGTTATTAAATTTTGTGGATATAGAGGTATCCAACGAATTTTTTATAATTGTATTATGGCATAAGAATAATATTTTTACAATAGACAAAGCATACATTGATGATGAATGTAAAAATTGCAGCTATGACTTATTGGTATGTTGAAATAATCACATTAAAATAAAACGGTTGGTGACAAAATTATGAAAAAACTGTGCAGATAGCCGATAGATAAAATAAGAGGGTTTTGAAGTAGAGTGATGAAAGGCAAGTGCAAAAACAGGCTGAAGTGAATTTTGAAAATCGTAGGTGTCTGAGAAGTCCAGCTAAGAAATGTCAATCCATTTAATAAAATGTATCGCTGGACAGGTGAGGTTGTGAAGGTGCACGAGAGCAAATTTCATGAGATGACTTACGAATGAAATCTGTCTCTTCTGTGAGTGCGCCGGAAGAACCTCACTCTTTAGTGCCGTCGCGCAGCGACTTAAGAATCGTCCAGCTAAGAAATGACAATCCATTTAATAAAAATGTATCGCTGGACAGGTGAGGTGGTGAAGGTGCACGAGAGCAAATTTCATGAGAAGACTTAGGAATGAAATTTGTC
>JAAWCE010000006.1 GCA_022793065.1 Lachnospiraceae bacterium
CCATAAGGTATTCGAGAATAAGCTAAGGCAGGACTTCCATGCGGACAAGCCGAACCAGAAATGGTGCACGGATTTCACATATCTGTTTCTCAAAAATGGGGATGTGCGCTATAACTGTACCATCATAGACCTCCATGACAGAAGCGTGGTGGCGAGCATAACGGACCGCCATATCACCAGCGAACCTGCGATCCGCACGCTGCAGAAAGCATTGGAATCCCAACGTCCGGCAAACGGCAGTCTGATCCTGCACAGTGACCAGGGAAAGCAGTATACGTCAAAAGCTTGACCACTACAAGGGCCTGACTACAATCGAGGATATTATCTTTTCAAGTTCATCTGCTGCCGCAGATTTTGTTACAGGATATAGCATCAGCGGACCGGCAAATTGGCGAAATAAGGATGGGAAAACACTGAAAGAAATCGAGGCAAAAGAATCCAAATAATTAATATCTCGTAGGGCTGACAGCAGTTTTCTTGCCACACCCTTGTAAAATTCTCCTTTGACAATAGTTGCCTTGTTACACCAAAGGCAAAACGCAGTTCTCTTGTTACACATACCCGAAAGCCCAGTAGTAAGAACTATTGTCACAGAACGAAAAAGGGGCTTCCAACAGAGTGCCCTCTCAGGGGGGCAAATCTATCGGAATCCCTTTATTCAAGCCTTTTTCGGCGCATTTATCTGTCCGTTCGTGACATCAACACCACAGTCTCCACATGATCCGTAAACGGAAACATATCCACTGCTACGCTTTTCACCACTTTATAATTTCTTTTTACAAGGAACTTTAAATCCCTTACCAAAGTTTCTGGATTGCAAGATATATACACAATGCGATTTGGCTTCACCTCTGTCACTGCCTTTAGAAATTCTTCGCTGCTTCCGCTTCTGGGCGGGTCCATAAACAGTACATCCAGCTTCTCTCCCTGCCTGGCCATTTCAAGCAGAAACTTCCCCGCATCATTCTGATAAAATCGAATATTTGATATTTGATTACATTTTGCATTGTTGATAGCGTCACGGACAGCATCACGATTTAATTCCACGCCAATTACCCTTGCAGCATGGTCACTGGCAATCATTCCTATGGTTCCTGTGCCGCAATAGGCGTCCAGAACTACTTCTTTGCCTGTAAGATGGGCATACTCCATGGCTTTTGCATATAGCTTTTCCGTCTGCACTGGATTGACCTGATAAAAAGACTTTGGCGATATCCTGAATGTCTTGCCGCACAACTTATCTTCAATATACCCTTTACCATAAATAACCTGTTCCTTTTCACCCAAAACCAAACTGGTATCTTTGTCATTCACATTCACCACAACGGTTGTTATCTCCGGGTGAATCGTTCTAAGCGCCTTTACAAAATTCTTTTTGGAAGGCAGCATTGGAGAACTCAATACCAAAACTACCATAATTTCTCCTGTGGCGTGGCCTACACGAATCAACACATGACGCAGTAATCCATAGCCTGTGTCTTCGTTATATGGCCGAATTTTAAAGGATTTGAGTAACCCCCGGATAGATACGATTATTTCATCCGCCTTTTTATTCTCAATCAAACAACTGTCCACAGGAACAATACGGTGACTCTTCTGCTCATAAATGCCGGATATGGCATTGTGTCTTCTGTCTTCCCCAAATACCGCATGAACCTTATTGCGATAATGCTCTGGCTGCTCCATTGTAATCATGGGCTCCGGTTTACAGTAATTCTCCATTAATTTACGAAAAATGGTACTTTTCACCTGAATCTGCTCTTCATAACTTTTATGAATAAACTGGCATCCACCGCATTTGTTGGATACAGGACACGCTTTTTTTCTTTTTTCTTCTCTCTGCTGCATACTCAACCTTTTCTTCCGCTGTCTCTATCTAACTTACCTGAGCTTCATCTCCGATCCGCCCATCTTGTCATATTTTATTATTATAGCCTTTGCAGCAAATATAGTCAACAACCAGCAGATTTGAATTGGTAAATAAAAATCGAAAAAACTCAAAAAAACTCTTGCATTTTTCTCTATCTTGTATTATAATACAAAATGTGTTACGGGGTGTGGCTTAGTTTGGCTAGAGCGCCGCCTTAGGGAGGCGGAGGTCGCAAGTTCGAATCTTGTCACTCCGATATGAAAAGAGAAAACCTATTTATAGGTTTTCTTTTTTTCTGTATAAATTTGTACTGAAGCGTCTTTTGACCCATTTTCTCATTAAATTACAGCGGGGCATAGAATTTACTCCATGCCCCGCCGTATTCATATATAGTATTCTATACCTCTACCTGTTTCCAGCATTATGTTTTTCTTTTTGAGCGTCCTTTTTCCTATTTGAATCTCTCTTCGGCCCTCCCGCCTGGCTGCCCGACTCCCTCTCTCTCACCGGCGGCCTTCCTTTTTTTGTATTCCTATTATTTACACTCTCCTTAAACAGAGAATAGCATGTGGACATCAATGGAATAAACAGCAGCATCCCCACTATACCAAATAAACTGCCGCCCACGCTGACCGCCATCAATACCCATATGGAAGGCAATCCCACAGAACTTCCCACCACCCTTGGATATATCAGGTTACCTTCAATTTGTTGCAGTACCAGGAACAGCACAACAAACCACAATGCCTGAATGGGGTCATTTATCAAAATCAAAAACGCTCCCACCGCACATCCCACAAAAGCGCCCACTATAGGAATCAGCGCCATAAAAGCAATCAGCACCCCTACCATCAAAGCATAGGGCATACGGAAAATCGTCATAAAAACAACGAACATTGCCCCTAAAATCACCGCTTCCACACATTGTCCCGTAACAAAACTACTGAAATTCTTATGCAGAAGACTGAAAACTTCCAGCGTTTTCTTTCCCACACGTTCCGGTAAGAAAGCTGAAATAATCCTCTTTCCCTGATTGGATAGCCTTTCCTTTTGCGCCAGGACATATAATGCAAAAATAAAGGAAATGACCCCATTTACCACACCTGAAATAATGTTGCTTGCCACACTGAACGTAGAATTCAGTACATTTCCCATACCATTTCTCAGAAAATCTACAATATTCTTAAAAATGGTATCCCAATTAATGTCTATTGCCTCCAATTTACTGACCTGTTCCGCCATAATGGGATAATCTTTGGCCAGCTTATCCAGCTTTTCAATCATCTGTTCCGTAAATGCGGGGATCTTTTTCCCAATCTCAGCGGCAGTCAGCGCCACCTGCGGAAGTACCGTTCCTACCACTATGGAAATCACCAAAATTACCAATACAATCGTAAGAACCATGCACAGCGGCCTCTTCAATTTTGCCGCCGATTTTCCCTTCCATCGTGCCAACAGTTTCTCTTCCAAAGCCCTCATAGGAATGTTCAGCGCAAATGCTATGGCACCGCCATATAAGAACGGCTTCAATATATTGAGTATAAATATAGATCCAAACAATACCTTATCACTGTAAATAATAATCAATATCAGAAATGTGGCCCAAACCATCAAACGTCTGATTTGCTTTAATTTTTCTCTGCTAAATTCCATTTTAATACCCCTCTGCCCGATCATAATATTTATCTTCAGATAATGTTTAGTGTTCTTCCAGGAATCTTACCAGGAATTCCCACACACGGCCCGTAGAAGATATACTCAATGTTTCCTCTGTCGTATGAATGTCAGCCATATCAGGCCCTATGGACACACAATCCAAATCCGGTATTTTGCTTCCCAATATACCGCATTCCAGACCTGCGTGAATCGCCTCCACTTTCGGTTCTTTCCCATACATTTCTCTGTACAGCCTGACCATTTTTTCCCGCAAGGGGGAATCTTTACGGTATTTCCAGCCAGGATAATCTCCAGTGACAGTATTGACGCCTCCCGCCAATGCGGTCACAGCGCGCAATCTGCCAATCAACGCCCTTTTGGCGCTTTCCACACTGCTCCGCACGGAAAATTCTGCAGCCATCTCACACCCTTCCGTTTCCTGGCGGATCAAATCCATTTTCTGTCCGTCCCTTTCTAGCTTCAATATCCCCAAATTCAAAGAAGTCTCCACCAAACCGGGCATATCAGCGCTCATTGCCTGAACGCCGTTTGGAAGCGCACATAAAAACGCCGCCGCTTTTTGTGTATCTTCCACTGTCACACAGCCAAAACGTCCCTGTCCAATTTCTTCTATCTTAATGGCAAAGCCTGGGTCTTTTACGGCAAGCTCTCCCTGAATTTCTATTTCCAACTCTTTTAAAATTTCTCTAAGCTTCTCCTGCTCCTTCTCTCCTATGACAAGGACTGCCTCCGCCTGCCTGGGAATGGCATTGTCTGCTAACCCTCCGTCCAATGCACAAATTCCTGCCGGAATCTGTTCTGTCAATCTCTGAAGCAGCCTGCCCAAAAGACAATTTGCATTGCCCCTTTCTTTGTGGATTTCTCCTCCGGAATGTCCTCCCAACAGACCTTCCACCCTGACCTTTACAGCTATTCCTTCCAACTCTCCTGTTTTAAGCGGCAATAGACAATGTACTCTTGCACCTCCTGCGCAGCTGGACAGAAATATTCCTTCTTCCTCTGAATCCAGATTAATCATGCGATTTCCAGTCAGAATGGACAGGTCAATTTCCCTGGCGCCGTCCATCCCCACTTCCTCGTCCACTGTGAGTATCACTTCCAATTTCGGATGTGATATGGTATCCGAATCCAACAAAGCCAGCGCATATGCCACGGCAATACCATCATCTCCACCCAGGCTGGTTCCCTCTGCGTACACCGAGTCTCCACGAATTGCCACTTGCAGCCCTTCTCTTGCCAGATCAATATTACAATCCGGTTTCTTTACTGCTACCATATCCATATGCCCCTGCAGTATCACAGGCGGGTCCTCTTCATATCCTTGTGCAGCTTCCTTCACCAGAATAACATTTTTCAACTCATCCTGAATATACTGCAATCCCCGTTTTCTGGCAAACTCTACCAGATAGTCACTGATTTTCCCCACATTCCCCGAACCATGAGGAATCTTTGTAATTTCTTCAAAAAACCGAAACACCTGTTTTGGTTCCACCTCAGATAAAACGCCCATTCTTTTCCTCCAATTCCAGTACCGTCCCTTCACTGCCGGCCTCTTTTCTTTCTTTTCCAGTACCGTCTCTTCACTACCGGACCCTTATAAACATAGCTTATCCATATTCCTTTCTTCCCGCTTTACAATGTATTTATACCAAAGTACTATGCAATTCCCATATTTCTATTCTATACATCTTTCCAGAAAAAGGAAAGCCCCAATTTCTAAATTTATATTCTTCCTTTTCGGAAAAGTCTTCCTAATGTATATAACACGAAAATCCAATGCACATTTTACATATAACTTGTTCTTATTTGGTTTCTTTGAAACTCTTTTTACGCATATACGCATATAAAAAGTCCACATGTCTGCGGACTTTTTATAACGTCTATTAATTTGTGGCTATCCGATGCAATAGCTCTACAATCCCCTCTCTTTCTTCAGGTTTCAGATAACATACCGTAATCACATAAAAAGATGGTCCGGTTATGACCTCACATTCCATAATGTAATATTTCTCATTCCCTTTCCCATGCTGTTCCCATCCAAAACGTATTCGTCCTTTGGTAATTTCATATTCCTCATAATCCTTTACGCCTTTTAACCCGTTGGAAAACTGCGCCTCACCCTCTCTTGCATGATAAGCGCTTACCCGCCACACAGGGCTGTTCACAGAATCGTCACACCAAATATTTACTCCCCCGCCTCTTTCGTTCTCTTCCCATTCATAAAGATAAGAACCAGGCAATGTCAGGCGCAAATTTCCCAATGTCTCCACGATCTTCCTCTTGCGATATCCAATGGGAAATTCATAAGTGAGCGGCTCCACATCTTCTATCACAGGTTTTCTGCCATGCAGTCCGCACACTTCCCTGTACGCTTCATACGGAAATGGCAAATGACAGTTCATTGCATACGACTTTTCCAAGTCATCCAGAATACTACCGTTTATTTCTCTGTCCATCTCACTGCGGGAAGAAGAAACATAATAACACTGAATCCACAGCCCATACAAAGCCCGATTTCGATAGAACACCTCGTCTCGTGTCTCATTTTCCCATAAGAAAAACCTCTGCGCCAATGCCTCAACACCTTGTATCTCCAATATTCTATCCAACGCATCTAATGTATAACGCCCCAAAGCAGATGCTACCGTCCCCATAACTGACTCTGGATGATATAAATCCAAATCCCAGCAAAGACATACCTGATCGCTGCCTCTTTGTTCAATCAAATCATGACACACATGTAATAGCTGTTTTAAGTAAGGATAAAAATGTTCCCGTTTCATTCTCTCAAAATCACGATGGCTATAATAATCCGTTTCATCTTCCACCACCATGTTTTCCAGTTCCAACCCGTCTATCAGTTCCAAAGCTGCTTTGTGAAAGCCCGCCCCCACCTGAGAAGTCTGACAATCCGACTCTACCAGCCATAGCCCCTGATTATCCGCATCTGCACTCCAGGTTATTTCAACTTCCCCCATGGGACAAAGTCGTAAACACATCTCCCCTTCTCCTGCATCAATACCATACCCCATCGTCTTTGCTATGGTACTTGCCCTGCGGATTAATTCCTCTATTCCTGCCACTGTTCCGCTGACCCGAAATCCAATACTCATCTTCATCTCCCCATCGCTTACAGACTGCCAATTTAACATCACTTTTTATAGTACTTATTCTATAAACTTTATCCTTTTTGTCTGTCACACCTTAACGATCTGTATACAGCGTCTATTGCAGTCTTTACAATACCACCCTTTCAAAATCAGAAGCCGGATGCTTACACAAAGGACAGATAAAATCTGCCGGAAGTTCCTCTCCTTCATAAGTATAGCCGCAAACCTTACAACGCCATACTACCTTTCCTTTTTCTCCGGATGCAACTGGCTTTGGCTTGATTTGTGACTGATAATACCCATATGTTGCCGATGCCACATCTGACAATACCTCCATATCGTTTACCGAAGCGATAAACAGGGTATGGCTTCCGAGGTCAATTGCCTGTTCCACTTCAGCACTGATATATCCGTTAGTTCCCGCCGTAACATAGTAAAGTCCGTTAGCGCTTCGCTGCGCCTCAGAATATGCGGCAAATTTATCCACCTCACGTCCTGACTGAAATCCAAAATGACGAAAAAGTGAAAAATCGGCCTTTTCACTTATAATGGAAATATTAAACTTTCCACTCTTCTGCACCAACTCCTGGGTATAATTTGCCTTGTTCACCGCAATACTGATTCTATTGGGTTCGGAAGTCACCTGACCCGCCGTATTGATAATACAACCGCTGTCTCTGCCTTCAAACGCAGATGTAAGTACAAACAGCCCATACGTCAACTGATACATTGCTCTCTTATCCATAATGAAATCTCCTATTTTAAGTCGCTGCGCGACAGCACTAAAGGGTGAGGTTCTTTCGGCGCACACACAGGAGAGACAAATTTCATTCGTAAGTCATCTCATGAAATTTGCTCTCGTGCGCTTTCACAACCTCACCTGTCCAGCGAAACATTTTTAATAAATGGATTGACATTTCTTAGCTGGACGATTTCTATTCTTCCAATTCACTTTTCGTATTCCTGCAGTTTTTAACATCAAGATGTAGTAAACATTTAATTATTTTGGTTTCTCAACTTGTTTCATCTTTAAATGGCAATGTTCTACCTTTTCAGACCATTGCCGCCCCATCCACACGCAGTATGGCGCCGGTTACATATTCCGCTAAATCACTCGCCAGATACAGATACGCATTGGCAATATCCAATGGTTCTCCGGGTCTGCCCATAGGAATCCCCGCGGATATTCTATCCACCATCTCCTTTGGCAGCGCCGCTACCATATCGGTTCTGGTTACGCCAGGGGCAACCGCATTCACACGGATACCATCTTTTGCAAGCTCTCTGGCCAATGATTTTGTCATGCCATCCACAGCAAATTTTGTAGCCGGATAACCACAGCCAGAAGGCTGTCCATACTGGCTGACCATGGAACTTGTATTGATAATCACACCGCCTCCCTGTGCTTTCATAATTCTTGCAGCCGCCTGAGAACAGACAAAAACCGCTTTCAGATTTATATCCACAATTTTAGAAAATTCCTCCAATGTGTACTCATAAAGACTTGTTCTGGAAGAAATCCCCGCATTATTGGCCAAAATATCCAAAGCGCCAAATTTGTCCCTCACCGCAGAAAAAGCTTCTGCAACTGCTTCCGGATTACAGAGATCAGGCCAAATTCCCATAACACGGCCTTCATACTCTTTAAGTTCTGACAACGCTTTTTCCACCGTCTCCTGCCGTGACCCGGCAATTGCCACACTTGCCCCGTTCTCCAGATATTTCTTTGCAATAACGAAGCCAATCCCTCGTGTACCTCCTGTTACAATGGCTGTTTTCTCTTTTAACATACAATCTCCTTTCTTCGCAATCCCCCTCGCTTCTCCTTTTTCCAAAATCCCCTGGCTGAAATTATACATTTCACCCAGGGAAATCCGTAAACGATCCAGCACAAACTTATCATCTGTCAAATGCACATCATTCATACTGTTTTCGTTTATGTTCATACAGAATCATACAAAATACATTTGTTTTCTATCATTTGCTTATCATAGGGCATCCCCTATTCATTGTATCCTATACCCATGTTGAAATCAATGAGATTTCATAAATAATCAATAAAAATTATATTACCAAAAGAGTTTTCACCCTCCTTTGTCTACATGTAGTTCCCCGCCTGTGCTTCAAACATTCTTTGGTACAGGCTTCCCGCTTTTTTCATCAGTTCCCCATGGGGTGCAAAGTCCGCCACCCTCCCCTGATCAATTACCAAAACCTTGTCGCAGAATACGCTGGACGACATGCGGTGAGAAATGTATATGGCTGTCTTCCCGCCGGCTAAATCATTAAAGTTCTCATAGATTTCAGCTTCGGCTAAGGGGTCTAACGCACTGGTAGGTTCGTCAAGAATAATCAAAGAAGCATCTTTATAAAGCGCCCTGGCAATAGCAACTTTCTGTCTCTGTCCGCCGGAAAGTTCCGTGCCGTTCTCATCATAAGCCTTACCCAAAAGAGTACAAATTCCCTGAGGCAGTTCCTTTATTTTGTCCGATAATCCTACCTGTGCTATCAATTTTTCCACTGCTTCCCTGTCCTGCCCCGCCTCCCGGCAGCTTATATTTTCTTCTATGCTGAAATCAAATAAACAATAATCCTGAAATACGGCTGCCAACTGACGAAGATACGATTGATAATCATATTCCAAAATATCCCTTCCATTTACCAAAATTCGTCCCCCCTGGGGCTCATACAGACGGCATAATAATTTTATCAAGGTTGTCTTTCCTGCGCCGTTTAGACCCACCACAGCAATTTTCTCTCCCTGCGCCACAGAGAAACTCACTCCTTCCAACACCTTTTTCTCACTTCCAGGATAAGTGAAATCCACATTTTCAAATACAATCTGCTCCACCGGCCCCATGAATTCCACACCCTCCAACGTATTCTGTTCATCGGGCAGATTCATCAGTTCCACAAAAGGGTCCAGATACCCCAAAAGCTGCCTAAGCCTAATGACACATTGACCAAATTGCGTAATATTGGCAGAAAATTGAACGGCGGCATTGACATACATGGTAAAAGCACCCAAACCAATCCGGCCGCCGAACCAGTCTGTAATAACTCTAAGCCCAACATAGCCATAAGAAATCGCCGCCTGAAGATCATTGACCACGCCATACAGTCCCATATAAAACCCTTCCCTTCGACGAAACCGGTCAAAGGTATTGGTCATATGACGATTATACCAATCCACCCTTTCTCCCAACATATCTGCCATTCCATATAACCTAATATCCTTCTGCATTTTGTCCTGAAAAACCTGATTGACATAATATCCATACCGACGGTTCAAGGGAAGAATCATTTCATGAATTTTCTTCATATGGACAGAAAGCCTTTTCTGTAACAATAACATAATGCCAACCAGCAAAAGCAGTGCCGCTACCAGTACAGGGCTTAAAGTCAGCATAATAAAAGACAATCCAACCAAAGTGCTTCCCTTTTGCAATAGTTCTGCCAGACCCGTAATCGTATTTAAGATGGCTTCCTGATTCAGAATTGCAAACGATGCCCTTTCCTTCAAATCCAGATAATAAGGATCTTCCAGTCTGATATAGGGCAGGCGCATGATCTTCTCTCCCAATAGTTGCTCCATCTTCTGGCTCACATATGGATTCTGCACATCCATACAGCGCTTCATAAAACGCCCCAGCCAGCCAAACAGGAGATTTGCCCCCACCACCAGACCTCCAAAAAAGAGTAAACGCTGCAGATTACAATCGCCCGCCAGTTCATCCACCAAAAATTTAGGCAGTACTACATTTAACACTACCTGTACTCCTGTCAAAACCGTATGCAAAATCAACAGCAAAATATATGCCGGTACTGTCTCCCAGGACAGTCGAAAAAACAATCTCAATTTTTTCATATGCTTCCTATTCCACATTCACAACTGCTAAACCGAATGTAACTTTTATTTTTATACTCTCGTCCGCTTCATCAATCTCAATTTTAATCTTCCTCTTTGGTATAGTACTTTCCCTGAATGGTAAACATTTCATAATAACTGCCCCCAAGCTCCATCAGTTCTTCATGGGTTCCATATTCTTTCAGTCCGTCCTCATCCAAAAGAGCAATGTGATCGCAGAAACGGGTGCTGGCCAAACGGTGGGAAATGAATACCGCTGTTTTCCCCTTCACCAATTTGCCAAAATTCTCATAAATCTCCGCTTCCGCCAAAGGGTCCAGCGCCGCAGTGGGCTCGTCCATAACAACCATATTGGCGTCCTTATACAGCGCCCTTGCTATGGCCAGTTTCTGATTCTGTCCCCCCGACAGGGATATGCCGTCTTCTTCAATACCTTTTAACATCATCTGCTCCGTTTTCTTCGGCAGACCTTCCACCGCTTCCCATAGCCCGGCCTGTTCCAATGCCGCAGCCACTTGTTCATCGTCAATGTTCTTCAGACTTGCCGCCACATTTTCCCGCACGGTAAAGGCCAAGATATTAATATCCTGAAACACGGCGGAAAACATGGAAAATAACTCTTTTTTATCAAATTCATGAATGGGAATTTCATTGATACGAATTTCTCCCTCCGTCACATCAAACAGCCCAAGCATCAGTTTCACCAATGTACTCTTTCCCGCGCCGTTGATTCCCACCACCGCCAGACGTTCTCCTTTATGTATGGTCAGATTCAGATGCCGGAAAATATATTTTTCCCCGCCCGGATAACAGAAGCTCACATCGTCGAAGACAATCTCCAGCGTGTCCCCCTCTATGGCCTTACGACTTCCGCCTTTTTCTCCCATGTCTTTATCCAGAAAACAATACATTTCATATACATACTGCCCTTCATTTATCACAAAACTCATCTGCTCAGCCGCCTGCTTCAGATAGGATGACAGCGTAAGCGCTGCCGTCAAATACATTGAGAAATCGGCTATGGACATCCCATTTATAGTATGGTATACCAAAATTCCATATATCAGCACATCCCCAATCAAAACAGCCGCCAATCCCACAAATCCCAAATGGTATTCCCTGGACGCCAGCAAATGATTTAAACGCTTATAACCCAGAATTTCCCTGGACGCATTTTCAGATATTCTCTCCTTCATACCATACATCCGAATATCCTTTCCATAGGTAAAATCACTTGCAGCCTGACTATAATAATTAACCTTACGTCTCCATTTGGCTTCTTCCTCTTTTTTCTCATAGCGGAAACGATGATTCTTACCACTGACCCATACAATAGCTGCCAGATTCAAACATAAGCCGGCCAACAGGAAGACACTAAGTCTGCCTATAAAAATACTCAGAGCGGCAATGGTCAAAAACACTGCGGGCATCTCATACAATTTATGATAGATTCCCTCCACTCCGTTTTCGTTACTCTGTGTGGCAATAAACACCTTATCATATTTCTGCATAAATGCGGCGTCTTCCGTATGAGGATATGCCATTTCCATAGTTTTGACACTGACATGTTTTACATAGTCAAGCCGGAGCAAAGACAATTTAGAATAGGGGCGATGCTTCAGAAAAATGTGTACAAATCCAATGATTCCCGCCAATATAAAATACCCCGCCGCAATCCGTATCACCGCCTCCGGTCTGGCGTCTCCCCCTTTCTGAAGTTCGCCCAATATCTGCTTTGGCAACATTACTGCCAAAAAAGGATATATGGCAGCCGTAACGGTATACAGCCCACAGTACAGAAATAGTCTGGGATTCTGTTCCGCAACATTCCTTAACATCCGTTTCAGGGTAGCCCCCAAAGGATAAGATAAATTTACTTTTGAATTGTCCATTGCCACCCTCCCTGCTTTTCCTGCCCTTCCCATATCTGCTTTTCCTGCTGTTCTTTCCTCTCCTGACGCGACAATGCCAACTGCATAATCCCGCGGCTGATTTCCTGCAGCCCTTGTTCTCTCAATTGATAATATATTTTCTTTTTCTCTTTTGTCACCATGATTTCGATTAGTTCTTGCTCCATCAAAATGCCTAAATGATGGAGCACTGTAGCCGGCGTCAGTTCCAACTCCTTTGCCATCTCTTGCAGATAACAGGGGCGTTCTACCAGCAGATGCAAAATTTTCAGTCTGGTAAGATCCCCTAATGCCTTCAATTGGGCCAAAAGCCTGTCATCATTGTATAAATCATCACTTTTAGAAGCCAACAGATAAAAAGTTTCAATGCCCAGATGAATGTTCATGCTGACCGATTCCGCCCCCACAGATTCATCCGCCTGTATCATAATTCCGTCATAACGCATTATCATAGGGGTAATTTTTATGATACAGTCTTCCTCCAACCGGACTCCCACACCTCTCATTAATACGTTCACTTCTTTTTGGTCCCCACACTTCTCCATACAAGCATCAAAACGTTCTCCCACCAATGTAAGGCAGCCACGCCCGATCTCTCTGCATGGTTCCTGCAGATTCCATAACTGTTCCATTATTTCCCGTCGTTCTAAATACAGACGGAGAATCTTAAATTTATCTCCGTCCTCTCCGTCCCAGCCTTCCAATGCCTCGATCACATCCTCCATGCTTCCAATCACGATTTTTCGGTCCTGGCACGACTTCTGCAGATCATTCCCCAACATCTGCCCAAAGGCATAATTCACCCCTTTCTCCAACGCCTCCTCCGTGGGGCGCTCCGGCGCTTCCAACACGTTCTGCATCTGTACCAGAAAACTTATTATGGGAGAATCATAGCCCCGCAGACTTTCACGGTCATGCTTTCGAGGGTTCGGGTCCACATGCCCTGCGACCATGGGAAATTGTTTCAAAATGGGCTGTAACTTTGCACGCATTTCTTCCCGAAAACTGCGATAAGGGGCCAGAAATTCCTCCTTCTTTCGCTGGCTCCAGCTTCCGCTTTTGTTCAACCATTCCTCGCTGTCCAACACATGGACATAATTCATACACAACATTGCTTCCAGCAGCCAAAAAGGCTCCGGCTGCGTGGACAAATTCCAAAGCTTCGACATAATTGCGTTTTTACTCCTCTGAATGTAACTTCACCATATTATTCTTATATTTTATATTTATCATAATATTTAATATTTGTCAAATAATTTTAAGTATATTATATATTAAAATTTATAATATATTAGATGTACTGTACTACTCATACTTGAAATCTTAACTAATCGCTTTCTTTCATAACCAAATGATAACCACCACTGCCACCACCAGAAATTTCTTTATGACAATTGATTTGAGGGCAAAATTATATTATAATTGATGCAAGCGGCTTTCGGTCTCTGAACACATTTTATCATTATCTCTTATAGAAAGCAGCTTTCAGAAACGATCTGAAAATGCAGCCGCATCAGTCGGACAAAAGGAGATGTATTAGTTATGGAACAGGAAAAAATGATTGAAGATATCCTAAAACATCTGGACTCCGAAACACAGATGGGAGTAGTGCGTATGAGCGTAGAAATGGACGAAGAAAAAAGCAATGGCCCACAAGTTTCTCACAAATGTTGTAATATGTATGGCCGTCCGGCAAATGAAACTGTCGGTCTTTTGGACTGCTATACGGATTTAAATGCGGGGACCCCGGACAATGAGTATTAGTATTTTATGCTCGTAATAGTAACTCAGCGTTTCCCAATCTGTCAGCGCATAGATAAATTATACCAGAAAAAAGAACACCTTCAGGTTTTATTCCTGAAAGTGTTCTTTTCTTTCATAGAACTTTTTCATAGCTCCCTTTTTACTTCTTCCAGTTTCGTCTCTGTACTTTTGTACATTCAGACACATCATACTTTCTCAGCGGAACTGTATACAAATGTGCTTTTCATTTCATTTTCCAACCGGACTTCCTTCCCCATGCCTTTAATGCCATAATGGCAATCCCCGCAAGAGCAACTAGTCCTGCTGCTATGGGCCATGTGCTTGCCTGATCTTGCCCGGTTTTGGGACTTTCCTTCAACGCTGTGCCCCCATTGTCTGATCTGTCTTCATCTTCTATATTCCCGCCATCTGTTTGCTGATTATCTCCAATTACAATCACGTAATCCGATGCGTGGGTAAACACAAACGACACCTTGCCGTCCTCCGCAACTTTATCCGAGGACAATAATTCCAGTTCTCCTGTATTCCGATTGTAATAATAAAGACTTGCAGTACGCCCTGTGTTCTCCTTGCCGAGATTAGTGGAAAGAATTGCTGTAAAGCCAAATTCCCCATCATGGGCAAGACTTAACAAAATACTGTAATGCTCTCCCGATACACTGTCGATAATGTCAACCGGTATACTATTTGTTCCTACCTTTACAGAAAAATCAATGTCGCCAACCCTATCTGACACGATACTTTTTCCGTTCACATTCCATATGATGTTATTACCCATGTCAAAGGTAATAGTGATATCCCTGCCTTTCACACAATCAAAGATATCTCCTGGAACCACGGCTGCGCCATTCATATCTACATTGATAATACTTCTTTCCTCAGCTTTCTCTTCCTCTGCACGTATCGCATCCCATCCTTTTTTCCCACTTTCTCCTTTGATAAAGGGATTTCCTGGTGCTGGTATTCCGTCTGGTTCTTCTGTCGGTTCTGACGTTACGTCTGGTTCTTCTGTCGGTTCTGACGTTACGTCTGGTTCTTCCGTCGGTTCTGACGTTACGTCTGGTTCTTCTGTTGGTTCTGACGTTACGTCTGGTTCTTCTGTTGGTTCTGATGTTATGTCTGGTTCTTCTGTCGGTTCTGACGTTACGTCTGGTTTATCCGTCGGTTCTGACGTTACATCTGGTTCTTCTGTCGGCTCTGACGTTACGTCTGGTTCTTCCGTCGGTTCTGACGTTACATCTGGTTCTCCCGTCGGTTCTGGCGTTATGTCTGGATTTTCTGTCGGTGTCGGCGTCTCATCCGGCTCCAGTTTATCAATAGGCTCTGTATAACTGTCTCCGCAGCGAGTGCAAGTATAGGTTCTGATGCCTTCGCTATCCACAGTGGGTTCCTGTGTTACCTCATCTTTATAATCATGCCCCAATGCCGGTACCACAATTCCTGATTTCGTCACGCCATTACATTTGGTACACTCTCTGTGTCCCAGACCGTCCTCCGTACAGGTCGGCGCCTTTTCTCCTGCCCCTGTATAGAGGATATCTCCTTCCACATGATCACAGGCTGCTCTTGTGACTGCAATCATCACTGTTTCCTTTTCGTAATTTCCCTGATCTGCCCCCTTATAAACTGCCACGGCATTTACCGCTGTTCCGGCTATAAGAGCGGTGTCCTGATCTTCTTCCTGCCACTCCCAGCCTTCCGGCAGAGTCACATCACTTACCTTTTCACAGTTGTTCGACACATTCATGGCACTGTCCGGCATATTCGGCGCATGTTCCGCCTTCTGCACGGTCAGTTTCACTCTGCCTTCCACGGTTTCATAATTTACCATATCGGAAGGCGTAAATAAGACTACATACTCTGTCTGATTGCTGTCAGCCACCGCAGGTTTTACAGAAGACTCCTTCCATGCAAACACTCCTTCCACTGTCACTTCACTGTCGGCTGCGTTTCCTGCCTGCCCCGCTCCGTCACCGTATTGTACGGTTCCGCCTGACAACAGAGACGCATTTAATATGTCCCCATAGGTAATCTCCGATGCCGCGGGCAGCTCCGCAATATAAGGCGTTGCTTTTGTCACGTTTACAGGAATAATTTCTTCCACAGTTTCATACTTCGTTTCTTCCTTCGGTGTAAACACTGCTACATATCCGTCATTGCCCACAGTGGGAACAATCTTGGCGCTCTTCCAGCTCCATGCGCCCTCCAGAGCTTTTCCGTCCACGCCTACAACGGAATCTCCAGATAAATCACTGTTTTCCAATGCTGTTGAAGGATTGTACAACCGCTCCGCCACACTGGGGGATACCTTTACTATAGGTACAGCCTTTTCTACCGTGATTGCTACCATACCTTCCAAAGAAGCATATGTCCCCTGATCCGCTGGTGTAAATACCCATACGGCGCTTACGGTCCCTATTTCCGGTATCAACTCCCCATTCTTCCATGCAAGAGTACCTTCCACTGCCTTTCCGTCATCAGCAATAAATTCAGCATTGTTAAACTTTAACTTCGATAATGCCTCCCCATAGGTAAGGATATTGTTCTCCAAAGTGACTTCCGTACCCTCTTTCAGTCTCACGGGCATGCGGTCAGTCAGGCTCACATTCACCGTGATTAAAATATCCTCATAATTCTGTGTCTCCGCCACAACTGTTATGGTTCCCTCATCGCCTGCGTTTCCTTTTCCCAATGTGTAGGATAACGTTCCATCCTTCACTTCAACTGTCTGAAAAACCACCGCTCCGGATGTGGAAGGTGTACCATAGTTTGCCGTTCCACAATCTTTTGGAAGCAATACCGCAAGGTTTGAAGTATCTGTGTTCTCTTTGGTATAGATATAACTTCTGTTGATTGCTTCCGCCACATATCCGCCCCTCTTTGTCACATTGACAATAATGGTTTGGTCAGCGGCAGCATTATAATTTATGGATTCCGGCAATGACACAGTAATCTCTGCGCTTCCCACACCCAATATGGTAACGGTTCCGTCTTCTGATACAGACACCACATCCTTGCCTTTTGTCACTTCATACTGCACGTCAGCCTCTTTGTTTGTATCTGTAACAGCGAACGTAAATACCCCATCACCAAAGGTTTTACTATATTCGGCCGTCTCCAAAGTGATTTCTGCGTCTATTCTGTTGATGGTTACATCGGTCGGAACCGCTCCTTCCGGCTGTACCAGCGTATAATTGTCCTTGTCGCTTCCTACAAGCGTAATCTCAGGCAATGTCACAGAAGTATATTTCCCTGCATCGGTTCCGTCTAACGTACCTTTCCCGCCGTTCCAGTCAGCCGTTACATCATCACCGGATGCAACACCGCTTAATGTAACCTCTGTAATTTCTACTTCATTGCTTTCATCATAATCTCTGTCCGTTGCTGTGGCACCTGTCACTTCCAGCTCTTTTGCCTTCACTGTGACGGTAAAGGTATATTCCAATGTGGCCTCAGACGCTTCCACGCCCTCCAATGTAACCTCTTCTGCATTTATGCCCTGAGGGTTTACAATGGCCTTATATGTGTACTCTCCCTTATTTAGCGTGTCAAGATATGATGCTTTCAGGGTAATCTCACAGCTATCTTCCGCAGTAACCGCCTCATAGTTCTCTGCAGCTATGACATTTCCATCTTTGTCCGCGAGCTCCCTGAAGGTATTTCCGTTCATGGTAAGCCGCACCGTACAGTCCTGATTCTGTTTGTAAGTATATTCAATGGCTCCTGTGTTCCATACGCTGTCCGCATAAATCACGATGCCCTCACTGTTGTAGATGGCTGTGTTGCCTTCCTTATCGGTCACTTTAACATAGATAAAATATACGCCATCGGCCTCCAAATGGACGGTATCCGTATATGCTTCCCATTGTATATCCTTCGACGCCGCTTCCGTCTCCGTAAGCTCCCTGTCGGATATATAATACAACTGCTCCGCAATTCCGCTTCCGGTAATGGTATTCCCATCCTCACTGACCACATCATCGCTATATTCGATTGTCACGTTCACATACTCTTTACAGAATAAGCCGAAAGAAATTGTGTTTGCAAACTTTTTCCAAGAATTCTCACCAATCTGATAGGATGCGGTGGGATGAATGGTATCCTTTACCGTAATCTCCACTTCCCCGGTAATGTCCTCATAATTGGTCCTATCATCCGGCGTAAATTTCCATGCGCATGTATTCTGACCGTAGTTTAGTGCAAAGTCTTCCGCGGGAGTCAGTGTCAAAGTTCCGGCAAGTGACTGATCCCCACGTTTTAATACCACCTCCGACACCTGGAATGTGTTCTCCATCTCTTCTGCCGTAACAGCACCGATATCGGGCGTTGCCCGCTTAATTGTGAACTTAGAGGTAAACGTTCCTTCATAGGTCTTGCCGGAGACCGTAACACTGGCATTGGTTCCGGCATTTATATTGTCACTGCCGGTTATCTCATAATCCGTACCCTCTGTCAGCTTATTTTCACCATTCATACCCCCCCCAATTATAATAACAGGGGTCTGGGCGCTGCCATTGTAGATCAGGCTTGCATCATCCATGCTGACAGTGAGGGTGGATTTACAGACACAATTTCCGACAGTTTGCCCCTCTTCCCATTCATAATGACACTTCTCTCCCTTTAGCTCGTTCTTACAGGCAGGGCAGACCGCATCATGGGTGGTGGTGCTCTCTATGTGAGTATACTGGTAATTGTGGGTACATTCTCCCACCCTATAGGTCCCGGCTCCCAATTTATCTTTGGTAAGGCCTTCAGTAATAAGCTGGCTGTTGCTGTCATAAAAGGCAAAACACTTACCCTCCTGTTCTGTATCCAGCATATCACCGATGCCATGCTGATCATACCTCAGAACAGTGCCTGTTGCCGTTATGGTTCCGCCGGAAAGTCCAACATCCACGCCGGAATCTATCCACAGGCCGTTCCCCACGCTTTGGTAGCTTCCGCCGGTTATGTGGAGTGTGCCTGACGCGGCATACACAAGAGATTTGCCCTCTCCCCCTTCAACCACACTGCCGCTGGCCAAAGTCAGTGCACCGCCATCTATCGAAAAACAGTCATTTACATTATTTGTAAGAGTTACACCCTCTTCCATCTCTACAGTCACATCCGTGCCGGAGCTGATCGTAAGTGCAGCGGTTGTAGTCACATCTTTCAATAATGTTATTGTACTTGTCTTGCCGCTGAGGGAAGCCCAGGCCGCTTTAAAGGTAGTATAATTCACAGTGCTGCCGTCACAGACTACTTTTGCCACATAATCTGTACTCTCCTCCAATTTGACGTAAAGGGTAGTGCTTTGGCTAATCTGTGTATTAAAGTCAAATAGATTGCTGCAGGCGGCCTCTGTGTACCACCTCATTGCCTTACCCTCTATATCCTGAAAAGGTTCTTCCGCCTTGCCGCCGCTGGCTACAATCTGTGCCGGCACCTTCACCTCGCTTTGTCCGTTTGCATCAAAAGTAACAGTATAGCAGGTTTCACCATTGATCGTGGCATTGTCAACATTGATAGTGCCGGTGCTGCCAGTTTCTCCGTCTTTTCCGATTCCAGCGCCAATTATACCATTGGTTTGAACCTCAACATTGCTGATGGTAATGTTGCCGCTGGCTCCGCCCGAATACCTCAGGCTTCCGCCGCCGCCAATTGCCACTCCTTTTTCTCCACCTGAAGCTGTTACCTTTCCGCCGCTGATGGTAATGCTGCCGCCGCTTCCGCCAGCACTCCAGTTATCATCTCCGCCGCCGCCTATTCCTGGGCCGTATGTGCTGCCGTAGGCCTCCACTTCCCCGCCGCTGATGGTAATATTGCCGCCGCTTCCTTTCGCTCCACCGCCAATTCCTGCGCTGCTCGTTCCTCCTCTGGCCGTGACTTTACCGCCGTTAATTCGAATAGTACCGCCCTGGCCAGTGTCTCTGCCGCAATGGCCGCCGCCTATCCCCGCGCCATAATTACCGCCAGTGGCAGTAACGGTTCCGCCATTGATGATAACGGTGCCGTTATTTCCGCTGTTTGCGCCGCCAATTCCCGCAGTGGTATTGTCGCCTTGAGCTGTCACCATGCCTCCATTAATGATTACAGTACCACCGTGTTGAATATTCGTAATACCACTCTTATTGCTTCCGCCTATTCCTGCGCCAGATTTGCCCGTGGCCGTCACCACACCTCCGTTTATGGTTAGCGTTTTCCCTTGGCTGACACCGATTCCCGCATAATAATCCGCCTTCGTATTAACAGCCGTCAGCTTGCCTGCACTGTCATCCTGGGACTGCGCGTAAACCGTCAGGCTGCCGTCTACCTGAATACCTCCCGCAGCTTTCAGCTCACATCCGTCAGCTAAAATCAGATGGACAGTTCCGCTGGCGGTGATGCGGCTGTCAACCGTTATCTCTCCGTTTACAACGTACCAGCCGCCGTCAGACCATGTGGTAGTGTCGGACGCTACCTCTGTATAGTCCGAACAGCTTTGTGTCGTCCAATTCTTTCCGTCTGCGTCACAGGTCTGATAGGACACTGCATTGGCTCTGCTTTCCGCCGCGTAGGACACCGTCTGGGGCGTCGAGGCAGCCATAGCCACGGCAAGCGCCGCCGCAAGCAACCATTTCCTTATTCCCTTCATAAATTACCTCCTTCACTTGCTGCTCACAGCAATTTGCTCTGTCTTTTTGCTTCTACATTTCAGAATCAAATACCTTGCTGCAAGAACGTTATTACATTCGTATTTCTGTATTCAAGATTTCTTCTTTGAAGTATACACTTTTTCCCTGTTTTTTCTATAAGTGTGGCACGAATTGTGAAAATCCGTCCCAAACCGTATCTCCACACTTCTATCAATTTTTGAGAATTTATGCTATCATACATTATAATTCATACAAAAGGCCGAAACTATTGCGGATAAAATGTATAGCAATTGGACATTCACTGAATATGTCCGCGAGATAATTTAATTTACAGGAGGTTTTCTCATGCGGATTGCACTTGTAGATGATATTGCATCGGAGTTAAAGCGGCTAAGGCACATGCTGGACATCCAACTTGCCCGTCTTGCCCTGGATGCTGAAATTTCTGAATTCTGCTCCGGCAAAATGTTTCTTTCCGTTGCCCCAAAAAAGATGTTCGATCTTGTCTTTCTCGATATCTATATGGAAGATATTAATGGAGTGGATACGGCAAAAGAACTGCGTTGTTTCAATGCAGACTGCCTGCTGGTGTTCATCACATCTTCCATGGAGCATGCCCTTGACGCTTTCCGCGTTCGGGCGTTCCATTATCTGGTAAAGCCCTACAAAGACGAAGAATTAACGAAGTTGTTTGATGAAATTATTCATCGGTTTCCTGTTCAGGATAGGTACATCGAAGTAAAAGCCTCCGGCAGTATCGTCCGCCTGCGTTTTCAGGATATCTTATATGCCGAACATTACCAGCATCAGATCCATATCTATCAGACAAACAATCAGAAAACCGTTACACGCCAGACCTTCCGGGAATTTTCCGCCAGACTTGCGGACGGACATTTCTTCTCCTGCAGCCGGGGGCTTATCGTGAATCTGGAACATGTGAAGGATTTTGACGGGACAAGTTTTATCCTTATGGATGGAAAAATACTCCCTGTCAGCCGAGACCTTGCTAAAGCCGCGAGAATGGCTTTCGGAGACTTTTTGTTCGACAGGAGGACGGACACATGAAAGAATTTCTATGCGCCACAATAGAATGTATGGTTCTGTTGCCTGGCATGCTGTGCGCCTACCTGCCCATGAAACAATACCTTCGGATGCGCCCCTTCAGGCTGGCAGCGTTTATGGTTCCCTTGATACTTTTACTCTGTCTGGCAGGCGGCGTGTTAAGCTGGGGCTTTCATGTAAATCCCATCTGGCTGCTTTTTCCCATTGCAGCCATAGCAGGCACCGTCTATGTCCATACGATCCGGATTACACTCTGGAAATCCATCAGTGTTTTCCTCTCCATATGCGCCTGCTTTTCCTGTCTGGGCGGCGTGGCAGTGGCAGTCAGCGGTATCTTACCCTTCGAAAAGTCGGTCCCGCCTCTTTCTCTGGGCGCCGCCATAGCCTGGTTCTTAATGTGCAGCGTATTCGTGGCTCTGGTCTGGTACCCTTCCACCCATGCCGCAAGGAAAATTCTGGATGAAAGATCCTTTGCACAGACATGGTATGTGTTCTGGATTCTGCCTCTTCTTTTTATCGGGCTGAATCTTGCTATGGTACCCGTCCATCCGAATATTTTAGGCTTTGGGCGGCTCCGGCCGATGTATATTCTCATCAGCCTATCGTTGCTGTTCCTGCTCCTGCTGTTCTATGCTCTTTTCTACCTCATGGCAAGCAGCTTAAACCGCAACAGCCGTCTGCGTCAGGAGAACCAATTTCTCGCTATGCAACAGGCGCGATATGATAACCTGAGAACTGCAATCGCACAGACACGAGAGACACGTCACGATATGCGGCATCATTTTAATATCCTGCAGCACCTTGTGGAACAGAAGGAATGGGAAACCCTTGCGCAGTATCTGTCCGATGTGCAGGACTACATTCCCGCTTCGGAACTTGATCTGTGTGACAACGCGGCGGTGGACAGTGTGGCAGGCCATTATGGGCTCCTGTACCGTAAGCATAACATTCCTTTTTCCTTTGAGCTTGACCTGCCCCAAAACCTTCCAGTGCCGGAGCCTGACCTGTGCCTTATTATGTCCAACCTCCTTGAAAACGCATTGGAGGCAAGCTTAAAAACCGATCCTGCAAAACGCCTGATAAAAGTACAGGCACGTCTGCATTCCGACCATATGGTACTATTAACCGTAGAAAATACATTTGACGGAGATGTCAGAAAAAATGACGGCGTGTTCCTCTCCTCTAAGCGGCGGGGCGAAGGCGTGGGGCTGCAGTCCGTCCGCCATATCGCGGAAAAAAACGAAGGATATTGCCGCTTCCTTTACGGGAGCGGAACATTCTGCGCCAATGTAATACTGCGAGGCGAAAAAGTGTGATTGCCCATGAACTTCTGCTGACAGATTTTCTCTGAGGCTTGTGTGCAAAAAAAGGTGTAAAGCCCTCCTAACTCATTAGGCTTTACACCGTGGTTTTGTAATATATCACCGCTGCTTATTCTTTGATTTTATCAATGGTTGTAAGATATTTCTTAACATTCACTTTTACACATTTCCTCATTGCCATACAGTTCCAGTCCCCCGTCCAGAATGGCATTTCCGGCCGCTTCCCCATCCGACGCCTTTACAATCATCGCCCTGATTTCTGCGGATGCAAGTGCATACATATACTCAATATTAATTCCGTTGGCGCATAAAATATGTGTCAATTTATGCAGTTCTCCCGCCTTATCCTCCAACCGAACTGCCAATACATCTGTGAGCCTGGCAGAAAAACCCTTTTCCTGCAATGCCTTCTGTGCTGCGTCCGGATCGGACACTACCATGCGGAGCATTCCGTATTCCGTAGTATCCGCCATACTCAGGGATAAAATATTGATAGCGTGCTGTTTCAGCACTTCTGTCACCTGTTCCAGCCTTCCCTCACGGTTCTCCATAAATACCGATATCTGCTTTACAAACATAACCTTCCCTCACTTTCCGCATAAATTTCCAACTTTTTCCCTCTTCCCTCCATGCCGCCTCCGGCGGCACAAACAATCCACGAAGAACGCTGACTTTGCGCTCTTCCCCAGCCCATACGCCAAAGCAATTATAATGCCTGTGATACTCCCCCTTCGCCTAATCAAACTTTCGGTTATCAATCACATGCACTGATTTCCCCATGCTCCGCTCCAGAGACTTAGGCTCCACCAGCTTCACTTTCACTGCCAGGCCAATTGCCTGCTGAATCACATGCTCAATCCTTCTGGTCAGATTCTCCAATTGCCTAATCTCATCAGAGAAGATATGCTCTTCCACTTCCACCTGTACCTCCAAAGTGTCCAGGTTATTTACTCTGTCCACAATCATCAGATAATGAGGGGTGGTGCCGCCCATTTCCAGAAGGGCCGCTTCAATCTGTGATGGGAATACGTTTACACCGCGTATAATCAGCATATCGTCACTTCTTCCCGTAAATCTTGCAATCCTTGCCGTAGTTCTGCCGCACTCACAAGGAGTATGGTCAATACTCGTCAAGTCCTTGGTCCTATATCGAATCAGTGGAATTCCTTCTTTCATCAATGTGGAAATCACCAGTTCCCCCGTGATGCCGTCCGGCACCGGCTGAAATGTCTCCCTGTCCACAATCTCAGGCAGAAAATAATCCTCATGCACATGAAGTCCCTTATGGAACTGGCAGTCCGTCGCCACACCCGGTCCCATAATTTCGCTTAAGCCGTAGATATCGTGAGCATGAATTCCCAACTTTTCCTCAATCTTGTCCCGCATCTTCTCCGTCCAGGGTTCCGCTCCGTTTAAGGAAGCTTTCAGTTTAATTTTATCACGCACTCCCATTTCTTCAATGGTTTCTGCAATGTGCATCAGATAGGAAGGCGTACACAAAATACCTGTCACCCCGAAATCCACCATCATATTGACCAGTTTTTTTGTATTTCCCGTGGACATGGGCACCACCGTAGCCCCCATTTTCTCAGCGCCATAATGACCGCCCAGTCCTCCGGTAAACAGTCCATAACCATAGGCCACCTGGATAATATCCTCCCGGCCCAGGCCCGCCATGGTAATACACCTGGCCACACATTCACTCCACATATCAATATCTCTTTTGGTATACCCCACCACCGTAGCCTTTCCTGTGGTTCCGCTGGAAGCGTGGATGCGCACAATCTGAGAATTTGGCACTGCAAACAGTCCGAAAGGGTATGTATCCCGCAAATCATCCTTCGTGGTAAACGGAAGTTTTGTCAAATCCTCCAGTCCACGGATATCGCCCGGTTCCAGCCCTACCGCCTGCATTTTCTTCCGATAATATTCCACATTGTGATATACCCTGTCTACCAATTTTACCAGCCGTGTGCCCTGCAAGTGATTCATCTCATCCCTGCTCATGCACTCCTTCGTCTCATTCCAAATCATATCCTTCTCCTATTCCAGTTCCGCATCAGCCCTTCAATACCTTTGCTTAGGGGGAAGGATAACCGACCACTTAATGATTGTGTCCGGGTATCCTTCCAGGTATTTCCGGGCTTCTGCTGTTTTTTTCCAGTTCCGCATCACATATCACTAAAAGGCAATGTCTTTATAGGCAATTTTATCAATCTCTTCATTTAAAAAACCAACGCCAATTCCGTTATCATCCCAATCTTCACCGCCCCATTCTCTTGAGAAGAGTAGATAAATATAGCGTCCTCCTTTTATATTCATAATAGAATCCCGTGGAACTATGATGGTTTCTAATGTCACTGCCTGCAAAAGCGCATCTTTTGTTTCAATCTCCGGCCACCATTGCGCTAATTCCTCTTCATCGTCAGGTCCCCAGGCAAAGCGTTCTTCTTCATTATAGTACTGAATCAGCCCTTCAATTAACTTTGTTTGCAGTTCCGGCCATTTATCCAAAAAATGTGAAAATGCCTCCTGTTGTTCTTTTGTAATTTCGTTATCATTTTCCTTTTCTATTGATAACCCTACAGTATATAGGGTTCCGCCAAAATCAATCATTTGCTTTCCCCTCCAGTAATGCCCATCTGACTCAAGTTCACCGAACACAGGATCAGTCATAATACTGCCTCCATCTGTTTTGTTCCCGCTTACAGAAATAGTTTCTGCTCTACTTTATTATGAATTCAGAAGATACCCCATTTCAAATGCTTTTTGGTTTACTTCCACAGTCTTAGGCGGCACTGTTTCCTCAATCACTTTCAACCATTCTTCCTTATCAAATCCCACATAAGGAGCTGCCGCACCTAAAACCACTACATTAAAAGCTTTGGGTGCGCCCAATTCTTTTGCCACCTTCATCGCTTCCACCGCAACCACCTTTCTTGCGGCTTTTAAGGTATCCAATACCCCTTCCGGGTACTCTGCTGCGCCTGTTACCACAGTGATAGGGTCAATACGCCAGTCATTGACAATCACCACCCCGTCTTCTTTAAGAAAATGCAGATACCGCAATGCTTCCAATCTCTCAAAGGCAATCAGCACATCCGCCTGACCTGCCTCCACAATGGGTTCCGCCACCTGCTCCCCATAGCGCACAAAAGTCACCACACTGCCGCCCCGCTGGGCCATTCCGTGTACCTCGGACAATTTTACGTCATATCCTCCCCGCACTGCCAGATTCCCCAGAATCCGGCTGGTCAGAAGCGTTCCCTGTCCTCCTACACCAACAATCATAATATTCTTCACGCTCATAATCTATATAACCTTTCTCATTAAAGTTATGTCTAAGCACTTTTATATCCGCACTTTTTGTTCCGTTCCCACTTCTCCCCCTACTGTTTATGGCTTCCATTTCTTCCAGAGATTTACAGAAGGATATTGTACTTACTTTTGAACGCCCTTTATTTCTTATTACGCCTTCTTCGTTTCAATCGCATCAAACTTACATAATTTGGCGCACAATCCGCACCCATTACACATAGTTTCATCAATAGATATGGTACCGTCTTCATTTTTTGTCAAAGCCGGACATCCCGGGCGCAGACAGGCACCGCATTTCTTACATTTTTCAGATATGGGCACACATTTATTCGGGAATGTCACACCCTTCAACAGGACACAGGGCGCCTTGGTAATAATGACTGACACCTCATCCCTCTGAGTTTCCCGACGGAAGACTTCCGCAAGTCCCTCCAAATCAAAGGCGCTGATTTCATATACATGCGCAATCCCCAAAGAACGGCACAGCGCCGCAATATTAATAGCCGGAACCACCTCTCCTTTCAGAGTCTTCCCCGTAGCAGCATGATCCTGATGTCCCGTCATGCCTGTGGTGGAATTGTCCAGAATGACCACTGTCCCTGCGGATTGATTATACACCATATTCATCAAGGAGTTAATTCCCGTGTGCATAAACGTAGAATCTCCGATAACAGCCACCCAATTACGAATATATTCCTTCCCCCTGGCCTTCTCCATTCCATGCAGCGTACTAATGCTGGACCCCATACAAATCGTGCTGTCAACCACAGAAAGAGGCGCCACCGCACCCAGTGTATAACAACCGATATCCCCCGCCGCATGTATTCTCAGTCTGTTCAATACCGAATACACACTGCGGTGAGGACATCCGGGACAAAGAATAGGGGGTCTGGCCGGTACCGCCGCCGGAGACATTACCTGACTCTTCTGCCCCAGTACCCGATCTCTGAGCATATTGGCACTGTACTCTCCTTGTACCGTAAAAAGCTCTTTGCCAACAGCTTTTAAAATTCCCCAGGATTTTACCTGTTCTTCAATCACTGGCTCCAATTCTTCAAATATGTATAACTTATCCACTTTGGCTGCAAATTCTTCTATCACCTTCCTTGGAAGCGGGTGCACCAGCCCCAATTTCAGCACACTGGCTTCCGGCATAACCTCCCGCACGTATTGGTACGGAATTCCGCTGGTGATAAATCCCACGGACAAGTCCCTATACTCCGCACGGTTCACTGGCATATCACATGCGTCTTCCGCCATCTTTTTCATCCGCGCTTCCACCGCCACATGCCTTTTGATCGCATTCACCGGCATCATCACATATTTTGCAATATTACGCTCATACGCCGCCGGTTCCCTTTCCACCCTCTCATCCAATTCCACAATGCCCTGAGAATGGGACAATCTGGTGGTAGAACGCACCATAACGGGCGTGTCATATTTTTCGCTTAAATCAAAAGCAAGCCTGGTAAATTCTTTCGCTTCTGCACTGTCCGAAGGCTCCAGCACAGGAATCATAGCCGCTCTTGCCACCATCCGGCTGTCCTGTTCATTTTGAGAACTGTACATGCCGGGGTCATCCGCCGCTACCACCACCAGACCGCCGTTTACACCTGTATAAGCCGCCGTAAAAAGCGGATCGGACGCCACGTTTACTCCCACATGCTTCATACTGCACATGGCCCGGACACCAGCGATGGATGCGCCGATAGCCACTTCTGCCGCCACTTTCTCATTGGGCGACCACTCTGCATAAACCTCGTCATATTTGGCAATATTTTCGCTGATTTCCGTACTCGGTGTGCCGGGGTAGGCCGCCGACACTTTTACTCCCGCTTCATAAGCGCCTCTCGCTATGGCTTCGTTGCCAAGCAATATCTTCTTCTCTGACACGTTTCTTTCCTCCTTGCATGGGCCGGGCCCCATGATTCTCCATTTTCTCCGCCTAAAATAATTTCTTTTACTATACTACCAGATGGAACCTTTTTCGTCAAGAAAGCCGTCCCTGATTCCCTTTTCAGGTAAATATTGTTAAAATATAACTTTGACTGTATCCGCAAAACTGATTGATATCATAATCATTGTGTGCTAGAATCAATTTCATAAACTGGACTTATAGAAAAATATAGCACAAAATAAATCCGGTATGAAGCACTGATTAAAGTGCGGCAGCACGAAAGGAGATAAAACGATGCTTTGTATTGCAGCAGTTCCATGCAGAGTCTGAGGAAACTGCATGGAGGAGTTGGTTTTGTTGATATCCTCAGACTTTGCTTCTCACTTGAAAAATAAGTTAAGCAAAAGGAGCAAAGAAATGAATTTTATAACAAAGAATGAATTATATGAGTTAAAAGATTTTTTGGTACTTTGGAGTACTCAAAGCATATCTCAGCTTGGCAGCAGCATCACAGGATTTGCGCTGACGTTGTGGTTGTATGAACAGACAGGTTCCTCTCTGAGCACAGCAGCACTTACTATATGCTCTTATGGGCCATATGTATTAATGAGCATATTTGCCGGAGCATTGACCGACCGCTTTAACAAAAAAAGCACAATGCTTGTTTGTGATGTCTTTGCCGCAATTTGCACAATGATTGTATTTGTATTGTATCGGACAAATAGCCTGATGGTATGGCATTTATATATTTTGAACATGATTTCGGGATTAATGAATACGGTTCAGCAGCCTGCCAGTGAGGTAGCATTGACCCTTATTATGCCGAAAAAGTATTACCAAAAAACAAGCGGACTTCGTTCTCTGTCAAGCAGCTTGATTTCTGTATTGAATCCTTTGATTGCTACAGCATTGTATTCATTGATAGGACTTAATGGCGTAATAGCAGTTGATATCAGCAGTTTTATGATAGCGTTTTTAACATTACTATTTTTTGTTGAAATTCCGGACAAGAAAAATGACAAAAGAGAAAGTGTACTTGTTCTTGCTAAAGAAGGACTTATATTTTTAAGGGAGAATCCGCTGGTTTTGACGTTGCTTTTATTTATGTCCGGCGTTAATTTAGCAGCGTCTGCCTTTGATGCCGTATTGCCCGGTTATGTGCTTCCTAATCCGAAAGGCGGAACTACTGTTTTAGGAATTGTCACATCTTGTTCCGGTGTTGCTATGATTGTTGGCAGCCTGGTAGTTTCTGTCTTGCCAAAGCCGAAAAACAGGGTAAAAATTATTTACTTGACAATGCTGTTTTCATTAGGAACCGAAAACTTTTTATTAGCGTTTTCCAGAGAACCTCTCTTATGGTGTGTTGGACAGATTATCGGCTGGATTGTTGTACCGGTTATGAGTGCAAATTTGGATGTAATTCTTAGGACCACAATTCCTGTGGAACTACAGGGGCGCGTCTATGCCTGCCGCAATACGTTGCAATTTTTTACCATTCCCATCGGACTGTTGATAGGAGGTTTCATGGTTGATAACATATGTGAACCATTTATGAGCGTACATGGTGATTTCCCAATTCTAAAAACGCTCTTTGGCACAGGAAAGGGTTCAGGTGCAGCGCTTATGATGTTGATACTGGGTATAAGCGGAAGTTTAATCTGTATGATCACCGGAAAAAAATTAAAGAAATACTCCTATAATAAAGAGTAGCTTTATTTACAAGGGGCGAGATAACTCGCCCCTTTCAAAACAGAGAATATGATCATTGTATATTTAATGAGCAGTATAGCCGCCAAAAGGGCCGGAATATTCTTTCACCTCACATACTTCTCCAAAACCGCCCGCACAGCCCCAGGTCCTGCCGTCAGTTCTATAAAATATCCACACACACTCTCTGCCATTCCCACATCGTACAAGTTCACACCAAAGATTTTTTCATTTTCCAAAATAGGCTTTAGCCCATCCTCCACATGGGTATTCTCCCCCAGTACCATATTTTGAACACAGGAACGTACAGTGTCCAATAAAGGGTCCGGACTCAGTTCAAAGGCAATTCCATGGTCATCCACTGCCATAAGATAACGAAGCCACCCTGCAAATACCAGCGGAATCATTTTCAAATCCGTCGTACATAACTCTTCGGAACACTGATATGCTTTTATGGTCTCCCCAAAACGGATTGCCAACTTTTGAGAAGTATCTGTGGCAATTCTTTGAGGCGTATCCGGCATAAAAGGATTGGGAATCCTGACATTTAATACGGTATCAATAAATTCTTTCGGGTCCAGTACTCCCGGATTTACCACAACCGGAAGCCCTTCTTCATATCCAATCTTTTGCACCAGTTTTTTCAACTGTTTATCGTTCATTTCATCTGAAATTTTCTCATAACCCAGCAGACAGCCATAGACCGCAAGGGCCGTATGCAGCGGATTCAAACAGGTGCAAACTTTCATTTTCTCCACCTTTTCAACGGTTTCCCTGTCCGTAAACACCACGCCGCCTTGCTCTAACTGTGGCCTTCCGTTGGGGAATGTGTCTTCAATTACCAGATATTCACACGCTTCCGCATTTACAAATGGTGCAACATATGTATTTTTTGACGTAATTACCGGTTCCAAACCTTCTATGCCATCTTTTTTCAGAATCGCTTCCACGGAGGCGTCCGGCCGCGGTGTAATCTTATCAATCATAGTCCATGGAAACGCAACTTTTTCTCTGTTGCAGACATATGCCAGAAATCCTTCTTCCGCCTTACGATTTTCCACCCACTTTTGGACAAAGACACGAATAGTTTCATACAGCCGGTCCCCATTATGCGAACAATTATCCATACTGACCATGGCAACCGGCTTTGCCCCACTGAGATATCGGGCGTACAAAAGAGAAGCCACTTTCCCCATATAGCTCGCGGGCTTTTGAGGACCTGCTATAAAATCAGCCTCTACTGCCGGAAGTATCTCTCCTTTTCCATTGACAATGCTATAGCCTTTTTCCGTAATGGTAAAAGATACGATTTGAAGGGATTCTTTCTGAAAAATTTCTTTTAAACGTCCATATTCCCGCTCATTTTCGGAATCTAAAATACAGGATTCCACCACGCTTCCCACCACAGTTTTTTCCACATCTCCGTCCGCTTTCAAAGTCACAAGGATGCTGTAATCATCATGGGGCCGATTCATCTTCTCAATAATTTCATAGTCAAATCCCTCCGCCACCACAAGCCCCCGGTCCAATGCCCCCGCATGCAACATTCGCTGTACGAGATTTGCCTGAAACGCCCGAAAAATATTTCCTGCGCCAAAGTGAATCCACAAAGGATTCTCTCTGGTGGCGGAACGAACGGCCTCACGGTCAAATTTCGGAAGTTGATATCCTGCTGCCTCCCATTCTGCCGTCTGCTCCAATCCTATTTTATCTAATTTCATTCCGTATAACCCCTTTCTCCGCATAACCTCTAATTTTCTGACACACTTCTTTCTATCCCACGTGTAGAAGCCTTGTCAATGGCTTCCCACAATCCGTTTAAATACGCGGCTCCCAACGCTCTGTCATATAGTCCATACCCAGGCATCGCAACCTCATCCCATATCATACGCCCATGGTCCGGCCGAATAGGACCTGTAAATCCAATATCATACAATGCTTTCATTATCTCATACATGTCAAAAGATCCGTCAGCGGAAAGATGTGCTGCTTCCTCAAAATTATCCGGTGAAATAAATTTCAGATTCCGCACATGTGCAAAATGAATCCTTCCCTTGAAAGAACGTATCATGTCCGGCAGATCATTCTCCAGATTGGTTCCATAAGAACCGGAACAAAATGTGACCCCGTTATGAGGATTATCTACCATTTTCATCATCCGAAGTATATTGTCTTTGTTAATAATAATACGGGGAAGACCAAATACACTCCATGCCGGGTCGTCCGGGTGAATGGCCATGTTAATGTCATACTTGTCGCAAACCGGCATAATTTGCTCCAAAAAATACCGTAAATTATCAAACAGTTTTTCGTCGTCTATATCCTTATACATCTCAAATAACTCTTTCACATGCGCCATACGCTCCGGTTCCCACCCCGGCATCACCGTACCGTTCATTTCTCCTGCAATGGTTTCAAACATCTCTTCCGGATGAATGGCATCCACCGCTTTTTGCGTATATGCAAGTACCGTGGATCCATCCGGCCTTACCCGCGCTAATTCGGTACGTGTCCAGTCAAACACCGGCATAAAATTATAGCATACCAAATGGATATCTTCCTGTCCAAGATGCTCCAGGGTTTGTATATAATTTTCTATATACCGCTCCCTTTCCGATACGCCGGTTTTAATGGCATCATGCACATTTACACTTTCTATCCCTGCTATCTTTAATCCTGCTTTCTCCACTTCTTCCTTCAAAGCCCGAATTCGTTCTCTGCTCCACACTTCTCCCGGCGCAGTGTCATACAATGTTGTTATCACTCCATGCACACCGGGAATTTGCCGAATTTGCTTCAATGTAACCGTATCAAAACGAGAACCATACCATCTTAATGTCATCTTCATCATTAAATTCTCCTATTTTAAGTCGCTGCGCGACGGCACTAAAGGGTGAGATTGTTCCGGGCTCTGCGCTTCGGCTCCCTAACCAGGGAAGAATCGTTTCGGAACTGTTTTAGTGTCCGCCTTACAGAACGTATTATATAATACCTTCCATTTTAATCCAATTGGCATTGTTGTTGTCCATATTGCAAAATTTGCGGTTCAATGATAGGAACTGAAGAAACAATCCGCCAAAAAACAGACCACATCATTCCAGTATCCTAAACTCCGCGCCCCACATTCTTATGCCCATATTGAAAAATGAACTGTTCCATGGTAAACTATGATACATGTACTCATATTGGAAAAGGAATTCCTACGCAGCTTATGATATGAACCAATGACTCACCTTCTTAGAAAGGCGATTGGAAAGTTAGACAATGAAGAAAAATTTACAGACCACGTTCAGCACACGCCAATACATGCTGTCAAAAGATTTTGAAATTTATTATTACAGCGATTCCCAGGACGATATCCTCCGCGCCAAAGTAAAAAATCATTCCCACGATTATTATGAATTCTACTTTTTTCTTGAGGGAAATGTATCCATTCAAATCAATGGCGTTGAATATCCCTTGCAAACCGGCAATATGATTCTGATTCCCCCCGGTATTCCTCACAGGGCTGTCATTCACAACGGGGACATTCCCTACCGGAGATTCGTCTTCTGGATCAGCCGCGCCTTCTTCCGCAAACTGACGGAAACATCTGAGGACTATGTGTACCTTATGAATCTGGCGCAAACGAAGGGACATTACATTTATCATTATGACATGATTTCTTTTAATGCGCTGCAATCCCGTATATTTCAATTAATTGAAGAAATTCATTCCGACCGTTTCGGCAAGGCAACAAAAATTACCCTCTGTGTTCAGGAATTAATTCTCCACCTAAATCGAACCATATATGAGAAAGAACACCCTGCCTCACCGGAAGAAGAACAAAGCCTATATGAAAATTTAATACAATATATTGAAACCCATTTGGACGAGGATTTGTCGCTTGACAAACTGGCCCATGTCTTCTATGTGAGCAAATATCATATCGCTCATGTATTTAAAGAAAACCTGGGCCTCTCCATTCATCAGTTTATTACCAAAAAGCGACTTGATCTTTGCCGGGATTCCATATTGAGCCGTCAGGAAATCAGCAAAACTTGCCTGATGTGCGGTTTCAGAGATTATTCCAGCTTTTTCCGTGCTTTTAAAAAGGAATTCGGCATGTCTCCAAAGGAATATGGAGATTTCTATCGGCAAGACTCTCCATTGTCAGGATCCCAGGAGACACGGTTAGAAATAAACCAACACACTGTCACATAGTCTGAAACATTAATGTCATCCGGTTCCATTTCCATCTTGTAAGATTCATCCGCGCACTCTGCCAATTTACTTGTATATGCGGCCATCATCCGGTTTGCGGGTCTGGAAATTATCTCCGTGTCCTCCCATGAATAGTCAATGCTGGCTACCTTATACAATTTCACGCCTGCCGCTGCAGTCAGCACTTTGGCCTTCTCCGCCGCATCCCGCACCGCCTTTTCCAACAGCAAGTTTTTGGCAGATTCCGCATCTTTTACCATGTAAAAAATACCAATTTCCGGCTCCGCCGAACTGTGGGCCACTGCATAAAGCATTTTCCCAAGCAATTCATGATTTAAGTCAAACTCTATCTTTAAATCATGCCTGAATTCATATCCCACAAACTTTTGCTTCCAAATTCTGCTATCATCCTGGTAACTTTCATATTTTGTATTCACTTCAAAAGAAACTGCCTTCACATCCGTCCTCTCGAATCCCAGTTTTTCCAGGCATATTTTCAGCGCTTCCGCCTGTTGTGAAGATTGCTCCAGCGCGCCCTCATAAGATTCCTCCGTTCCCTTTAATCCCATCGTCAGGCGCACGGTATCCGGTTTCACCGCAATTTTTGCCTTGCCTGTAACTTGAATTGTTCTATCATTATTCATTACTTGAATTATTCTTCCCATCCTATTCTCCATTTTTTCCTCCTTTTCGTCCTTTTCGTTCTTGACGGGCTCTTTCTTCTCTCTCCAAACATCCGCGACAAAACGTTCAATGGCGGACGTCCGTTTCATTCTGCTCCATTTTTTCCTTCTTTTCCCGGCTTAATATATCATAGATACAAGGAATAACCACCAACGTCAGCAAGGTACCATAAGTTAAACCTCCTATGGTCACAACCGCCATAGGTTTCGCCATTTCAGACCCCATATCGTTGCTAAACACCATGGTGGATAACGCTAAAATGGTAGTAAGTGCGGTCATAAGCACCGGCCGAAGCCTGGTACGCCCAGCGGTAAGAATTGCCTGTCGTTTCTCCATACCGCCTTCCCGCAGTTGATTCATATAATCAATCAGAACAATACCATTATTTACAATCACACCCGCCAGCATAACAAACCCAATCATTGCAATCACACTCACCTCGCTGCCGCTGACAAATAACCCTATAAATCCTCCCGTAAATGCAAGAGGTATGGTAAACATAATGATAAAAGGTGAAAGCAACGACTGGAACTGTGCCACCATAATCAGATACATGAACAAAACTGCCAGTATCAGCATCAGTACAATTTGTCCCATGGCGTCCTCAATCATTTCATTCTCTCCGGAAAATACCATCCGATATCCCGGAGGCATTTCATAACCTGCCAATTTATCTTCCACTTCCCCGGACACAATCCCTACATTGTATCCTTCCGCAATTCCTGCGGATACGGCCACATATCTCGTCTGATCCACACGGTTGATGGAGGCCAAAGCCTCCGTTTCCTCAAAGGATGCAATTTCATGCAAGGGAACCTTTACCTTCTGTCCCTCTTCGTCCGTACCGTCTATTTCCAATGCTCTCACAAGCTCCCTTGTGAGGGAAATATCATTTCCATTCATCACATACACGCTAAAATCCTTATCCGCCGCTTCAAGGGTAGTGGCCACATTTGCGCTGGCAAGCTTTGTATAAATCTGACTAAATACCTGAGCCACTGTAAGCCCGTAATGCACCGCTTTATCACGATGAATGGAGACCCGCAATTCTTCGTCCGCATCCTCAAGTCCATCGCTGACATCCGCCGTGCCTTCCACACTTTCCACCACTGCCGCCACTTCTCCGGCAATCCGCCGCAATGTGTCAAGATCCCTTCCCCGTACCTGAATGGAAATACCGCTGCCTCCCATAACGCTCATATCCATACTGGAAGTATCTATCGTAATCTCTGCTTCCAGATCCGATGTCTTATCCATAATCACCCGCGCAATTTCCTCATTGCTCATGGTTTTCTGTTCTTTGGTAACCACATAAATTGTGGTTTCATTGGTACTGCTTTCACCCGCTCCCCCCAGCATAAACATGTTGGAATTGTTGGCCATGGCTCCCACATTTTGCACATCCTCTATGGATAGAATCTCTTCCACAACCTGGTTCGTCAACGCCGAAGTCTCTTCTAACGTTGCATCCTTCGGGAGCGAAATACTGACCGTCAACTGGGTGGAATCCATATCTGACATAAAAGCAGTGCCATTGGTAAACGCCAATAAAATACTTCCCGCCAACAGGGCAACCACCAGAAGAAGTACCAGAGGCTTCACCTTCAAAGCTCTTGACAGCAACTTCTCATAGCCCTTAACCATACCGCCAAAGACCACGCCTTCTTTCTTCTCTTTTGTCCTAACCAGCATCTTAGAAGACATGGCCGGTACCACGGTCAACGCAATGATCAGGCTGGAAAGCAGCGAATAAGCAATGGTCAGTCCCATATCTACAAAAAGCTGCCTGGTAATGCCCTCTGTAAACACAATGGGCAAAAATACACATACCGTCGTAAGGGTGGAAGCCAAAATGGCGCCGGCCACTTCCCCCGCGCCGGTCATGGCGGCCTCCTTGACAGAATATCCCTCACTGCGCAGTCTGTAGATATTTTCTATCACCACAATGGAATTATCCACCAACATTCCTATCCCCAGCGCCAACCCAGAAAGGGAAATAATATTCAGCGTCACGCCGCTGAAATACATACACACAATGGCAGTTACCAGACTGACCGGTATGGAGAGCGCAACTACCATAGTGGGCCTCATATCCTTTAAGAATAACATTAAAATCGCAATGGCCAGCACCGCTCCAAACAAAATATTACTGATAATGGAATCCATCACCAGATCAATATAAATTCCCTGATCCATCAGCGTAACAAGAGATAACGCACTGTCTTCTTTCATCAATTCCTGAAAACGCGCCCCCAGCAAATCCGATACTTCCCCGGTAGAATATCCCGTCTGCTTTTGTATGGTCAGCATAACGCCGGCGCTGCCGTCCACATTTGTATAAATAGACGCAGAATTATCGGTATAAAATACATCCGCCACATCCTGAAGCGTAATCACCGGCACATTCTCCATATGTAAATCCATCAGGGGCAATGCCTGCAATTCCTCCACTGTGGAAGGTTTATCGCCCACGCGCACCATATAGCTGATGCCTTCTTCCGTCACATAACCCGCGGGCATGGAGAAATTCTGCGCTGTCAGAAGCCCGTTTACAGTCTCAACCGTCAATATGTTGGTCATATCCGCCTGCTCATATGCGCTGTCCTTGGCTTCTTCCAACTGCTTCAACCCGTCCTCAAGCTGTTCTTCCGCTTCCTTTAATTGTTCCTCCCCCTTCTCAATCTGTTCCAAAGCACTGTCAAGCTGTGATTCCGCCAGTTTCATCTGGTATTCGCCCAAAGCAATCTGTGAATTCGCCTCTGCAAATCCCAATGCAGCATCCAACTGACCCTTTTCCACTTCCACCAGACCTTCATCCACCATGGATAACTGTTCCTCCAAAGTTTCCAGGGTTTCTTCCGCAATCTTCGTAAAAGCGTCCATCCCCAGACCATTTGTCAGAGAATCCAAAGCGTTTTCCATGCTCTCTTTTTGAGCGATTATCTGGTTGGAACCGCCCTGAGCCAGCAGTGTAATCAAAGCCGTTACCGAGACAAAATTATTGCTGTCACTCCAATCCATTTCCTCCAGGCTGGCAAGCATCTCATCTAACTGGCTGTCAACACCCCTCATCTGACCAATGATTTCACTTCCAAAATAAGCGTCTTTCAATTCCCTAATCTGTTGCCTGGCCTGTTCCACCGCCTCCGTATTTCCGTCCGCAGTGCCGGACACCACGGTCTGGCACAGGCGCAGATATCTTTCCGGCGTATTCACCAAAACATCCGTCAAGGCGTCAATCTGTGCAATTCCGGCCGTAAGCTGACTTGCGGTAAGCAAATCTGCACTTAAACTCATCTTTGCAGCCTCTAAATCCGCCTTTGCCGTAAGCAAATCTTTCTTGGCATTTGCAAGCTGTTCCGAAGTCTCGCTCCTTTTATCATTCAGTTCCTGCCTGCCGCCTTCTAAATCTGTCTTGCCGTCCGTAATCTCTTTTTTGCCGTCCGCCAATTCTTTTCTGCCGTCTTCCAGTTCTTTTTTACCGTCTTCAATGGCCTGACGGCCATCTTCCAGTTCCTCTTCGGCATCCTCCATTTTATTGTCAATGGCGGCAAATATCTTCTCATTGACCGCATCCACTTTGTCCTGTCGGATAATCACGTTTACGCTTTCCTCCAACAGCCCCGTAGCGCTTACACTGGCCACGCCTTCCACACTCTCCAATTCCGGCATAATGGATTCCTGTACATAGGTACTGATCTGTGCATAATCCATATCTTTCACACCCACTGCGGCAATCATAACAGGGAGCATATCCGGATTCATTTTCACAATAATAGGGTTTCCGACAGAATCGTCCCAATAGCTTTTGATTTGGTCCAGACTCTCTCGAATTTCCAGAGAAACTGCGTTCATGTCCGCAGTCTGTGCAAATTCAAGAATCACCATAGAATAATTTTCACTGGAAACGGAACTGATACTCTCAATATTACTCACCGTAGCCATTGCCGCTTCCACCGGCTGCGTCACCGCCGCCTCCACCGTCTCCGGGCTGGCTCCCGGATAGGTAGTCATTACAATCACATAAGGAAGGCTGATGCTGGGGAGCAAATCTGCCGTCATCCTGGTAAAAGACACCACTCCCAGGATAATTGCCAGAATCACTCCCACCAGCACCGTATAAGGTTTCTTCACACTGAAATCAGATATCATGACGGCTCCTTCTATTCTTATTCCGGCAGCAGCCCGCCGGACATACAAATTATCCCATACCTGGCGGGTTACTGCAATTTTCAGTTTCACAGACAAAATTTTACTTTGTTGATTATATGCCTGTGTACTTTAGGTGTCAATAGAAGGAATCTATCCTATTTCTAAAATTTTTATTGCCTCTTTAAAGCATCTTCTTTATCTTGGACTTCAATCTTTGAAGCGCATTGTCCGTGGCCTTTTCATCTCTGCCGAGCACTTTGGCAATCTGGCTGTAGCTCATGCCCGTCATATACAAATCAAGGACTTGTTTTTCAAATTCACTCAGCTCTTCTTCTATCAGCCGCTCCAGATACGCCACCCTTTCCTTGTCCAGAAACATTTCCTCCGGACTCAATTCCGCCCTGTTGGCAAGAAGCTCCGCCAGGTTCATCCCTTCCTTATCATCTCCGGATGCCTCACTGTCTAAGGATATATATGTATTCAGCGGAAAATGTTTTTGTCTCTTAGATGCCTGAACCGCCGTATACATCTGTCTGTTAATACACAGCTCCGCAAAAGTGGAAAAACTGGCGTCCCTGCCCACATCATAGTCCCGCACCGCCTTAAACAGACCGATCATGCCTTCCTGAATCAGGTCTTCACTGTCCGCCCCCAGAATAAACATGGACTTTGCTTTGCTGCGGACCAAATTCTTATATTTTTCACAGATATAATCCATAAT
Organism: Lachnospiraceae bacterium; assembly: GCA_022793065.1. GTDB lineage: Bacteria > Bacillota > Clostridia > Lachnospirales > Lachnospiraceae > Acetatifactor. The sequence goes on from JAAWCE010000006.1 coordinate 39,880, forward strand.
CCCTGTCTCGCCTCTGCGAAGCCGGTCAATCAGTTCTCCGTCACTGCAATTCAAATACGCCGAATACCTCTCGGACATTTCACTCCCCCTAACATGACATCCTCTGCCGCACAATCTCATAAGCCAACACCCCCGCCGCAACGGAAGCGTTCAGGGAATCAATCTCCCCTTTCATGGGAATGGCAGCGGATAAATCACATTTCTCTTTCACCAGCCTGCTTACGCCTTCCCCCTCATTGCCTATGACAAGCCCTATAGCCCCTTTCAAATCCATCTGATACATAAGCGTTCCATCCATATCGGCGCATACAAACCACATGCCTTCCTTTTTCAGCGCCTCAATGGTCTTGGCCAGATTGGTAACTTTTGCCACCGGCGTATAATTCAATGCTCCCGCGGATGTCCTGGCCACAACGGCTGTCAGGCCCACCGCCCTGTTTTTGGGAATGATAACTCCATGGGCTCCCGCCAGGTTGGCCGTGCGGATAATCGCCCCCAAATTATGAGGGTCTTCTATATTGTCCAGCAAAATCAAAAAGGGCGGCTCCCCTTTCTCCCTGGCCGATTGCAGCATATCTTCCACCGCAGCATATTCATAAGCTGCCGCAACGGCTATGACACCCTGATGCTTTCCGGTCTCTGAAAGCTGGTTTAAACGTTCTTTTGTGACATATTTTATCTGTAAATTCTGTTTCTGTGCCTCTCTCTTAATGGTCATAATGGGACCGTCCTGGCATCCCTCCAAAATGTATAGTTTGTCCATGGTTCTGCCGGAACGAAATGCCTCAATTACCGCATTCCGCCCCTCAATGGTAAATTCCTCGTATGCCATCTCTCCCTCCTGACTTTGTGTTTATAATTACTCTGTTTTCGCTTCCAACAACGCAACACTCAATTTTACCAGCTCCAATACCCGCTCCATACGTCCGGTCAGATACAGATATCCCAAAACCGCCTCAAACCCGGTAGCCCTCATATATTCTGCGGGGGTGGCATTTTTTGCCATCGTATGCGGTTTTGCATTTTTTCCCCTGCGGAATATGGACTCTTCTTCCTCTGTAAAACTGTCTCTTAACATCTGAACGATTTTTGACTGTGCATTGGCGCTGACATATTTGGTGGTAAACCTGTGCAATTGGTTGGCCGGACGATTGGCCTGTTCCACAACCATAGTGCGAATAATCAGGTCATAGACTCCATCTCCAATATAGGCAAGGGTCAAAGGGGAATAAGTGCGGATATCCTGTTTTTTTCCTGGAAAATATTCGTGAATCGCCCCTGCCAAATCATTGATCCTGGTAGTTTCTTTGTCCACGGCTTCTATTTCACGATTCTCCATTTTACCCCTTCCCTTGTATCTTCCAAAGCGATTCCCTTTTCCATCAGCTCCGCACGAATCGCATCTGCCCTGGCAAAGTCCCGTTCTTTTTTGGCGCCTTTCCTTTCTTCTATCTTAGCAAGAATATAAGCTTCCAGGTCTTCATCCACCTTCTGCTTTTCTTCCTTCCACTCATGGGCAGCGGTTAAATTCAGAGACAATACCTGGTCAAAACTCTCTGCCAATGCGTATTTTGTAGCGTCTGACATTTCACTTTTCAGCATATCATAAAGAACCGTCACAGCCATGGCAGAATTCAGGTCGCTGCAGAGTGCCGCCTGGAATTTCTCTTTAAATACGTCAAATTGCGCCTTATCAATCTCCCCTTCCCTGTCCAATGCCCCGATTCTCTTCATTAGTTTCTCATAAGCCGCGCCCATATTGTCCAGTACTTCATAGGAAAACTCCAACGGTTTACGATAATGGGACTGAAGACAGAACAATCTGTATGCCAACGGATGATACCCTTTTTCTTCCAGCAAAGACACCGTGAGAAATTCACCTGATGATTTGCTCATTTTCTCCGACTGACCGGTTTTGCCTGACTTATCATTTAAGTGATTGATATGGAACCAGTAATTACACCATTTATGTCCCAAATATGCCTCGCTCTGAGCAATTTCATTGGTATGGTGGGGGAAAATATTGTCCACACCGCCGCAATGGATATCCATATACTCTCCCAGATGCTTCATACTGATGCAAGAACACTCAATATGCCATCCCGGATACCCAATTCCCCAGGGACTTTCCCACTTCAATTCCTGGTCGTCAAACTTTGACTTTGTAAACCACAATACAAAATCACTTTGATTCCTCTTATTGCCATCTTCCTCCACATCCTCGCGCACACCTACCAGAAGCTCTTTTTCACTCTGATTTGACAGCACATAATATTCCTCCAGTCTGGAGGTATCAAAATAAATATTTCCGCCGCTTTCATAGGCATACCCCTTCTTAAGCAGCTCCTCAATCATATGAATAAACTCGGCAATACAGTTGGTTGCCGGTTCCACCACATCCGGTCTTTTGATATTCAGTTTCGTGCAGTCGCGGAAAAAAGCCTCCGTATAGAACTTGGCAATTTCCATGACTGTCTTGTGCTCCCGCCTGGCGCCTTTGAGCATCTTATCCTCTCCCGTATCCGCATCGCTGGACAAATGCCCCACATCCGTAATATTCATCACCCGCTTTACATCATATCCCAGATATCGCAATGTTTTTTCCAACAAATCTTCCATGATATAACTTCTTAAATTACCGATATGCGCATAATGATACACGGTAGGACCACAGGTATACATTGCAACCTTTCCATCCTCATTAGGTATAAACTGCTCCGCCTTCTTTGTCAGTGTATTGTAAAAATACAATTTATTCTCCATGATTTGTTTTCTCCTATTTTAAGTCGCTGTGCGACGGCACTAAAGGGTGAGGTTCTTTCGGCACACACAGGAGAGACAAATTTCATTCGTAAGTCATCTCATGAAATTTGCTCTCGTGCGCCTTCACAACCTCACCTGTCCAGCGAATAAATGGATTGACATTTCTTAGCTGGACGATTCCAGTACTGTCTCTTCACTTCAGATTCCCATCTTTACTTATCAAACTACTGCTTCCACTAATATCTTATCTCCTAACAAAATAGTCTTTACGCCGACTTCCTTCTCCTTGTTAAAATTGAAACTGAGCATATATCCTTTTTTTTGATGAAAATAATCAAGATATTGCGCAAGCTGCCTTTCCCCCCGTTCATGGTACTCGTTTCCACGCCATATTTTCATTTCCACCACAAATTGTTCGCCTAAATAATCCACAATCACATCGGTCCGTCCCGCATCCCTTGTCTGCGCTTCTAAATAATAATTCCCCGTGCCGTTGATAATGGGTTTTAAATAGAGCAGAAAAATCCGTTCTGAATAAACTGACTTTTATCACTTTGTCCCTGCCAAAACACCTCGCTCCGTATGGATTCTTCCGCAATCAGCATATTCAATATCCGCATCTCAAAAATACGGTTTGACATAATCACCTGGCCATATTTTTCTTTCAGAAAACCAAACATGATTCCTATATTAATAGATTTTGCATCGGGACTAAAGGGGATTTTCTTCCCCTGGTATATCATTTGTTCGATCAAATTCCTTAAGTCCGGATATAAATCAAGTTGTTTTACCAAACTGTCAAACAAAGAAATATTCTCATTCAACAGCATCTTAACCGCTTCTTTTATACCCTCCCTTGTCCATACCATTCCATTTTCAAATCCTTCTCTGCCCGGAATTTCCTCATCCAAAAACTTACAAATAGCCGAAACAAGATATGGATATCCGGAAGTATACTCCCATATATCTCTGGCAACCACTTCCACATCCATCCCTACCTTTTTATCCGTCTCATATTCCTGCAGCATCTGCCCAATCTGTTCTGCCGAAAAACTCATCTCCATCTGAAATCTTGCAGCAATGTTCCATGGACTATTGTATTGACGCTCATCCTCCGGACGTATTTTCAATTTTAGATTTTTAACATCATATACACTTGCCAAAATCACCGAATGAAACGTAGGACTGCTTTCCCTGTCAAGATAATACCTTCTGAGCTGTGCCAGGAAGTCGATAAATACACGGTTATTAGATGCGCCGTCCACTTCGTCAATCATCAAAACCACAGGCTTTTTGGCCGTTTCGCACATTTGGCTCAGACAGCGGAACAACTTATCCAGCCCTATCCTGTCCTGATTTTTCAAAGATACCAGATTATGAAACGATTGCGTGCAAATGTCATTTTTCAATCCCTCTTTTCTGACAAATATCTCTTCCACATATTCAATAAAAGATATTACAAACATGGATTCATCTGCAAAATTGTCGCTGCTCAATGCCTGGAAGTCCATTGACAAAACCGTATAATCATCTTTTAAATATTCCGCAAGCCCCATTAGCGTTGTCGTTTTACCATATTGTCTTCCTCTGTTTATGACAAAATATTTTCCTTTCTCTATATACAGCCTCTTTATTTTGTCCAATCTGTCCTCAAGCCCTACCATATAGTGAATATCCGGTCTGCATCGTCCTTCCGTATTAAAATACCGCTCCATTTTTATCCTTTCCCTTAAAAACTATACTAACAGCACATGGAAATTTCTATTCTGGTTTTGTCTATTCTCCCCGTAACTGTTTTATCTGGCTCTCTAATTCCAGGACACGATTTATAAGCTCGGAATTGGCCCGCTGCAGCTGAACAATATCTTCCCTGATAGGGTCCGGAAGATCTGTCTGGTTCATGGTCTCCTGAGGCAGCGCTACGTTATTGCGTTTCACCACCCGTCCCGGCACCCCTACCACGGTGGAGCCAGGGGGAACTTCGCTCAAAACCACGCTCCCGGCGCCGATTTTGGAATTGTCCCCAATGCTGAAAGACCCCAAAACTTTCGCTCCCGCACTAATCATTACATTATTTCCAATGGTTGGATGCCGCTTTCCATGTTCTTTGCCGGTTCCCCCCAGCGTAACGCCCTGGTATAAAGTCACATTATCTCCTACCACAGTGGTTTCACCTACAATCACACCATTGCCGTGATCAATGAAAAAACCTTTCCCGATTTCCGCACCGGGATGAATCTCAATCCCTGTTTTCCGCACGCCCCTCTGGGATACCCATCTGGCCCAAAAGAAATGTCCTTTTTGATATAATTTGTGCGCAATCCTATAATGAAGCATTACCTTAAAACTAGGATACAGAAACACTTCCATAACAGAATGTAATGCCGGGTCCCTCTCTTGGATCACTCGGATTTCTTCCCTGATATTTCCAATAATACCCATCCATATTCTCCTTCCGGACATCAATGACACTTTACAAGTTCTTCCCCTATCGGCTTCAAAATTTCCGGACAAACCAAAACCGCAGACAAATCCCTCCCTAGAGACGAATTTATCCGCGGTTCCACTCTACTTAAGGGCTTTCGCCCTTCCCTCAAAACGTTTAACGCACGTCAACGAATCTGCTTACTGATACCAATTCCGGCATTTCTGCAGACCTGCTCCCGGATGCACTTCCTTTTCCTCCGGTGAGAACTGCTTTCAGCCCTTCAGGCAGTCCCTCTCTGACACCTTCCAAAAAAGTACTCTCTCCGTTCCCTGCATTTCTTCTATAAAACAGGATATGCAAAAATCAATCATTTGTCAACCATTTATTATAAGTTCTCAGCTTCATTTTCATTCAGGACTTCTTCGGACATCCGCCGCATCCTTCACACCCTCCTGTCACCTGTCCCGCTGTCAAATCAAACGGGCTGGTAAGCAGACAAATGGCCTGGGCTGATATTCCTTCTCCCTTTCCTGTAAAACCCAACCCTTCTTCCGTCGTTGCCTTCACATTCACATGACCTGTATCCAATCCCAATACTCTTGCAATATTTTCTCTCATGGCATCAATATAAGGACGCATTTTAGGTGCCTGTGCAATAATTGTGGCATCAATATTTTCAATCAGAAAACTTTTGGAGGCCAACTGTTCCCCTACCTTTTCCAACAATACCAGGGACGAAATTCCCTCATATGCCGGATCATTGTCAGGAAAATGCTTTCCGATATCTCCCAGCGCGGCCGCTCCCAAAAGCGCATCCATAATGGCATGCAGCAGAACATCTGCGTCGGAATGTCCCAAAAGACCTTTTTCATAAGGAATTTTCACACCTCCCATGACCAGTTCTCTGCCCTCTGCAAGCCTATGAACATCATATCCCATTCCAACCCTCATGTTGATACCCCCTAACCCCTATTATGAGCACATTTTAGCTGATATTTTTATTTTCTTTTCTTCTTCGGAAAAGAAAAGGCGATTCCTTTGCCGCTTCCGTCCATCCTTACATCCCGCTCGCGATATCTGCGCTCCTCACGGCTTCCTTCTCTGTCGCCTCTCCTGCGCTCTTCGCGATTCCCGCGGCCTTCTTCTCGCTCACCGCTTCTGCGATCCTCGCGATTCCCACGATATCCTTCTCTCGCACTTCTCCTGCGGCCTTCTTCTCTTTCGCCCCGCCTGCGTTCCTCACGGTTTCCACGATGTTCTTCTCGCTCGCCTCTTCTGCGTTCCTCACGGCTTCCTTCCCTATCGCCGCGCTTACGCACTCCCCGGCCTTCCCGTTCGTCCCCTCGTTCACTGCGCCTGCGGCTGCCTCTGTCCCTTCCAAACCTACCTTTTTTATCGCCGCCACGCCCGCTGCGCACTTCCTCATTATCGGCTTCAATATCAGGCCCCTTATCTCCTATCTGATATTTCAGCATGGCAGCGGCAAGTTCTAAGATATCGCACTCTTCCGCATCCAGCTTCCGCTGCAAATATTTCTTCATCAATTCCATATCTTCATGTTCATGCAGTTCCCATGCCTGTTCAAGATATTTTGCAGCTTTCGCCTTCAGCACTTTTGACGGCCCCGGCAGTTTCTTCTCTTCAATCGTAGTATGGCAAATGCGCTCTATCTCCCGGATACGGTAAAGTTCCCTGGCACCCGCAAAAGTAAAGGACTGCCCTGTCTTCCCCGCCCGTCCTGTTCTTCCAATCCGATGCACATAGTATTCTATATCCTGAGGCAAATCATAATTGATAACCGCCTCCACATTGTCCACGTCAATCCCTCTTGCCGCCACATCCGTAGCAATAAGTATATTGGTACTATTATTCCGGAAACGATTCATCGCCACATCCCTCTGATGCTGGGACATGTCCCCATGCAGCCCTTCCGCCTGGAATCCCGCTTTCTTCAATACCTCTGCCAGTTCATCTACTTTAATCTTCGTATTACAGAAAATCAGGCAAAGTTTGGGCTGATAATATTCCAGCAATCTAATACATGCCGCATCTTTATCCTGCCTTTTTACCCTGTAATATCTCTGCGTAACAAGGGGGATGGTCAGCTCTTTTGCAGCCACTCTTACCAGTCTGGCATCCTTCTGAAACTGGCTGGTAATATCCAAAATAGGCTTGGGCATGGTGGCGGAAAACAAAGCTGTCTGATGCTCATTGGGAATCTGCCCCAGAATCAGCTCCATATCCTCCCGAAATCCCATATTCAGCATCTCATCCGCTTCATCCAACACTACCATATTCACATCATCTAACTTAATCGTATTACGCCGCATATGATCCATCACACGCCCAGGCGTACCTACAATAATCTGAACTCCATGCAATCCGCGAATCTGCCTGCTGATATCCTGTCCTCCATATACAGGAAGCACCTTAATTCCATGCATATATTTTGCAATCTTTCGTATCTCGTCCGCCGCCTGCATAGCCAATTCCCTCGTAGGACACAGGATAATGGTCTGCAGCTTTCTGGAATCAGGATTGATTTTCTGCAGTGCGGGAATACCAAATGCGGCAGTTTTTCCCGTTCCTGTCTGTGCTTGTCCAATAATATCCTCGCCCTTTAGCAAATATGGTATCGCCTGCTCCTGAATCGGAGTAAGCCTTTCAAATCCCATTTCTTTCACCGCTTTCACGATACGCTCATCCAGAAACGCTTCCAATGAAGCAAGGATATTCGTCTCCTGTCCGTTATCCGCTTCCATCACTATATCAATCTTTTCCATTTTTATACCCCCTGTGCGCTTTAGCGCACATATCAATCAATATGTGAAAGTTTACTTTCAAACTTATACCTCCATGCCCGCCTCTGGCGGGCACTAATTTCGATATTTGAAAGTTTACTTTCAAACTTTCCTCCCGCTCCATTTCTACTCCGCCTTTTCATATCTTTCTGTTACAATATCTTCTCCATCCCTATCTTCTGAGGCGCAAGGCCGCATTTTTCATAAAATGCCCTCGCTCCCGGATTACATGCCCAGACATTCAGCGTCAAATTGTAACAGCCTTCCCCCCTGGCAAACGCCAGTACATACTCATATAATTTTCTCCCGATATGTTGTTCTCTGCAAGTTTCATCCACACATAAATCATCAATATATAAGGTCTTAATGTCAGTCAATATATTATCGTGCAAATGTTGCTGCAATATACAAAAAGCATAGCCAAATACATTGCCGTTCTCATCCGTCGCCACAAATATCGGTTTCCGGTCGTCATGAAGAATATTCAAAAGCTCATCATCCGTATACTTTTCCGTACCGCTTTTAAATAAATCCGGCCTCCCCTCATGATGTACCATTAACACCTGCCGAAGCAACCTATGAATACCTTTCAGATCCCTTTCCTCACCACGTCTGATTTCCATAGCTCTTCCAACACTTCTCCTTTTCAAAAATAAAAATCCTGAAAAACCTTCTTTGCAAGGTTTTCAGGACTTTCACATAGCGAGAGGGGGATTTGAACCCTCGACACTACGGGTATGAACCGTATGCTCTAGCCAACTGAGCTATCTCGCCGTCTATGCCAACTTTCGTTGGAATGGAACCTATAGGGCTCGAACCTATGACCCTCTGCTTGTAAGGCAGATGCTCTCCCAGCTGAGCTAAGATTCCATTTTTAGGTCGCTTGTACAACCGACTTTGTTAGTATACAACGAAATTACTCATTTGTCAACTCATTTTTACAAATTTTTGTATTAATCATGAAATCAAATATTAGCATAGAAAATATAGTAAAAATCAGACCCCTCAAAAAATACATATATAATATCTATTTAGTACACTATAAATATCTGGATAAATTTTCCAAAACTGTATAGGATAATATGGACTATATAATCTTCGGGAGGATATAGGGCATGGACAAAGACCTTTTAAAAGACAGGCTGGACACGGCGGCAAGAATACGATTCATCCGTGAAAAAGCCGGACTGACGCAAGAAGCGTTTGCCGAAATTCTGGGAATATCCTTGTCAGGATATAAAAAAATCGAAAATGCGGAAAATCAAATTTCCCTCAATGGCCTCAGAAAACTGAACCGTAAATTGCAGGTGACTACGGATTACATATTATTGGGTGACAATGTACAGTCCGATACTTTATGGAATCAGATCATGAACTGCTCCGATTCGGATAAAATGTTCCTTATGTTAAAGCTTTTATTATATTTTACGCAAAACAAAGATAATATATTTTATCTCAAAGACGAACAGGCTCACATAGATAAAGCAATTCTCCATGTTATGGAAGACCTGAAAAAATACAGCAAAAATTAAGTAATCAAAATACCGGAAGATAATATACAACAGGGGGATTACAGATGATAAACATTTACATGGAAGCAGGGAAAAGAATTCACGCGGCAAGAATCTCACATGGTTACACACGGAAATATCTGGCGGAACAAGCCTCTATTTCCCCTAAATTTCTATATGAAATAGAAAACGGCAAAAAAGGATTCTCCGCACAGGTTTTATATAACCTGTGCAACGCCCTGGAAGTGGACTGTGATTATATTATGATGGGAAGAGAGCGAACAAATTATACAGGCAGCCTGGAAGAAGCATAAAACACTTCTCAATTTCTTCTGATTATGATAAAATCACTCTATGTACGCATAAGGGAACCATCGCTTCAAAATGCGGTGCGCTTCCCCCCATGCGCACATCCGGTTTTATCCGGATATCAGGGCTGGAGGAACATATCATGATACATCTGTTAATCGTCGAAGATGATGCGGAAAATAATACAATTATCCGCGATTACCTGGAATCGCACGGTTATACGTGCACTCAGGCATTCTCAGGCAGTGAAGCGAAACTGCTATTTTCCATAGAACAATTTGATCTTATTTTATTGGATTTAATGCTGCCCGGTATCCCTGGAGAAGAGCTTGTGGCACAATTCTCACAGAAAGTCCCCGTCATCGTACTATCTGCCAAAAGCAGCCTGGACAGCAAAGTAGACATTCTTTCGGCCGGTGCAGAAGATTATATCTGTAAACCATTTGACCTTCCTGAACTTTTGGTCCGAATACAGGTGCAGCTCCGTCGTCGGGAAAAAAATTCTTTCCATCCGCAAGATGACGATACCACTTACCACTTTCGCAATTGGACGCTGAATTCCTCCACGCAGGAAATGTGGGCCAACGGCGCCTCCATTGAGCTGACAAAACATGAATTCTTAATCCTAGAACTTCTCATCCGCAATCCCAAACGAGTATTTTCCAAACAAATGATCTATGAATATGCCTGGGGTGAAGAATATTTGGCCGAAGACAAGACCATTAACGTACATATCAGCAATATCCGGGCTAAATTAAAGGAAAGCGGAACGGATTCCTACATTCAGACAGTTTGGGGAATGGGCTTTAAACTTTCATAGTAAGAATTTTTCATGGTAAGAAAGCTTCAAAATTTTCTAATTACAACTTGCATACAATAAGAAACTGGTATATGATGATACCCATAAAGCACATAAAACGAAAAGAAAAAGAGGTACTATCATGACAAGCACAGACACAAATAAAGCCCTTCTCATGCACGAAAAATGGAACGGCAAGTTAGAAACCGTTTCCAAAGCTCCCGTAAAGTCCAGAGAGGATCTGGCAATCGCTTATACTCCGGGCGTGGCGGAGCCTTGCAAAGTAATCGCCAAAGATAAAGAAACTGCTTATCAGTATACCATAAAGGCTAACACCGTGGCCGTGGTCTCGGACGGCAGCGCTGTTCTGGGCCTGGGAAATATCGGTCCCCATGCCGCACTGCCCGTCATGGAGGGAAAAGCAGTCCTGTTTAAAGAGTTTGGCGGCATTAACGCCGTCCCCATCTGCCTCGACACACAGGACACCGAAGAAATCATAAAAGCAGTCACCTGGCTGGCGCCGGCATTTGGAGGGATTAACCTGGAAGATATCAGCGCTCCCAGATGTTTTGAAATCGAAGAACGTCTGAAAGCCACTTTGGATATTCCCGTTTTTCATGATGATCAGCATGGTACTGCCATTGTAGTACTGGCCGGAATTATGAACGCCCTGAAAGTAGTGGGCAAGCAAAAAGAAAATTGCAAGGTAGTAGTAAATGGCGCCGGCAGCGCCGGCATTGCCATTACCAAGCTTCTTCTAACCTATGGTTTTCCCAATATCATCATGTGCGACAAGACCGGAATCATCTCCCCGGCCACAGAGGGTTTGAACTGGATGCAGCAGGAAATGGTAAAAGTCACAAATCTTTCCGGAGAAACAGGTACGCTTGCCCATGCCCTGAAGGGCGCCGATATCTTTGTGGGCGTATCCGCTCCCAATATCGTAACCCCTGAAATGGTGGCATCCATGAACCATGATTCCATCTTATTCCCCATGGCCAATCCCATACCTGAAATCATGCCGGATCAGGCCAAAGCCGCCGGCGCCAGGGTGGTTGGCACAGGCCGAAGCGACTTTCCTAACCAGATTAACAATGTTGTAGCTTTCCCCGGCATCTTCAAAGGCGCTCTGGAAGGCCGTGCAACGCAGATTACGGAAGAAATGAAACTGGCCGCCGCAAAGGCAATCGCCGGTCTTGTCCCTGAAAACGAGCTAAGTGAAGAGAACATTATGCCGGAAGCCTTCAATCCCAAAGTTGTAGAAGCAGTGGCGGACGCTGTCAAATCCCATATCAGACAAGTATAGTTCATGCGCATGACGAATCTGATACCTTTCGTAAAACAGCGACGGCACAGAATAGGAGGACTCATGCTGCAAGACCCTTTGACACTCTACAAATTAATATTACTCTATATGTTGAACCGTATCACTTTTCCCATAACTGCCGCACAGGTCAGCGATTACATTCTGGATCGGGAATATACCAATTATCTTACCCTCCAACAGGCCATTCACGAGCTGTTGGAGGCCCGGCTGCTTTCCTCCAAAACCACACATAATCGCACCCTGCTGTCCATTACTTCAGAGGGACGGCAAACACTGCAATTTTTTCAAAATCATATCAGCGATGCCATAAAGCAAGACATTGATATTTATTTTCGTGAAAATGAGTACGATTTGCGGAATGAAGTATCCGTGTTAGGCAATTATTACAAATCAACTTCCGGAGAATTTGAGGCTCATCTTATAGCCCAGGAACGGGGCATTACCTTAGTGGATATTACACTCTCCGTTCCAATAGAAGACACTGCGGCAGCCATCTGTGATAATTGGCAGAAAAAGAACCAAGAAATATATCAGTATTTAGTTGAACAGCTTTTTTAATGATTGAAAGTTGTAGTTTTATTCAGATTGCATACCTTATCCTGTCAGATTTCAGTTTTTGTAGTTTTTTTCAAATCTGAAATCTGACAAGTTTTCCTGACGCCGGATTGCTTTAGTTTCGCTTTTAATCTTTCTTATACCTAATTATAACTTATCTTTTGTCTTGATTTATATCAGTATTTTTATTCATAGCTTTGATTTTACTCATATGTTCTCTTATCTTAACCTCATAACCGTTCCCGGTAGGACGATAAAATTCCCGGCCATTCAATTCATAGGGCAGATATTGCTGTTCTACATAATGGTTGGGATAGTCATGCGCATACAAATACCCCGTTCCTTTTCCCAGCTTCGCCGCTCCTTTATAATGGGCATCCTGCAAATGAACCGGTATTGGCAAAGTGCCTGTCTGCTTCACCACCTCCATCGCCTTAAAAATAGCTTTGCAGCTTGCATTGCTTTTGGGTGCGCACGCCACATATGACACTGCCTGGGCCAAAATAATCTGCGCTTCCGGCATACCGATCCGCTCCACTGCAAGGGAGGCATTGGTTGCCACCACCAAAGCATTAGGATCCGCATTCCCCACATCCTCCGCCGCACATATCATAATTCGCCTGGCAATAAAGGTGATACTTTCCCCCGCGTAAAGCATCCTTGCCAAATAGTAAATCGCTGCGTCCGGATCCGACCCCCGCATACTTTTAATAAAAGCAGATACAGTGTCATAATGGCTGTCACCGGATTTATCATATCGCACCGCCCTTTTCTGAATACACTCCTGTGCCACCTCTAATGAAATATGAATCTTACCGTCGCCGCTTCGCTCCGTGGTCATAATCCCAAGCTCAATGGCATTTAACGCCTGCCTTGCATCGCCTCCCGAAATATCCGCCAGAAACTCCAACGCCTCTTCGTCAATCACTGCCTCATACGCCCCCATCCCCCTGTCGGTATCGTAGACTGCTTTTCTAAGCAACTCTCTCACTGCCTCCCTGGGAATGGGCTTCAATTCAAATATAATGGAACGGGACAGCAATGCACCATTGACTTCAAAATAAGGATTCTCCGTAGTGGCCCCAATTAAGATAACCGTTCCATCCTCCACAAAAGGAAGAAGATAATCTTGCTGCCCTTTATTAAAACGATGAATCTCATCAATAAAAAGAATGGTATGCCTGCCATACATACCCTGATTATCTTTGGCCTTAGCAATCACTTCTTCCATATCCTTTTTGCCCGCTATGGTAGCGTTTAACTGAGTAAAATCCGCGCTGGTAGTATTGGCAATCACCCTGGCAAGCGTAGTCTTTCCTGTGCCCGGCGGACCGTAAAAGATAACGGATCTAATCTGATCCGCCTGAATAGCCCGGTAAAGCAGCTTGTCCTTCCCAATGATATGCTCCTGACCCACTACCTCATCCAATGTCTTAGGGCGCATCCTGGCTGCAAGCGGCGCTTCTTTTTCCATATCGTTATCACGCATATAGTCAAATATACTGAACTCCATTTTCTACCTGTTACTTTCTGTCTTTCAATATAACCTCATTTTCATGCACTGTCACGGACCCTAGGCTCCGCAGAAAGCTGGAAATCCGATTATATCCAAATTGTCTGAAATCAAGCTGCTTGTATTTCTTGTGCAGTTCATCATTTAAAAAGGCCAGATTTTCCACCATTCCGCCATTTTTTTCTATAATATGACAAATTTCCTGTTCCAATTTATCTTTACTCAGCGTAGAACGACGTTCCACATAATGCTGATTATTGATTTTCCTAATGTTCAAATCTGCCGCAAGCTCTTGAGATATCATGGTACTCAATTTTGTATATTCATAATTTCGCACATCAAAATCTGTAAATTTATCATTCAGGCGATTTCCAACTTGTGCCAAATCCACCCTGTTCCCGCCATTTTCATTAATCAACGCCAAAATGGCCTGACGCACTTCGGAGATTGGCGTTACATTCTGTTCATCTGCCAACCCTTCATCACAAACATCATTACTCTCATTCGTTCTGGAATTTCTCTCCAACATATTTTGTTCCGCTACCAGATTCAGGTGAATAAATTTATTGCAAGCCCTTGCCAAAGCCAACGGCGTCTTCGACTCTCCCATTCCCAGCACAAACATATTCTCTTCCCGCAGCCTCATAGCAAGCCTTGTAAAGTCGCTGTCGCTTGTGACCAGACAAAATCCCTGTACTTTATTTTTATAGAGAATATCCATGGCATCAATTACCATTGCCATATCCGTTGCGTTTTTGCCTGTGGTATACGAAAACTGTTGTACCGGCATTATGGAATATTCTAACAACATTCCCTCCGACCAACCATTCCCTTTTGACCAGTTGCCGTAAATACGGCGATATGTTGTCAAACCATACTTCTCCAACTCTTCAAAAATAGTCACCGCATATTTTGAGCTGATATTATCCGCGTCTATCAGTACGGCAAACTGCATCCGTTCACCGGACATTGTATCTACACTTTCTTCCATCTCAGAATTCTTCCCTACCCTTTCTATCTTCTCTCAGTCAGTATTCAACCGTTTCCTACTACTACATTCTTCCATTCTTTTGTGCGTTTTCACGCAAAGGGGGTTCAGTTTGTTACAATACTCTGATATACCAACACCAAACCTTGTACCATAACTTTATGCGCTTTAGCGCAAATGGAATCAACAGTTGACACAATGCTTTTCTGTGTCAACATTGTACCATAACTTTATGCGCTTTACCACATATGGAATCAAACATTGGCAATTTTTTTACTCTCCGCACCATATATGCGCCGCTTTAATGACAGATTTCCTCCGTACTGCCCCGTACTAAAAAAAGCACAGGAGACGGCTGACGCCGCCTCTTGTGCTAATATAACTCTGCGCCTATATTTTTCTATTCACTCCTTTAACATTATGCTTTTATCTCATACCCCTGCCTTTAAGGAATGGCAAGAACTTGCTTTGCATATATTTTCTCCGGTTCAGCTATCCTATCCTGGTTCGCCTTGTATATCTCTTCCCAATACCTGCCGTGTCCGTACAGCTTTGATGCAATCTTATACAGGTTATCCCCTGCTTCTACAATATAGGTTGTCTTGCCGCCCATTGTCCCTGACTTGCCTGGTTCACTCCCCGCTGACTGTGCCGCGGAAACATCGGTCTGATATAAGGTAATTGTAAGTATCTGGCCTATACGAAGTCTGTTCGGATTTGAAATTACTGTCTTATTTTCTTCATAAATCCTTCTCCAATAACGTCCCGAACCAAATAGCTGACCTGCCACCTTCCACAGAGTATCTCCCTTTTTCACAGTATAAGTAATGACTCTGTCAGATACCTCTTCACCCTGAATTGTGTTGCCCTGATTTTCATCACCATTGTTTCCGCCCTGGTTTTCGTCCTCATTGCCTCCACCCTCATTTCCATTGCTTCCGTCCTGGTTTCCGCTGTCTTCATTTCCTTCGTCGTCCTTTTCATCCGCAATGATGAAATTCTGCGCCGCCCATCTCAGGTCATTGGTTCCAGCTATGCGGAATTCCATTGCCAGAGTATGCATTCCCACACCGTTTCGTTTCAATGTCTGATTCATTATGGTAATCCTGGTGCTCCCTGACGCCGCTACATAGTCCTCTCCCGGCGTCAGCAGTTCTCCGTCCAGATACAATGCCACAAATTCTTCAAATGCCCCTTGGGAAACCATAAGCTGCTCCCCATCCTCAGGCAAGTCTTCCAGATAAATATCCGGCACCAGTTTCACCAGTTCATACCCTGGGTCTGCATATGTGTCATAATTCTCTTCTGTATTTTCCGTAACCTCCAAAATATACTTACATGCTCTCTCGGCGCCTTCGCTGTCAGTTATAAATACCGTAAAGGTAAAATTGCCGCTGACCTTCGGCACGCCGTTCACCTTGCCGTCGTCCGACAGCGTAAACCCTTCCAGTTCCTCCGGCCATTCAGCCCTTTGGGCAGTAACTCCCTGATTACCGCCATTTGTCAACGCAATTTCATAAGGTACAAATTTCACTGCGGCGGGAAGTACTGCCTGCTCTTCCCATGCCTTATCCACCGCCCGGTAACTATACTTTTTCCATGGCAGCGAAGCATCGCTATAGGGCAAAGGTTCCACCTGTGCGCTTTCTATGACAGTGCTATCCGCAAAACGCAGCGGATATCCCAGCTTAAGAATATCGCCCTCTATCTGCCAGGTCAGCCCGTTCAGACAAATACCATACTCACCTGGTTCCTGATTATCCCATATATTGTCCTGGAATATACTGTACGATATTGTCATATTTTCATCAGTAATATTTGTAAATTCACTATAACGGTTATTCAAAAAAACACAGTTTTCCAAATTCCACTGCAAATTATTGGCATAACTTAATATCGCGGCATTTTTACGATTATCGCTGTAATTATTCCCGCTCATGACACAATTCTTAAATACAACATTCCCTTTGCTTGCATAAAAATATGCCATACTATTTTTGCAGTCACGAATTACACTGTTTTCCACACAGATGTCCTGACTGTTATGTCCCAATATTCCTATAACGCCACATCCGTAAAGGTCACAATCTGATATTTTAATTTCCTGGGAAGTATACACGTTTATAACATTCCCCCCTTCACTGCAGCCTGCACTTACCAAAACTTCATGCCCCATAATACAGCCCGAAATTTTAATATTGGTACAATCTTTTACAAACACCACCGACTCGGAGCCGTCATGGGACAAAATTTCCGCCCGTCCGGGATTTTCCGCCTGAATGACTAAATCTTCTAATCCAGATAATGTTAATCGCGTATTTATCTCATAAATCCCATCGGCAAGAATGATACTCCGTGAAGAACCTATTGCGGATAATAGTTCTTCAGTGGTGGAAACATGAATAATTTCAGGTTCCTTAGATGCAGCTTCACGCCTGGTAATTTCAACTGCAGTTTCCAGCCCCTTTGGCACTTCCGTTACCTCTGTACCGTCGGGCAGTCTCCATATGTAATCTATTGCTGAAGGTAATGCAATGGAATTGCCCATGTGACCAGAAGGGGCGATGATAGTTGATAAGTTGATACAGCCGTCTAACATAGAATTTGTCTCTGTCCCATTTTTAATAGTAAAATTACTGAGATTCAGATTTTCCAAACTGCTGCAGCCGGAAAACATTTCTTCCATGCTCCTTACCTGGCTTGTGTCAATATTTTCCAACTCTAAACTTGTCAGACTGCTGCAGTCAGAAAACATTCCATACATATCTGTCATCTGATCGGTATTGAAATTACTTAAATCCAGGCTTGTCAGACTGCTGCAGCCGGAAAACATTGATCTCATAGACGTCACCTGGCTGGTATCCATTCCTTTTAAGTCCAGACTTGTCAAACCGCTACAGCCTTTAAACATACATACCATCTCCGTCACCTGGCTCGTATCCATGCCCTCCAAGTTCAGGCTTGTCAAACCGCTACAGCCATAAAACATCCCATATATGGTCGTCACTTGACTTGTATCTAAGCCTCCCAAATCAAGACTCTCCAGGCTACTACATCCTTCAAACATATACCACATGTCCGTTACCTGGCTCGTATTTAAATCCCCTAAATCAAGGTGCTCCAAACTACTACACCCCCTAAACATATTCCCCATACTCAACACATGGCTTGTATCTATTCCTTTCAAGTTTAATCTTGTCAAATTACTACAACCGTAAAACATAGCCCCCATATCCGTCACATGACTTGTGTCTATTCCTTCTAAGTCCACACTTGTCAAACTACTGCAGTCACGGAACATCACCCCCATGGACATCACCTGGCTTGTGTCAAAACTTCCTAAATCCAGGCTTGTGATACTACTGCAGCCATAAAACATACCCCACATGGACGTCGCATTTTTCATTTCTAATCCTGTAAAATCTATGGATATCAAATTCTCCAACTTATAAAACAATCTATCATACAATCCTTCGATTGTACAATTTTCAAATCGAATATACTCCGTTTCCTTCGGAAAAGCTGATTCGCTCCCTGCTGCAGTCCTCTTTCCCTCCCCCGTCACCGTCGCCGTTTTCGTCTCAGGGTCATAAATCCAACTCACCATATTGTCAGTCCCATCCACATACCCTGACAACAATCCTTGCGTATCATCTACTTTGGTCAAAGTAGTGCCTGCGAAAGAAGCTGTCAGCTCAGTTGTCTGATTTCCTGCGGCATCTGTATAGATAGCAGGCAAAGCTACAATTACACTTCCCATTTTTTTAGGTGTACTTAAAATATCCAAAGAACTGCAGCCGGAAAACATATACCCCATGTCTGTCACTTGGCTTGTGTCAAAACTTCCCAAATCCAAGCTTGTCAGGCCGCTGCAGCCGTAAAACATAGACCTCATGTCCGTCACCCGGCTTGTGTCAAAGCTTCCTATATCCAGGCTTCTCAGGCCGCTGCAGCCGGAAAACATATACCCCATGTCCGTCACCCGGCTTGTGTCAAAGCTTCCTATATCCAGGCTTCTCAGGCCGCTGCAGGAGGAAAACATAGACCACATGCTCGTCACCCGGCTTGTGTCAAAGTTTCCTATATCCAGGCTTCTCAGGCCACTGCAGTGTAAAAACATATACCCCATGTTCATCACCCGGCTTGTGTCAAAGTTCCCTAAATCCAGGCTTGTCAAGCCGCTACAGTAGGAAAACATAAACTCCATGCACGTCACTTGGCTTGTGTCAAAGCTTCCTATATCCAGGCTTGTCAGACCGCCGCAGTAGGAAAACATACCACTCATGTCCGTCACCTGGCTTGTGTCAAAGCTTCCTATATCCAGGCTTCTCAGGCCGCCGCAGTAGTAAAACATATACCCCATGTCCGTCACCTGGCTTGTGTCAAAGCTTCCTACATCCAGGCTTCTCAGGCCGCCGCAGTAGTAAAACATATACCCCATGTCCGTCACCCGGCTTGTGTCAAAGCTTCCTATATCCAGGCTTCTCAGGCCGCTGCAGCCGTAAAACATATACTCCATGTCCGTCACCCGGCTTGTGTCAAAGTTTCCTATATCCAGGCTTGTCAGGCCGCTGCAGCCGTAAAACATATACTCCATGTTCGTCACCTTGCTTGTGTCAAAGCTTCCTAAATCCAGGCTTCTCAGGCCGCTGCAGCCGTAAAACATAGCTCTCATGTTCGTTATATTTTCCATCTGTAATCCTGCAAAATCTATAGACAACAAATTTGTCAATCCATAAAACAAGCAATAAAGTGATCCTTGCATTTTACAATTTTCAAACCGAATATACTCCGTTTCTTTCGGAAACGCTGATTCTTCGCTCCATGTTATATTATTCCTCGTCCCCTCCCCCGTCACCGTCGTCGTTTTCGTCTCAGGGTCATAAGTCCAGCTTACCGCATTGTCAGTCCCGTTCACATACCCGGTCTGGACGCTTTCCTCAATCTGCGTTGATGCTTTCTCACCTGCAACCGTCTTATCTTCTATATTGTTCTCTGATAATGCGCTTTCTTCTATATTCCAATCCAATCCTTCACCTGAAACTGACTCCTGTGCTGCTAACCCATTTTCTGCCGTCTGCAAACACAAATCATTTCCTGCTGACTGCATTGCCAACGAATCCACTGGTAACTGCACTGACAAAACTATTACCGCTGCCGCACCTGCCAACAACCTTTTCCACTTTCTCCATTTTCCCACTTTCCCCGTTCCTCCGTTTCTCTCTTATTACAAGTTTCTCTGATAATGAATCGCCCCAACTTCCAACTTGAAAAAACCCTGCAACTCCTTATTCTTTATATTAATATAATGATGCTGGGGTCAAAACATAGTGTTTTCTATGTTTGAACCTCCACATGAACCTTGAAAATTTAATATTTTACAGTATATATGCCATAAGAGGCTTCATTAGCTTAGAATCATTGGCGCACTTCTGGCTTATATCTAC